>NZ_LKIR01000062.1:13142-98081 GCF_001462205.1 Haloparvum sedimenti
GAGCAGCGTCTCCTCGGGGGAGCGACCGACCTCCGGGAGCGCCTGCTTCAGCGACTTGAGGACGCTGAAGTCGCCACAGCCCGGACACCACGTGGGCTGCGGCTCCACGCTCGGGGTGTACTCGTCGCGGTCGACCTCTCGCTCCTCGCCGATTGCTGAGAATGCGCTCATGGGTTAGTCACCTGCCGCGGGGACGAAGGTGGTCTCGTTGCCGGGAATCTCCGCGTCGCCGTCGACGACGACGCGCTCGAACCCGTCGACGATCTCGTCGGGCTCGAAGGGGTTCCCGTTGTACTTCAGCAGGCTCGACAGCTGCTCTCCGTAGCGGCCGAGGTTCTTCTGGACGAGCCCGCGGAACTGTCCGGAAGCGGTCATCTCCACGACGAGCACCTCGTCGACGCTCTCGACGAACTCCGCGACCTCGTCGGTCGGGAACGGAAGCATGTCCGAGACGCCGAGCGACTTGACCGAGTGACCGGCCTCGTTGAGTCGGTCGACGGCCTCCTCGACGGTTCCCTGCTGGCTGCCGAACGTCATGATGCCGTACTGGGCCTCGTCGGGGCCGTGATACGTCTGCGTGGACTCCGTGTCCAGGTCCGCGCGGATCGCCTCCAGCTTCTGCGTGCGGCGGTCGATCTGCGCGACGCGGTTGTCCGGGCTCTCCGCGATGTGGCCCGTCGGGTCGTGCTCGTTGCCCGTCGCGAGGTAGCGGCCGCCCTTCTGGCCCGGGACGGACCGCGGGGAGACGCCGTCCTCCGCCTCGTGCTGGAAGCGGTGGAACTTCCCGTCCTCGCTGTGGGGCTGCTCCGCCAGCAGGTCCTCCGAGAGCGTCTTCCCGAGCGTCGGGTTGGGCTCGCGGTCGAAATGGCTCTTGGAGACGCTGACGAGTTCGCCGCCGAGCTTCTGGTCGTACAGCAGGATCGTCGGGATCTGGTACTCGTAGGCAAGCCGGAACGCGAGCCGCGACTGCTCGTACGCCTCCGCGACTGTGCCGGGTGCCAGCACGACGCGCTGGGAGTCACCCTGCGAGGTGTAGAGGACGTGTTCGAGGTCGGACTGCTCCGGCTTCGTCGGCATCCCGGTCGAGGGACCGGCACGCATCGCCTCCACGAGGACGACCGGCGTCTCGGTCATCTCCGCGAGGCCGAGCGGCTCGGACATCAGCGCGAAGCCGCCGCCCGAGGAGCCGGACATCGCCTTCACGCCGGCGTGGGAGGCCCCGACCGCGAGCGCGGCCGCCGCGATCTCGTCTTCCACCTGCTCGGAGATCCCACCCAGTTCGGGCAGGTTCTTCGTCATGATGGTGAACACCTCGGTCCACGGCGTCATGGGGTAGCCGGCGATGAACCGGCACCCCTCGTCGATGGCGCCGTAGGAGATGGCGTCCGAACCGGACATCAGGAGCTGTTCCTCCTCGTGCTCGCCGGTCGGGACGGACACGTCGTGGGCGTCCACGTCGTACTCCTCGCGGACCTGGTCGTACGCGGTCTGCAGGATCTCGAGGTTCGGCTCGAGGATCTTCTCCGGCATCGCGTCGCGCATGAGGTCCTGGACGTGGTCTAAGTCCATCCCGGTCAGCGCGCAGGTCGCGCCGACGCCGGCCGTGTTCCGCATGACCTCGCGGCCCTGCTCTCGCGCGAGGCCCCGCAGGTCGAGCGGGTAGACGTGCCAGTCGTTCTCCTCGGCGCGCTCCTCGAAGTCCGGGATCTCGGAGGCGTCGAGCAGGCCCTCGTCGTAGACGATGACCCCGCCCTCGCGCAGCTCGTCGAGGTTCTCCGAGAGCGGCTTGATCTCCTCGTTCCCGTAGACGGCACCCTCCGAGGGGTTCCGGGCGAAGGAGTCGCCCAGCGCCAGGAGGAAGTTGTAGCCGTCGCCGCGGGACTTCACCTCGTCCGCGGACGCGCGGATCTCCGTGTAGGTGTGGCCGCCACGGATCCGCGACGGATAGTGCCGATGCGTGAACACGTGGAGCCCCGACCGCATCAGGGCTTTTGCGAAGTTCTGGCTGGTCGAAGCGATCCCGTCGCCGGACCCCCCCGAGATTCGCCAGATGAGTTCGTCGGTAGTCATATTGTGCCTGGCCCTCCGTAGGCCTAGTGTCTCAGGGTTTCGCCGCGCCCGTAATAGGGCTTGCTATGGATTCACAATGAACGATTGTGGGGGATTCCGATCTGCACAAAAATTGCGCCGCCGGCCACGGCTTCCGGACTCCCGGATACTCCGCGCGAACGGGCGGGACTCGCCTACTCGCCGTCCGGCCGCTCCGCGTGGTAGTCGGTGTCGTACTCACCCGGTCGGCCGTCCAGCCGGTCCGGGTTGATCCGCCCGGCGAGCAGCATGAAGTCGAGGACGGTGCAGTAGATCATCGCCTCGACGACCGGGACCCCGCGCGGGGGCAACACGGGGTCGTGGCGGCCGACGACCTGAATGTCCTTCTCCTCGCCCGTCTCCCAGTCGACCGTCGTCTGCTCGCTCGGGATGGAGGTGGGGGCGTGCAGCGTCACCTCGCCGTAGATCGGCTCGCCGGTGGTGATACCGCCCTGCAGCCCGCCGTGGGCGTTGCCGACCGGGACCGGGTCGCCCTCCTCGCTCGCGGTCTCGGGGTGTGACTCCCCGTCGTCGAACTCCCAGTCCTCGTTGCGCTCGGTGCCGGGGACCGACGCGGCCTCCCGTCCGAGGCCGAACTCGAAGGCGGTGGTCGCGGGGACCGCCATCAGCGCCGCGCCGAGCCGCGAGGGGAACGAGTCGAACCGCGGCGCGCCGAGCCCGCGAGGGACGCCGCGCGCCTCGAAGTAGATGGAGCCGCCGATGGAGTCGCCCTGCCGCTGGTACTCCTCCGCGAGCTCCTGCATCTCCGCGGCCGCCTCGGGGTCCGCACAGCGCACGTCGTTCTCCTCGCTTTCCTCCAGGAGCTGCTCGAAGCTCACGTCGTCGGTCTCCACGTCGCCGATGCGGTTGACGTGCGCCTTGATTTCCACGTCGTGCTCGGACTGTTCGAGCACCTGCTTCGCGACCGCGCCCGCCGCGACCCAGTTCACCGTCTCGCGCGCCGACGACCGGCCGCCGCCGCCCCAGTTGCGCGTGCCGAACTTCGCGGAGTAGGTGTAGTCGCCGTGCGAGGGCCGCGGTGCGGTGACGTACGGCTCGTACTTGCCCGAGCGCGCGTCCTTGTTCTCGATGGTCATCCCGATCGGCGTGCCCGTGGTGTAGCCGTCCTGGATCCCCGACCGGATCTCGACCGCGTCGGGTTCGCCCCGCGAGGTGGTGATCATCGACTGGCCCGGCTTCCGCCGGTCGAGGTCGCGCTGGATCGCCTCCGTCGAGAGGTCGACGCCCGCGGGACACCCCGACACCGTGACGCCCATCGCGTCCCCGTGGCTCTCCCCGTAGGTGGTCACCTGAAAGAGGCGACCGAACCGGTTGCCGTTCATTACCTCGTCGTTGGGACGCGGGCATTTAGGCGTTGCACTCCGTGCAAGCGGGCGGCCGCGGTCGTGCGCGCACGGTGGCCCGGGCGGACTCGGACGGAACTGCGGCTCCCCTGCTGTGGCGGTTGCGGGCGGTTACGGTGCCATGGCGGTGATTGTGGGGTTGCAGGCAGTTCCAGGCAGTTGCGGAGCGGTGCTGTGCGGTCGGCGCGCGCCGCGGCGACCGCGAAGCGTGTCGCCGCGACCGCGCGAGGGAGGCGGTGGCGCGGCCGCCTGCTGTGCGTTGCGGTTCGCGGCCGCGCCGCCGCCGAGGCTGGGGAGGTGCGAGGCCTGCGGTGCGGTTGCGGTGCCGGGTGGGACTGAAAGGGGCAGTCGGCTCGATCCGGCCCCGACGACGTAAGCACCGCAGCGGGCGTTGCGGAGAGCGAGGAGCGCAGCGAGGCGCGGTCGGTCGAGCCGACTGGGGCTTTCTGGGTGGTGCTGTCTCAAGCAGCAGGATCAGGAATGAACACGGCAGCGTATGAGGGAGAGCCGGCTGGGGCTTTCGGGAAGTCTCCAGCCCGAGCAGCAGGACCAGCAGCAGTCACAGAAAACCCAGACACGTCGCAGGGGAAGTCGGCTGGAACGTTCAACGCGGCCCCACCTCGGTCACGACGCAGCGACCGCTGACGGGGCTCGCCGTCACGATCACCGCGGTCCCCGCATCGATCAGTCCCGAATCACGCTACCACGTCAGCCCCTCGTAGGTGATGCCGTCGCGGCGCTCGACGATCCGGCGGCCGTCGACGACGACGGACTCGGCCATAGCGTCGAACTCGTCGTCGAGGGCGGCGAACTCGTCCCAGTCGGTGACGACGACCGCGCCGGCGGCGTCCTCGAGCGCCGCCGCGGCGGAGTCGGCGTAGGAGACCTCGCCGTCCGAGAACCGCTCGCGCATGTTCGCGGTCGCGACGGGGTCGTAGGCGACCACCTCCGCACCGCGGGCGAGCAGGCCCTCGATGACGGGGATCGCCCGCGAGTTCCGCACGTCGTCGGTGCCGGGCTTGAACGCGAGTCCGAGCACCGCGACGCGTCGCCCGCTCACGTCGACGTGGTCGTCCAGCAGGTCGAGCAGGCGCTCCGGCTGGCGGTCGTTCACCGCGGTCGCGGCCTCCAACATCGCGGGGTCGTAGCCGGCCGCCTTCGCGGCCGCCGTGATGGCCGCCACGTCCTTCGGGAAGCAGCTTCCGCCCCAGCCGACTCCCGACCGGAGGAACCGCGACCCGATGCGGTCGTCGAGGCCGACGGCGTCCATCACCTCGTAGGCGTCGACGCCGAACTCCTTGCAGACGTTGCCGAGGTCGTTCGCCAGCGACACCTTCGCCGCGAGGAAGGCGTTGTTGGCGTACTTGATCAGCACGGCCGTCTTCGGGTCGGTTCGGACCACGTCGGGGTCCTCGCTCGCGATAAGCGGCTCGTAGACCGCCTCCAACCGCTCCAGCGCCCAGGTGCCGTCCGTCCCGAAGACGACCTTGTCCGGCTGCTGGAAGTCCTCGACGGCGGTCCCCTCACGCAGGAACTCGGGGTTCGTCGCGACGCCGACGCGGTCGGCGGCCTCGCCCGCGCCCGCGAGGACGGCCTCGCGGACTTCCTCGACGCCGGGCGGCGTGACGGTGCTCTTGACGACGACGAGGTGGCGCTCGTCGGGACCGAGCCTCGCGAGCGCCTCGCCGACCATCTCCCCGGCCGCGGTCAGCCCTCCCAGATCGATACTGCCGTCCGCGCGCGAAGGCGTGCCGATGGCGAGGAACGTCACCTCGGCCGCGGCGAGGTCGTCGTAGGACGTCGTCGCGCGCAGGCGGTCGCCGACGTGTTCCGCCAGCAGCTCGTCGAGTCCGGGCTCGTGGATCGGCGCGCTGCCGTCGTTGATCGCCGCGACGACCGCCTCGTCGATGTCGATCGCGGTCACGTCGTGGCCCATCTCGGCCAGGCAGGCCGCGAGCGTCGTCCCGACGTAGCCGCTCCCGACGACGTTGATCTGCATACGCGAGGAAACCGCGCCGGGCCTCAAGAGTGTTGCTCGACGGAACGGGACGCGAACACGCCGTGGCCGGTCGCTTCGTGAACCGCGCCCTCAAAACGGCAGCAGGTCCCGCAGCCGCGCGATCGGACCACCGCCCTGCCGGCGCCGGCGCTCGAAGACGGGATGCAGTTCGTCGAGCAGTTCGGTCCGCGTCTCGAACCGGTCGGCGTCGGCCTCCGCGAGCGCCGCGTCGAGCGTGAGGGTGTGCCCCGACGCGTCGTACGGGACCTCCGCGTTCCTGACCGCGGCGCGGACCTCCTCGGCCGTCGCGGGGAACTGGAGGTCCGTCTCGTCGAGGCGGGCGTCCAGCGCCGCGATCCCGAACTCGATCGCGTCCGGTTCCTCGGTACCCCCGGTCGGCGGTCTGGCTGCCATCGGGGAAGCGTGTGGCCTCCGGCCTCAAAAATCCGGCCCCGTCGGCTCTCCGACGCCGCCCGCTCGCGAGCCCCTTAGCGCCCCTCGAACTCGGGCTCCCGCTGCTCGACGAACGCCGCGATGCCCTCGGCGTGGTCGTCGGAGTCGAGTACCGCCGCCTGTGCGGCGGCCTCGTTCTCGATGGCGGCGTCGAGGCTCCCGTCCGGCCCGTGTCTGAGCAGGCGCTTCGAGGTGCGGAGGGCGACGCTCGGTCCCTCGGCGATCTCCGCGACGAAGGCCTCCGCCTCCGTCTCGAACTCGTCGTCGGGATAGACGTGGTTCGCGAGCCCCAGGTCGAGCGCGCGTTCGCCGGCGACGAGTTCGCCGGTGAAGACGAGCTCCCGGGCGACGTTGTCGCCGACGAGCCGCGGCAGGAGGTACGAGGTGCCCGAGTCGACCGCGAGGCCGACGTTTCTGAACCCGAAGCCGATCGACGCGGATTCGGAGAGGAGCTGGATGTCGCAGGCGATCGCGAGATTTCCGCCCGCGCCGAACGCGGGGCCGTCGACCTTCGCGACGGTGGGGAACTCACACTCCGCGACGCGCCGGACCGCCCGGCCGGTGTCGCGGACGACGTGGCGGACCGCGTCCTCCAGCGGCTCGTCGCCCTCGTGGCGGTCGACCATCATCGACACGTCGCCGCCGGCACAGAAGGCCGCCCCCTCGCCCTCCAGCACGACGACGCGCGCGTCGGACCCCTCCACGGCGTTCACCGCGTCGACGATCCCGCGGGCCATGTCCACGCTCAGGGCGTTCCGGCGCTCGGGCGCGGTCAGTACGACCCGGGCGATCCCGCCCTCACGCTCCAGCCGCACCGTGTCGATGTCGAGTTCGGTCATGGTCCGGACCTTTCGCGGCCGGCATATAGCCGTTTCCCGCCGGCGGAGCGCGGTGCTTTACCGTCCCCTCCACCAAGACCGACCATGGACGAGACGACGCGACGGCGGGTGCTCGCGGGTGCGGCCGGTCTCGGCGCGGTCGCGACCGCGGGCTGTCTGGGCGGTTCGGACGGCGGAGACGACGAGGCCGAGGAGCTGTACGGCGACTGGTTCTCGGGCGTCGGGAACTTCGATGGCACCGAGAACGTGCTGGGGCAGGACGCCATCCGGATCGCGGTCGGCGCGGCCGGCGGGCTGGCGTTCGCACCGCCAGCGGTCCGGGTCCGAACCGGAACCCGGGTCGTCTGGGAGTGGACCGGCGAGGGCGGCACCCACGACGTGACCGAGGAGAACGGCGTCTTCGAGTCCGACTCCTACCGCGACTCCGGCAGCACCTTCGAGCACACCTTCGAGGAGACGGGCGTCTACCGGTACGTCTGTACCCCCCATCAGGCGAGCGGAATGCGCGGCGCCGTACACGTCGTGGACGAGGAGTACGAGGCCGAGTAGTCGAGCACCCGAGACGACAGATTTCTGTCGGCGGTATTCGGTGGTGGATTTCTGTCGGCGGTATTCGGTGGTGGATTTCTGTCGGCGGTATTCCGTCGGCGAGTTCCGTTCCCGGCCTCCGTCGCGCCCGTTCAGAACACGAGGTCGTCGAACGCCTCGCCGGCGACGCCCGGGTCCTCCGGGACCCCGATCGCCCCGCCGGCCGCGGGCGCCGGGTCAAGTGCCAGGTCCTCGGCGAGCAGGTCCGCGGTCGCGAGCCCGCAGGCGGACACGTCGGGGATCGCGGCCGCCACGTGGACCGCTGCGGTCCTGGCGACGACCGCGTCGACGGTCGTGGTGACGACCGGCTCGACGCCCGCGTCCCGGGCGCGGACCGCCGCCGACAGCGCGCGGTCCGGTCCTCCCAGCGCCATGGGCTTGAGCACGACCGCGTCCGCGGCGCCCGCCGACAGCACCGCGTCGAGACCGGCCGCGGCCAGCGACTCGTCGAGCGCGACGCCCACGTCGAACCCCTCCCGGAGCGCAGCGTGCCCGGCGAGGTCTTCCGGCGGGAGGGGTTGCTCGACGGACGCGAGGTCGATCTCGGGAGCGGCGGTCGCCGCGAGCGCGCGTTCCGCCGTCTCTCGGTCCCATGCGCCGTTGGCGTCGGCACGGAGGGCGACGCGAGGAGGAACGGCCTCGCCCGCGGTCTCCGCGGCGTCGTCGACCGTCTTTCTGACGGCGCGCAGGCGTTCGAGATCCGCACCGAGGTCGCGAGCGCCGACTTTCACCTTCACCGTTCGGAACCCCGCCTCGACCGCCTCGCGGGCCGCGGCCGCGGTCGTCGCCGGGTCGCTGTCACCGACGGTGGCGTTGACCGGGACCGCGTCCGTGGGTGCGGGCAGGCCCTGACTCGCGGCGAGGCGGTCGGCGAGGGACTCACCTGCCGCCCGCGCGTCGGCGTCGAGGCGTGCGAGCGATACCGCGTGACGCGCCGCGGGCGCGTCCGAAAAGCGCTCGGCGTCGAGGTCGGGCGGGCTCGCGTCCGGGCTCGCCCGCTCGGCCGCGGCCTCCAGCGCACGCTCGCACGCCGCGAGCGACTCGGTCCATCCCGGGAGCGGCGTCGCCTCGCCCACGCCGCGGGACGGGACCGCGTCCGCCTCCGGCTCGACGCCGACGACGAACCCCTCGCGCTCCGCGATCTCACCCCGGGCGGTCCCGAGCGGACGTGCGAGCGGAAGCGAGAAGCGCCGTGCGTGCATGATCAGGCGATCACCTCACACCGCCAGCCCGACCGCGAACAGGCCCGCGTAAGCCGCGAGCAGCTTTCCGGTCGCCTCCAGCGCCGGGTTGAGCGCCTCGCCGCCCGTCTCGGTCAGGACCGTCCGGCTCACGCTCGCCGCGAGCGGGAGCGTGAGAAGCGGTGCGAGCACCGGGAGGTCGTAGCCGTCCCGGAGTATGAACCAGACGGGCGTCAGGTACGCGAGCGCGAGCAGGGCGAGGAACTGGGCGCGGGAGAAGCGGTAACCGAACCGGACCGCGAGCGTCCGCTTGCCGGTCTCGGCGTCCTCCTCCAGGTCGCGCACGTTGTTCACCACGAGGATGTTCGTGGAGATCGCCGCGACCGGGAGGCTGGCGACGACCGCCGCGAGGGTGACGGTCCCCTCAGGGATCCCGGTGGGGAACGGGCCGGCGAGGAGAGCCGCCGCCTGCACGTAGTAGGTGCCCGTCACCGCGACGACGCCGAAGAAGACGAAGACGAACAGGTCCCCGAGGCCGTGGTAGCCGAGGGGGTAGGGACCGCCGGTGTATGCGACGCCCGCGGCGACCGACAGGAGGCCGATCACGAGGATCGGGATTCCGCCGACGTAGACGAGGTAGGTCCCCACGAGGATCGCGGCCGCGAACGTCAGCCACATCGCCCGCTTCACCGCCGGCGGCTCGATGATCCCCGCGGCCGTGACGCGGGTGAACCCCTCCCGGTCCTCGGTGTCCGCGCCCTGCACGGCGTCGTAGTAGTCGTTCGCGAAGTTCGTCCCGACCTGGATCAGCGCGGCCCCCACGAACGCGAACAGCGCGGGCAGCGGGGCGAACACGCCGTCCGAGACCGCGAGGCCGACGCCGACCGCGACCGGCGCGGCCGCCGCGGGGAGCGTCTGCGGGCGGGCCGCCATGACCCACGCCCGCGTCCGCGACACCTCAGTGCTCATTGGCGGTGGTTGGCCCGAGTGCCCCCTTAAGGTTACCATCGGGGCCGCCGTATCGCCGGCATGGCTCGCGTACCCTACGTCGACCCCGCGGACGTGCCCGCGGAGCACCGCGACCTGCTGAACTCCCGCCTGCAGGGGAAGCCCCTGAACCTCTACCGCGCGCTGGGCAACGCGCCCGCCGTCCTCGTGGGCTTCAGGGGCCATCTCGAGGCGCTCTGGTCGGAGACGGGACTCACCGAGCGCGAGCGCGAGCTCGTCATCCTCGCGAGCGCGGCCGCGGTCGGGAGCCGGTACGAGTGGCACCAGCACGTCAACATCGCCCGCGACGCGGGGATCGACGACGAGGCCATCTACGCCGTCACCGCGTTCGCGCGCGAGGACCCCGAGACGCTCGCGGACGCCGACGCGCTCGCGGACGCGGGGCTTGACGCCGACGAGCGCGCGCTGGTGGCGTACGTTCGTGCGGTCGTTCGCGGGGAGACGGACGACGCGCTCCACGCGGCGCTCGCGGAACACTACCCAACGGACACCGTCGTCGGCGTCGCGGTCATCGCTGGCACGTACACCGGTCTCGCGCACGTCATTGACGCGTTGAAGCTGGACCTGGAAGCGGACGAGGAGCCTCTCTCCGGGTGGGACCCGCGGTGAGGGTCGGAGCCGCCACACGCGATTAGCACACTCCCGTGGGTCCGACCTACGCGTCGCCGGCCGTGTCGACCCCGGTCACCTCGACGCGCGCGCCGCCGCTCTCGCCTTCGACCAGCCTGACCCCCCAGTCGTGGGCCTCCGCGATCCCCTGGACGATGGAGAGGCCGAACCCGGTGCCGTCGGAACTCGTGGAGTGGCCCGCCTCGAAGACCGTCCCGCGGTCCGTCTCCGGGACGCCGACTCCGTCGTCCTCGACGTAGAAGCCGTCCGGCAGGTCGCCCACCGTCACCGTCACGTGGGGTCCCCCGTGCTCGACCGCGTTGGCCATCAGGTTCTCGAGGAGCTGCTGGAGCCGGCTCCGGTCGGCCCGGACCGTCCGATCGGTTTCGACGACACACGCGGCCGCATTCGTCTCGCCGACGTTCTCCCAGCAGCCCGCGGCGAGCGCGGCGAGGTCGACCGACTCCGGATCCCCGACCGCTTCCCCGTTCCGTGCGAGCGTCAGGAGGTCGTCGATCAGCTCGCCCATCCGGTCCAGCGCCCGCGAGACCGGCGGGAGGTGCTCGTTGTCGGTCTCCTCGAGCGCGAGGTCGAGACGCCCCTGTGCAACCGTGAGGGGGTTCCGGAGGTCATGGCTGACGACGTGGGCGAACTCCTCGAGCCGCTCGTTCTGGCGCTTCAGCTCGTCGCGGCGCTGTCGGAGTTCGTGCTCGCGTTCCAGTTCGTCGAAGGCCGTCTCCGTGGCGGTCGCGAGGATGCGCGCGAGGAACTCGTCGGTGGCGTCGAACGCGTTCGGCTCCGTCTCCCCCACGGAGATCGTTCCGTGATCGCCGATCGGGAGGACCATCAGGCTCCGGAGGCCGGTCCCGCGGTCGACCGCCCCCACGCCGTCCTCGATGTCGTCGTAGACGCCGACCGTGCCCGCTTCGTAGCACTTCCAGTTGAGGCTGCCCGACTCCGGCGTGAACACCTCACGCTCCGGGAGCGTGTCGCTCACGGAGTCCGACTCCGCGATCGGGACTAGGCCGTTCGCCTCGGGATCGTAGAGCCGGACTACCGTCGCGGAGAACCCGAGGATCTCCTCGGCGGCGGCGACGGCGCAGTCCGCGATCGCGTCCCGCGACTCGGCCCGGATCAGGTCCCGGGTCGCGTCGTGGAGCTGTCCGAGCCGGTCCTCGCGGGTTCGCAGCGTCTCCTCCCGCGTCACGCGCTCGAGCGCGGTCTCGAGGTGGTTCGCGAGGATCTCGACCAGGAAGCGGTCCGTCTCGGTGAACGCGTACGCCTCGGGCGAGGAGATGATGAACAGCCCGCGGTCGCCGATCGGATGCAGTAGCACGCTCTCGGCGGGCGTCTCCTCGTCGAGTCGGGGCGAGGCGGACGCTTCGGGGAGATAGATAGATTCCTCGCCCTCGAACGCTTCCCAGGCGAGGGCGGCGCGGCTCCCGCCCGGCGACCCGCGATCGTAGGAGGGAGGGTCCTCGAACATGTCCGGAACGGAGTCGCCGAGTGCGACCGGTTCGAGCACCGTTCCCGCCTCGTTCAGGAGGTGGACGCCGCTCAGCGTCGCGCCGATCAGCTCGTCCGCGGCCTCGTTCGCCAGTCGCGCCGTCTCCGCCGTGGACTGCGTGTGGTTGAGCTCTCGCGTCCACTCGCGAAGCTGTTCCAGCTTCCGCTCGCGGCGCTTCCGGTCGGCGATGTTCCGGCTGTTCACGATGAACCGCTCCTCGCCGTCGAGGTCGAGCCGGCGAACGTGGACCTCGACCGGGAACGTCGAGCCGTCGCGGCGCTCGTAGACGGTCTCCAGTTCCAGCCGATCGCCGACGGGGATGTCCCGCCAGATCTCGTCGGTGTCTTCCGGGTCGATCCGGCGGTCGAGGTCCGCAACGGTCATGTCGGTGAGCTCGGCCTCGTCGTATCCCGTCTCCCGACAGAGGCGGGGGTTCGCGTCGAGGATGTTTCCCTCGACGTCGTGGACGTCGATCATGTCCGGGGAGTCCTCGAACAGCGCCTCGAGCCGGGCGGTCGTCCGCTGGAGGCGTTCCTCGCGCCGCTTGCGGTCGGTGATGTCGGTGATGAACCCCTCCAGCGCGACGAGTTCGCCGTCGTCATAGACGCCGCGTCCGCGCTCCCAGGCCCATCTGGTCGCTCCATCGGCGGTGACGATCCGGTAGGTCACCTCGAAGCTCCCGTCCGTGTCGAGGGCGTCCTGCACCGCCGCCCACATCTCCTCGCGGTCGTCCGGATGGAGCACGTCGGTCCCCCACTTGACCTCGTTCCGCTCCAGCGTCGCCGCGGAGTAGCCGGTGAGCGCCTCCACTTCGCCTCCAACGGTCATCATGGGCCAGTCGGGCTCGTTCCGGCAGCGGTAGATCATCCCGGGGAGGTTGCTGATCAGGGTCTCCAGCCGGCGCGTCCGCTCGGACAGCTTACGGCGGGCCTGCGTGGCGTCGACGGCGTTGTCGATCCGGTTCGCGAGCAGTTCGTACTGTTCGGTCGCGGTCCCCTTCTGGAGGTAGTCGGTCACGCCGGCGGAGATTGCCTCTCCGGCGACCTCCTCGGACCCCTTTCCGGTGAAGAGGATGAACGGCAGGTCGGGGTGGTCCTCGCGGACGGCTCGGAGCAACTCGATGCCGTTCAGTCCGGGCATCTCGTAGTCCGAGACGACGCAGTCGAACGCGGACGCGGACAGCAGCTCCAGCGCCTCCTCGGCGTCCGCCGCGGATCGCACCCGGATCCGGTCGTCCTCGCGCTCGAGGAACGCCCCCGCCATCTCCGCGAACTCGGGGTCGTCCTCGACGTGGAGCACGCGGATCGACGCGTCCTGATCGCTCATTCATCCGACGTTTCGAAGCGCGCCAGCATAAGTGTGTGACACAATCGTACGCGCACGGTGCGGGGAAAAACCGGTGGCAGCCTGCGAGGCACCCTCTCCGGTCACGATGCGGTGCTGTGGCGGTGTGGCGGTTGCGGTGCTGTGGCGGTGTGGCGGTTGCGGTGCTGTGGCGGTGTGGCGGTTGCGGTGCTGTGGCGGTGTGGCGGTTGCGGTGCTGTGGCGGTGCTGTTTCTGTCGAGATTTTTGTACCGCGGCGGCGCGAGGGCGCGCAGCGCCCGCAGCGCCGACCGCGGCCCCTTTTTGATCGACATTTTTCAAGGAGCGGTGAGCGCGGCGCTCTGCGCCGCGCGAACCCGACGCAGAAAAAGGTCGAGGTTCAGTAGTGCCAGGGGTAGTCGTCGAACTCGGGGTCCCGCTTCTCGAGGAAGGCGTCGCGGCCCTCCTGGGCCTCCTCGGTCATGTACGCGAGGCGCGTGGCCTCGCCGGCGAACACCTGCTGGCCGACCATGCCGTCGTCGGTCATGTTGAACGCGTACTTCAGCATCCGCATCGCGGTCGGGGACTTGCTCGTCATCTCGTCGACCCACTCCAGGGCCACGTCCTCCAGCTCCTCGTGGGGGATCGCCTCGTTGGCCATGCCCATGTCGACCGCCTCCTCGGCGGAGTAGGTCTTGCCGCGGAAGAACACCTCGCGGGCCTTCTTCTGTCCGACCTGCTTGGCGAGGTACGCGGAGCCGAAGCCGCCGTCGAAGGAGGCCACGTCGGGGTCCGTCTGGAGGAACTTCGCGTGCTCGTCGCTCGCGAGCGTGAGGTCACAGACGACGTGCAGCGAGTGGCCGCCGCCGACCGCCCAGCCGGGGACGACCGCGACCACGGGCTTGGGCATGAAGCGGATCAGCCGCTGGACTTCGAGGATGTGGAGCCGGCCGGCGCGCGCTTGGCGGACCAGTTCGTCGTCCTCGTCGCCCGCCTCGTCGTCGTCGCGGTACTCGTACCCGGAGCCGCCGCGGACGGACTGGTCGCCGCCGGCGCAGAAGGCCCAGCCGCCGTCCTTCTCCGAGGGGCCGTTGCCGGTCAGGAGGACGCAGCCCACGTCCGCCTGCTTGCGGGCGTGGTCGAGCGCGGCGTACAGCTCGTCGACGGTGCCGGGCCGGAAGGCGTTGCGCACGTCAGGGCGGTCGAAGGCGATGCGGACGGCGGGGACGTCGACCCCGCGGTGGTAGGTCACGTCGTCGAACTCGTCGGTCACTTCCTCCCACGCGTCGGGGTCGAACAGCTCCGAGACCATACCCGCGCTTGCACGGGGGCGCTCATAAATGACCGCGGGTCGCGACGCGGCGTGGTCGACGAGAACTACGCCCCGTCTTCGCGCTCCTCGACCGCCTCGCGCAGCGTCGCGACGTGGGTCTCCACCAGTTCGAGCGTGGCGTCCGCGTCGGCGTACCCTTGATCGTACTCCTCCTTCGCGCGCTCGTACTCGGTCAGAAACGTCTCGACCGCGTCGTCGAGGTTCTCGGACATGGGGAGGACTCCGTCCGCCGCCGGCTTATAAGGACCGACGACCGCCTCCGGAACCCCTAATGTCCCGCGACCGCCCCCTCGCGCATGGACGATTCGGAGCCGAGCGCGGACGGACCGGAGACGACCGCGGGTGACCGCGCACCCGATCATCCGTACGCCGGCGCGGCGGATCCGGGACCGGAGCCGGCCGCGACCGCGCGCGAGTTGGACGCGGCCGACCCGCTCGCGGGGTTCGCGGACCGGTTTCACCTTCCGGAGGACGCGCTGTACATGGACGGCAACTCGCTGGGGCCGGCCGCCGACGCCGCGCTGGCGAGCCTCGACCGCGTCGTCGACGAGTGGCGGGAGCTGTTGATCGGCGGCTGGACCGACGCCGAGCCGCCGTGGTTCGAGTACGCCGAGCGCGTCGGCGACGCGATGGCGCCGCTCGTGGGCGCCGCACCCGAGGAGGTCGTCGTCGGCAACTCGATCACCGTCAACGTCCACACGCTCGTCGGGACGTTTCTGGACGAGCTGCTGGCCGGGAACGGCCCCGATATCGAGGGCCACGCGGCCGCGGATGGGACGTGGGGATCGGGTTCCGGGGACGCGGTCGGCGGAGACGCGGTCGGCGGAGGCGACGCCGCCCGCCCCGCGCCCGCGGTGCTGGTCAACGAGCTCGACTTCCCCTCGGACCACTACGCGGTCCGCGCGGCCCTGCGGACTCGAGGGATCGACCCCGACGAGAAGTGCCGCGTCGTGGAGAGCCGCGACGGGCGCACGATCGACCCCGCGGACGTGGAGGCGGCGCTGGAGCGACACGACGACGTGGGGATCGTCTACATGCCGACCGCGCTCTACCGCTCCGGACAGCTGTTCGACGTGTCGCGGATCGCGGCGGCGGCCCACTCCCACGGCGCTTACGCCGGCTTCGACGCGGCTCACACCGCGGGCGTCGTTCCCCACGAGTTCTCGGCGGCGGGCGTCGACTTCGCGACGTGGTGCACCTACAAGTACCTCAACGCCGGTCCCGGATCCATCGCCGGGCTCTACGTCGCCGAGCGTCACCACGGCCTCACCCCGGCGCTGGCGGGGTGGTGGGGTCACGAGAAGGCGACTCAGTTCGAGATGAACATGACCTACACGCCCGCCGACTCCGCCGGCGCGTGGCAGATCGGGACGCCGCCGATCCTCGCGACGGCGCCGCTGGACGGTGCGCTCAAAGTCGTCCGGGAGGCGGGGATCGACTGCGTCCGCGCGAAGTCGCTGGCGCTGACGGACTTCCTCGCCGCGCTCGTGGACGCGCGGCTGCCGGCGGTATCGGTTGGAACTCCCCGCGACCACGACGCCCGCGGCGGTCACCTCGCGCTGGAACACACCGACGCGGAGCAGCTGAGCCTCGCGCTGAAGGACCGCGGCGTCGTGGTCGACTTCCGGCCGCCGAACGTGGTTCGGGTCTGTCCCGCGCCGCTTTACACGAGCTTCGGGGACGTGGTGGAGGTCGTCGCCACCCTCGAAGCGATACTCACGGACGACGCTCACGAGGCGTTCGACCCGACCGGCGACGGCGTCACCTGATCCCGGACGGCGAGGCCGGTCCACGACCTCCGAGGGAGGACCCCGACACCCGCCGCGGCCCTCCCTGCCGAAGTAGTTCGGCCGCGGACGCAACGTATAAGACGCTCTCGGCCGCACGGGCGAACGTGACACAGACCGCGTCCACGACCTGCTCCGCGGCTCCCGAAGCGGCGCGGCTCTTCTCGAAAAAACGCGCGTGACGCGTCCGCAGGCGGGAGTGGCGACCCCGTCACGGACGACCCCCGGCACCGGGCAGCACCCGGACGCGCTCGTGCGCGTGCTTCGTTCCGACTCGCGACCGACACCCGACAGTCGACACCCACCCGCGGCACCATCCGCGGGACCCCACACGACACACACCGACACACCCCATGACCGACATCACGCTCGACGGCGTCTTCCCCGCGATGACGACGCCGTTCACGGACGACGGCATCGACCACGACCAGCTTGCGGCCAACGCGCAGTACCTCGAAGCGGCGGGCGTCGACGGACTCGTTCCCGTCGGCTCCACCGGCGAATCGGCGACGATGACCCACGACGAACACGTCGAGGTGATCGAGACCGTCGCGGCCGCGGTCGAGGACGTGCCCGTCATCGCCGGCACCGGATCGAACAACACCGCGGAGGCGCTCTCGCTCTCCCAGCGCGCGGCCGATGCCGGCGCGGACGGACTCCTGCTCATCTCGCCGTACTACAACAAGCCCGAACCCGCGGGCTTCCTCGAACACTACCGCACGGTGGCTGACGCGGTGGACCTCCCGCAGATCGTCTACAACGTCCCCTCGCGGACGGGGCAGTCCATCCCCGCGGACGTGACCGTCGAACTCGCCGACCACCCCAACGTCGCGGGCTACAAGGCGGCCTCCGGCGACCTCAACCTGATCTCCGAGGTCGTCGAGCGCACGCGAGAGAAGGAGTTCTCGGTCCTCTCGGGCGACGACGGGCTCACCCTCCCCATCCTCTCGGTCGGCGGCCGCGGCACCATCAGCGTCGTCGCCAACGTCGAACCGGAGCGCACCTGCGCGATGGTCGGCGCAGCGCTGGCGGGCGACTACGATCGCGCCCGCGAGCTCCACCACGAGCTCGGGCCGCTGACGCGCGCGCTGTTCACGGAGACGAACCCCATTCCGGTGAAGGAGGCGATGCACCTCCGCGGGATGGGCTCGCCGAGAGTCCGCCCGCCGCTCACGCGGCTCTCGGAGGAGCACCGCGAGGAACTGGCCGACCTGCTCGCGGAGTACGAGGGCGGCGAACCGGACGTCGCGGAGGCGACGCGATGAGCGGGCGCGGCTCGGACGCGGGCGACGCTGACGGTGCGGACGACGCCGAACCGGTCCGCATCGCCGTCACCGGCGCGGGCGGACGAATGGGCGGCGAGGTGATCGAGGCGGCGACCGAGCGCGCGGACGTGCGCGTCGTCCTCGCGGTGAACCGCTCCGAGACGGAGCCGATCGCGGGCGTGGCGGTCGACCCTGCCGAGGACCTCGACCGACTGCTCGCGGACGCGGACCCGGACGTGCTGGTCGACTTCACCGGTCCCGACTCCGCGGCCGACTACGCCGAGGCGGCCGCCGAGGCGGGCGTCGCGGTCGTCACCGGCACCACGGGCTTCGACTCCTCGGGGACGCGACGGCTCCGCGAGGCGAGCGAGGCGGTTCCGCTGTTGAAGGCGTCGAACTTCTCGCGGGGGGTGCTGGCGCTCCGCCGGGCCGTCCGCGAGGCGGTGCGTGCGGTCCCGAGCTACGATGTCGAGCTGACCGAGACGCATCACAACGGCAAGCGCGACGCCCCCTCCGGCACCGCGAAGACGCTCCTCGACGATATCGAGGATGAGCGCGACGACCTCGACGCGCGGACACACGGTCGCGAGGGCGAGGCGCCGCGTGACCCCACAGAAATCGGCGTCCACGCCCGCCGAGCGGGCGACGTGACCGGCGAGCACGAGGTGCTGCTGGCGGGCAACCGCGAGACGCTGGAGCTGACCCATCGGGCGGGCGACCGCGCCGTGTTCGCGATCGGCGCGCTCGACGCGGCCGTCTGGCTCGCCGACCAGCCCTCCGGCCGCTACGAGTTCGCGGACGCGGTCGATGCCGCAACCGACGAGTAAAAACGACCCACTCCCTTCACACGACACAACATGACGCTCGAAACCGACATCGAGGACCTCTGGCGGCGCTACGACCAGGGACTGACCGCGACCGACACGACGGCGGACGACGAGGCGACGCTGGACGCGTTCCTCGACGCGCTGGAGGCCGGCGAGGTCCGCGCGGCCGAGAAGACCGGCGACGACGTGACCTCCTGGACGGCCAACGAGTGGGTCAAGCGAGGCATCCTGCTCAACTTCGGCCTCCGGCAGACCGAGGCGCGCGAGTACGGCGGCGTCACCTACCACGACGTGCTCCCGCTGCGCGACACCGCCGATCTGGCGGAGCGCGGAACGAGAAACACGCCGGACGGAACCGCGATCCGGCGCGGCGCCTACCTCGGCAGCGACTGCATCATGATGAGTCCCTCGTTCGTCAACATGGGCGCGTACGTCGGTGACGGCACGCTCGTCGACTCGTGTGACACGGTCGGCTCCTGTGCCCAGCTCGGCGAGGGCGTCAAGCTCGGCGCGAACACGCTGATCGGCGGCGTGCTCGAGCCGGTCGAGGACGCCCCCGTGGTCGTCGAGGACAACGTCTCGCTCGGCGCTGGCTGTCGGGTCACCTCCGGCTTCCGCGTGGGAGAGAACTCCGTCGTCGGCGAGAACACCCTGCTGACGCCGCGCATCCCGGTGTACGACCTCGTGGAGGAGGAGGTCCTCTACGGCCACCTGCCGTCGGACCGCCGCGCGTTCACCCGGATGGTGGAGTCCTCGGTCGGCGACCACGACCTCTTCGAGGGCGGCGCGTACAAGCCCGCGGTCGTCGCGACCGACGTGGAGGAGCGCACCCTCGAGGCCACCGAGCGGGAGGAGGCGCTCCGGGAATGAGCGACGCCACCGCCGGGGACGCCGCGACGGACGCCGCCTCCGCGCCCGCCTCCGATCTCGGCCCCGACGTACGTCGAGTCGCGGACTGGGACGCGGACCGGCTCCGCGACCTCGCCGCGACGCACGACACGCCGCTGTACGCCATCGACCTCGACCGCGTGCGGGAGAACTGCGCGCGGCTTCGCGCCGCGTTTCCCGACGCGGACGTTCGCTACGCCGTGAAGGCCCACACTGGACGGGCCGTCCTCGAGACGGTCCGCGAGGCGGGCCTCGACGCCGAGTGCGCCTCCGCCGGGGAGCTCCACCGCGCGCTCGCGGCCGGCTTCGCGGGCGACCGGCTCCACTACACCGCGGTCAACCCGCCGGCCCGCGACCTCGACTACGTCGTCGACGAGGCGTGGACCGACAACCCCGACCTGACGGTCACCGCGGGCGCGGTCGACACCCTCGACCGCCTCGCGGAGCGCGGGTACGACGGCCGCGTCTGCGTCCGCGTCAACCCGGGCGTCGGCGCGGGCCACCACGAGAAGGTCCGCACCGGCGCGAACGCGAAGTTCGGCGTCCCGTACGACCGCGCGGCGGAGGTCGTCCGCGACGCGACGGAGCGGTTCGAGGTCGTGGGCATCCACGCCCACGCCGGCTCCGGTATCGACCCGAGCCAACTCGACAGCCACCGCGAACTCGTCTCTCGGATGGGGGAGCTGGCGCGGACGCTGACCGCGCCGAGCGCGGACGACGCCGACGGGACCGGCGACGCGGCCGCCCCCGTCGACCTGGAGTACGTCGATGTCGGCGGCGGCTTCGGCGTCCCCTACGAGGAGGACGCGCCGGCGCTGGACCTGGACGCGGTGGCGGCCGCGACCCGCGAGGCGCTCGGCGAGGTCCCCCGACCGCCCGCCGCGGGGGGCGGTTCCGGCGAGGGCGAAACCGCCGGCCTCGCGGTCGAGCCCGGTCGCTACGTCGTCGCGGACGCGGGCGTCCTGCTGACGCGCGTCAACACGGTGAAGCCGACGCCGGAGACGGTCGTCGCGGGCGTTGACGCCGGCATGACCGACCTGCTCCGCCCGGCGATGTACGACGCCTACCATCCCATCCGCAACCTCGGCGGAGGATCGTCGGCGGCGGCCGACGCGGACCCAATGGACCGCGAGACGGTCGGCGTCACCGTCACCGGCCCGATCTGCGAGAGCGCCGACGTGTTCTGCGAGAACCGACCGCTCCCGGAGCCCGAGCGCGACGACCTGCTGGCGCTGGGCATTGCGGGCGCGTACGGCTACGAGATGGCGAATCAGTACAACTCCCGGCCGCGGCCCGCGGAGGTCGCGCTCGGAGGGGAAGACGCGAACGGCGGGGACGCGAGCGACGCCGAACCGGACGCCGACGCCCGCGTCGTCCGCCGCCGCGAGACGCTCGCTGACCTGACGGAGGTGGAGGCGTGAGCCGCGCGACGAGCGCCGTGGAGTTCACGAAGTACCACGGCACGGGCAACGACTTCCTCGTCGTCGACGCCACCGATCCGGTCCCGGACCGGGCCGCCTTCGCTCGCACGCACTGCGACCGCGAGACGGGCGTGAGCGTCGGGGAGTCGTCGCGGAACGGCGGCACGAGCGCAGCGACCGGGCGTCGGGGCGCCGATGGCGTGCTCTTTCTGGACGTGACCGAGCGCTACTCCCCGGCTCGCGTCGTGATGACGCTGGTCCAGCCGGACGGCTCGACCGCCTCGATGTGCGGCAACGGCGCGCGGTGTGCGGCCGCGTGGGCCCAGGAGCGCACCGGCGAGACGGAGTTCATGATCGACACGCAGGCGGGGACCAGACACGCGCACGTGAGCCCGGACGACGACTACGTCGAGATCGAGATGGGGACGCCCGCGTTCGACCCCAAGCGCGTCCCGGTCGAGCACGACGGCCCGCTGATCGAGACCGAGGTCGAGGGGCTGACCGTCACCGCCGTGAACACGGGCGTCCCGCATGCGGTCGCGTTCGTCGAGGACGTGGACGCACACGACCTCGCGGCGGTCGCGGAGCCGGTCCGTCACGCGGCGATCTTCCCCGAGGGCACGAACGTCAACCTCGCGTCGCCGGCCGGCGAGACGGAGGAGGGGGTCCCGGTGTTCGCGCAGCGCACGTTCGAGCGCGGCGTCGAGGACGAGACGCGATCCTGCGGGACCGGCGGCGTGGCCATCGGCGCGGCCGCGGTCCACACGGGCCGCGTCGACGGCGAGGAGGTCCACACCACCCCGCCCGGCGGTCGGCTGGAAGTGACGGTCCCGGACGACGCCCCGGCGTGGCTGGCCGGTCCCGTCGAGGTGGAGTACGAAGGGACGCTCCCCGCCGATCCGCGATGACCGGACCTCCGGACGGAGTCGGACCGGTCGACGTGGCCGACCTCGACGCGTCTCCTCCGACCGATCCCGAGGCCTACGACCCCGTCTCGTTCCTCGTCGAAATGGTGCGGCTTCCGTGCCACGAGGACGTGACGGATGCACGAGACCTGCTGGTCGCGACGCTCGCGGAACACGGCGTCGACGCCGCGGTTGACGACGCCGGAAACGTCCTCGCCACGCGAACGCCCCCTGGAGAGTCTGCGGACGCCGACCCCCACGTCGTCCTGAACACGCACCTCGACACGGTCTCGCCCGACGTGCCCTTCGAGCGCGACCGTGACGCGGTCGTTGAGGACGAGGCGGGCGTGGACGTGATCCGCGGGCGGGGCGCCTGCGACGCGAAAGGACCGCTCGCGGCGCTGGTGGGAGGGTTTCTGTCCGCCGATGTCGACCGCGGTCGGCTCACGCTCGCGATCACGCCCGACGAAGAGGTGCTCTCGCTCGGTGCCGCGGCGCTGACGGGGAAGCTGTCGGGCACCGCGGACGCGCTCGACGGCGACCTGTTTCTGGTCGGGGAGCCGACCGGGCTGGATGTCTGCACCGCCGCCAAGGGGCGCTTCGAGGGGACGGTCGAACTCGCCGGCGAGAACGCCCACGCCGCCGAGTTCGCGGGCGTCAACGCCGTCGCGGCCGCGGAGGACGCGCTCGCGGCGATCCGGACCTTCGACGCGGACGCCGAGGCGCACCCACAGCTCGGCCCGCCGAAGCTCACGCCGACCGCCATCGAGGGCGGCGGCGCGACGAACCAGGTGCCGGACCGGTGTGCGGTGACGGTCGACCGGCGGAGCGTGCCCCCCGAATCCGTGGGTGGGTTCCGAGACGAGCTCGAAGCGGACGTGCGCGCGGCGGTCGACGACGCCGTGGGCGTCGCGGTGTCGCTAACCGAGCGCGACTCGCCGTTCCTGGAGGCGTTCGCCACCGACCCCGACCACCGACTCCCTCGGACGCTCCGGCAGGCCGTCGACGGCACTCGGCCCGCGGGCGCCGCCGCCGAGCGCGGCGCGGAGGCTCGCCCCTTCTCCGCGGCGACCGAAGCCTCGTACTTCGCGCCCGCCCCGACGGTCGTCTTCGGCCCCGGCGACCTCGCTGACGGCGACGGTGCGGTCGCGCACGCCGAGCGCGAGTACGTCCGCGTCCGCGAGGTCGAGTGGGCGACCGCGGCGGTCGAACGCGCGCTCTCGGCCCTGCTGGGACCGGTGGAGGCGTAGTCGGGTTTTACGACCGGCCGTGCTTCTGCCTTTTTTGTCACCGGCCGTGCTGAGGCCGTTTTTCTGCCGCGGCGTCGCGTGACCGCACTTTTGAGACCCCCCGCCGATGGACGACCATGTACCGCGACCTCTCGCACCCCCTCCGGACGGGCGCGCCGACCTACCCCGGCGACCCGGACGTGTCGGTCGAGCCGGCCGCGACCCACGAGGCGGACGGTTACTCGGTTCACTCGGTCGAGCTCGGCAGCCACGCCGGCACCCACGTCGACGCGCCGCGACACACCGAACCCGACGGCGCGACGCTCGACGACGGCGGGGTCGGCGAGTGGGTGTTCGACGCGCGCCTCCTCGACCTGACGCCGTGTGAGGCCCGGGAGGGGATCGAACCGGCCGCGTTCCCCGACGACCTCGACCCCGAGATCGACCTGCTCGTCGTCCGCACCGGCTGGGCCAATGCGTGGGGAACCGACGCCTACCGCGACCACCCGTTTCTGACCCCCGCGTTCGCGGAGCGATGCGTCGACGCGGGCGTCGGTGTCGGTATCGACGCGTTCGGTCCCGACCCGACCGCGCCCGCGGAGCCGACCGACCACGAGCCCGGCGACGAGCCGACTGGCTTCCCCGCCCACCACGCGCTGCTCGGCGCGGACCGGCCGATAGTCGAGAACCTGCGGAACCTCGCCGGCCTGCCCGACCGGTTCACCGTCTACGCTTTCCCGCTCCCGCTCGCGGAGGGCGACGGCGCCCCGGCACGAGTGGTCGCGGAGACACGGTAGGCGGTCGGGCTCTGGCTCCGGTCACCGCCTCCGATGCGGTCAGTATCGCCGGCGTGCGCCGACCGCGAGGATGCAGCCGATCGCGAGCGTCCCGGCGCCGAGGAACCCCGCCGCCAGCAGCGCGTCCCCGGAGAGGGACCCGCCGCCCGGGACGCCGACGCCGTCATCGTCGTCCGAACCCGTTCCCGACGGTTCGTAGTGGTAGTTCGGGTGAATGGGCTCGTACGTCCGGTTCTTCACGGTGAGGTTGCCCTCGGGTTCGCCCGCGAACTCGACCATGTCGAGGCTGTCGTTCATGTCCGAGTAGTCGTTCGTGTACAGCCGAACTTCCCCGCGGACGACCGCGTCCGGCGGCTCGTTCAACTCGATGACCGCGGTCCCCGTCTCGTTGGGCCTCGCCTCCGGCCGTCCGACCGCGTTCCCGGTCTCCTCCGTCGAGACGACGACGTGCTGGCGATGCGCGTGCGGAGTCGGGTTCTCGACCGTGACGTGGAGTTCCGTCCGCGGATCCGCGGCCGTCCCGTTCGCCACGAGGTCGACGTTCGTTATCTGCGGGAGCGGCATGTCGTCCGCGTCCGCGGCCGTGGGCGTGGCGTTGTAGGTGTGCTGGATGGTTGGGCCGAAGGTTCCGACTTTTACCGTTTGCTGATGTTCGGAGGGGTCCTGCATAACCGCGAGATCGAAGGTCCAATACCCGGTTTCCCCCGGTTGGAGGTCCTCGCCGACATGCCGGATCGTCGTTCTGACGACCTGAAGTGCGAATGACGCCTCCCGGGTTTGTCTATTGAGGTTCAGTGACGAGACCTCCAACGTCATGTTCGAGTAGAAGTCAGCGGTGATCTGGAAGCCCCGTTCCGTTTGTATCGTCTCCGAGTGGACGATCTCTCCTCCCTCGTTGGCTCCGTTCCCTTCATCCGCCAGTCCAGGTGCTGCCATTGTACCGATCGTTCCGATCAGTAACATCCCGATGAGCAGCACTCGTCCGTCGATCATTTCACACCACATCCCGCGCCACGGCAATCGTCTCGCTCCGCCGGATCGCGGTTTCTGAAGCGCTCTATCATCTCTCGCTCCGAGACAAATCCTTCTTCGACTATCGTTTGTTTGAACACATCGACCTTTCGGATGTTTCTTTCGACCGCGTCGGTACCGGGCGAGTAGTACACGGTGTCACCTTCGACCGTTAGTTCGGACTGAGTGACCGTCTCCGGATCAGCTACTTCATCCGTCGTCTCCGAACGCGTTCCGACCTGTTTTCGCAACGTCCACGTGGTCGACGTGGTTGTTCGACCGACTCGGTACTCATCACTCCTGACGTGGTTGTCCACCACCAGACGGTCGGAGGTCTCCATGTAGTCTCGCCACTCCGAGATGCTCGGTCGAACGACAACCTGCTTACTCGCCACGTACGTGTACTCGGTGACCGTCGTGGTCTCCGTTTCTTTGTGCTGGTACTCCGTCTCAGTCACTCGGTCACGAACCTTGACCGAGCGGGAAGATCCACTCCGACGATCCCAGGGACTGTAAGCGTGTGACGACCAGTACGTCCCCCCATACCTGCTTCGATACTGATATTCTGTCCGATACTCCGCGGACTGGATCGTTCGCGTCCGCTGCCGGCCGGTGTATCCAGAGGAGATCGACGATCGCCACTCGTACGATGTCGTCACTTTTTGCCGCCTCGTCGAGGTTCGTCCCGACTTATGCCACCCGTCAGATCGGCGGACGAAATGGCGTCGCATGAGTGAACTATCGAACTCTTTACTCTTCGTTTCAATAATTGCATCCTGTTCGTGGTGGCGCTGGATCGTGTAGACCGTGTTCTGCTTCGTCTCGGTTACTGAGTATCCACGATCCTGACTCGCGCTCTTCAGATGCTCGGACGAGACAGACACCTCGTCGTACACCGGGGATTCCACCTCGTAGCGCGAATCCGTCACGTCGATGTTGTAATAGAACTTTCCAGTTCTGCTGAGTGTCGGGAGAGGTAATCTGAAGCTCCGTTCCGTTTGCTCTGGATGTTCTGCATTATACACGCGTAGGGCAACGGGATCGTTTAGATAGGATCCCAGAGTAGTTTCGATGTCCCCGATCCAGCGGTTTTCCTGTTCTGCCGGGTCTTTTGTCGTCTCGACCTGACCAGGGCCATTGATCAGTTCAAATCGAACGTCCGCTTTTTCGAAGTTCTCTTCCTTCAAATAGAATTGTTCTGTTTTGAAGCTCAGACCGAGTGTCTCGTAGGGATCGTACTCCGTTTGACTGTGCGTAATCAGGTCGATTGTCGGCGAATAGTACTCGTCCAGCGTCGTCGTTTTTCTGACCTCTTGGTCGTGTCCGTCAGTGATCGAGAGGGTGATCGTGCTTTTGACGTTTTTTACGCTAGATGAGAATACGGGGCTTTCCTCGACGAGGTCAGGTAACCACGTGAATGCGAGTTCCGTCCCGTCCGGGTCGAATGAATCACTAGCGTCGATTACGATCCGGGGAACGTGGTTGTTCTTTTCGTGCTCAACGTGGACATTCAACCTTGCTTCGGGTTTACTTTCGACGACGTCAATGTATGTCACATCATTATCGACGACGAGATTCTGCCGCCGATCAAGGAGCAGAAGCTCCTCCTCGACCTGGTAGAGATATGGTGATGTGTAGGCGACGTTGATGGTCTTAACGAGGGTTTCATTCGATATTTCTTTTGTATCGACATTCAATTCTTTCTCATTTTCTCTTTGGTATCTGGTCTCCATCCCGACCCCCTCAATCGGGTAGCCGTTCAGGTCCACGGTCACCTTCATCGTCGCGGTGTAGCGTTCGGGGTCGATTCGCTCGTGGTAGGAGTCGACCGGCGTGTTCAGGACCTCGATCGACTCGATATGCGGGATGCCGGCGACTTCGACGGTCTCCGTGACGCGAACGGTTTGCCCGTAGGTGTCGGTCGCGACCGCGGTCACCTCGTATTCGGTGTTGTCCTGGAGCCCGTCCGCGCGGAACTCCGACTCGTGGCGCCGGACGCCTCGCCGCGTCGCGCGCTCGACCAGTTCGCCGTCGATGAACACCTCCACGGAGCGGAGCGCGTTCAGGTCGTCCTCCGCGACGACTGCGCCGCTGATGGTCCCGTCATAGCCGTCGAGGTCGCGGAGCCGGAGGTCGACCGGCGGCTTCGCGACCACCTCGCGGGTCCCGTCCGCGAACGTCGCCACGCGCTTGCTCCCGTCGCGGTACTCGACGAGCGCGGAGAGCCGGTGGCGGCCGGGCTCCCACGTTCGGCGGAGCGTCTCGCCGGTCGCGACCGGCTCGCCGTCGACGCGCCAGGTGACCGCGGCGACGGCCGCGCCACCGCCGGAGTCGACCGAATACGTCGCAGTGAGCGGTTCCTCCTCGAACACCTCCTGTGGACCGTGGATCGTCGGGTCCTCTGTCGCCGCGGTACCGCCGTACCAGCCGGAGCGGTCGTTCGCCTCCTCCGGCTCCGTAACCGAGACCGTCCGGTCGTCGCTCGCCGACTGGTCGGCGGCGTCGAGAACCGTCACGTCGACGGTTCGGGGATCGAGCGTGGTGATGGTGCGGTTCAGGGTGGCTTCGGCTCCCGGCCGGTGCTCGGTCTCGACGACCTCCCCGTCGACTCGCCAGACGACGCGGTCGATGGGCGCGTCGCCCGGCTCGATCGCGGCCGTGAAGGCGGCGGTGTCGCCGACCGACACCGCCGACGGGCCCTCGAGCGCGACCGCGGGCGGGTCCCCCTCGGAGACGCGGACGTGGAGCGTGTCGCTGGCCGTCCGCCCCGCGTCGTCGGTCACGGTGAGCGTCACGTCGTAGGTCCCTATCGCGGCCGCCTCGAAGGCCGGCGTTCGGCCGGTCGGCGTCGCGACCGTGGTACCGTTCGGAGCCATAACCTCCCACTCGTAGGCGACGATCTCACCGTCCGGCGCGTGCGATCCGCCACCGTCGAGGTACACGGTCGTCCCCTGTGAGACCGACTGGTCCAGACCGGCGTCGGCCAGTGGCGCTTCGGCGTCGGCCGCTCCCGCGAGCGGAACGCCGAGAAACAGACACACGAATAGCAGTGCGAGCGCGTACCGTCTCATTCAGTCGAGGAATCATAATCTCTCTTTCTGAGTTAAGTGTTCGGATCTATGGGTCGAATTATCTCTGATAATTTTGTGTTTAATGTCCTCGGAACGCGGATCGATGGAGAAGCCCGACAGTTATACCCTCCGCGCCCGACGCCGGAAACGTGCAGAAGACCGTACTCATCACCGGCTGTTCCTCGGGTATCGGCCGCGCGACGGCGCGGGCGTTCAACGACGAGGGCTGGACGGTGTACGCGACCGCACGGAACCCCGCGGACGCACAGACGCTCGGGGACGAGGGCTGCGAGCTCGCGACGCTCGACGTGACGGACCAGGCGGACGTCGACCGCGTCGTGGACCGGATCCTCGACGAGGAGGGGGCCATCGATTGTCTGGTCAACAACGCCGGATACGGCCAGTTCGGCCCGCTGGAGGACGTGCCGACGGAGAAGGTCCACGAGCAGTTCGACGTGAACGTGTACGGTCCTCATCGGCTCATCAGGGCCGTCCTCCCGCACATGCGCCGCGAGCGCGAGGGGACGATCGTCAACCTCTCGTCGGTCGCCGGACGCGTCGCGTTCCCCGGCGGGGGCGTCTACAGCGGTTCGAAGTTCGCGGTCGAGGCGATGTCCGACGCGCTGCGCGGCGAGGTATCCGAGTACGGCATCGACGTGGTCGTCGTCGAGCCCGGTCCGGTTCGGACGAAGTTCAGTGACCGCGCGGAGCGTGAGGCTGAGGACGACGAGGACGGGGTGGACCGGTCCGGCGCGTACGAGGACCTCTACGATGTCTTCGACGACGCGCAGCTGATCGGCGGGGACGGCCCGGGCTCCGTCGAGCCCGAACTCGTCGCGGCCGAGATCCTCAACGCGGCGAGCGCCACGAAGCCGCCCGCACGGGTCCAGCCCGGGACGGCCGCCCGGGTCGGCGTGCTGGCGCGGTTCCTCCCCGACGCGGTACGCGACAAGGGGTACGAACTGCTCGCGAAGCTGACGCGGTGAGCGGGGCCGTTCCGGGAGACGCGGGCTGGGTCAGCCGAGGAAGTCCGCGATGTTCGTCTGCAGCCCCGCGGCCATCGTCGACTTGCGCCGGAGTCGCGAGAGGGGGACCGGGAGGTGGTCCGCGACCCCGCGGACGGCCTCACCGAACGTCTCCGCTTCCCCGAACTCCCCCTCGAAGGCGTTCCTGACGGCCTCGCGGACCTGCCAGACGCCGACGGGGCCCCAGTATGCGTCGGAGACGTGTCTGAGGACGAGAACCTTCGCCTGCCGACCGCGGTCGGAGAGGTGCTCCAGCACGCCGAGCCGCGCGGCGTAGTACGCGCCCGCGGTCTCGTCGACGTAGCCCGTCCGCCCCTCGCGGCCCTCGTGGGCGGCGGCGAGGTAGATGCCGGCCTCCGGGTCGGGGTTCCAGACGGAACCGGGGGCCTTCATCTCGACGAGTTCGTACTCCCACTCGCCGGGGGCCAGTACCACCCAGAAGGCGTTCCCGAGGTACTCGTTGCGGTGGACCTCGACCGAGTCGACCGAGGGCGCGTCCCGGATCGTTCCGCGGAGGTACTGGCCGACCGTGTCGTCGACCGCGGTGATCGACCAGCGCGTCGGGACGAGCCGCCGGTTCTCCCCCTGTCCGAGCGCGCCCGCCGAGAGGATGGAGTTGATCTCGTACACGTCGAACCCCCGGCGGTAGAGGTACGTCATCGCCCCCTGCGCGCGCCAGTCGTCGTCCTCCAGCGTCTTCTCGACCGGCCGCGGGACGTGCGGGTTCTCGCCGAGCGACGCGTCGCGAGCGCGGGCACGCGGTCCGACCGGCGCGCCCACGTCGTCGATGTCCACGTCCAGATCCGGCTTCGAGTCGAGCCCGATCTCCACGTCGACGGGTCGGTCCGCGATGGCGACCTCGCGCTGGGTACCGAGCCAGCCATCCCACGCGTCGTGGACGTTGTCGACCTCGGCGGTCCGGTTTGAGTTGAGGAGCCCGGAGCGACGCTCGAACACGTCGCCGATGGAGACTCCCTCGTCGTACCAGTCGCCGGAGGTGCGGAACCGCTCGGCTTGCTCCTCGCGGCCGACCGGCGACAGGATGCCCGTCGAGACGTTCGGGTAGTTCGAGCGCCCGACGAAGATGGACGGCGAGACGGAGCCGACCAGCGAGTCGCCGGAGAGCGCGTCGTCGAACCGGTCCTGAAACGTCTCGAGGTGGTCGAGCACGCCGTAGTCCTTCTCTTGGGCGAGGCGGCGGCGCTCGGCGCGCTCGTTCCGCTCGAACTCCACGAACTCGTCGAGCCGCATTCTGTTTCGGCTACGGCGGCAATGGGTTTGAACGTTGCCCGCGCGGGTTCGCGTGTGGGTGCGTGCGGCGACCCGAGAAACGGCCGGTTTCGACCGCGGCGAGGGACGCGCGGAACCAGCGGGCTTTTGCCCCGCTTGCCCGAGGACACACACGAGCAATGAGCCACGAGGACTTCCCCACCGACGACCCCGCGGTGGTGACCTGCGGGCTGCCGTACGCCAACGGCGACCTGCACGTCGGTCACCTCCGCACCTACGTGGGCGGCGACGTGTACGCCCGCGCGCTGCGCACACTGGGCCAGCAGACCGCGTTCGTCTCCGGCTCGGACATGCACGGCACGCCCGTCGCGGTCAACGCGGAGCAGGAGGGCGTCTCCCCCGAGGAGTTCGCGCTCGGCTGGCACGAGGAGTACGAGGCGACGTTCCCGAAGTTCAACGTCGCGTTCGACAACTACGGCCACACCCACGACGAGACCAACACCGAGCTCACCCAGGAGCTGGTCCGCGACCTCGACGAGGCTGGCCACGTCTACGAGAAGGAGATCATGGTCGCGTACGACCCCGAGGACGACCAGTACCTCCCCGACCGCTACGTCGAGGGGACCTGTCCGTACTGCGGCGCCCACGCCCGCGGAGACGAGTGCGACGAGGGGTGCCAGCGCCACCTCGAGCCCGGCGAGATCGAGGACCCCGTCTCCACCATCACCGGCAACCCTGCCGAGTACCACGAGCGGACCCACAAGTTCTTCGAGGTGTCCGCCTTTTCCGACTACCTCTCCGACTTTCTCGACCGCCTTGAGGGGACCTCGAACGCGCGGAACCAGCCCCGCGAGTGGATCGAGCAGGGGCTCCAGGACTGGTGTATCACCCGCGACATGGACTGGGGGATCGACTACCCCGACGCGGAGGGCGAGGAGTCCGACCTCGTGCTGTACGTCTGGGTCGACGCGCCGATCGAGTACATCGCCTCCACGAAGCAGTACTCCGAGCGCGTGGGCAGCGGGGTCTTCGACTGGGAGGCGGTGTGGGGCGCGGGCGAGCACGCCGCGACCGCCGCGGACGCCACCGACCCCGACGCGGTCGACCCCGACGAGGTCGGCGGCGAGGTCGTCCACGTCATCGGCCGCGACATCATCCAGCACCACACGGTATTCTGGCCCGCGATGCTCCGCGGGACGGGCCACGTCGAGCCGCGTGCCGTGATGGCCTCGGGCTTCGTGACGCTGGGGGGTAAGGGCTTCTCGACGAGTCGCGACCGCGCCGTCTGGGCCGACGAGTACATCGACGAGGGGTTCCACCCCGACCTGCTGCGCTACTACCTCGCCACCAACGGCGGGTTCCAGCAGGACGTCGACTTCTCGTGGGAGCGCTTCCGCGAGCGCGTCAACAACGAGCTGGTGGGGACGGTCGGCAACTTCCTCTACCGCTCGCTTTTGTTCGCGCACCGCAACTACGAGGGAGCTCCCGAGGACGTCGAGGGGCCGAGCGACGAGGTCGAGAGCCGGATCGACGGCGCGGTCGCCGACTTCACCGACGCCGTTAACGACTACTCGGTCCGCGACGCGGGCGACGCGGTCACCCATCTCGCGGCGTTCGGCAACGAGTACATCCAGCGCAACGAGCCGTGGAGCCTCGTCGACGACGACCCCGAGCGCGCGAAGCAGGTCGTCTACGACTGCGTCCAGATCGCGAAGGCGATCGCCGTCCTCTTCGAGCCGGTCGCCCCCGAGAAGTGCGAGCGCCTCTGGGCCCAGCTCGGCGAGGACGGCTCCGTCCACGACGCGACGCGTGCCGACGCGCTGGCGGCGCCCGCGGGGGCGTTCCCGGAGCCAGCCGCCCTGTTCGAGAAGATCGAGGAGGAGCGCGTCGAGGAGCTGAACGCGAAGCTCGAGGAGCGCGTGGCCGACGCGACCGAGGACAACGAGAACGAGGAGACGGCGGACGCAGCCGATGAGGATTCCGACACCGACGACGCCATGACCGACTTCGACCCCATCACCGACGACCGCATCGACTTCGAGACGTTCGAGGAGCTCGACATCCGGGTCGGCCGGATCGAGAGCGCGGAGGGCATCGAGGGCGCGGACAAGCTCGCGAAGCTCACCGTCGACATCGGCGTGGAGACGCGCCAGATCGTCGCCGGGATCAAGCAGCTCCACGACCTCGACGCCATCGAGGGCGAGAAGGTGGTCGTCCTCGCGAACCTCGAGAAGGCGGAGCTGTTCGGCGTCGAGTCGAACGGCATGGTGCTGGCGGCCGGCGAAGAGGCCGACCTGCTGACGACCCACGGCGACGCCGAGCCGGGCGAGCGGATCCGGTAGACGCCGGACCGGGAACGCCGGACCGCGGGGCGCGGTCGAAGCCGGAGCGCCGACCCCGCGAGTTAGGCCATCCCGATCGTCTCGCGGTACTGGCCGTGCTGTTTCTCGAAGACCGCCATGATCTCGCCCATCGTGGCGTACGCCTTCACCGCGTCGACGATGTACGGCATCACGTTCTCCTCGCTCTCGACCGCGTCCGCGAGCGCGTCGAGCGTCGCCTCGACCTCGTCGTCGTCGCGGTCCTCCTTGACCGACTCCAGCCGAGCGAGCTGGCGATCGCGGGTCGTCTCGTCGACGTGGAGCAGGTCCGGCTTGGTGTCCTGGTCGACCTCGTACTTGTTGACGCCGACGACCGTCTCCTCGCCCTCGTCGACGCGCTCCTGGTACTCGTAGGATGCCTCCTGAATCTCGCCGTGGAAGTAGCCCTCCTCGATCCCCGCCAGGACGCCGTCGCGGACGGAGCCGTCGCCCATCTCCCTGATCTCCTCGATGTAGGCCATCGCCTTCTCCTCGGTCTCTTCGGTGAGGCTTTCGACCGCGAACGAGCCCGCGAGGGGGTCGACGATGTCGGCTGCGCCCGACTCGTCGGCGATGATCTGCTGGGTTCGGAGCGCGACGCGGACCGCCTGCTCGGAGGGGAGCGCCAGCGCCTCGTCGTAGGAGTTGGTGTGGAGGCTCTGGGTCCCGCCGAGGACGCCCGCCAGCGCCTGAATCGTCACGCGGACGACGTTGTTGAGCGGCTGCTGGGCGGTCAGCGACTGGCCCGCGGTCTGGGTGTGGAACTTCAGCCGCTTGGCGTCGGGGTTCTCGGCGTCGTACCACTCGTCCATCACGCGGGCGTAGATGCGGCGGGCCGCGCGGAACTTCGCCACCTCCTCGAAGATCGAGTTGTGCGAGTTGAAGAAGAAGGAGAGCTGCGGTCCGAACTCGTCCACGTCGAGCCCGCGGTCCAGACAGTCCTCGACGTACGCGAACCCGTCCGCGAGCGTGAACGCCAGCTCCTGAACCGCGGTCGAGCCCGCCTCGCGGATGTGGTAGCCGGAGACCGAGATCGGGTTGAACTTCGGCGTCTCCTCGATCGCGAACTCGATGGTGTCGGTGACGAGATCGAGGGACGGCTCCGGTGGGATCACCCACTCCTTCTGCGCGATGAACTCCTTGAGCATGTCGTTCTGGAGGGTTCCCCGGACCTCCTCGCGCGGGACGCCCTGCTGGTCGGCGAGCGCGACGTACATCGCGTAGATGACCGGCGCGCTCGGGTTGATCGTGAATGACGTGGACACCTCGCCGACGTCGATGCCGTCGAACAGCACCTCCATGTCGCGGAGGGTGTCGACTGCGACGCCCTCCTTGCCCACCTCGCCGAGCGACATCGGGTCGTCGGAGTCGAGCCCCATCAGCGAGGGCATGTCGAACGCCGTCGACAGCCCGGTCTGGCCGTTCTCGATCAGGTAGTGGAACCGCTCGTTCGTCTCCTCGGCGGTGCCGAACCCGGCGAACTGCCGCATCGTCCACGTCCGACCGCGGTACATCGTCGGGTACGGCCCCCGCGTGAACGGCTCCTCGCCCGGGAAGCCCAGCTCCTCCTCGTAGTCGATGTCCGCCACGTCCTCGGGGGTGTAGATCCGGTCGACCTCGAGGTTCGAGACGGTCGCGAAGCGGTCCTCGCGCTCCCCGAACCGCTCCAGCACGGGGTCGAGCGTCTCCGCCTCCCACTCCTCCCGTGCCTCCCGGATCGACGCGAGGTCCTCCTCGTCGTACATGCCCGGAGGTTTCGCCGGACAGTTCTTAAGCGTTTTTCACACGTTTCGGTGACGGCGAGACTTGCGGCGATATGCGGATCGGGGTGGATGAGTCGCCGAAAAGGCTGATTGGAACGTTCCTGACCGCTCGCGATACGTTTGTTCTGGATCAGTCAAGCGTCCTGCTGCACTTACTGCCGACGACACCCAGAAAGCACCCGACCGCTCGCTTTAGGTTTGCTCTGAATCAGTCAAGCGCTCTGCTGCGCTTGCCGCTAACACCCAGAAAGCCCTCGACCGGTCGCGGGTTCTCAGCAGGATATCCGCGCTCTCCACAACGCCCGCGCGGATAGAGCCTGTCTGAGAACCCGCGACCGGCCTCGCCCTTTCAGTCCGCCAGGGGGTGATTTGTGGAGTCAGTTGTTGAGGCTGATTGCTTGGTGATTCGTCACACCGGCTGTCGAGTCAAGCGTGGCCTCACTCCTCCCCAACCTCAGCCGACCGCGGCCTTCGCGTTTCTCCGGCTGCGGTCGGGTTCCGCCGGAAATCGGAGATTTCCGAGCAGCCGGCGTGCAGTAGCGCGCCGGCGAGGGAGGTCGCGGGCCGGCCGCCTGCGGTGCGGTGGGTGGGATTGAAAGGGGCAGGCGGCTCGATCCGGCCCCGACGCCGTAAGCACCGCAGCGGGCTGTGCGGAGAGCGAGGAGCGCAGCGAGGCGCGGCCGGTCGAGCCGCCTGGGGCTTTCTGGGAGTTAGCGTTCCGAGTAGCAGGATCTGCAACCGAGACGAACACGGGCCCGTCTGAGGGAGAACCAGCCACGAACTCGCCCTGCTCACCACCCACTGAAGTTGTAAGCATCTTTTACACGCCGCCCACCAACGCCACCTATGGCGACACGCGAGGCGACCTGGCGCTACCGCGAGCGGTTCGGGGACGCGTTCGGGCGCACCTTCTTCCGGCGGTTCGGACCCGGCGTCGTCTCCAGCGTCGGGATCGGGACGTACCTCGGCGAGCCGACCGACGCGGTCGACGAGCGCTACCGGGCGGCGATCCGGCTCGCGCTGGAGTCGGGCGTCAACGTCGTCGACACGGCGGTCAACTACCGCTGCGGCCGCTCCGAGCGCGCGGTCGGCGACGCGCTCGCGGCCGCGGACGTCGACCGCGACGCGGTGCTGGTGGCCACGAAGGGCGGCTTCGTCCCCTTCGACGGCACTCGACCCGAGGACCCGGCCGCGTACGTCCGCAAAGAGTTCCTCGACGCGGGAGTCGTGGACCGCGAGGACCTCGCGCGCGGGAGCCACGCTATCGCGCCCGGCTTCCTCGACGCGATGCTCGACCGATCGCTGTCGGCGCTCCGGCTCGACGCGGTCGACTGCTACTACGTCCACAACCCCGAGACGCAACTCGCCATCCGCTCGAGGGCCGAGGTCTACGACGCGCTGGAGGCGGCCTTCGAGCTGCTGGAGCGCCGGCGGCTCGCGGGCGACCTCGGCCGGTACGGCGTGGCGACGTGGGAGGCGTTCCGGGTGCCGGAAGGTCACGAGTCGTACCTCTCGCTGCCGGCCGTGATCGAGCGGGCGGAGCGAGCCGCTGAGACGGTCGGCGCTGACGACTGCGGCTTCGAGGCGGTCCAGCTCCCGTTCAACGTCGCGATGGCGGACGCGTTCACGCGCGCGAACCAGCCGCGACCGGACGGCCCCGCGGGGGAGGCCGACGAACGCGTCTCGACGCTGGAGTGCGCCCACGAGGCCGGAGTCGGCGTGTTCACGAGCGCGAGCATCGGCCAGGGGGAGCTGTCCACCTCGCTACCGGACTACGTGGCGGACCGACTGGCGGGCGACACGCCCGCCCAGCGCGCGCTCAACTTCGCGCGGAGCGCGCCGGGCGTGACCTGCTCGCTGGTGGGTGCGAGCGGCCGCGACCACGTCCGCGAGAACGTCGCGGCGGGAACGTTCGACCCGCTGGGGGCGAACGCCTTCGACGCGGTCTTCGAGTGAGGGGAACGCGGCCGGGCCGGGGACGGGGGGCGGCTCGCCTGGACCCCGGTGCGCTCGGCGAATGTGGTTCGAGAAACGTGGGAAAAATGGGCCCGAACAGTGATTCTGACAAAAAACGACCTGACAAAAAACGAGCCCAACAAAAGTGCGCGTAGAAGCGTGCGTCCGAAAAAGCGCGCTCGGGGGAGTGGGGACGCCTCAGCGGAGTTCCTTGAACTCGGCCTCGCACTCCGGACAGATCCGCACCGAGTACACCTTCTCGGGGTCGTTCTGCTTCTTGAGCACCTTCTCGCAGGCCGCGCAGTTGAGCCGCTCGTAGGTGTCCTTGAACAGGTCCCCGTCGCGTAGCCCCTTCCGAGTCGACTTCATACGCGGGAGTTGGACGCCGGGCGTGTTAAAGACCCCGCCGCGGGCGCGTGGATACGTGGCGGTCGGGAATGTGGCCGTCGTCGCAGTCGCCGCGAGGTCACCGGACGGTCGACACGCGGTCGGCGGACGGTCACCGCACGTTCGTTGCCGTCCCCTTTCGGAACGCTTGAAACGGCCGACGTGTTACGGCGACTGTGTCTCGCGCCAAGCTGTTCGGGTCGCTGTGCGGGTTGGTGTTCCTCGTCAACTTCGCGCGGGTGATCTTCGCCCCGCTCGTCGGCGAGTTCATCGACGAGTTCGCGATCCGGGAGGGGACGGCCGGCCTCGTCGTCACGCTGGCGTGGGTCGGCTCCGCGGCGCCGCGGTTCCCGACCGGCTGGCTGCTCACGAAGGTGCCGCGCCACCACGTCGTGCTCGCGTCCGGCGCCATGCTCTCGCTCGGCGCCGTCTTCCTGGGGTTCACCGACGGCGTCGCGTGGCTGATGGTCGGCGCGTTCGCGGTCGGCACCGCCTCCGGCGTCTACTTCGTCTCCGCGAACCCCTTCATCTCGGAGCTGTTCCCCGACCGCGTCGGCCGCGTGATGGGGATCCACGGCATGGCGAGTCAGGTCGCGGCGGTCGTCGTCGCCCCCGTCGCAACCGTCGCGCTGTGGTACGACTGGCGCTACGCGTTCTTCGGGCTGGGCGTCCTCGCAGCCCTCCTAACCGCCCTGACGTACGTGCTCGCGCGCCGCGCGGACCTCCCCGACGTGGACGTGGCTGCGACCGGCTTCCTCGCCGCGGCCCGCTCCGAATGGCACATCATCGTCGCCGGCGTCGCGCTGATGGGGATCACGAGCTTCGTCTGGCAGGGGCTGTTCAACTTCTACGAGCTCTACATGGTCGCGAAGGGGCTGCCGCAGGCGACGGCCAGAAACCTCCTGACGGTCATCTTCGCCGCCGGCGTCCCTGCGTTCTTCATTTCGGGCTCCCTCGTCGACCGCTTCCCGCGCGTGCAGTTCCTGCTCGCTGTCATCGCCTCGTTCGTCTGCTCGGTGTTCCTGATCGTCGCCGCCTCCGGGCTCTGGCCGCTCGTCGCCGCCACGACGCTGGCCGGCTTCACCATCCACGCGATGTTCCCCGCGGCGGACGCGTACATCCTCGACACGCTCCCGGACACGACGCGCGCGACCGCGTACGCCGTCTTCTCCGGCGGCATGATGCTCACGCAGGCGCTCGGATCCTCGGCGGTCGGGGCGCTCGTCGAGCGGGGAATCGCCTACGACACGGTGTTTACGGTCTTTGCGGCCGGACTCGCGGTGCTCGTCGTCGTCTTCGCGGGACTGGACCGCGCCGGGCGGATCCCCGGGTGAGGGGTCGGCAACGCGGCCACGGATCGACGACCGCTGTTCCTCCGCGACCCGCGGCCTTTTGAGTCGGCCGGCCCTCCCTTCGGTCGATGGAGTACGTCCAGGAGCGCGTGACGACCCTCCACGCGCTGACGGACCGGACGCCGGACGCGCCGACCGACCGCGCGGCGGTGGTGGTGCCGATGACGGAACGCGAGTACGGCGGGCTGGCGGCCGAGCGCGTGCTGACCGCGCTAGAGGCGGTCGACCCGGCCCGCGTGGTCGTGCCGCTGCGCGCGACCCCCGAACACGCCGGACCGTTCCACGAGTGGCTGAGCGAGTTCGACCTTCCCGTGGAGACGCTCTGGTGTGACGGACCGCGACTGGCGACGCTGCTCGCCGAGCACGGTCTCGACGGCGAGCGCGGGAAGGGACGCGACGTGTGGCTCGGGCTCGGCCGCGCGATCACCGAGGAGTTCGTCGTCGTCCACGACGCGGACACGCGCAGCTACAGCCCGGCGTACGTCCCGCGTCTGTTGTTCCCGCTCGCGCACGGCCACGCCTTCTCGAAGGGCTACTACGCCCGCGTCGAGGACGGGAAGCTCTACGGACGCCTGTTCCGGCTGCTGTACCGGCCGCTCGTGCGAGCGCTCGCGGACGCACACGACGCGCCGATCGTGGACTATCTGGACGCGTTCCGGTACGCGCTCGCGGGCGAGTTCGCGGCGACGAGCGACCTGGTGGCCGGGCTGCGGATCCCCCGCGGCTGGGGCCTGGAGGTCGGGACGCTCGGCGACGCGTTCGCGCAGGCCGGCTTTTCCGGCTCGGCGCAGGTCGACCTCGGACGCTACGAGCACGACCACCGCTCCGTCCGCGGGCCGACCGGGCTCGCCGACATGAGCGATGCGGTCACGGGGGCCGTCCTCCGAGCGCTCGCGGATCACGGCGTCGAGCCGGACCTCGACGCGCTGCCGGGCCGGTACCGGGAGGCGGCCGAGCGGATCGTGACCGGCTACGCCACCGACGCCGCGTTCAACGGGCTCGAGTACGACCGCGAGGCCGAGTTGGCGCAAGTCGAGACGTACGCCGACTCCGTGACCGCGCCCGGAGCGGACACCCGGCTCCCGGCGTGGGCCGAAACGGGGCTCTCGCCCGACGCGGTCCGCGAGGCGGCGCGGGCCGACCTCTCGGAGGTGCTCGGCTCGTGACCGACTTCGGTGACCCGGCTGAGGGGCCCTCGGCCGCCAGCATCGCGGCTCGCGACGAGATCGCCGGCGTCGTCGACCTGTTCGGCGCCCTCACGCGCGCCGAGCTGCGGAAGGCGCTCTCGGAGCTGGCGTTCAAGCGGGGCGCCGACGTGGACGAGGCGGCGGTCGACGCGGCGGTCGACGCCGCGATCCGCGAGTACGCGCTGGTTCCGGTCGACGCGTCGCCGGACGGGGGCGGGACCGTCCCCGCGGTGAGCGACGACGACCTCCTCGCGGTCGGGCCGGCCGCGTTCCCGACGCTGCCCGAACGGGCGGAGGACCTCCCGCACATTCTCGACGTGCCCGACCGCGACCCCGACCGCGCGGCGCTCGGGCGCGCCGTGGCGAGCCGGCTCCGCGCGGAGGCCGACGCCCTCCTCGACGCGTCGGGGTCCCGCGGGGGCGACCGCGCCGAGACCCTGCTCGACGTCTGCTACGACCTCGACGTGTGGGCGCCCGTAGAGACCGACGACGTGCGCGACCGGTTGACCGAGGCGCTGGCCGACGCCGAGTGACGGCGACGCGAGCGGCGCCGGTCGCCGCGGCCGGGCGGCCGCCCGACACAGTCGCAGGATCCCGGCCGGGACTGCACGGAGGACAAGACTAACGCCGGCCGGGACCCAGATCCGGGCATGGACCTGTCCGGGCTCCGGCACCGCACGCCGGTCGCGGTCACCGACGCCGCGCGCGAAGCGGCGGTCCTCGCGCCCCTCCTCCGACGGGACGACGAGCCCCACCTGCTGTTCACCAAGCGCGCCGACCACCTCGGCGAGCATCCCGGGCAGATGAGCTTCCCCGGCGGCGGTCGCGAGCCCTCCGACGCTGACCTCCGCGCGACCGCGCTCCGGGAGGCCAACGAGGAGATCGGCCTCCGCCCCGAGGAGACCGAGATCCACGGCGCCCTCGACGACATCACCACGGTCACCGACTACGCCGTCCGCCCGTTCGTCGCGACGGTCCCCGACCGCGAGTACGTCCCCGACGAGAGCGAGGTCGCGGAGGTGGTGGTCCTCCCGGTCGCCGCGCTCACCGACCTCGCCAACTACGAATCGGAGCGCCGCGACCACCCGGAGTACGGCGACCACCGCGTCCACTTCTTCCGCGTCGACGGCTACACCGTCTGGGGCGCCACCGGCCGCATGCTCGTCCAGCTGCTGGAGCTGACGACCGACTGGACCATGCCGCCGCAGGTCGACCGCGTCGTCGACCCCGACGCCGACTTTCCGGTCTGAGTGCCCGCAGGGCGACGCGGCGCGGCTGCCTCAGTCGGGCTGCACTCACGGCGGGAATTCCGCGCGATCCCGGAAAAACGCTCGGCCGGCGGCGGTGCTGTGCGGGGCAGTGCGGTTGCGGTGCCGTGCCGTCGGCGCGCGCCGCGGCGACCGCTTCGCGTGTCGCCGCGACCGCGCGAGGGAGGGCCGGCCGCGGCCGCGCTGCGTTGCTGTGCGGTTCCGCGGCCGCGGCCGACCCGAGGCTGGGGAGGTGTGAGGCTGCTGTGCGGTGCGGGGCGGTGGCTGGGGCGGTGGCTGGGACGGTGGCCGAGGCACTCTGGTGGTGCCGTCCAGAGCAGCGGGATCTGCCGAGACAGAAAAACCGCCGCACAGAGATCCAACGGGGCGCACCGGGAGTCTCGCGTCCCAGCGGTTCGATCCCCGACCGGGACGGAAACGGCGAACACGGCGCCGCGGCGAGCGTCGCCTAGCCGAAGTTCTCGACCTTCGCCGCGTCGGGGTCGCCGCCGGCGGCCTCGATCGCGTCGCCCGCGGCCGCCACGAACGGCGCGAAGCCGAAGACGAACACCTGCTCGTCGTCGGCGCCGGTGACCGCCTCCTCGACCGCCTCGTCGAACGCCTCGGTCTCATCGGTTCCCACGACGTGGACGGACGCGCCGTTCTCCTGCAGGTCGTTGAGGCGGGCGCCGTGAGCCGGCGCGTCATCGCGGTAGACGACCGCGGCCTCGTTGCCGTCCGCGAGCGCGCGCTCGCCGATCGCGACCGCGGGCCCGATGCCCGGTCCGCCCGCGAGCACCACGACGCGCGCCTCGCCCTCGTAGTGGTCGTCGCCGTAGGGTCCCGAGATCTCCACCTCGTCGCCCGCGCTCAGGCCGGCGAGGTACTCCGAGAAGGGACCGCCCTCCGAGGGGTCGACCTCGATGGTGACCTCGAACTCCTCGTCCACGTCCGGCGAGGAGAGGGTGTAGAAGCGTGCGTACCCCTCTCCCTCGACCGTCGCGGAGATCTTCACGAACTGTCCCGGCTCCGCCGTAAAGCCGTCCGGGGTCGCGAACCGCACCGCGACCGTGTCCGGGCCGACCGACGCCGACGCGGTGACTGTGACCGTCGTGTCCATACCGGCGTCTCGGCCGTGCGCCGAATGAGGGTTGTGCTTCGGGCGAGGGTGGCCCGGAACTGGGACGGGACCCGGCTTCGTGCCGCACCGGGATTCGACAAGTGACGAATTCGGGTACAGAAATTGCCGAAACGAGCCGCGGATACGGGCGATCTTCACGACAGTTGCCGATGACTACTGTGGTTCGTCGGGTCGACTCTCCGAATTCGGTGGACATACACGAAATTAGCTGCGTTTAGAAACAGTATTGCTGAACATTCGTTTTCTATATACTCCTATCTGGGACGGTTTTTAGATAATGCCCCGGTTCATGCTTTCAGAAGCCTTTTGATTGGTCCGGATGAAGCCAGAGACAGCATGGCTGCGGACTTCAACTGGGCCATCGGCGGGGAAGCCGGCGATGGCATCGACTCGACGGGGAAGATCTTCGCGCAAGCGCTCTCCCGAGCGGGTCGACACGTATTCACGTCGAAGGACTTCGCGTCCCGGATTCGCGGCGGCTACACCGCGTATAAGGTTCGCACGTCCGTCGACAAGGTACAGAGCGTCGTCGATCGACTGGACGTGCTGATCGCGTTGACGCCCCGGACCATCGAGGAGAACCTCGACGAGCTCCACGACGGTTCGGTGATCATCTACGACGGCGAGCGGACGACGATGCAGGACGTCGAGATCCCCGGCGAGATGGTGGGGCTCGACGTGCCGCTCAAGCGGCTGGCCGAGGAGGCCGGCGGGGCCATCATGCGAAACGTCGTCGCGCTCGGTGCCGCCTGCGAGGTGACGAACTTCCCCATCGAGAACCTCGACTCCGCGCTGGAGAAGCGGTTCAAGGACAAGGGCCAGCAGCTCGTCGACAACAACATGGAGGCGGCCCGCGCGGGCCAGTCGTACGTCGAGGAGGAGTACGACCACGCGTTCGACTACGACCTCGACACGACCGACGAGGACTACGTCCTGCTCAACGGCGACCAGGCGATCGGCATGGGCGCCATCGCGGCCGGGTGCCGGTTCTACGCCGGCTACCCCATCACGCCCGCGACGGACGTGATGACCTACCTGAAGGGCCGCATCGAGCAGTTCGGCGGGCACGTCATTCAGGCTGAAGACGAACTCTCCGCGATCAACATGGCGCTCGGGGCCGCCCGCGGGGGCGCCCGCTCGATGACCGCGACCTCCGGCCCGGGGATCGACCTGATGACCGAAACGTTCGGGCTGATCGCGACCTCGGAGACGCCGCTGGTCATCTGTAACGTGATGCGCTCGGGTCCCTCGACGGGGATGCCGACGAAGCAGGAACAGGGCGACCTGAACCACATGCTGTACGGCGGTCACGGCGAGATCCCGCGGTTCGTGCTCGCGCCGACCACCATCGCGGAGTGTTTCTGGAAGACCGTCGAGGCGTTCAACCTCGCCGAGAAGTACCAGATCCCCGTGTACCTCACCGCGGACCTCTCGATGGCGGTGACCGAGCAGACGTTCACGCCGGACACCTTCGACATGGACGAGGTCGAGATCGACCGCGGCTTCGTCGTCGACGAGGCCGACATCGACGGGCACCTCTCCGAATCGGGCGGGTTCCAGCCGCACGAGATCACCGAGGACGGCATCTCGCCGCGCGCGTTCCCCGGCACGTCGGGCGGCGCGCACATGTCCACCGGGCTGGAGCACGACGAGCAGGGCCGGCGGACCGAGGACACCGACATGCGCGTCGAGCAGGTCGACAAGCGCAACCGAAAGGTCGAGACGGCAAAGGAGCGCGAGGACTGGAGCCCGCGCGAGTTCGGCGACCCCGAGGCCGACAACCTCGTCATCACCTGGGGCTCGAACGAGGGCGCGCTCGCGGAGGCGCTGGAGTTCCTCGACGACGAGGGCATCGACCTGCGCGTGCTCTCGGTGCCGTACATCTTCCCGCGGCCGGACCTGTCGGACGCGGTCGAGGCCGCCGAGAACGTCGTCGTCGTGGAGTGTAACGAGACGGGACAGTTCGCGGACATCGTCGAGCACGACGTGCTCGAACGGGTCGACCGCGTCAACAAGTACACCGGCGTGCGGTTCAACGCGGACGAACTCGCCGCCGAGATCGAGGCGACCCTCGCGGAGGGAGCGGAGGCGTAACCATGAGCTCAGAGATCCGATTCACCGACTTCAAGTCCGACAAGCAGCCGACGTGGTGCCCGGGGTGCGGCGACTTCGGCACGATGAACGGCATGATGAAGGCGCTCGCGGAGACGGGCAACGACCCCGACAACACCTTCGTCGTGGCGGGCATCGGCTGCTCCGGCAAGATCGGCACGTACATGCACAGCTACGCGCTCCACGGCGTTCACGGACGCGCGCTGCCCGTCGGCACGGGCGTGAAGATCGCCCGCCCCGACATCGAGGTGATGGTCGCGGGCGGGGACGGCGACGGCTACTCCATCGGCGCGGGCCACTTCGTTCACGCCGTGCGGCGCAACGTCGACATGACGTACGTCGTGATGGACAACCGCATCTACGGGCTCACGAAGGGGCAGGCCTCGCCGACCTCGCGCGAGGACTTCGAGACCGCCACCACGCCGGAGGGGCCGAAGCAGCCGCCGGTTAACCCCCACGCACTGGCGCTCGCTTCCGGCGCGACCTTCATCGCGCAGTCGTTCTCCTCGGACGCGCTCCGTCACCAGGAGATCGTTCAGGAAGCCGTCGAACACGACGGGTTCGGCTTCGTGAACGTCTACTCGCCGTGTGTCACCTTCAACGACGTGGACACCTACGACTACTTCCGCGACAGCCTCGTGGACCTCAAGGAGGAGGACCACGACCCGACCGACCGCGAGGCGGCCAAGGACGTCATCCTCGACCAGAACAAGGAGTACCAGGGCGTCGTCTACAAGGACGAGGACTCGGTGCCGTACCACGAGCAGCACGGCGTCGACGAGGACATGTCGATCATCCCCGACGGCGCGCCCGAGGGCGCGACCGACCTCGTTCGCGAGTTCTACTGAGCCGCCGTCCGCAGCTTTTTCGTCGGCGTCGATATTCGCATCGGCGAGCGACGCGGTTTCTGCGCCGTCAGTGACCGCTCAGAACCCGCGCGGCGTCACTCCGAGCCCTGGTGTTCGACCGTCTCCATCAGGTCAAGCAGCGTCGCCTTCTCGTCGACCGCGGCCGGGTGGAGGCCGACGAGGACCACCACGTCGCCCTCGTGGGCGACGGTCGCGAGGTGGATCCGAAGCGGGACCTCCTCTCCGTCGACCTGCGTGGTCGTCGCGAAGGTCGTCACCTCGGTCTCCGTGTCGAGAACGGTCCGCGTCTCGGAGCCGACGACCTCCACGTCGCTGGCGTTGAGGTCGGCCGAATCGCCGGCACGGTCGAGGACGCGCTGGACGAGTTCCTCGTTCGAGAGCCGCACGACGGGGTTGACCGACTGGCCGGCGACCGTCGCGTCGGGCGTCGACGCGACCGTGAGCGAGGCCTGCCGCTCGCTGCTGGCGTAGGTGGCGACCCACGAGGTGGCGGTGACGTCGGCGCTCACCCCGGCCACCTCGATGGATTCGTTGATCGTGAACGGTTCCGGTTCCGAAGCCTCGTAGCCCGCCTCGGAGAGCGCGTCGTCGGGCACGCTCGCGGGCGAGGACTCGAAGCTGTACGCGCCGCCCGTACAGCCGGCGAGCAGCACGACGACCGCGAGAGCGGCGACGATCCTGGTTCGCATACGGTCAGGAAGGCGCTGCATTACTTATAAACTTGGCGTGCCGACGACGCGACCGGAGCGACCGCCGCGAAACCCGTCGACTCGCGGAGGACAGGACTCTTCAGCAATACTGATAAATCGCGGGCATCACCTTCGGCTATGAGCGACCGTTTCGACGTGGTCATCGCCGGAGCCGGCCCCGCGGGTGCACAGTGTGCCCGCGACCTCGCGGCGCGGGACTACGACGTCCTCGTGCTCGAGACGGAGCCGGAGTCCGAGTTCCCGCGTCAGAGCAACAAATCGACCGCGGGGACGTTCCCCTCCATGATGGCGTCGTTCGGCGTGCCCGACGACGTGGTGATGCAGTTCACCGACGACGTGGTGTTGGAGTCGCCCAACCGCCACTACGTCCAGCACCAACCGGGCGCAGTACTGGAGTTCGCGGATTTCAAACAGTGGCTCGTCGCGGACGGCCGCGAGAAGGGCGCCGAGTACCGCTTCGACTCGCGCGTCTCCGCGCCGATCACGGAGAACGGCGACGTGGTCGGCGTCCGCTACGACGGCGACGAGGAGGTCCGCGCGGAGATCGTGGTCGACGCGACCGGTCCGGCGGCGCCGCTGGCCAAGAAGCTCGACGTCGTGGATCTGAAGCGGGAGAACCAGGCGATCGGCATCGAGTGGGAGATGGAGGGGATCGACGTGAACCACCCCGACTACGCGGACCTCCGCGACGCGATGATGCTCCGGCTCGATCACGACCTCGCGCCCGGCGGGTACTCGTGGATCTTCCACACCGGCGGCGACACCGCGAAGGTCGGCCTCTGCTACATCCAGAACGACAGACACCGCCAGACCGCCGAGGAGGGGACCACCATCGACGGCTACCTCGAGAAGTGGCTCGACCGCGACCCGCGCTTCCGGAACGCCGAGAAGCTGGACGGAAAGGTCCACCGCGGCTCGGCGCACATCCAGCTCCCGACCGGCATGAGCACGGACTCGTTCATGGCCATCGGCGACACCGTCCCGAGCATCGACCCCCTGTGGGGCGAGGGGATCCACAAGGGGATGCAGTCGGGCCGCGCGGCCGCCGCGACCGCGGACCGCTGTCTAACGGGCGAGACCGACACCTCCGCGGCCGCGATGGAGACGTACGACGACCTCTGGCACGCAGAGGTCGCGCCGAACGCCCGCAAGCGGCTGCTGATGACGGAGCTGTTGTACCTCGCGCCCAACGAGCGCTACGACCGCCTGATGGCGGACCTTGAGGGCACGGACGACGACGTGCTCGCGGCCGTCAACGGCGGGAACCCCGCGGCCCTGCGGCACCTGATCCACCTCGACGACCTCCCGCTTTTGGTCTCGTTCGCGAAGCAGCGCTGGCGCGGGAACTGACGACCCGGTGACGTGACCGCCGTCGTGCGCCCCGGTCGGTCCAGCGGAAGGCACAAAGTTCACGTCACCCCGGGCGCGAGTAGCGGGCGATGGAACGACGGTCACCGGGCCTGCTCGACGCGATCCGGATCGACGTGTTGCGGCTCCACGAGACGTGGATGGAGCTGCTGTTTCCCCGCCAGCTCGACGCGAGCCACGTCCTCGGCAAGTGGAAACCCGAGACGGCCCCGCAGAAGGTCGGCTACTACCTCTGGGCGGTGCTGGGCGCGCTCCCCGTGCTGCTCGGCTATCCGCTCCTGCTCGTCGGGTTCGCGACGCGCCACTACGCCGCGCGGCTCGACTCCGCGGTGACGCGGATCGGCGTCCTCGGCGCGGTCGGCACCGCGGCGGTCGTCTGGGGCGCGCTGACGGTCGTCACGCGTGTCCAACTCTCCACCGAGGCGTTCCTCGCGGTCGGCGCCGCGAGCGTCGTCGCGGTCGTCGCGGCGGGCCTCGCCGCGCTGTTCGCGAAGGTCGGCGGCCGGATCACGAGCGTCCTGCTCGCGTACCCCGCGGCGATGACGGCGCTGTTCCTGCCCCCGGTCGTCGCGGCGCTGTTCACGCCCTCGCTCGGGAACGTGATCTTCCCGAACAGCACGGAGCTGGCGATCTGGCTCCTCGACAGCGTGCTCGCGGTCGGCGGGATCAACGAGTGGCTCCGCGCCAACTTCACGCTCGAGGGCACCGGCTACGTGCTGATGTGGCTCGCGCTGTCCGTGCCGGCCGGCTGGCTGCTGGGCCTGCTCGTCGCGCTCGCGGACCTGATCCGGCCGCGGGCGGACGGCTGAAGGGACGGCGGTCGCGACCGTCCATCAGGCCATCCCGATCGGATTCTCGCTTACGCGTCCGCCATCCCTCGGCAGCTCTCGGCGCATTCCTGCAGGACCTCGGCACAGACCTGACAGTGGGTGGCGTCGTGTTTTCCACACTCCTCCGCACAGGCCTCGCACGCCTCCGCGCAGGCGGCTGCGAGCGTGGAGCTGTACTGCGACCGACGGGCCATGAACCGAGCGTGCAGCGACGTGAGGTCGGCGACGTCTCGACAGAGGCGGGCGCACCGCTCCATGTCGGGGTCGCCGAGACACTCGTCGGCGCACCATTCGGACGCCTCTGCGGCCTCGTTGCAGTTCTCGATGCACTCGCGCTGGTCATCGCTCAGACCCTCGATCCTGTCGACCGTTTCCGTGAGAGACATTGCGCCTCGGGATTCGGTCGGGACGGGAGAGAGTGCGACGCCTGCATATCCAAGGGCATTATCCAGGGACCAGCCGCCACGGCTCTCCCGAGGGGCCGCCAACCGCGCGAAAGCCGCGGCTTCAGGCCGTATCAACACCGACCCCCTCGTCGAACGGCTGCGGCAGCAGCGAAAGCGTCCGATCTCAGTCCGCCTTCGCCTGCCAGTCCCGAACCGTGTCCACGCCGACCCCGTCCACGTCCGCGGCCAGGTCGTCCGGGTCGGCCTCCTTGAGGTCCGAGACCGACTCGACGCCCGCGCCCTCGAGCTTCTCGGCCGTCTTCTCGCCGATGCCCTCGACGGCCTCTAACTCGGAGCCGTTCTGTCGGGCCTGATACTCGCGGTAGTTGCAGATCGGGCAGCCGAGCTCCCACGGCTCGTCGCCGGAGTGGACGCGCAGGTGCGGGAGGTCGTGCTCCTCGCAGGTCTCGTCGGTCACCTCGATCTCGCCGCGCCGCGGCAGCGGGAGCGAGTAGTCGCAGTCCGGGTAGCGCGTACAGCCGACCAGTCGGGAGCCGGACCGGAGCTGTTTGATCGCCAGCTCGCCGCCCTCCTCCTCGCCGCACTCCGGACAGACGCCGATCACCTCGTCGTCCTGCTCGTCCGCCTCGTCGGCCTTACACTGCGGGCAGCCGTGGACGAACGTCTTGCGCCCGGCGAGCATCTTCACGTGCGCGAGCCCGTGCTCCTCGCACTCCTCGTCGAGGATCAGGGGCTTCCCCGTGGAGGGGAGCGGGAGTGTGTACTCGCAGTCGGGATAGCCGTCACAGCCGACGAAGTAGGAGCCGTGCCGGGACTTTCGGACCAGCAGATCCTCGCCGCACTCCGGGCAGGGGCCGAGCGTCTTGTCGGCCTTCAGCGAGTCGCGGAGGTGGTCCCCGACCTCCTCGCGGGACTCCGTCAGCTCCGCGAACACCGTCTCCAGAAGCTCGCGGGACTCCTCGGTCACCTCCTCGTAGGTGGTCTCGCCGTCCGCGATGGCGCGCATGTCCGCCTCCAGCTGGGCGGTCATCTCCTCGGAGACGACGCGGTCCGCGAACTGCTCGGCGGCCTCGACGACCGCCTCCGCGAGCCGCGTCGGCCGCGGCGGGTCGTTCTCGATGTAGCCGCGGTCGTACAGTTTTTCGAGCGTACCGTGCCGAGTCGCCTTCGTCCCGATGCCCAACTCCTCCATCTTCTCGATGAGCCGCGACTGGCCGTAGCGCCGCGGCGGCTGGGTCTCCTTCGCCTCGAGCGTCCGCTCGTCGAGGGCGAGCGTCTCGCCCTCCGCCACGTCCGGGACGGCCGTCTCGCTGGAGGACAGGTACGGATACACGTCGTGGTAGCCGGCCTCCACCAGCCGCTTGCCGTTGGCCTTCATTCGGAGGCCGCCGTCGGCGGCGAGCGAGGGCTCGACCGCGTCCGGTTCGTCGGCCTGCGCGGGGTCGCGCAGCGCGGCGCGGGGGTCCGCCTCGGCGGCGATCTCGGTCGCCGCGCCGTTCGCGAGCGCGACGACGCGGAGGTGCTCCCACTCGGCCGAATCGGCGACGGTGGCGAAGAATCGCCGGACGATCAGCTCGTACACCTCCCACTCGTCGTCCGAGAGGTCCGCGGCCGACGGGAGCTCGCCGGTCGGGTGGATCGGCGGGTGGTCGGTCGTCTCCTCGTCGCCCTCGGTGGGCTCGATCTCCTCCTGTTCGAGCAGGCCCTTCGCCTCGTCCGAGAAGCCGGAGTTCAGGAACGCCTCCAGCAGTTCGCGGGGGTCCAGGTCCTCGGGGTAGACGGTGTTGTCCGTCCGCGGGTAGGTGACGTAGCCGGCGGTGTAGAGGTCCTCCGCGATGGACATCGCGCGCTGGGCGGTGTAGCCGAGCGAGCCCGCGGCGCGGATGAACTGTGTCGTGTTGAACGGCGCCGGCGGGTCGTCGGTCCGGGTGCGGCGGCTGACGGAGTCGACGGTCGCGCCCTCGGCCGCCCGGAGCGCCTCGTCGAGCGTGTCGGCGGTTGCCTCGTCCCAGACGCGCTCCGACTCGTTGTCGTGCGCGTTCTTGTAGAAGTACTGTGCCGAGAAGGGGTCCCCGCCGTCCTTCGTGAGGTCGCCGTACAGCTCCCAGTAGTCCTCGGGGTCGAACGCCTGGATCTCCCGCTCGCGGTCGACGATGAGCTTCAGCGTCGGCCCCTGCACCCGGCCGACGGAGATGAAGTCGTCGCCGAGCTGGCGGGCCGACAGCGAGAGGAACCGCGTGAGCGCCGCGCCCCACACGAGGTCGATCACCTGCCGAGCCTCGCCGGCCGCGGCCAAGTCGAAGTCGAGGTCGTCGGGGTTCTCGAAGGCGTTCTTCACCTCGTTGTCGGTGATCGAGGAGAAGCGCACGCGGTCGACCGGCGCGTCCTCGTTCACCTCGCGGACCAGCTCGTAGGCCTCCTTGCCGATCAGTTCGCCCTCCCGGTCGTAGTCCGTCGCGATGACGACCCGGGAGGCGTTGCGCGCGAGGCGCCGCAGGGCCGCGACGATGCTCTCCTGGGTCGGCTCCTTGGTCGTCGGCGCGTCGATCAGCTCGACCGGCTCCACGTCGCGCCAGTCGTTGTACTCCGCGGGGAAGTCGACGCCGACGACGTGGCCCGACAGGCCGATGCAGCGCTTGCCGCCCCACTTGTAGACGTTGACGCCGTTCATCCGGTCGGCCTCCGCGGACTCCCCGCTCAGGATGTCCGCGATGCGCCGCGCGGCGTTGTCCTTCTCCGTGATGATCAGCTCCGGACCCCGACTCATTGCGTCCCGCTACGCCGCTCCCCCGCCTAAACCTTTCGTGCCGGAACCGCCGAAAACCGCAAGCACACGCGGGGACGGGCGCGTCCGGGCGCGACGCAGCCGCGCACTCGCCTCGCGCCGGCCCGCGTGCGCGAGGTGGATGGCGAATGGCGAGGCGTCGTCGCCTACTCGGGTCTCTCGGCGGACGAGAGGGGGTTCCGACCGACCCCCTCGCGAACGCCGAACTCCAGCGCGTCCACGACGTAGTGGGCGACGACGACCGCGAGCAGGCTCCCGGTGGCGACGAACAGCGCGCCGAGCACGGCGCCGAGCAACGCGGCGACCGCCACGCCGAGCGCGCCCTGCGCGCCGTGCCCGAGCCCGAAGGCGACCGACGAGACCGCGACGAGGAGCCACGGGTCGAGGCCCAGCCCGAGCGCCAGCGCGCCCACGAGCGCGCCCCTGAAGACGGCCTCCTCGGTCGCGGCGATGACGGGGACGACGACGCCCAGGAGGAGTCCCCACTCGCCCCGCGTCGTGGGCGCCATCGCCTCGCGGAGCCGCGTCGACGGGCTGTACCCGGCCCGGCGCGCGAGCGCGGCCGCGGCCTCGTTACCGAGGTACAGAAGGGTGCCCGCGACGACGCCGACCGCGAGGAGGCGAGGCGTCGCGACCGCCGCCGCGAGGCCGAACGCCGCGGCGGGCACCTCGGTCCACCACGCGAGCGCGGCCAGCACCCCGAGCGCGAGCGCCTGCGAGACCGCCACGTTCGCCAGGAGCGCGCGCGTGGTGAGGACCGGACGCGGTGGATCGGCGGCGGTCTCGGAGCTCCTGTGCTCAGGCTCGTCGACCCCGACGATCTGGACGCGGTCGAGCGTTCGCCGCGACCGGTGCGTCAGAAACAGCAGGACCGCGGTCAACAGGCCGGCGCCGGCGGCGAAGGCGGTCCAGTCGGTCATGAGGTGATGAGTCGGTGAGAAACGTCGGAAAACGGGACCCGGCGCTACTGCGGGCTGGGGTTCGAGGAGCCGGCGACGCCCCCCTCCTTCAGCGCGGAGCCGGTGATCGACTTGAGGCGAGCGACCAGCGAGTCCTTGTCGGGTTCGCCCTCCAGGGCGATGTCGAGGACCTCGCTGATGTGCGAGACCGGGATGATCTCGATCATCTCGCGGTACTCGTCCTCGATCATCACGTCCTGCTCGTTGGCCTTCGGGATGATCACCCGGTCGCAGCCGGCCTTCGCGGCCGCCTCGATCTTGTGGGTGACGCCGCCGACCGGGAGCACGTCGCCGCGGACCGACAGCGAGCCGGTCATCGCGAGGCTCTGGTCGACGCCGATGTCCTCCAGCGCGGAGATGACGGCGGTCGCGACCGTGATGGACGCGGAGTCGCCGTCGACGCCCTGCTGGCCCGTCTGGATGAACTGGATGTGGATGTCCTTCTCGGAGATGTTCTCGTCGGAGAACTTCTTGATGATCGCCGAGACGTTCTGGACGGACTCCTCGGCCATCTCCTTCAGCTGCCCGGTGGCGATCACCTGGCCGCCGCTCTGCGTGGGGGTGACCTCCGCCATCACGGGGAGCATGATGCCCGAGTCCTCGCCCATGACGGCGAGCCCGTTGACGCGGCCGGTGACGTACCCCTCCGAGACCTGCAGCTCGTAGTCCTTGCGGCGCTCGATGTAGTCGTCCGCGAGCTGCTGCTCGATGGAGCGGGAGCGGCCCTTCGCCGACAGCACGTGCTCGCGGGTGGTGTAGTCGGCGTCCTCGCCGCGGGCGATGTCGCCGGCGACGCGGACCAGCCCACCGAGGTTCCGGAACAGGAGCGTGAGGTGCCCCTTCCGGCCGGAGCGGCGCTTCGCCTCGAGGATGACCTCCTCGACGGCCTCCGCGGTGAACTCCGGCAGGCGGCCGTCCTTCGCGACCTCCTGGGCGATGAACCGGACGTACTGCCGGCGCATCTTCGGGGTGTCCTCGATGGTGTCCTCCATGTACACCTCGTAGCCGTACCCCTTGATCCGGGAGCGCAGCGCCGGGTGCATGTTCTCCATCGCGTCGAGGTTCCCGGCCGCGATCATGACGAAGTCCGTCGGGACGGGCTCGGTCTGGACCATCGCGCCCGAGGAGCGCTCGGACTGGCCCGTGATCGAGAACTCGCCCTCCTGGATCGCCGTCATGAGGTGCTGCTGGCTGCGGATGTCGAGCGTGTTGATCTCGTCGACGAACAGCACGCCCTTGTTCGCCTGGTGGATGGCGCCGGCCTCGACGCGGTCGTGGCTCGGCGTCTCCATCCCGCCGGACTGGAACGGGTCGTGGCGCACGTCGCCCAGCAGCGCGCCGGCGTGGGCGCCGGTGGCGTCCTCGAACGGCGCGGTCTGGGTGTCCGCGTTGTTCACCAGCAGGTTCGGCACCATCGCGTCCGAGCCGCGGTTCATGTAGCGGAACGCGAGGTAGATGATCCCGGCCGCGAGGATGCCGAGCAGGATCTGGCTGGTGATGATCAGCGCGTAGCCGAGCACCACCGCGATGATGATCCACATCAGGAAGCTCCGCATCTGGTTGCGCTTGCGGGCCTCCTCCTTGTGGGCCTCGACGATCTGTTCGCCCTTGCCGGCGGGGACCGTCCGGACCTTCGGCTTGTTGCCGTCGTCCGGATTGTGGTAGACCAAGACGTCCTGAAGCTCCTCCTTCGGGAGCATCTCGGCCATCGCCTTCGCGAGCATCGACTTCCCCGTCCCCGGGGAGCCGATCATCATCACGTGGCGGCGCTGCTTGGCCGCCTTGATGATCACGTCGCGGGCGTGTTCCTGCCCGATGACCTGGTCGACGAGCCGGTCCGGGATCTCGATCTCCGACGTGGAGTCGATCTTGAGCCCGCCCAGCAGGTCGTCCTCGTCCGGGTCGTCCTCGATCTCGGCGCCCTCGACCTCGACGGTGCTGCCGAGTTCGTCGATACCCCCGTCGTCGTCGACCGGGCTCTCGTCGACCGGACCCTCACCGACCGGGTCCTCGTCGACGCCGTCCTCGGCCGCGCCGCCGCTCCCGAGCGAACCGTCCCGGCTCGCGGGTGCGGTCGGATCGTCGCCGGTGTCCGCTTCGCCGGTGTCCGGCGGATCCTCCGCCGGCGGGACGGCGTCGTCCCCGTCCCGACCGTCGGCGGCGTCCGAGTCGGGGTGCTCGTCGCTCACGGGCGCGTCGTCCCCCTCGCGGCCCCCCTCGGTCGTGTCCTTTTCGTTGCTCATAGAATCGAGTGTCGCTACTGAAAACGTGGCGACGGCGATTGATATACTTTCTCCCCGAGTGCGCGAGGGCTACCGGGACGTAGACGGCTTCGTCACCAGTTCTATCGGCCGAAAACGCTATCGCGGGCGACCCGCCGTATTTATAAATCGCCCGCGTCCAACTGCCGCGTATGCGGGGGTTCTACATCGGACGCTTTCAGCCGTTCCACGACGGCCACCGCCACATGGTCGAGGAGATCGCCACGGAGGTCGACGAGCTCGTCCTCGGGATCGGCTCCGCGGGCGACTCCCACTCCACGCGCAACCCCTTCACCGCCGGCGAGCGCGTGATGATGGTGACCAAGGCGGTCGAGGAGCTGGACCTGACCACCTACGTCGTCCCCATCGAGGACCTCGACCGCAACTCCGTCTGGGTGAGCCACGTCGAGAGCATGACCCCGAAGTTCGAGGTGGCCTACTCCAACAACCCCCTCGTCGTCAGGCTGTTCGAGGAGGCGGGCGTGGAGGTCCGCGGCTCCCCCATGTTCAACCGGGACGTGCTGGAAGGGACCGAACTCCGCGAGCGGATGATCCACGGCCGCGACTGGGAGTCGCTCGTCCCCGAGGCCGTCGTGAACGTGATCGAGGAAGTCGGCGGCGTCGCGCGCATCCAGCGCGTGGCCGAGACCGACACCAACGGGGAGTGACCGTGATCACGCTCGCCTCCGACTTCGGTCCCCCGTACCCCGCCGCGATGCGCGGCGTCGTCCGGCGCCGCACCGACGCCGAGCTCCTCGACGTGAGCCACGACCTCCCGCGCGGCGACGTGCGCGCGGGCGCCTTCTGGCTCCGCTTCCTCCTCCCGGAGTTCCCACCAGCCGTCCACTGTGCGGTCGTCGACCCGGGCGTCGGCACCGACCGCGCCGCCGTCGTCGTCCGCGCCGGCGATCACGCGGTCGTCGCGCCGGACAACGGGCTCGCGATCCCAGCGGCTCGACGCCTCGCCGCCGGTAGACGGGGCGGTCCCGTCGACGCTCCCGCCGAGGACGACCCGGGGATAGCGGTGTTCGCCATCGACGCCCCCGAACCGGACTCCGCGACGTTCCACGGTCGGGACGTGTTCGCGCCCGCGGCCGCGGACGTCCACGACGCCGGCGTCGACGATCTCGCGGCCGTCGACCGGATCGCCCCCGCCGAGGACTACGTGGACCTCTCGCTGCCGACCGCGACCGTGGACAGAAACGCGGCGGGCGAACCGGTGTCGGCGGTCGGCGAGGTGATGGTCATCGACACCTTCGGCAACGTCATCACCAACGTTCCGGGCGCGGTGTTGGACGGCGTCGAGTCGGTCGAGGTGAACGGCGAGCGCGTCCCGGTCGGCGAGACGTTCGCGGACGTCGACCGCGGCGAGCGCCTCGTCACGGTCGGGAGCCACGGCTACGTGGAGTGTGACGTAAACGACGGCCGCGGCGACGAGCGCTTCGGGCTCGGGTCGCGGTCCCCCATCCAGCTCGTGTTCTGACCGGCCGCAGTCGGCCGCACCGCAGTCGGCCGCACTACCGGCAACCGCGGTCCGTGCGCCCCGCTATCGCTCGGCGTCCGCGGCGGTTCCCTCCGCGGGTTTCTTCTCGTCCGCGTCGGCGCCCTCGCGGACGAACACGACCGGACACTCGGCGCTCATCATCACCTGGTGGGAGGTGCTGCCGAAGACGGCCTTCCCCGTGGAGGAGCGCTTTCGACCGCCGACGAACAGCATGTCGGCGTCCCGGTCGTCGACGACGCCGAGGATGCCCTCCACGGTCGGCTCGACCGTACTCTCGACTTCGTGGCTCACGTCGGCGTCCCCGAGGGCGTCCGTGAGACAGACGACGCTCTCCAGCCGCTCGGCCACCTTATCGGGCTCGGGCGGGTCCTCCGGGTCGTAGCCCGCCTCCGTGACGCCCTGCCGGAAGGCGCGCTCGGAGAAGGCGTGGTACAGCACCACGTCGGCGCCGCTCGGCTCGGCGACATCAGTCACCGTCTCGGTCAGCTGGCGGATGCGCGACTCCTCGGTCGGACCGATGGCGACCACGAGGGTTTGGAGGCTCATACCCGTTCTTCGTGACGCCGGCGTAAATGGGTCCGGATGCCGGCGACGGCAACGTATTTTGTCCCGGTGGTCCAACTGTCGGCCGATATGGACGACGCCCCGCACCGCGACGCCCGCTACCTCGCGGGCTCACCGGTCCGGATCGCGGTGTTGCGCGAACTCGACGCGGAGCCGCGACGCCCCGCGGCGCTGACCGAGCGCGTGGACGCGACGCGTACGACGGTCCAGCGGATCCTCGCCGGCTTCCGCGAGCGCGACTGGGTCCGCAAGGCGGACGCGCGGTACCGGCTCACCGCGACCGGGGACCGCGTGCGGGCCGCCTACGAGGACCTGCTCGCCGAGGCAGATCGCGCCCGCGAGGTCGGGCCCCTCGTCGCGAACGTCGACGCCTTCGAGGCGGGGCTTCCGCCGGCCGCGCTGGAGGTCGGCGAGGTGACCGTCGCGGACGACCGCGACCCGTTCGCTCCGGTCGACCGCTTCCTCGACGTGTTTGCGGACGCCGCCGGCGGTCACGTCCGGGCCGTCTCCCCCATCGTCAGCCGCGCGTTCAACGAGTCGGCCGTCGAACTGCTGGACGCGGGAACGACGATCGACCTCATCATCGACCGGGCGGTGTTGGCAGCTTCCGAGAGCGATTTCGAACCGGCGCTGCGGCGGGCGATCGAGGACGGCTCCGTCTCCGTGTACGTCCACCCCGAGCCGGTCGAGACCGGGCTTTGCGCGTTCGCGGACACGGCCTGCCTCGCGGCCTACGACGACGGAAACAACATGCGCGCGCTGCTGTCGTCCGACGCCGCCGTGGTCCGAAACTGGGTCGACGACCGGATCGACGACGCGCTGGAGCGCTCCCGACCGCTCGCGACCGTCTTGGGTGGCGAGGAGACGACGACCGACGACCCGACGCCTTGAGCGCACGGCGTCGGAGACACCGCTGAGCGTCCGTGCGACCGCGGAGAACGGTGGGTCGGTGTGGGGGACCGAGCGGCCAGCGGAGGGCCGAATGCGGGCACCGGAACCGCTACCGGACCGGTCGCCGCTTCGCGGACGACTGGCGATAAATGGTCGCCGGCCGCCGTACCTATACTTACTTGCGGTCGCTCGTCTTCGGCTCCGATACAGTTACAGGATCTGTAACACCCGGTTCGCCGTCCCGTCCGTCCTCGCTCTCGTCCCCGAATGCGTCTTCATTCACGTCCCCGAGTGCGTCCTCGAGGCCCCACTCGGCGGCGCGTTCGGCCGCCTCCTCGCGGGCCTGCTCGCGGATAGCGGCGACGCGGTCGTCGTCCGCCAGAAACGCGGCGACCGCGCTCCCTCCGCCGGCGGACTCCTCGCGCCGCTCCGCGGGGGCGATCTCCCGAGTCCGGTCGGCTAGATCGGGATCGCCGGCCAGCTCCGCGGCGGGCGCACCCGGTGTGACTCGCAACGCCGGCGTCTCGTGTGCCTCGGACAGCGCCGAGGGCGGCAGCCGGTACAGCTCGACCCGGATGGGACCGGGACCTGCGAGCGCCGCGAGGGCGTCGGCGCCGCCGTCGTCGGTTGCCGGATCGTACGCGAGCACCGGCACGCCGTCGGCGAAGGTGAGAACGCCGCGTGCCTCGCCGTCGAGCAGTAACGTCTCCCCGGGTGCGACGGTCGCGTAGCCGGTGAGCCGGTCCTCGAGCGCGGTCCGGAGGAGCGTCGCGGGGTCGGTGACGACACGCGATCGGAGTAGCTCGCCGCGAGGGATGTGGAGCTCCTCCGCGGCTTCGGGCGTCTCGGGCGGTTCGACCCCGTCGGCGTCCTCGGGCGCGTCGCTCCCGGCGGCGGTCTCGTTCCCGTCGTCGGTCGGCCCGCCAGCCTTTCTCATGGCCGGTCGGGAACGACGGCGCTCCGGAAGCGGTCCGCCAGCGCATCCGCGCCGTCGTCGGCCGGTTCCCCCACCCCGGGCGGGCCGTCGGGACGCACGTCGAGCCGGTCGGCAGCCCGGCGGTAGGCGGCCGCGGCGTCGCTGTCGGGCGCGTGCGCCAGTAGCGGCTCGCCCGCGCGGCGCGCCTCGCGGACCGGGTCCGAGGCGGGAACCTGCGCCAGCGTCGGCCCGCCGAAGCGGCGCTCCGCCTGCTCGGCGACGCGGTCGGCGTCCCCGCGCACCTTGTTGAACAGCACGCCCGCGGTCCCCGTGCCGTACGAGCGCGCGTACTCCTGCACCTTCAGCCCGTCCGAGAGCGCGGGGATGGTGGGCTGGACCACGACAACGGTCCGGTCGGCCAGCACGACCGGCAGCACCGCGGACTTCGACCCGAGCGCGGCCGGCGAGTCCAGAAGCACCACGTCGGCGTCGCGGCCCAACTCGGCGACCACGTCACGGAGCCGCGCCGGGTCCGCCGCCTCGAAGTCGGCCAGCGAGGTGCCGCAGGGGACGACCGTCATCCCGAACCGCTCGTAGGTCGCCTCCCCGATGCCGGTGCCGGTGCCCTCGACCAGCAGGTCGTGTAGCGTCACCTCCACGTCGTCCAGCCCGGCGTGGAACAGCAGGTTCGCCATTCCGGTGTCGGCGTCGACGACCGTCACCTCGTACGCCTCGGCGAGCGCCATCCCCAGCGCCAGCGTGCTGGTGGTCTTGCCCGTCCCGCCCTTGCCGCTGGCGACCGCGAACGCCTCGACCATGGGACCTATCCCGCCTACTCGGTTAAAAATTATCCCCTCTCCTCCCGTCCAAAAGGTCGCCGTCCGACCGATCGTCGTTCGACCGGTCATCGTCGGTGAGGTCCAACGCCCCGAGGTCCACGTGGTCGCACAGCAGGTCCGCGGCGCGGTCGTGCGCGGACCCGGCCGCGTCGGCGTCTGCGCGCGCGAGCGCGGCGGCCCGGTCCCGTCCGGCGGCCGTGAAGACCGCGTCCACGAACGCCTCTCGGGTTTCGTCGTTCTCGAACAGCCCGTGGAGGTAGGTGCCGAGGACGCCGGCGCGGTCGCCCCCGCGGTCGACCGCGACTCCTAGCGCCGCGCCCTCGCGGTCCTCGCGTCCGGGCCCGTCTCGGCCCGGAGCGAAGGGGATCCGAACCGCGCCCTCGTCGGTGCCCGGGGCGAGCCGCGTCTCGCCCATATGGATCTCGTACCCCTCGACCGCTCCCGAGGCGCCCGCGAGCGGCCCGGTCCCGTCGACCTCGAGCGTCGTCGCGACGACGCGCTTGTCGGCGCTGAAGGCGGTCTCGACGGGCAACAGGCCGACGCCCGCCACCGTCTCGCGGTCGCCCGTCCCCTCCACGTCCGCGCGGAGGATCCGCTCGCCGAGGATCTGGTAGCCGCCGCAGAGCCCGACGACCGGTCCCTCGACGTGCCGGAGCGCGTCGACGAGGCCGGCCTCGCGGAGCGCGAGCAGGTCGTCGACGGTGTTCTTCGTACCCGGGATCACGACCGCGTCGGCGTCGGCGAAGGGATCGGCAGCCGTAGGCCCATTCTCCCGGTCGGTGTCCCGGACCGGGACGTACGCCACGCGGACGCCCGGCTCCGCGGCGAGCGGTTCCAGGTCCGTCACGTTGGAGGCGCGCGGGAGCCGCGGAACCGCGACCGTCACCGCCAGCTCCGCCGGGACGCCGTCGTCCGCGCCGCGGACCGCGCGCTCGTCGGGCGCCGGGAGCGCGACGCTGTCCTCCTCGGGGAGTCCGGGGTCGTCGTGAGGGATCACGCCCAGCACCGGCACGTCGGTCCGGTCCTCGAACTCCTCGATCCCAGGCGTGAGCAGCGAGCGGTCCCCGCGGAACTTGGTGACGACGGCCCCGACGACGCGCTCGCGGAGGTCGTCGGGCAGGAGCTCCAGCGTCCCCACGAGCGAGGCGAAGACGCCGCCCCGCTCGATGTCCGCGACGAGCAGGATTTCGGCGTCCGCGACTCGCGCCGTCTCCACGTTCGCCAGGTCGCGGTGCTGGAGGTTTATCTCGGCGATGGAACCGGCGCCCTCCGCGACGACCACGTCGTGGGCGCTCGCGAGGCGCGCGTGGGCCGCGACCGCCGCCGCGCGCGCGTCGTGCCAGTGCTCCTCGTAGTAGTCGCCGGCCGCGTAGTGGGCGACCGCCTCGCCGTTCAGCACCAACTGCGACTCCCCGCCGCCGCGGGGCTTCAGGAGGACGGGGTTGTGGTTGGTCTCCGGTCGGACGCGCGCGGCACGGGCCTGCACGTACTGGGAAACGCCCACCTCGCCGAAGCCCGTGCTGTCCGCGGCGCCCGCGGTGTTCGTGGTGTCCACGGCGCCCGTGCCGTTCGTGTCGACCGATTTCGGCACCGCCCGGGCGTTGTTCGACATGTTCTGTGCCTTGAACGGCGCGACGGAGACCCCGTGGTCGGCGAGAACGCGGCAGAGCCCGGCCGCGACCGTCGACTTGCCCACGTGGGAGGCCGTGCCGGCGACGAGGAGGGTGCGGGCCGAGGAGTTCCGTCCGTGGCTCTCCCCGCCACCCTCGCCGTCCGCGCCCCCCGTCATGTTCAGAACTCCGTGCCCATGCGGGCGCGCTGCCCCGCGTCGATGGGGTGTTTCTCCTTGGCGACGCGGGTGATCAGGTCCGCCTCGTCGTAGAGGTAGTCGGGCTTCGCGTGGCTCCCGGTCAACACGAGTTCGAGCGACGGCGGTTTGGCCGCGATCAGGTCGAGCACGTCCGCCTCGTCGAGCAGCCCCTTGTCGACCGCGTACAGCACTTCGTCGAGGATCAGGAGGTGGACGCCCTCGTCGGCCTCGCCGTCGAGCGGCAGGGGGGCGTCGAGGTCGGCGTCGGCGGCCGCGTCGATCAGGTCCTGTGCGCGGGCCAGTCCCCCCTGCGCCTTCGCGGCGTGGTCGTCGTCCGCGGAGCCGTCCCGGAAGCCGTGCCAGCCGTAGTGGCCCGTGTTCTCGTAGGAGAAGCCCGGCACCGCGGCGATGGCGTCGTACTCGCCGCGGACCGATTCGACGGAGTCGGCGCCCCCCTTCATGAACTGAAGCATGTGGACGCGGAAGCCGTGGCCGGCCGCGCGGAACCCCATCCCGAGCGCCGCGGTCGTCTTCCCCTTCCCGTCGCCCCACCACGCCTGCACCAGGCCGAACTCCTCGGGCGCGCGCGCCTCGATGCCGCGCGCCTCCGGCGTGACTCCCCCGCCGGGGGTCCCGCGCTCCCGGGCGCGGTCGCGTCTGTCCCCGTCGTCCCCGCCGCCTCGTTCGCGCGTGCCGTCCGCGTTGTCCATGCGAGTTGGATCGACACAAGCGAACTTGAATGGGTCGGAACGGGTCGCCCCTCGGCTCTCCGACAAAGGTTTAGATATGTCTAATCTTTCTATTCGATAGAAGTCCTTTTGTGTCTCTACCACCCACGGTCCGATAATGAGTAAGATAGAAACGACCGCCGTCCGGGGGAACACCCTCACCCGGCGACGACTGCTCGCGGCGGGCGCGAGTTCGCTCGCCGCCGGCGCGGCGGGCTGTCTGAACGGCACCGCCCTCGGGTCGACCGGGGAGAGCGACGGGCCGCGCGCGGTCGCCTCCTTCTTCAGCTTCTACGACTTCGCGCGGGAGGTGGCCGCGGACACGCCGGTGACCGTCGAGAACCTCGTCCCGACCGGGCTCCACGGCCACGGCTGGGAGCCGGACGCGAGCGTGACGCGCGACATCCTCGAGGCGGACGCGTTCGTTCACGTCGGCGCCGACTTCCAGCCGTGGGCCGACCGCGCCATCGAGACCGTTCACGACGACGGGGCGGACACGGACCTGATCAACGTCCGCGAGGGCGTGGACCTGATCCCGCTGGCCGAGAGCCTCGACCGCGACGAGGAGGGCGTCGGCGACGACCGCGCGCTCGACCCGCACTTCTGGCTCGACCCGACGCGGGCGGCGACCGCGGTCGACAACATCGTCGAGGGGTTCGCCGAATCGTTCCCGGACCACGAGGCGACGTTCCGCGCGAACGGCGATGCCTACAAGGAGAACGTGCTCGCGGCCGTCGACGAGCGCTACGCCGCGACGTTCGACCGCGCCGACCGGGGCGTCGTCCAGTTGGCCGCGCACAACGCGTTCGGCTACGTCTCCGACCGCTACGACGTGGAGATCCGGCCGCTCGTCGTCAACCTCGCGGCCAGCGGCGACGTGAAGCCCTCCGACATCCGGCGCGCGAAGGAGGTCATCGACGCCAACGACATCAGGTACGTCGGCGCGGGCGTCTTCGAGAGCCGGAAGCCGGCCGAGCAGCTGATCGCCGAGACCGGGGTGGAGGCGTACTTCCCTGTCACGCCCTACGCCGGCGTCCGCGAGGACTGGGTCGAGGCGGGATGGGGATACGAGGAGATCGCCGACAACATCAACCTCCCCACCTTCGACGTGGTGCTCGGCAACGTCCCGCCCGAGGAAGCCGGGCCGGAGGGCTGGGCCGACCGGTGGAGGAATTTCGAATGAGCGGTGAGGGATCCCCCACCTCTTCGCCGCTCATCGACCTCGACGGCGTCTCGTTCGCGTACGCCGCGACGCCGGTGGTCGAGGACGTGTCGCTGAGCGTCGACTCGGGCGAGTACGTCGCGGTCGTGGGACCCAACGGCTCCGGCAAGTCGACGCTCCTGCGACTGATCCTCGGACTGGAGGAACCCGACGCCGGGAGCGCCCGGCTGTTCGGCGAGCGCGCGGCCGGCTTCGACGCCGGCGAGCGCGTCGGCTACGTCGCGCAGGGCGCCCGCGACGCCTCCTCGATGCCGATCACCGTCCGCGAGGTCGTGAAGATGGGTCGGTTCCCGCACGTCGGCTTCGGGCGGCTGTCGGCCGACGACTGGGCCGCGGTCGACGACGCCATCGCCACGGTGGGGATGGAGGCGTTCGCGGACCGACGGATCACGAAGCTCTCCGGCGGCCAGCGACAGCGGGCGTTCATCGCGCGGGCGCTCGCGAGCGACGCCGAGCTGCTGGTCCTCGACGAGCCGACCGTCGGCGTCGACGCCGAGTCCGTCGCGGCGTTCTACGACCTGCTGGACGCGCTCAACGACCGGGGCATCACGGTCCTCCTGATCGAGCACGACCTCGGCGCGGTGACCGACCACGCCGAGCGCGTGGTGTGTCTGAACCGCGAGGTCTACTTCGACGGGCCGACCGAGGCGTTCCTCGACAGCGACGCGCTCGCGCGGGCGTTCGGCGCGACCGCGGGGCTCGTGGCCGACGCCGGAGGGTCCCCGGCCAGTGAGGGGGAACGGGCCGGCACCGCGTCCGGCCTCGGAACTCCCCCCGGAGGTGAGGACTGATGACGAACCCCCTCCTTGCACCGCTCTACTGGCTGCTTTCGGCGTGGTCGTGGCTCATGTTCCGGCTCGCGGAGGTCACCGGGCTCGGCCTGCTCGACTATCCGTTCATGCACCGCGCACTCCTCGTCGGGCTCTGCATCGGCGTGATGGCGCCGCTTATCGGAACCTTCCTCGTCCACCGGCAACTGGCCCTGATCGGGGACGCGCTCGCGCACACCGCGTTCGCGGGCGTCGCGGTCGGACTGTTCCTGAACGCCGTCCTCGACTTCGGCGTCTCGCCGTACCTGACCGCGGTGATCGTCGCGATGATCGCGGCGCTCGCCATCGAACTCATCTCGGAGGTGACGGACGCGTACAACGACGTGTCGATGGCCATCGTGCTCTCGACGGGGTTCGCGCTCGGGACCGTCCTGATCAGCCTCAACGCGGGCGGCCTCTCCGTGAGCGTCGACCAGTACCTGTTCGGCAACCTCGCGACCGTCGCCGCGGACGACGCCGCCCTCCTTCTGGTGCTCTTCGCCGTCATCGTCGGCACGGTCGCGGTCGCGCGCAACCAGCTGCTGTACGTCACCTTCGACGAGACGGCCGCGCGCGTCGCCGGGATCCGCGTGAACTGGTACAACCGCGCCACGGTCGTGCTCACGGCGATGGTCGTCGTCGGCGCGATGCAGATCATGGGCGTCATCCTCGTCGCCGCGATGCTCGTCGTGCCGGTCGCCGCCGCCACCCAGATCTCGCGGAGCTTCACCGGCGCGCTCCTCTCCTCCGTCGTGCTCGCGGAGCTCGCGGTGCTTCTGGGCATCGGCGTCTCCTACTACGCGGAGGCGACCGCGGGCGGCGTCATCGTGCTCGTCGCGGTCGGCATCTATCTGGTCTGCGTGGCCGCCGGCAAGCTCCGCGAGGGGCGCGCGGAGGAGACCGAGGCGCCCGAGCTGGACGCGATGGCGGCCGACCGCGAGGCCGCGGACGACTGAGTGGAAGTGTGGAGCCCGCCGGAATCACTAACGTTTCGCTGTTTACGTCGCTTTCACGCAGAACATCTTTTACGGCCGAGGACGTACGTCCGCGCGACGATGTCCATCGACCGAGAGACCTTCGAGAACACGAGCGAGCGCGAGCTGGAGGGGTTTTCGGTCCCCGACCAGGTGCTCGGGTTTCTCGTCGCCAACTCCGACCGCGCGTTCGAGGCCCGCGAGATCGCGTCCCGGACCGGTCTCGACGAGGGATCGGTCAGCACCGCGCTCTCGCGGTTGAAGAGCCGGGGACTGGTCGAACACAAGGCGACGTACTGGGCGGCGACCGACGACGAGAAACGGCTCGCCGAACACGACGGCTACGAACGGGCGACCGCCCTGTTCAACGACCGACTCGGCGAGGAGGACGGGGAGTCGTGGCGCGAACACGCTCCCGAGGAACCACACCCAAGCGTGGACGACGGGCAGTGAACGACGGCGAGACGCGTCCGGTTTTCGAGCGAGGGGACGTCGTCTTCGGCGCCGACCCGTTCAAAGGCGCCGGTGCCGCGCGGCCGTGGCTGATCCTGTCGAACCACGAAGGCCGCCCGTTTCACGGCGACCAGTACATCGCGGTGACGTTGACGTCGAAAAGCTGGTCGGACGGGTTCATCGATATCCCGAACGGAAGTTGGGTCCGCGGCGGAACGCCCGAGGAGAGCCGTATCGTTCCGTGGGGCGTCCAGTCGCTCGGGCGAGAAGACGTCGACTTCTGGCAGGGTCGTCTGTCCGAGGATCTCGTCGACGAAGCGGTCGAGAAACTCGTCGAGGAATTGCGGTAGCGCCCGGTCTCTCACCGAACCGGAGCGAGGTCCGAACCGGCTCCGCTCAGTCCTCGTCGTCGGACTCGGTGACGGGGACCGCGTCGGCCGCGCCGGTCTTGGGGATCTCCACCTGCAGCGTGCCGGACCGTTTCAGCGTCGCGGCCGCGTCGTCGGGGTTCACGTCCGCGTCCGCGGGGAGGTCGGCGCTCCCGGACAGCGTCGTTCCGCGGCCGGGGAAGACGGTCTCGAAGCCCGCACGCGGTTCGCGGAATCGGTCCATGGTCACCTCGATCGTGTGGTCCGAGAAGCGGACCTCCACGTCGTCGCCGCGGACGCCCGGCGCGTCGAAGACGACGAGGTAGGCGTCGTCGCTCTCCAGCAGGTCCGAGTCGAGCGGCCGCCGCTCCTGCACGTGGCTCCACCCGCGGCCGACCTTCGAGAGCGCGCCGCGGACCGCCGCGCGCCCGGAGTCGAGGAGCCGCCCCATCTCACACCTCGATCTCGGCGAGTTCCGAGCCGCCGCAGTAGGGACACGACAGGTCCGCGACGGAGTGGTCCTCGGGCACATCGTAGGTGTAGTGGTTCTCGAACATGTCGAGCTCGCAGTCGGCGTTCTCGCACTTGATCTCCTTCGTCGAGGGCATGCCCGCAGGTTGGGTCGCGGCCGGCTTAAGTGCCGTGGGGCGGTAGCGACGAGCATGACCGACGACCGCTGATCTACGGCGTCGATTTCGCCGCCGCGGCGCGCTCGACGCGGTCGCGGCCGCGTACGGAACCGACCTCGCTGCGAGAGGAGGCTTCGAACCGGAGGCGGACGCCGAGACCGAGTTCGGCTACCTCTACGCCTGACCGTCGTTCCGACCCGTTCTCCGGTCTCGTCCCTCCCGGGACGCTTGCTCCGCTTTTGCGTCGTCGCCTCGGGTCTCGTGGACGTTGTACGCGCCGCGGGCGTACGGGTCCTCCCGCGGGTCGTAGTCGCGCTCGTCGCGCTCGAACAGGTACGCGAAGAAGCCGAAAAAGGGGACGACGAGGCTGATAGCGGCCCACTTCCGCGGGTTCATCCCGTGGCGGGCGGCGTCCCGGTAGGCGTACGCCGCCATCGCGACGAGCCAGAGGGCGGGGAGCCCGATCAGGATGGCGCCGACGAGCGCGTCCATACGCTCCCTTCGACCGCCGCGGTCGTAAGTCCACCCCCTCCGCGTCGTCGGCCCGCCCCCGCGGACGTGATCCCACCCCCGGTTCGCGGGGTTTTAGCGTCTCCGCGGAGTATCGGCGTCCATGACCGACCCGGCCGACCTCTCCGTCACCATCGTCGACGGGTACGTCGACGAGCCGGCGCACTTCGGCGTGCCGCCGTACGTCTCGACGTACCCCCGATACACGGCCGGCGCGCTCGTGGACGCGGGCGTCCCCGAGTCCGCGATCACCTACCACACCATCGACGAGCTCCGCGAGGACCGCAACAAGTGGGCCGACGTGCAGCGGGCGGACCTCTTCGTCTACGTCGGCGGCATGACCGTCCCCGGCAAGTACGTCGGCGGCACGCCGGCGGAGCCGGACGAGGTCCGCGAGCTCGCGTGGACCGCCGAGGGCGAGACGCTGCTCGGGGGGCCCGTCCGCTTCGGCGTCGGCGAGGAGAACGCCGGCGCACAGGAGATGGAGCGCGACGACCTCGACTACGACTTCGTCGCGAAGGGCGACGTCGAGGCGGCCGCCTTCGACCTCGTCGACTCCGGGATGGAGGGGTTCAACAACCGGATGCGCGACAACGCGGAGGTGGACCGCTGGGCCGCGGCGGGCGCGTTCGTCGTCGAACAGCACCCCAACCACCCCGACTACCTGATCGCGGAGCTGGAAACGTCCCGTGGCTGCGCCTACCGCTGTTCCTTCTGTACCGAACCGCTGTACGGAAACCCGGCGTTCCGCGAAGCGCGCTCCGTCGTCGACGAGGTGGACGCGCTCTCGAACCGGGGCGTGAGTCACTTCCGGCTCGGGCGCCAGGCCGACATCCTCGCGTTCGGCGGGGACGGCGAGACACCGAATCCGGACGCCCTGCGGAAGCTGTATGGCGGCATCCGCGAGGTGGCGCCCGACCTCGACACGCTCCACCTCGACAACATGAACCCGGTGACGATCACGGACTACCCCGAGAGGTCCCGGGAGGCCATCCGGATCATCGCCGAGCACAACACGCCGGGGGACACGGCCGCGTTCGGGCTGGAGTCCGCGGACCCCGTGGTGCGGGAGAAGAACAACCTGCTCGTCTCCGCCGAGGAGTGTCTGGAGGCGGTCCGCGTCGTCAACGAGGAGGGCGGCTGGCGGCCCGGCGACACGCCCGAGACGACGCCGGGGGGCGACGGCCGCGTGACCGGCCCCTCCACCGGCCCGGACGCCTCCCCGCGGCTCCCGAAGCTCCTGCCGGGGATCAACCTCGTCCACGGGCTGGAGGGCGAACGCGCGGAGACGTTCGAGCACAACCGCGAATTCCTCCAGTCGGTGTACGACGAGGGGCTGATGCTCCGCCGGATCAACATCCGGCAGGTGATGGCGTTCGCGGGCACCGAGATGGCCGACACCGGCGCGGAGATCGCCCGAGACCACAAGCAGCAGTTCCAGGCGTACAAAAAGGAGGTCCGCGAGACCATCGACAACCCGATGCTCCAGCGCGTCGTCCCGCCCGGAACGGTCCTCCCGGACGTGCACCTGGAGTACCATCAGGACGGCAAGACGTTCGGGCGACAGGTCGGCACCTACCCCCTGCTCGTCGCGGTGCCGGGCGAGCGGGAACTCGGCACGACGCTCGACGTGGCGATAACCGACCACGGCTACCGGTCGATCACGGGCGTCCCCTACCCGCTGGACGTGAACGCGGCCTCGATGGACGAGCTGACCGCGATCCCGGGGATCAACCGGAGCAAAGCCGGCGACATCGTCGTGGGGCGCCCCTACGAGTCGGTCGCAGCGGTCGACGACGGCGTCGCGGACCTCTCCCTGTTCGCGACCGCGGTGACCGCGGACGCCGGCGAGCCCTCCGTTCCCATTCCCGGCCGTGACGCCTGATCCGCCCGCTTCCGACGGGCCGCCTCCCGCCGACGGGCCGCCTCCCGCCGACGGGCCGCCTTCCTCCGACGGACCGACCCGCGTCCCGCTTCCGGTCGAGACGCGCGCGCCCGGCGGCGAGACGAACGCCTACCTCGTCGGCTCGCTACTTATCGACCCCGCGGCGGAGTCGCCGAAGATCGATCCCGCCACGGTCGACCACGTCGCCGTCACCCACACGCACCCGGACCACGTCGGCGGAGTCGCCCACTACGCGGCCGAGGCCGACGCGACGGTGTGGGCCCACGCGGACCACGCGGAGCGATTTCTGTCCCGGACCGGCGTCGAGCCCGATCGCACCTTCCGAGACGGCGACCACGTCGGCCCCGCCAGCGTCCTCGAAACGCCGGGCCACGCGCCGGACCACGTCTGCTTCGCGATCGGCGACAAAAATGCCGAAAGCCGGTCCCTCCTCGGCGGCGACCTCATGGTCGCGGACGGCTCCGTCGTCGTCGGCGCGCCGGAGGGCGACCTGCGCGCGTACCTGGAGAGCCTCCGGACCGTGCGCGACGCCGGCTTCGAGGCGGTGTATCCGGGCCACGGCCCGACGGTCACCGACCCCGCGGCGACCGCGACGCGCCTGATCGACCACCGGCTGGCGCGCGAGGAGGCGGTGCTCGCGGCCGTCGAGAACGGCGCGGAAGCGGTCGATGAAGTCCTCGACGCCGCCTACGAGAAGGACCTGTCCGGCGTCCGCGACCTCGCGCGAGCGACCGTCGCCGCGCACCTGATCAAGCTCGCGGACGAGGGCCGGATCGAGGGAGCGTGGCGCGAGCGCGCGACGGAGTAGGCAGCCTCTCGGCCAGTGATCCGATCGTGGACGACAAAAGGTCTTTGTGGATCTTCATACGACCGTATGCACATGTCGAAGAGCATCCGCCTCTCCGAGGAGGCATACGACCGGCTCGCGGCCCACAAACGCGACGACGAGACGTTTTCGGAGGTCGTGCTGCGGTTGGCCGGGGAGCGGTCGCTGTCGGAGCTTGCAGGGGTGTTGAGCGACGAGGAGGCGGACGCGCTCCGGGACGCGGTCGACGAGCGCCGCGAGCGACGAGCGGAGGAACTGGAGGAGATGGCGGACCGGATGCGAGGGGCGTAGCGTGCTCCTCGACACGTCCTTCCTCATCGACCTGATGGACGGCGACGAGGCCGCAGTCGAGAAAGCACGCGAACTGGAGCGCGACCTCGTCCAGCAACGGCTCTCGTCGATGACGCTGTTCGAGTTGTACTACGGGATCGCTCGCGCGACGCGATCCGAGCCGGAACGGGAAACGGTCGAAGCGGTCCTCTCGTCAAAGCCCGTTCACCCGGGCTACACCGCGGTCATGCGGAAGGCCGGCCGGCTCTCCGGCGAGTTGCAAAACGACGGAACTCCCGTCGGCGACGGCGACGTGATCATCGCGGCGACGGCCGAGGTCGTCGACGAACCGGTCCTGACGCGAAACGTCTCGGACTTCGAGCGCCTCGACGTCGCCGTTGAAACGTACTGACCGCGGTGGCCTCCGACGCTGTCGGGCTTCGACCCACGCCCGACTCCGCTCGGCCCGCGGCCGCACGCCCCCACCCCGACGTGTGGACTTATCCGATCCGCGGACGTAATTCTCCACATGCCCGAAGAAGTCCTGTTCGAGTCGGAGCACGACATGAGCGGAGCCGAGATCGCCGCGTACCTCCGGACGGTCGCGGACAAGCTCGACGGCGGGGAGGCGATCACCCTGACGGCGGGCTCCGAGTCCGTGACGCTGACGCCGCCGGAGCGCCCGACCTTCGAGGTCAAGGCCGAGCGCGAGACCTCGGCGTCCGGCCCTGACGAGCTGAGCATCGAGTTCGAGCTGGAGTGGGACGAGGGCGTCGAGGGAGAGGCCGGCGGCGCGGGCGGATCGCTGGAGATCGAGTGACGAAGGAGTTCTGCGACCGCTGACCGCGGCGTCCCCTATTCTCCGTCGTCGTCAACCAGCCGCGCGCCCGCCGCGTGGGTGTGACAGACCGCCGGGTCGTAGCCGGCCTCGGAGAGCCCCGTGCCGAGCGCGAAGACCGTCCGACCGAGCATCGCCATCGCCGCCTCGCCGCCCGCCTCCTCGACCGCCTCGACCGCCTCCGCGACCTCCGGGACCAGCAGGCCGGCCTCGCGCGCGAACGTCCGCGAGGCGGCCATGAGCGCCGGCAGGACCGGGTTCCGGCGGAGCGCCGTCAGCGCGCGCTCGCCCGCCTCCGTGAGCGCGGTCGTGTCGCCCGCGAGCACCTCGGCCGTCGAGAGCTCGCCGAAGGTGACGTACTCGATCCGGGCGCTCGCGGGGACGCCGTCCAGTTCGCCGTAGCCCGGCGCGCCCGGCTCCAGCCTGATGGGGACGCCGCCGCGCGCCTGCGCGACCACGTCGCCGAGGCCCGTTCCCGCCTCCACCTCCGCGACGTGCGCGAGTCTGACCAGCTCGTTCTCCGAGCGCCCGCAGGCGAACGCCTCGTTGGCCGCGAGCGCGGTTCCGAGCGCGGTCGCGCCCGAGACGCCGAAGCCCGAGCCGACCGGGAGGTCCGTGGTCGCTGCGACGCCGACGCTCCGATCCTCCTCGATGCCGAGTTCCGCCAGCACCGTCTCGACCGCCTCGATCTCCGCGGACTCGCCGTTCAGCGTCGTCTCGGAATCCGTCGGGTCGATCCGGACCTCCACGCCGTCGGTCAGCGTCAGGCCCGCGCCGCGCGAGCCCGCGGCGGCCGCGCGTTCGGCCGGATGGGCGCTGAAGAAGCCCGTCACGTGGCCGGGGACGAACGCGGTCGCGCTCTCGTCGCTCATACCCGGAGGTGACGGACGCGCCGATTAACGGTTGCCATCGCGGACGGCGGACAGAAAAGCGGGGACGGAAAACGCGGACCGCGGTCGCAGTCGGGGAGGCGCCGTCTCAGGGACTCAGGCGCTGCCGGTCCCGCGGGAAGAGCACGGCCTCGCGGATGTTGTCGAGGTCGAGCATCGTCATCACGAGGCGCTCGGCGCCGATGGCCCAGCCGGCGTGGGGCGGCATGCCGTACTTGAACATCTTCGTGTAGTACTCGAACTCGTCGGGGTCGAGCCCCTGCTGCTCGAAGCCGGCGATGAGCTCCTCGTAGCGGTGCTCGCGCTGGCCCCCGGAGACGAGCTCCATGCGCGGGTGCATCAGGTCGAAGCCGGTCGAGAGGGTCTCGTCGTCGTCGTAGTCCTTGATGTAGAACGGCTTCACCTCGCTGGGCCAGTCGGTGATGAAGTAGTGGGAGCCGACCGCCTCGCCGAGCGCGACCTCGCCCTCGGTCGGGAGGTCGTCGCCCCAGACGAGCTGCTCGTCGAGCGCGCCCGTGGCGTTGATCTCCTCGATGGCCTCCTCGTAGGTGAGCCGCGGGAACGCCTCCTCGGGCACGTCGAACTCGCCCTCGAGGCCGAGCGCCTCGAGCTGTTCCTGACAGTTCTCGGCGACCGCCTCGTAGGCCGAGCGCACGACGGACTCGCAGACGTCCATCGCGTCGTGGTGGTCACAGAAGGCGCCCTCGAAGTCGATGGAGGTCGCCTCGTTGAGGTGCCGCGGCGTGTTGTGCTCCTCGGCGCGGAAGATCGGGCCGATCTCGAAGACGCGCTCCAGCCCGGAGCCGGCGGTCAGCTGCTTGAACAGCTGCGGCGACTGGTTCATGAACGCCTCCTCGCCGAAGTAGGTGATCGGGAACAGCTCCGTCCCGCCCTCGGTGCCGGTGGCGACGATCTTCGGCGTGGTGATCTCGGTCGCGTCCGCGTCGCGGAACGCCTCGCGTGCGGCGCGCAGGATCTCCGAGCGGATCTCGAAGACCGCCTTCACCTCATCTTTCCGCAGGTCGAGGGTGCGGTTGTCGAGCCGCGTCGACAGCTCCGCGTCGACCTTGCCGGAGGGGTCCAGCGGCAGTTCCGTGTCGGCCTCGGCGATGACCGCGACCGACTCGGGCGTGATCTCGACGCCGGTGGGCGCGCGGGGTTCCTCCTCGACCTCGCCGGTGACGGAGACGACCGACTCGCGGGCGACGCCGAGGCCCGTCTCGACGAGGTCGTCGTCCATCTCGTCCTTCTCGAACTTGACCTGGATCTTCCCGTCCGTGTCCCGGAGGATCAGGAACGCGATGCCACCGAGGTCGCGGACCTCGTGAACCCAGCCGGCGACCGTGACGTGGTCGCCCGGCTCGGCGTCCGCGGTGTAGGTGCGGTCTTCGAGTCCTTCCATACCGATCGCTTCCGCGGTCGAGGCTTAAAAGACGTTGATTCCGGACCGTGCGGGATTCAGAACCTTCAGGGGGTTCGCCCGACAACGGCCGCCAATGCGAGACCGATATCGGCCGTGGCTGGCGGCGCTGCTCGCGTTCCTGTTCCCCGGCCTCGGTCACGCGTTCCTCCGGAAGTGGGGCCGCGCCTTCCTGTGGATCGCGACCATCATCGTCGGCGGCGTCCTCCTCCAAGTGCTGTACGGCACCGTCCCCGCGGACCCGAACGTGGGGGTCGTCGAGTACTCCGAGTCGCTGCCCGCGGACGTGGTGCTCCCGATCCTCCTGTTGACCCTGCTGTCGGTGCTCGACGCCTTCCTCGTCGCCCGTCGCCAAAACGCGGAGAAGCGCAGTCGGCGGGCGGCCGCCGCGGTCGCGGAGGCCCGCGCCGGCGACGCACCGGAACGGGACGAAGAACGAACCGGGCGGAGCGAGCGGGGCAACGGCGCGGCCGCGAACCGCGCGGCGCGGCGCGGCGGCGAGTCGAGTTCGGTCCCGCTCGCGGACGCCGTCCCGAGCGGCGGCGAGACGGACGCCCCCGAGACCGTCCAGTGCCCGAACTGCGGCAAGGAGACCGACGCCGAGATCGACTTCTGTCACTGGTGTACCGAGCCGCTGCCGTGGGCCGACGAGGAGTAGCGCGAGGGGTCGGCGATCTTCTCAGTTGTGGATCCTGCTGATCGGGACGGCAGCGTTTAGCTGAAAGTAGGCGCTAAGCCCCCTTCCTCAGCGAGCGCCGACCGAATGGGAGGCGAGAGCAGGGAGGGGATACAGCGCCGAACAGTTCTCATACACGATTCAATGGCAGGCCCACAGGCCCACGCAATCGCAATGTTTTCACAGTAGGGTAGTATAGCATTGGCCGAACCCAATGGAGTACGACCTCGACTCGGGAGCGCACTCGACGTATTCCCTGCACTACCACCTGATACTCACCACGAAATATCGGCGCGGAGTGCTCACCGAGGAGCGAACCCAATTCATTCGCGAGGTCATCAGCGGGTTCACGGAAAACTACGGTGTCGAACTGACGAACCTCGACGGCGAGGACGACCACGTACACATCCTGTTCCGAGCGAAACCAACCACAGACCTCGTAAAGTTCATCAACACGGTCAAAGGCGCGACCGCTCGCCGTATCCGTAACGAGTACGCGGACGAACTGAAAACCGAACTGTGGGGCGACTCGTTCTGGAACGACTCGTACTGCCTCATCTCGACGGGGCAGGTGTCGCTGGATGTGCTGAAACAGTACGTCGAGAACCAACGCGAGTAGAGGGTCATGTACTACACCTACAAGTACCGTCTCATGCCGTCCGACGCCCATTGTGAGGAGTTGGACCGCCACCGAGACATTTGTAGGCAACTCTACAACCACACTCTCTACCGACTCAACGAGTACCAAGACGAACACGGCGAACTGCCGTCCATGACCACGCTACGGTCGGAACTCCCCGAGCTCAAGAAGTGGTGGGACGGCCTCTCCGACGTGTACTCGAAGGTTCTCCAAACCGTCGTTGAACGGTTGTTCGACAACCTCAAAGGACTCTCCGCGCTCAAAGAGAACGGCTACGGCGTCGGTCAGCTCAAGTGGAAGCCGCCACGGGAGTTCCGCAGTTTCACGTACAGCCAGTCTGGCTTCAAGCTCGACAAGAAGGGTGGTCAGACTGTGTTGTCACTCTCGAAACTCGCGGACATACCGATACGGCTCCACCGCTCCATCCCCGACGACGCGAAGCTCAAGCAAGTCACGGTCAAGAAGGAACCGACGGGCGAGTGGTTCGCCACCTTCGGCGTCCAAATGGACCGAGAACCGCCCGAACCGCCTGAGAACCCCGAGAAGTGCGTCGGGATCGACGTGGGAATTTTCAAGTACGCTCACGACACCGACGGCATGGCAGTCGGGTCCCTCGACCTGTCAGACGAACGTGAACGCTTGGAACGCGAGCAACGGAAGCTCTCGCGCAAACAGCACGGGTCGAACAACTACGAGAAGCAACGGCGGCGCGTTGCGGAGTGTCACGCCGACCTCCGACGGAAACGCCGCGACTTCCTCCATAAACTCTCAGCGTATTACGCACGGGAGTACGACCTCGTAGCAGTCGAAGACCTGAACGTGAAGGGGATGATGGAATCGCCGTCGAACAGCCGCAACACGGCGTCTGCTGCGTGGCGGACGTTCCTCTCGTTACTCGAATACAAGTGCGAGCGCGAGGGAACGCACTTCGCCGCGGTCAACCCGAGAGGGACGACCAAGGAGTGCGCGTCCTGCGGTGTCTCGACCGATAAGCCGTTGTGGGTCCGTGAACACTCCTGTCCGGCGTGTGGGTTTGAGGCGGACAGGGACGCGAACGCAGCGTGGAACATTCTTTCTCGCGCCCTAGAAGACGTAGGAGTGGGATGCTCCGAATCAACGCCTGTGGAGACTGCGCTCCCTGTGGACACCGACTCGGTGTCTGCAAAGCGCGTCGTGGAAGCAGGAAGCCCTACCCTCAAGGAGCGAACGGCGTCGGCCGTGAGCGAGTAGGGTAGGGTAGTTCACAAGGTTCCAGTCGGCTGTCTCTCCGACGCGTTTTTTGTTTCTGTCGCAGATCCTGCTGATCGGGACAGCAACATCTCGAAAGCCCCAGCCGACTGCCCCTTTCAGTCCCACCCCGCACCGCGACCGCCCCGCAACCGCACCACAGCCTCACGCCTCCCCAGCCTCGGCCGCGGGCCGGCCGCGAACCGCACAGCACCGCAGGCGGCCGGCCCGCGCCCTCCACCGAAAATCGGAGATTTTCGAGCAGCCAGCGTGCAGTAGCGCGCTGGCGACCTCGCGCGGTCGCGGCGACACGGGGTCGCCGCGGCGCGCGCCGACCGCACAGCACCGCACCATCCCGCACAGCACCGCGACCGCACACCACCCCATCGCACACAACGGCACCGAAGGAACGAGACGGCGATGCGGAGGGGGTCAGAAGTCGGCGCCGGCCGCCAGCCCCGGGATCACCCGCGAGGGGTTCTTCGTGAAGACGCGCTGCATCAGGTCCTCGGAGACGTCCAGCGTCAGCACCTCCATCACGCCGACGTTCGGGTGGGCCTCGGGGACGCCGCTCCCGAACAGGATCCGGTCGGGGTGTTCGAGCACGCCCCGCTCCAGGACGTTGCGGTACCGGACGGCCCTGGTGTCGAGGTAGAGCCGGTCGTGGTCGTCGAGCAGGTCGAGCGCCTCGGTCATCAGCCCCTCGTCGAGCGGATACCCGCCGAAGCCGGCCAGCACCACCGGGAAGTCGTACGGGAGCAGGGTGCGTTCGACCATCGACGGGGTGAACCGCTCGCCGCCGTGGACCAGCACCGGCAGGTCCGCGTCCGCGAGCTGTTCGAGCACGTCTTCTCCCGGGACGCCGTCGGCAGCCGGGACGATCGTGAACCCGTGGAACCGGTCGTCGTAGGCGTACTGCTCCACGTCGTCCGGGCGCGTGTGGTGGTCGGCGCGCTCGGCGCGGAGGTTCCTGAGCCGCGCGATCGGGTTATCGCGCGGGTCGACGGGACCGTTGAGGCGCGCGAACGCGAGGAAGGGGCGGTCGACGCTGAGCCGGGCCACCGCGTTGTTGACTCGGAGATAGCTCTCGCCCGGCGGGCGCTGTCCGGGAGAGACCGCGGCACGCACCACGCCGGCCTGATGCATCTCGCGCTCCAGGCGTTCGGGCGAGATGTCGCGGCCGTGCGTCGCCACGGACTCCGCGTCGGGATCGAGACGCGCGTGTACGTCCACGATCCGGAACCCGTGTTCCAGCCCGAGCATGGTGGGACCATTCGTCCGCTCCACATGTGCCTGTCGGTCGACCCGCGGCGCCACGGGACGCGACCGCGGACGCCGGTCGGAACGCGGACGGCGCGCGCCGATCCGACCCCGACGTAGTCCGGTGGTTTTCACCCCCCTACACCGAAACAGATATATAGAACTGCTAGCCTCTAGGGTCACTGAGTATGGCCGCACGCATGCAGCAACCGATGTACGTTCTGTCCGAGGACAGCAGTCGAACGCGCGGACGGGCCGCGCAGGACTCCAACGTCCGCGCCGGGCGCGCGGTGGCGAACGCGGTCCGAACCACCCTCGGCCCCCGCGGGATGGACAAGATGCTCGTCGACACCGCCGGCGAGGTGGTGATCACCAACGACGGCGCGACCATTCTCCGGGAGATGGACATCGAACATCCCGCCGCGCAGATGCTCGTCGAAGTGAGCGAGACGCAGGAGGAGGCGGTCGGCGACGGAACGACCACCGCCGCGGTGCTTGCGGGCGAACTGCTCGCTCGCGCCGAAGACCTGCTCGACGACGCCATCCACCCGAGCGTCATCGTGGAGGGATACCACGAAGCGGCGCGGATCGCCGGGGAGGCAATCGACGAGATGCGAGTGGATGCCGACCTCGACGACGACCTGCTCGCGCGGGTCGCGGAGTCCTCGATGACCGGCAAGGGGACCGGCGACGTGGCGGCCGCGACGCTGGCCGAACTCGTCGTCGAGGCGGTCCGCCGCGTGGAGACGGACGAGGAAATCGACCGTGACGACATCCGCCTCCACGCGCGGGCCGGCGCCGCGTCCTCGGCCTCCGAGCTCGTCGACGGGATCCTCCTCGACGAGGAGCCGGCGACCGACGACATGCCCCGCGAGGTGACCGACGCGACCGTCGCCGTTCTCGACGCGAAACTCGAGGTCCGCACCGGCGAGGCGGACGCGGAGTACGCGATCAGCTCCGTCGACCAGCTCGACGCCGCGATCCGCGCCGAGGACGCGGAGCTGCGCGGCTACGCGGAGACGCTGGCCGCGGCCGGCGTCGACGTGCTCGTCTGTTCGAAGAAGATCGACGACCGCGTCGCCGGCTACCTCGCGGATGCCGGGATTCTCGCGTTCACGAACGTGAGCGACGCCGACGCCGGTGCGGTCGCGGCCGTCACCGGAGCCAAGCGGCTCGGCACCCTCGCGGACCTCGACGCCGACGACCTCGGAACGGCCGCATCCGTCAGCGTCGAGCGCCACGGCGAGGACGACCTGACGTTCGTCCGTGGCGGTTCAGGTGACGGTCCCGTCACCCTGCTGCTCCGCGGCAGCACCGAACACGTCCTCGCCGAACTGGAGCGCGCGATGGCGGACGCCGTCGACGTCGTCGTCGCCGCCATCGAGGGCGGCGTCGTCCCCGGAGCGGGCGCGACGGAGATCGCGATCGCGGACCGGGTCCGGAGCGCAGCGGCCGGCGTCGAGGGGCGCACCCAACTCGCGGTCGAGGCGTTCGCGGACGCGGTCGAGGCGCTCCCGCGCACGCTCGCCGAGAACGCCGGGATCGACCCCATCGACGCGCTCGTCGAGCTCCGTTCGACCCACGAGTCCGCGGGGTCTGCGGGGATCGTCACCGGGGAGCGGTCGGCGAGCGTGGGCGACCCGGTCGCGGCGGGCATCGTCGATCCGGCGGCCGTCAAGCGGGAGGCGGTCGCGTCCGCGACGGAAGCGGCGCGGCTGATCCTCCGCATCGACGACGTGATCGCTGCGGAGTAGGGGCTCCCGGATTCACGCGGGTCGCTCGGGCCACTCGAGCGTGTCCGGCTTGTCCGGGGCTCATCCGTGTGACCCGGAATCACCCGGCGACAGGTCCGTCGGGCTCCTGACGCCGCAGCAGCTCGGGACGATCCACCCCGGCTCGCGGACGGTGACGACCGCCGGATCCTCGTCGCAGGCGGGATTATGCCGACACATGGGGGACGAGAGACCGGACAGCGATCCCGCGGCTTCCGATGGCGGTCGGTGGGCAACACTCAATATCGCGGTGTGTGTTCGTTTGCATGGCTTCCGGGGAACGCCCTCGCGGGCGTGGAAGCCACGTCTCGGGTGGTAGGGCACCCGGGACGTTTCCGTACGCCCCGCGCCGACGCGGCTTCCGTCACGAACTGGCGGCGTAATCGCATTTAATTCTACCGAGGGAAGCGAGGATACAGCTCCGCATCAGTACGCAGCGACCACCGCCCGTCGTTTCGCACACGTTTTGCGTTCCCGGCACCGACGGCGACCATGACCGACCTCTCTGCCGAGACCGTGATCGTCACCGGGGCCAGCCGCGGCCTCGGTGCCTCGATGGCCCGGCGACTGACTCGCGAGGGCGCGAACGTGGTGCTGTCCGCCCGCGACGAGGCGGCGCTCGACCGCGTCGCCGCCGAGGTCGCCAACGCGCCCGGCGAGACGCTGGTCGCGCCCGCGGACGTGACCGACGAGGCCGCCGTCGAGGCGCTCGTCGAGGCGACCGTCGACGCGTTCGGCGAGCTCACGGGCCTCGTCAACAACGCCGGCGTCGGCATGCTGAGCCTCCACGACGAGTTGCGGGACGCCGTCGACGTCGACGCCGACGACTGGCGGCTGATCCTCGAGGTGAACCTCACGGGCGCGTTCCTCTGCGCGAAGCACGCGGTCCCGCACATGGCCGAGGCGGGCCGCGGCAACGTCGTCAACGTCTCCTCGGGACTCGGCCGCCGCGCGGCCGCGGGCTGGGGCCCCTACGTCGCCTCGAAGTGGGGCCTGGAGGGATTTTCGCGAACGCTGGCCGACGAGGTGGAAGCGGACGGCGTCAACGTGAACTGTCTGGACCCCGGCGGCCGCGCCGCGACCGGCTTCTGGGACCACCTGCCGGAAGGGGAGCGCGACGGCGTCCTCCCGCCGGACGTGATGGACGACGCCGCCGCGCTGCTGCTCGCACAGGGCCCGGACGGCGTGACGCGCGAGTCGCTGACCGCCGGGGAATGGGAAGAGCGGCTCGGCGACGCCTGAGGCCGACCCCCTCGGGCAAGCGCCCTCGCGGTCGCCCGCACGGCCGCGACCGCGGTCAGTCCCGACGGCGGAACGAGGCGACCGTTCCGATGGTGTCGTTGGCGTCGACCGTCTCCGTGGTGACGGTGAACCCGAGCAGCGCGTCCGCGTCCAGCGCCTCCTCGATGACCGCCCGGAGCGCGTCCGGCTCCGCGCCCGCGGGCAGTACCGCGACGCGCACCTGGTCGCGGTTCTCGCTGGCGGTGACGAGGTCGTAGTCGGTGTGCTCGAAGGCGTCGGTCAGCGTTTCGGTGAGGTCGCTCATGTCTGGCCGTGTGGGCTCCGTGGTAAAAGGCGTCGCGGCCGCGGTCCGGCGACGGACGCCGATCCTGGACGGTGCGGACGGCGACGACGACGCAGCACGGACCGGACGCCGAAGTGGAGATCAGGGCGGACGATCGTCGAACATCGACGCCACCGTCTCGGCGAAATCCGGCTTGTCCAACCGCTCGTCGCCGCTCACCGAAACGAACACGCCCGCCGCCTCGCCGGTCGGGACTCTGAGAACGGAGAACTCCTCGAAGTGGATCACCTCCGACTGACAGCTGTCCGTCGGAATCGTCACCTCGCTCAGCGAGTGGTCGAAGAGGAACGTCCGCAGCATCTCCTCGAACGCCTCCGTCGAGTAGTCCGATAGTACCGCTTCGTCCGCGAACAGGAACCGCACCGAGTCGCCCTCGCAGCACCCGACCGAGCGGAGCTCGTCGCCGAACGCGTCTCGGGCGCGATCCACGAGCCGCCGCTGGCGGTCCGTCGACGGCTCGCTCACGGACCACTCCACTTTGCGGAGCCGGTCCCGGATCTCCGTCCAGACGCCCTCGCCGTCGTCGGTCAGACCGTAGTACCGGCCGACGCTGCGACCCTCGGACACCCGGAGTTCAACCACGTCTTCCTCGCGGAGTTCGGACAGCGCTCGGGAGATGTGTGGTCGCGGCTCGTCGACCGCCTCCGCCAGCTGCGTCGGCGTCGCTCGGTCCGTGTCTCCGAGCTCCCGCAGCACGCCGCGGCGATACTTCGAGTTCAGCACGTACGCCGCCGTGTCCGAATCCTGTCCCATTCGTCCGTCCGCCACCCTACCGGACGGAGACTCTTGTACCTGACAGGACGTACCAAGAACGTACCAGTTTATTTTTCCGCGGTCGGGTCCGTACTCGAGGCCAGAATGAGTCAGATCGAGACTGACGAGTCCACCGTCGTGCTGCACGTGGACGACGACCCGCAGTTTTCGGGGCTAGTTCGGACGTACCTGAACAAGCTCGACGAGAGCTTCACCGTGATCACGGAACACGATCCTGCGGAGGCGCTCGACCGGACCCGCGAGGCGACCGTCGACTGCGTCGTGAGCGACTACGATATGCCGGGGATGGACGGATTGGAGTTCCTCGAAGCGGTCCGCGGGGAGTACCCGAACCTCCCGTTCGTGCTCTTCACTGGCAAGGGGAGCGAGGAGATCGCCTCGAAGGCGATCAACGCGGGCGCGAGCTCCTACCTCCAGAAGGGCGGTACGGAGGCGTACGAGCTGCTCGCGAACCGGATCGACACGCTGGTCGGGCGGCACCGATCGGAACACCAGGCCGAGATAGCGAAGGATCGACTACTGACGCTGTACGAGCAGACGGGCGGCTTCTACACGGTCGACGAGGACTGGACGATCACCTACTGGAACGAGGAGATGGAGCGGCGAACCGGCTGTCCGGCGCCGCGAGCGACCGGCGAAGCGCTGTGGGACGTGTTCCCCGAGGCGGAGGGGACGGAGCTGCACTCTCACCTGCGGGGAGCGATGGCGGCCGACGAGGCGGTCGAGTTCGAGACGGAGTTCGAACCCCGGGGAATGTGGCTCGAAGTGAGCGTCCAGCCCGTCGATGAAGGGCTGTTCATCCACTCGCGCGACGTGACCGACGACAAGGACCGACAACAGGAGATCCAGTACCGCAACGAGCTGTTGGAGTCGTTCGCGAGCACCGTCTCCCACGACCTCAGAAACCCGCTTAGTGTGGCGGAAGGGCGACTCCAGCTGGCGAAAGAGACGGGCGACTTCGAGCACCTCGAAGCCGTCGCGCAGGCGCACAACCGGATGCGCAACCTCATCGATGAGCTCCTCCACGTCGCTCGCGGCGACGAGCTGGACCTCTCGTCGGTCTCGCTCGCGACGGCCGCTCCCGAGGCGTGGGAGACCGTCTCGTCCGAGGGTGCCGAGCTCACGGTCGAGGGTGACGCCGACTTCGAGGCGTACGACAGCCAGCTCAGGCGGCTCTTTGAGAACCTGTTCTGGAACGCGATCGACCACGGCGACGCCGACGAGATCCGCGTCGGTCCCCTCGGCGACGGCTTCTACGTCGAGGATGACGGCACCGGCATCCCGCCCGCGGACCGCGAGGCCGTGTTCGAATCCGGCTTTTCGACCCAGGAGGACAGCCCCGGCTACGGCCTCTCCATCATCCAGGGGATCGCGGAGATCCACGACTGGGAAATCGCCGTGACCGAGGGCGCGGACGGCGGTGCGCGGTTCGAGGTCACGAACGTGGCGTAACGAACGGAACCAATAGAGCAGTCAGCCAACCTGACTTACACCGACCCACTGAAACTTCCCGTCTATCCCCGCCATGACCGCAGAGTAGTCGGCGACCGCGAGCCTGTAGCACGGCGATGTATCCGTCGTCGATGAAACGTGCGCGGTCGACGAGAAGCCATCTCGGCTGGTGCCGAGATACAGCTGCCAGTTCCCGTTACGAACCGTATACCGTGGCTTGTACTCCAAGTACGCGAACAATCGTAGGATGTCCGCAGCGAGCTGGTCGCTTGCGGTATAGTAGACGCCCCAGTCGTTCCCGTCGCCCGCAAAGAGCGTATCCAACAGGAGTTCCTGTTGCTCACGCGGGAGCGTGAACACGAACTCCGGAAGCCGTTTCTCGTGACTCGATCCGCCACAGAGCCGATGTAGCACGCGAGCAAACAGCTTCGAGCTGAAACTGAACCCGTTTTCACTGACACACACATCGATCTCCATTCGGTCGAAGAGCTCCGCGATTCGCTCACGGTGGGAAGCCGTCTTCTGTGCGATGCCGATCTCCGACGTGTCTCGGTTGGACGAGTGGGTGATGGACCCTTCAGTGATGAACCAGCCGAGGAACTCGAGAAAGTCGTCGCCGTCGAACGTGATGGGCCGTCGCCAGTGGTTCGGCCCGGCGTGAATCGTCACCTCCGCGGCCGTGTCCTCGATCGAAGAACGATACGTCTCGAACGTGTCCGGATCGAAGTAGTACCCAACTTCGCCCCCGTACCGACTCGGCTCACACCCGTCGGGGAGGCGGGCTCGGAACGTGTGTCCGTGACAGTTCGGTGTGACTCCGACCTCGTACTCCTTTGCCAACTCGGTCATGTCGACTTGTTCCAGTCGGGGGTGGGCTCGCGTTTGCCAGTCGTTGACGAACTTGTACTCCTGTCGCGTTGCGAGCTCACCGGCAGAGTGCGTCCGGATCCGGCTGATCGACTTCGTCTGGTACGGAATGCGGTGGTCCTGTAAGAGCTTCAAGTGGCCGCGCCGCGTCCGGATCTCGACGGGTGGGTCAGTCGGTGTCACCGCCTCAACGTTGAGCACCCGTTTCGGCTGCATCACGCCCGTTGCCAAGTTGAGTGCATACACGCGGTCCTCCGGGGTGAGACGACCGACGCGTCGCGGGCCGGTGGTCGTCAGGATCTCCGTTTCGGCCGCGAAGCCGCCGGCCGCAAGATCCGCAACTGCAGGGCTCTGTCCGGTTTCAGCGGGCTGGTCCAGCTCTGGCTGCCTGCTACGCTCGGTCATGCGGGGCATTCGCTTCGTTCCCGCAGATAAACCTGCGTGCGGGCTCACGATTCATACTCGTGTGAGGAAACGTTTGGACCCAAAATCGGGCGTCTCAACCCCCTCTCGTTTCGGGTCCAGCCGTTCATAATCGGGTTTTGTCTCCGGGAGGTCTCTGTCTCACAAAGCGCAACGGGGAGTATGAACGGTGGTGGCGCAGGGTTCGGGACGGGGACCTACGCGGATCGGGGGCAGCTGACTGCGGTCGCGGTCCGCGGTCGGGGAGATGAGGAGGCGACCGCGAACAGGGGGAGACGGGTCGCTCGCGGCCGCGCTCCGCGTGATCGCGAAGTGATGGCGGTCGGCTCGCGGTCGGGTCACGACCTTGATCCGGACGTGAACGAGTCGGTGTGACGGGCCGACCGCGGTCCGGGTAGACCAGCCGAATCTTCATAATCGGCTTTCGTCGGGCGATTTTTCGATCTGTCGGTCGCAACTCCCTGCGACATCCTCGACCAGCGAGTCGTCTCGCACGCTCCACTCCCACGAAGCCGACGCGAACAGCCCGCATCGCGGCCGGTTTGTGACCACCCCCACAGCCGGCCGCGGCCGCATGCACAGCACCCCTGGCGTCTTCATACTCACCCTCGATCGGAGCGTCACCCAGTCCTCCCGGGCAAAAACCCCGAGTATGAACACGCCCGTTTCCACGCTGCGAGACCCCTCCCCGTCGCGTGCTCCGGTTCACGACCTGGAAGCGGGGGATGAACCTGCTCCGGCCGACAGGCGACCAGTCCGTGTCTCTGCCCTCCCGCTCAGTCCGCGAGTTCGTCATCGTCCACGCGGTCGCGGAGCCACGTCACCGGATACATCGCGGTCAGCCCCGGCGTGTCGATGCGGAACTGCTGGGGTGGCGTCGTCGACGCGTACGTCTTCTCGACGCGTGGATCCTCATCCAGCGGGTCGTTCAGCGCGGTCAGTACCTCGTGGCCATCGCTCTGGCTCATCACCACCCAGATCGCCTCCGCGGGGTCACAGCTCGCGAGTTTGTCGAAGTCCTCCGGGACGGCACGTCGGAGGTCGTGATTGACGCGCTCCACCTCGACCACGACCTCGAACTCACCGTCCGCGTCCACCCCGGCAACGTCCAAGCGTCGATTCCCGTCGAGGTCGTAGTAGGGGATCACCTCGGCCACGTCGCTGTCGGGATCCTCGACATAGTCCGCCTCGAGGTAGCGTCGCGCCACCTCGACGGCAAAGACGTGCTGGCTCGTCTCCTCGAGGTCACCCTGACCGTGGCCGTAGTCGACGCCCTCGCGATAGTGTTCGCCGATCGCCTTGCGGCCGTCGGGCGTGACGGTGTACAGCCGGTGCGGGTGGTCCGTATCCCGCGTCAACACGCCCGCCTCACAGAGGTCGTCGACGGCTGCGCTCTCGATTCCGACGTACTCCTGTAACCGGATCATCGAGTCGTGCAGCAGGTCGTACGCGGGCGGCTCGTACCGCAGCTGCTGGGCGTTGTACACCGCCTGCAGGAACAGGAGCTGCGTCGTCGAGAACTCGCTATCGCGACACTCCGCGGGCGTCAGCTTCAGGTTGAGGTCGCAGATGGGGATGTCCGCGGGGTCGACCGCGTCCAGATCGCCACAGCAGTTCGTCGCCCGGCGAACGCCGTCTAGTGACGGGTCGTACCGCGCGTCACATTCCCGACAACGACAGGCGTGGATCTCGGCATCATACTCGACGGTGGGCGGAAGCCGGGTGGTGTGCGGGAGCGCGGAGTCGACACGGACCGTTTCGGGATCCGGTGCGTCCGACGCCTCCTCCTGGTCCTCCGCGTCGACCGTTGACGGCGACGCCAGCTGCAGCCCACATTCCGCGAGGACGCGGTCGCGCAGCCGGTCGCGAGCCGCCTCGAAGGTGGCGTGGCCGTCGGGCGCGAGCGGGCGTGACTCGGTCGGGTCCGTGGGTGGCGGCGACGGTGAGCCGACGAGGAACGGCCGTGGCGGCGTCTCGCCGAAGCCGGCCGGGAGCGAGACGACCCACTCGCCGCGCTGGAGCGCGCGGAGCCGCGTGGCAACGCGGTCGGCATCCATCTCGTCGGTCGCCAGTCGCTCCGCGAGCCCCCTGTCCGACGGCACCGGCCCGGTGATGATCGACCCGACATTGTTCAGCACCTCCTCGTACGCGCCCTCGTCGCGACTCCGCAGCTGTGCCGGATACTGCATCGCAAGCGTCACCGAACAGCCGAACCCGCGCGCCTGCGCCAGCAGCTCGCTGAGCACGTCCGAGACGGCGATACTGGCGGCCTCCTCTAGGTAGAGGTTGACGAGCGGCTGGTCCCCCTCTTCGCGGGCGGCACGCCGTTTGAGCGCGGTCCAGAGGTTCGACAGCAGTACGACCGCGAGCGTGCGCTGTGCCTCGCTGCGGAGGCGCCCGGTGTCGATCACGATCACCACGTCCTCGTTGAGGTAGTCGGCCAGGTCGAACTGTGGGTCGCCCTCCTCGGGCACG
>NZ_LKIR01000062.1:98091-134792 GCF_001462205.1 Haloparvum sedimenti
TTTTCGAGCCGGTTGGCGACCCCCTGCATCAGCTCGTCGAAGGTTCGTTTGCGGTTGGCGACGACGCCCGCGAGCATCCGCTCGAGGTCCGGATCCGAGACTGCAGGCGCGGACTGGCGTTCGTGCATCCGGCGCGCCGCGCCGTGGAGCGCGCGATGCGAGAACGCGTCCTCCCCGTGGACGGGGTCGAACAGCGCCTTTACCAGATAGCGGATGATGTCCGGCGACCGGACCGCCTGCTCGAACCGATCCCGTCCCATGATCTGGGTAAGCACCTCGAGGTAGTGGTCGACGATGTCCTCGACGGCCGTCTCCCGAGCGACGCCGTCCGCGACCGCATCGCGCACGTCGAAAAAGGAGAACGCCGGGAGCACGTCCGCGCAGTCGAAGTAGATCACGTTCTCGAGCGTGCCGTACTCGGCGTAGTGGGCGCGGAGATAGTCGGTCGCCATGCCGTCACCCTTGGGGTCGACGAGGATGTCCGCGCCGTCGGTCGCCGCGTGATTCTGCAGGATGGCGTTCGTCAGCGCCGTCGACTTTCCCGCCCCCGTGGCACCGAACCACGCGACGTGGAGTGGCTGGAGTGACGGCGGAATGGCGATGGTGTCGTCGTCACGCGCCCCGTCCTGGTCGAGCGGGTGGCCGACGGTGAGGCCCGGTGCGCGATAGCGCTGCAGGCGCGCGTCGGGTGGCCGCTGGATCGTCGTCCGCTCGCCGGGCGTCGTGTCGATCCCGCGATCGCCCGCGGCCGTGAGCGCGGTGCCGTCGAGCAGGCAGAACGACGGCGCTTCGGCGGCGTCCGCGATGATCGCCCGGCTGCGGTTGGCCGTCCACGGGAGCTTCCCGCGCCAGTCGTCGTACGTCGGCGGGTGGACCGTTCGGTTCTCGATCGCCTCGCGGACGGCGCGGGCGCCGCTCCCGGTTTTCCGGCGTCCGCGGACGCTGTACCAGGTGTGGCTCACCGGTTCGAACGCGCTCTCTAGGTCCGCGACCGCGGCGTCCGCGTCGGGACCAACGGCGACGACGCGCGCGTTCACGACGAACGAGCGCCGGGCATCCTTCGCGGCGAGTTCATCGTAGCGCTCGCCGGGTTCGATCTCCTCGTCCGTGGGCCCGATCCAGTCGTCGACAAATCGCTGCGCAGGCGTGTCGCGGCCGCGTTCGAGTCGGTGACGACGGTCGGCCGCGGCCGCACTCCAGTCACGATAGGGGCGGCAGACGGCCTGATACGCCATCGGCGTCGTCGCCGTCGCGAGTCGCTCGGCGATCGCCGCGAGCGGAAGTCGCGTCTCTCGATCCTCGGTGAACTCGGAGACGGGGGTGAGCTGCGTCTGCCAGTCCTCACGCCGCTCGACGTCGCCGTAGTACTCGACGGCCGCATGTGGGAGCGTCGCGTCGTCGGGCTCGTCGTTCCGTGTCGGGTCCGCGGTCCCCGTCGGAAGGACGTCAGCAGGGTCGGTCTCCGCTTCCTCGACCGTGTAGTCGTTCGGCAGGAGGGTTCGGAGCACGCGCTCGACCGCGTCTCGCTTCTCAGGTGGGTCGATACTCACGTACGCGGAGAGGCCATCGTCGCTTGCACCCGAGGTTGTGAGGGTGAACGCGACGACGGAATGGGCGTGCTCACCGAACAGTCGGTCCCGTAGGCCGCTCGTATCAGCGGTGAGCAGTCGCTGGAGACGCCGAAACTGTGCTACGACCGTGTCCGGATCGAGTGCGGTCGTCGTCGGCTGGAGCTGGAGGGTACCCGTGTTCGCAGTCGCTTCGTGGTCCGGCATGTCTACGTGCGGGATACATTTTCCTGAATGGTCCTAAATTCAACGCCCGATTCGAGTGGACGACCCTTCGCTGGACGGTCGCCTCGGGGGGATTATGGGTCCTCCAGCGGGTGGAGGACAAATTCGTGCGATTCATCGAATGGCTACTCGCCGATGTCCAGCAGCAACAGTCCCAGACAACCGCGTGGGGATCCTGTATCCACGCGGCCCCGGACCGAACAGTGTCGGTCGCTACTGGCGACCGGATCGAAGCCTGCGAGCGCTGTGGGCGGATCCTCTCGCGGACGCCCGTGGACGAGACGTAGTCCCAACCGTGGGCGCAGTCATTGGGTCCAGCTGGCCGGAATCACTCAAGCCGATCGGGCGGTCGTGCGTCGGGCGGTTCACCACGATGGCGCTGTCGAGATGCGCTTCACTAGGCCTCATACACCTGGTCGTTCGAAACCGAGTGAACGGCACTACTCGTGCCCGATGACCGCCCGCGAGCGGTCATTCAGACGCACGGTCGTTGCAAGGCTGCCACCACACGCGCCCGGGGCCAACTTTCTTCGTTCGGAGCTCTCCGAGGGCTTCGAGATCTTGAAGGTAGTTGCGTGCTGTATTGCGGTGGACATCCGATCGGAGTCGGTCGGCGATCTGCGGGGCGGTAAATGGTTCGCATTTGTCAGCGTTATCTTCAAAGATCGCTAATACGTCGTCCTTCGATGTACTTGGACCCCGTCCTGCCATGCTGTCGCCTTGCACAATTCAAAGGATGGCAACTCGTACACCGGCGAATCGGTTGTGTACGACGACAGAAATTTAGTAGGGGGCCTCAAACGCAAAGGATCAAGGTTTATGACATGCGAAGTCTCACACCAAGGGAGAACCCGTACTATGAGTAATTGTGAAAGCCCACCCACCCCTCCGCAGAGCACGAAAGTCGTTGAGGCCGTTGCTGCTGAACTGGGTGTTGACCCGACAACCTTGGAGATCCCCCTTACTGAGGTGGTTGATCCGGATGCGCTAGACACTCTGTTTAACGGACAGGATCGCTCAGGTGAGGTTCGCTTTTCGTACTATGGCTACCGCGTGGTCGTGCAAGCGGATGGTGAAATTAGCCTTCGGGAAACTCAATAAGCGCTTCCTCTCGCCGCTCTTGCAAGAGCGGCACAAAGAGTGTCGCAGGTGCTGAGGGTACCCCAATCAGGGCCGATCAATCGAGCGCGTCGACCGCGCGCTCGACGAGCGTCGTCATGTCGGCGTCCGCAACTGCCTCACCGCGGTGCAATCGCTGACGTGGCCGGCCAACATCCCGCTGGACCTTCGAGGTGGTCACCAAATCGGCATCCTCGAGGTCCTGTTTGATCCGGCTGAGACTGGCCTTGCTGCGGACACCCTGATACTCCGCCCAGTGGCCGACATCGTAGTGGAGCACCTCCCCGTGGGCACCAGCAAGGATCACCACCGCACCGACCGTGAGCGGGCTCCCCCGCTCCCCGTTCGCTTCGACGCCCGTCGCGAACGCCTCCGCGACCGTCTCGTCGCATTCCGTGGCGAACGTCTCTAGCAGCCGTTCGCGGCCCGCAAACGGGAGCGCGTAGTCGGTGGTGTCGAGATCCTCCCAATACGTCGTGTGGACTTCGTTCGCGAGCGTTTCGTCCGCGGCCGTCGTGCTCGCCACGCGATCCCCGAGTGGGATCGGATTGTCGACGCGTGTGTCGGTCGCGAACACGGAGGTCGGAAGCTCGGCGGTCGTTTCGTGGAACGAGAGACGTCCGGTGTCGACCAGGTCCCCCGCGAGCCACGCGGTGCCGAACTCCCGCTTGAGCTCGTGGAGAACGGACTTCGGAGCCACAACACGGAGGTCCGGCCCGGTGTCGACGCCGGCATCGTGCGTGGTGGTGATGACGTCCCTGAGCGTGGGATACTGCCGGCAAACCGCGAGGAGTGGGTCACCGTCCGGGGCGGCCGACAGCGTCTCCTCGAACGTGTGCGTGGCGTGTGGTGTGCCTCCGTCAGCCATGCAGTCGGCTACTCACAGCGCCCCTTTTTCAGTACCGATCGCTCGGGGGGATTGTCGCGCTCCGCGATGGGTGCGGAGCGAGACTGTATGGCTGCCGAACCCGCACGGGACGAGCGCGTCACCTTCGACGACGCCGACTCCCGTTCCGACCGGATGCACAGCACGATCAGTGACTGGATCGACGAACTGGTGACGGCCGTCGACGACGCCCGTGCCAGCGAGCGGTTCCAAGCGTGGCTCGACGTTCACCAGCGCTTCCACGACTACTCTCACCGCAACACCCTCCTCATCGCGTTGCAGTTTCCGGAGGCGTCGAAGGTCGCCGGCTATCGGACCTGGCAGGAGGAGTTCGACAGACACGTCCAGGAGGGGGAATCGGCGATCTGGATCTGGGCCCCGCTCATCTCGGCGAAATGTCCTGCGTGCGGGAACTCCCCATCCTACCACGACGACGCCGACTGTGCGTACGACGACACGCCGCCTGAGGAGTGGGACGAAGGTGTTGTCGGCTTCAAACCGGTTCCCGTGTTCGACGTCTCCCAGACGGCGGGCGAACCGCTCCCGGAGCTGGAGACGGCCGCGGACGGCGAGGCGTCGGCCCTCTTTCCTACCCTTCTGAACGCGGCCGTCGACCTCGGCATCGAGGTCCGCGTCCGCGACCCGGACGACTGGTCACACGGGGACGCGAACGGCGTGTGTGCGTACCCCGACGAAGGACCACTGGTCACGCTCAAGGAGGCTGAGCCGGCCGCGATGGCGGGCGTGCTCGTTCACGAGCTCGCACACGCCCTGTTGCACGGGGACCACGATGCACCCGAACGAGCAAAGCGAGAAGTGGAAGCCGAGGCGGTCGCGTACGTGGTGGGACGCCACTTCGGCCTCGACATGAGCGGCTCCGCGTTCTACCTCGCGGCGTGGATCGGTGATGAAACGGAAGTGATCGAGGAGCGCCTCGAACGGATCAGCCGGACGAGCGAGCGGGTGATCGAGGCGGTCGCTGAGAGCCGGTCCTGAGTCGGTGGTCAGGATCGGTTTGTCCCGCTCTGTGACTCCGGTACCATGACCACCAAACCGTGTTGCTCCACAACGACAGATCCAACACCAAGAGCTGAGAACGAAACCCTTCGACATTCGCGAGGAGGTGTACGGAGTTTGTCCGCGCCGGAAGGCGTGCAGCGCGCGATAGCGTGCGCGGCGTGACTCATAATGGCGATGCTCGATCTCCACGACGACACGAGTGCTGATTACGAACAGTTCGAGAAAGAACAGCTTGCTCAGGACCGCGACGCCTCCCGGGTTGACACGGCGGACGTCGACGACGCGACTGCGCAGAACCTGATCAACGACCTCGTCGACGCGGACATCGTCACTCCGGTTCCCGAGGACCAAGTTCTGGTTCACGAGCCGAGCGGTACCGTGTTCGACTCATCGACGCAGCTGGCTGTCTTCCACCGTGGCTGGACGGTCGGCCGCGACGCCGACGCGGAGGGCGAGTGATGCAGCAGACCCTCGTTGGCTGTGCGTTCTGCGATGCCCCGCCCGGTACCGAGACTGGCGAGACACACACCTGGGGACAGGACGAGCAGGTCACCCACCCGATCTGCGTCGACTGCGCGATTCAGACGGAGCCGGATCCCGACGATCGCGATCACGTCGCCTGTGACGGCTGTGGGCTGGTCGTCGACACGCTCGCGGCGCTCACCCGGTTCCGAGTCGAACTGGGGCATCTGGAAGGCTCGTTGCAGCTGTGCGCCCGCTGTAGTCCGGGTGGCCTCGCGACGTACTGGACGCGTGATCTCGAGGAGCGTCTCGTCGCGATGCCGGCGGAGTGACCCAAACACTCTTTACTGATTCGCTGTAAATTGTAATCAAGAACGCCCGTGTCACGCACCTCAAACCGCGCCGACGGTGACATCGTCCAAGACTTCCTCTCGGTCGCTGACCTCCTCGAGGAGCCACAGCTGGCCAAACTGTACGCGTATCTCGTCCGGGAGGAGGAGGCGACCGTCCGAGACGTGATGGACGACCTCGATCTCGCCCAGGGAACCGCTTACAGCTACGTCAACCGGCTCGTCGACGCCGGCGTCGTCGACGTTACCGACGACGAACAGCCACGCCGGTACGCTGCTCGGGAGATCGACCTGACCGTGACGACGGCCGCGGGCGACCGCGAGTACACGATCACGCCGGCGCTGATCGACGCCGTTGGGCGGCGCGAAACGGATGCCGACATCGACACCTACATCGACCGCCACGGCATCGCCGGCCTCGCGACCGCGCTCACCTACGCGGTCGCCCGCGAACGCGGTGAGGTGACCCACCGACTGATGGCTGAGGATCTGGACATCTCGCCGCTAGCTGCGGAGCTGATTCTGCAGGCGCTCCGGCCCGTCGTCCACGAGCACTACGAGATCAGTGAGGATGTACGTCATGATACCGAAGAAGGAGTCAACGTATGAGCATCGAAACGGACGTCCCGACACAAATGACGCAGTGGTCAGTTTATCGGCGTTCCATGGAGAGAACTGATGGAACTCAGTGACGACACGCTCACGGTTTCACGGGAGCTTTCAGAGCTCGACAAAGATGTACTCGAGTTCACGCAGATCCTCGACGCCTGCGATGTCAACTACGTCATCGTTAGTGGGTACGTCGCCATCCTCACTGGGCGATCTCGATCGACAGAGGACATCGACATCATTCTGGAGTCCCTGTCCGAAACGGAGACTGAGCAGTTAGTTACCGAACTCAAAAATCAGGGGTACTGGGGGATGGCGATGCCGCTTGATGAGATGTATTCGATGCTAAGTGAGGGGAGCCGCATCCGGATTGCCGAAGAAGGGGAGATGTACCCGAACTTCGAAACATGGTTTGTTTCAAACGACGTTGAGCGTGAAGCCCTCTCCAATCCCCTTACGGTGACATTCGATGAGGGGCAGATCGAGATCAGTCCGCTTGAACTCCAAATCGCGTACAAACTCCGACTTGCACAAGCTGCAGACAGCCTCAGCGGGAAGGACTTCGAGGATGCACTCCACCTGTACTTGACCTTCGAGGAACGATTTAACACGGAGCAGTTCGAAACGTACGTCAACGAGCTTGGGGTTGAGGACTACTATGCTGAACTCACAGGAATTTGAGGACGATCACCGCCGAAACACGGAACAACGGCGAGCGATGATCAAACAATGGGCTGAGTACGTTCGGACGCACGACGACAGGGAGTGGTCACGCCAACAGAATCGGCTTATTGACTCGCAGCTCCAGTCGGCAAACGACATGGCTGCCGCTGGCGATACGGATCCAGTTCGGTTTGCAGCCGCTCGCGATCGGCTACGCGACCGATGAGCGGCGGAGACCCGCTTCCGAAGGCGATCGCAACTACGTACGACAATGCCGGTCTCACCGTTGACCAGCTCACAGTCCTCGTTGGTGCTAAGTCCGCCAAGCGACTACGACTTCTCAAAGCTGACCTCGAGGACGAGCCACTCGATCTCGCTGCCCCTAACGACGTCGACATCTACAGAGAAAACAAGGCGAGTGCCTCGGGGCTTGACCCCGAGGGTGAAGCCGACACGTAGACGTGTTCTGTCCGCTCGATGTACCGCTCAATCGTTTCTGTTGAGACTGTTCCTGCTGTTCAGATGTAGTACGACTGTTCCCAGAATCCACCGGTCGTGGTTAGTTAAGGATGAAGAGTGAGGCGGACTGATTTCTTGGTGCCTATGCCAGAAATCGCCCGCCTCAGTGGATGCACGGACTGGATTGGTTTGGATTTTGTGGAGCGATAGCGGACACCCGAGCGTGCGATGAAGATCGGTATTCAACTGCAGTTAGCGGGGCTCTCGCTGTCGAATACCGTCTCTGTTCTCGAGGGACTGGGTGTCGAACGATCTCGAAAGGCCATCCATGACTGGATACAGAAGGCCGATCTACAGCCCACAGACGGTCGAAGCCCGAATCACGTTGCGATTGACGAAACCGTGATTCGAATCAATGACCCGCAATTCTGGCTGTATGCTGCCGCTGATCCTGAGACGAACGATCTGCTGCACCTGCGATTATTTTCGACAACAACGACCGCATTAACCGAGATCTTTCTCCGAGAACTTCGCCAGAAACACGATGTTGAATCCGCCGTGTTTCTCGTTGATGGCGGTCAACATTTCCAAACTGCGCTTGCCAGAGCTGGGCTCCGATTTCAGACACAACGCCATGGAAATCGGAATGCCATCGAACGACTCTTTCGAGAACTCAAACGCCGAACGTCTTCCTTCTCAAACTGTTTCAGCCACGTTGAGCCTCAAACCACAGAAAATTGGCTCCAAGCGTTTGCTGCCTGGCTCAATGCTCCAAACTAAACACGACCTCGATGTCCCACGACCGCCGTTGCGCACCTCGTGCCTGCGGTGCTGGCGGGGGTGGGGGACGACCGGGGCAGCCTCGCCCTTTCTGAGTCCGCCAGGATGGTAGATGCTCATCAAGCGACGTAGCCGGCTGAACAGGTGTGTACGTGACGGCCCGCACCGCTCGCCACGTTCCGCCCTCCGCGTCGCTCGCGACCGACCATTCCGGGCGTGCGGGCGCTCTCCGCACCGCCCGCGCCCGTTCCGGGCTAAAGTGCATGTGCCCTCGGCGCCAGCGCTTCACCCGTTCGGGTCCAAGGACCTCGGCAGAGCCGTCCGCGACGGACGTAGTTGCGTCGCGGCGAACGGGGAATGCGCTGGCCGCTCGCTCCGGGCGGGTCGGCGCGCGGTGCTGGTTGGGACTCTCCTCTGAGGCGCGCGCCGCTCGCGCCCCAACAGGGGGCGCGAGGCGAAGGCGCGAGCGGCGCGCGCAGCTGGTTCCGTCGGTGAGTTGGAGAAAATCCCGCGATGAAGCGCGGGAGGTGGTGGTGCGTCGGGAGCGCCTTCAGGAGCAAGCACTCCAATGAGTAGTAAACGCGTTATCGGACAAGAAGTTTCGGTCGATGAACAGGGCTTGGAAGCAGCGGAGGAAAACGACGATGCGGAGCCGTTGCGGCCGACGGTCGACATGCAGGTGCGCGCGAAGGTGGACGCGAACCATCCGGATGCGGGCTTTCACGGACTGACGCTGGAAGCGGAGGAGAAGGCGTTGGCACGCGAGCTCGAGAAGGAGCGAACGCGCGAGCGGTGGGATCGTCGGCAGTCGTCGGACCGGGAGGCCCGGGCGCGGCAACGGGCGGCGGCCGGAAGTCGGGCGCGGCAAGAGGCGTTCGCGGAACGGCGCGCGAGCGTGGACGCATGGGCCGGGCCGGAGCAGCCGGATCCCCGGGAGACGCTGAGCCGGGACGAGCTGGCGGCCGTGAACGAGCAGGCGCGGACGATCGCGGACGCGAAAGGCGGCTGGACGGCGGCGGCCGTGAGCCGGCAGCTGGCGCGGCGGGTCGCGGACGGTGCGGACCTGCCGACGGCCGTGATGCGGACGAGTGAGGAACTCGAGCGTGACCCCGGGCGGCTCACCCCGATCGACGCGGTCGCGGACGTCGGTCGCGGCGAGGTGTCCATCGAAGGGCGCGTCGTGGAGTTGTGGGAGCCGACCAGCGCGGCCATCCAACAAGTCGGACTCCTGGAGGACGAGACGGGGCGCATCAAGGTCACCAGCTGGGTCAAAAGCGACCAACCCCGCATCGAAGAGAGCGAGCGCGTGCGGCTGTACGACGCAGCGACGAGCTGGTACGAGGGCCGCGTCTCGGTGGCACTGACGGGTCGGTCGCGGGTCACCTTCCCCGAACGCGACGACTGGCTGACCCCGTAGGCCATCGCGGCCCCTTTTTTGCCGTGTGGATCCGCAGGCGGCTGATCGGCATCGGTGCGGGCCCGGAAGCCGGCGAGGATGCACCATCCAGCCCACGCCCACCGCCCCACCCTCCGCTCCGTGCTCGCTCCGTTCGTCGCTGCGCGCGCAGCCACGACCGATCGGGGTGGATGTCTGCTTCCCGTGAGTGAACTATAGCCCCCTGCGTCACAGGAGATACCCTCGTGAATCGCCGTGATGCTCTCGCAATACCTCTGTTAGTGTCTCTCGGGCGCCCCTACGCGGGCGCGGACCAAATCACTCATTGGCCGGCTTACCGAACGGCGAGCCAATGCGTTACAGCGACGGCGAACTCCTCGATGATGTCCGCGAGGTTGGCGATGAGCTCGGGCGCGCGCCCACGCTACAGGAGTATCGCGATCGTGGAGCCCACTCGGCGACAACCCTCTACGACCGCTTCGGGTCGTGGCAGGCGACGCTCGCGGAAGCAGGGTTTGAGCCGCGCGAGCCGACCACGAGTGTCTCGACGGAGGAGCTCCGTGCCGACCTCACGAGAGTCGCGGAGCAACTCGGCCGCGCACCCACCGCGAGTGAGATGAACGACAAAGGCGAGTACTGGGTCTCCACCTATCGCGGGGCGTTCGGTACATGGGCGGCCGCACTTGAGGCCGCAGGACTCGAGTCGGCCGCAAGCGGCTCGCGAGGACGCCCCGCGACGGACGACGAGCTGCTTGCGGAGCTCAAGCGCGTGGCCGACGAGCACGGCGCCCCACCGAGTTACCAGACGATGGAGGATCACGGACAGTACGGGGCGCGCACGTACGTGCGACGATTCGGGTCCTGGAACGAGGCGGTCGAGGCGGCGGGGTTCGAGCCCGCCGAGCAGGACTCCAAGCTCTCCGAGGAGACCCTCATCGCCGAGCTACATCGGCTGGCCGACGAACTCGGGGAGCAACCCGTCTCGACGGATGTCGTTGAGTACGGCGAACATTCCCTTGCGACGTACCAGCGCCACTTCGGATCGTGGTCTGCGGCCGTCGACGCCGCGTTCGAGGAAGACTAGTCTAGTCGATAGCCTGTTTCGAAAGAAGCGACATCTGGTCAATGAAAGACGGCCGCAGCTCAGCGTGCGACGGACGACGGCAGGCGAAAAAACCCCTACCAAGGTCCTCATGGCCTGCCGCCGTTGGGCCCAGTAATTGCTTATTCCCTCGCGTTTGTAGGTGTTCCGGTCGATCTCACATCCTCGGCCTCCTGATGCCCCGATACTCAAAAACTCGCTGCGAAGCCCCGATCCGGAAACAGCCGTCTCCGAGCGTCTGACGCCCGTGTGGGGCGTTCACAAGGGGCGAAGAATTTGCACAAAGCACTTATAGGGATAGCTGTATGTTTCAAGCGCAACCCCTACCCAAGCACCAGTAATGAGTATCCAAGGCCAAGTCCGGCCGCACCACGCTGACGATGTTGGTACCCGACGAACGGGCGACGGGCACAGGTCAGGAGAAAGCTACTGATGCACGAAGCAACAAACAACCAAACATGACAAACGATACAACCACACGCAAGAAGGCTGGTTCAGTGGTCTTCGCGGCAATCATGGTAATATCCATGATCGCCGTTGGATTCGCTGGTGCGGGTGCTGCTCAGACCCAGACGTTTACTGCGACTGGTTCTGACGACATCCCCAATAACCAGAATAACTTCGACCAGAATCTGACTTACGACGTTCAGCTAGCTTCTGGAGCCAATGACACCATTACCCTTGATCTGAGTGGAATGCCTGACGGGGTCACCGTCAATACAGCAAGCGCTCAGAACACAGGTGCAGGAAACATCGCCGTTGAGAACGACCAGGGCTACAACGGTACGTCGGATGAGCACACCTTCATGGTGAACAACACCGACACTGCCAGTAGTCACACTGAGCAGATCACCATCACTCTCAACGTCGATGCTGATGGTGCGCAGGCGCAGTCCGTGAGTCTGACCGCTTCTGCGGCAGATTCGGGCTCCGACACGCAATCCTCCTTCGACATCTACGATCCCGACGTATCGGGTGGCGGCGCTACTGATGAAGCCGTCGTCGCTGAGTACGGTGTCGACGCTGCCTACGACTACACCGAGATCGGTGACCAGCTCGTCTGGCAGGGTCAGGAGATCGCAGTCTACAACGTCACCAAGAACACGCAGATTCAGCTGCGTGAGCGTACGGGTGACAGTAGTTACTCGACCCGCGTTCAGCGGACGAGTGACTCCAACGGTGTCGTCGTCTTCAACACGGCAAATCGCGCGGAAGCAGTCTACCAGGTCCGCGACCCGAGTGCAGCTAGCGGCCCAAGCGATGACTTCGACATCGTCACGCAGGACCTGAACGCCGAGTTCGGTTCCGACACTGCTGACAACGAGGGCGACGGTGCAGAGGTCGACTTCGACCTTGAGTCCAACCGTGGCACGTTCACGGTCAACGTGACCGAGGCCGACGGCGACCTCAGTGCCGCTGAACTCGAGGACATCTTCGGTAACGCGGGTACCGTCACGACCGACGATGACGAGGACCGCATCATGATCGAGGGTGTCTCCGGCGGTGACACTTACACCGCGAACTTCTCCGGCATCGAAGCTGCGGAGTACAACTTCGAGTACTCCGTGGTTGACACGAGTGCGGAGGACACGAACTCCATCACCGTTGAGGAGGTCTCGGCCGGCGAGACGTCCTTCGCGCAGAACACGGTGACCGAGGAGCGTGGTGACTACGCCGAATTCACTGTCGAGATCTCCGGCGCCTCCGACACGGCGCAGGTTGTCATCGGCAACCTCGACGAGGATGGCTACCAGTACAACGCCACCGTCGAGGACGGTAATGATGACGGCGAAGTGACGCTCCGCTTCAACACGTACGAGGCAGGAAACTACAGCAACGGCGATGAGCTTCTCACCGCTGTTGCTGACGACGACGAAGTCACCTTCCAGGACGAGCACGACGACACCGAGATCTCCGGCCTTCTCAGCGCCGGCGACTACGACGTGTACACGCTCGCTGGAAGTAACAGCGACAACGCAACGGTCATCGACGAGGCAGACGACGTCATGCTGCTCACGCTGAGCGAGCGGTCCACGGACGGCATGACCATCTGGACTGCCCCGAAGGGCACTGCCGGCGACTACGAGGAGCTTGAGGACATCACCACGGCCGTCGAAGATGGTGACCTCACCGAGAACTCCAACATCGCAAAGGAGGACCTCGTTGTCCACCAGATCGACGCAACCGGCCTCGCCGGCGCCCTCGGCGCTGACGAGAGCGGTGACGTGACCGACGCGTTCACCAGCGCGCTCAACCAGGACAACTTCGACCTGGCCATTGAGCAGCAGAACCCGCGTCAGAACCGTCAGCCGATCACGCTGAACCTGACGCAGAGCGCCAACAGCGGTGCCATCACGGTTATCGCTGACAGCGAGAACGACAGCTACTACCTCGTGCTGAACACGAACAGCGCGAAGTGGGACCGCGCCAACACGAACAACCAGGGAATCAGCTCGAGCAGCCTGGACATGCGTGATGGCGCCGAGTTCGACGCGACGTTCACCGTGAACGATTCCGCGCTCCTGGGCCTCGACCGCGACGAGGTGCCCGAGGACGAGGATCAGGAAGCCGTCACCGGCTCCTTCACGCTGAACGACCGCGAGGGTAGCTTCGACAGCGACCCCGTCGAGGTCGAAGCTGCCTCCGACCAGCAGATCTCCGGCACGACGACGGTTGCGCCCGGCTCCGAAATCACCATCCGCGCAAGCGCGACGGATGATACCGAGCCGCGCTTCGTCAAGACGGAGACTGTGACCGTTGCTGAAGACCGCACGTGGAGCACCACGATGGACTTCAGCGAGCAGGCTGCCGAGGACACCTTCGAGGCTCGCATTAGCGGCGCCGTGCCGCGTGTGACCGTCGACGGTGTCGTCGTCGAGTCCGTCCCCGAGGACACCACGGAGGAGACCACGGAGGAGACCACGGAGGAGACCACCGAGGAAACCACCGAGGAGACCACCGAGGAAACCACCGAGGAGACGACCGAGGAGCCTGAGGAGACGACGACGACGTCCGACGACACGCCCGGCTTCGGCGCTGTCGTCGCGCTCGTCGCGCTCGTCGCCGCTGCGCTGCTCGCGACTCGCCGCCGTCCCTAATACGGACGCCTAACCACTGACCCGGAAGGGTCGGTCCCGATTTGCAGCCCATTTTTCGCAACGCACTCACAAGCCGCGTAGCGACAGCGTTCGGCTCCGATCACGGTTACAAACAGATGTAGCCAGACCCAGACACGGTAGACGCTGACACTGTCACCATCTTCATAGGGAGACACCGAGAACGCCCCGACCATGACGCAGGAGTTCGAGGTACTCACCGAGGGCCCCCAAACGGGCGTTAAGCTCGGAAACCTCGATCCGGACGAGCGTCAGCACGTCCGGACGATCGACGTGTCCCGGTCACCCGGCAAGGCACCTGCAACCCCAACGGGTCCGTTCACGACCGTCTACTACGTGGCTGGAGAGGAGCGAGCGGGGGCGGCCGCGTTCGTCGCGGAGAACCGGGAGGCCCTCGAGGCGATCAACCTCACCGGCTGTGGCTCGAACGTGATCTCGACGAGCGTATCACGCGAGGTCTACGACTGGATCCTTCACGCGCTCGGAGAACGCGTCCTATCACCGTACGAAACGGTCGTCGTGGAGTACCGACCGGAGGCGGACGAAACCTGGTGTATCGGTCGGCGCCAGTTCGAAACGGGGGCTGGGCAGCGCTACAGTCTCGAGGCCAGCGGCACGGCTCGTACTTCGGGAACGCTTGAGGCGCAGTTCCGATCGCTTTGTCCTCCGGACGACGGATGCATCATCACGGAATCCGACCTTCGTCGTCGTGACGACATGGCTGGCGATGTCCGTGAGATCCTCGATGCGTTTCGGCAGGCACCACGGTTCAGCGTCGAACCGACGACTCACGACGGTGAACTTGCCGTTCGGACATTCTCGTCGTAGGACGTGTCTTGGGAGGGCCACCCGCTAGTTGAAGGCCAGCCCGAAGGAGCGGCCTTGTAGAGCGTCCGTCATCAGCTGCTGTACCATGCGGCAATCCGCGGCCGACTTCTCAGATCGACGATGTGAGATCGATTCAGCAGAGACTCGATATCGAACGTACTGACGTCCGCGGAGACCACGATCGCTGGGTCTGCCGACGGAGACACCTCCGTCACCGGAGCTGCAAGCTGCGTTCCGACGCAACACCGCCCTCACCGATGTAGGGCAGCGTGGTTCAGCCGAAGACGACTTCGGTGACACCGTCGATAGCCTCGATTTGGGCCGAGAGGTCCTCTCGGTCGGTTTCGTACGTGTCGTAGGAGATGTCGCAGTCGAGCGTCTCGTCGACGGTCTGGCTTGGTCCGGCAGAGGAGGACACGTTCGTCACGCCGGTGAGGCCGGAGATCCGTGTGGTGAGATCACGAACGGTGCCGCTGTACGTGATTTTGAAAAGTTCGGTGTAGTCTGTCATCGGAAGGACAGTCTGATCGCGTGTATGTAATTGTTCGGTCGTAGGTAACGCGAGAGTAAGCGGACGGCTGCTCAGTACGGCCCGTGAACGTGCCCCACAGTCCTGTATCGAGGGACTGCCGGTCGGCCACTCGACGAGGGGGGTTGTTTCCGCCCTGAGGGGTGCGGGCGCGCTTGTCTCGGCCCGCAGCAACCCATGGAGACAGATCAGACTGACCGTGAGCGACAGCGAACGGTCACGGAGACGGATCCACGGCTCGAGAACGGGCACGAACTCCTTCGGGTCACGGAACGGCTTCCGGGCCGCGAACCGACCGAGTACGACATCGAGCTGACCGAGGGGCCACCGTACTCCTACACGACGACGTACTGGCGGTGCCGGCGGTGTGGCCAGGAGCGGAACCATCGCGAGGAGTTTCGGGAGCCCTGTCCGGTCGAGCGGCGGCCGCATCCAGTGACGGATGGTGGCTACTCGATCGAGGAGCCGCGAACGCGACGCGCGCTCTCGGAAGCGATCGAGGTCCGTTTTGGCGAACAGGGTCCACGCTATCTCGTCGAGAGTGCGACCGGGAACACCTACGAGGTCGATCTCGCGGCCGAGGAGTGCACCTGTCCGGATGCACGCCATCGGGATCCCGCGGGCGGCTGCAAACATCTTCGACGCGTGGACATCGAGGTTCGAACGGGGACCGTCCCGGCACCGGATGGTCGGTTCCTTCGTTAGGTGGGTGACTGCCGCTCCCGGGTCCGGCCATGATCTGCACCACGTCTCCGACGCGGTCGCTTCCGAGGGCGGAGCGACCGGCGACGACTCCGGCGGGTGTACGCGCCCGTGGAAGGGCGGAGGCGCAGGTCAGCCTCCAAGCAACCATGCATCCCGGACATCGCACCACCGAGTGTAACGGCGAACGGCGAGCAGCCGGCCGCGGAAGGCAGATCGTCGCGGAGGCACGCGCCTGGCTCCGAACCAACGCGGTCGAGTGTGCGGATAGCCTGTCCGGGACCCTTCCGGAACCCGGGACGTACCCAGCCAACACGCACGTAAAGCGCGACGGGCGGGTCGAACGCGAGGCCGCCGGCCGATGACTCGTCTCAGCTACGAGCTCGAGCGGTACCTGGGTCGCGACGCCTGTTCCGTCTGCGGGGCCGTTGGCGGCGAACACGAGGCCGGCTGTCCGGAAGATCACGTCGAGGTCCACGTCGTCGACCTCGAGTCCGCGGACGACGAGTAGCGCTGCGTACGGTTGGTCGGGTCGAAGCTCGCGTGCGTCGCAGAGCCAGAACCCGCTCGCCCAGTCGCGAGTCGGCGCGCTCCGCGACGGAGTTTGTTGGCCCCGGAGAGGGTGCGGGGCGATCCAACAGGGTCGCGTCGTCCACTCTATGCGCACGAGCGAACCCTACGAGCGAACGTTCGACGAGGAGCCACAGCGCGATGACCAACCCGGCTGCCCGGACTGCGGCGGCCGCGTCACGACGACGGGACACGAGACCGTCTGTGACGACTGCGGGCTCGTCCTCGATGCGTCGCCGATCGACCACGGCCCGGAGTGGCGTACCTTCGAGGACGAGCCGGCGACCAATTCGCGAACGGGTGGGCCGGTCACCCACGCGCGACACGACCGCGGCCTCTCGACGGAGATCGGCAGCGGGCAGGACGCGAACGGCAACACACTCTCCGGCCGGAAGCAGCGACAGATGTCGCGGCTCCGAACGCGGCATAGCCGCGCGCGGTACCAGTCGAAACGCGAGCGCAACCTTGCGATCGGCTGTGTGGAGATCGCGCGCCTCGTGAGTGCACTTGACCTTTCGCGAGCCCTGCGTGAACGTGCAAGCTCCCTCTTCCGGAAGGCGCAGAGCGAGCATCTGCTCAAGGGCCGCTCGATCGAGGCGCTCGCGGCCGGGAGCGTGTACGGGGCCTGTCGGACCGACGGCGTCCTCCGCACCATCGAGGAGGTCGCGGACGTGGCTCGGTGCGACCGCGAGAAGGTCCTGCTCGGCTATCGCGTGCTCAACACGGAGCTCGGCATCGCGAGTCGCCCCATCTCGCCGGGCGACATCCTGCCGCGGCTGTTCACGGCGCTTGAGGTACCCCCGTCGATCCGGTCGCGAGCGGCCGACCTCGCACAGCGTGCTCGCGAGGAGGGGTTAGTAAGCGGTCGATCCCCATCCGGTGTCGCGGCCGGCTGCCTCTATCTCGCGAGCGAAGAGCACGGTGGCGGATTGCGCCAAGAAGCGATTGCGGAGGTGGCCGACGTGACGCCCGTGACGCTTCGGGCGCGGTATCAGGAGTTGCAGGAGCGGTCTGAGTCACCGTCTCCGCTCTAAAGGGAGAGCTGTCGGTGGACTCGCGTTCTGGCTGACACTACTGGATGACAGGCAAGTAACCGCCATTCACGTTCAGCGTTCCCGACTTCAGGGTGGGGTGACGTGTTGTCCTCCGTGCGGAGATTTTTGTCCCACACGGAGTAGCCGAAAGCCGTGATGAACCCCGTGAACGGCCCGCACCGGACCTCCGCTGTCCGGAGTGTCCGAACGACGATGTCCGAATCGGCGAGAAGGCAGCAGACAGGGCGAAGCTATCGGACTGCCACGACTGTGGGTGCAAAGCCCTCCCACGCATCGTCTACGGCGTTGAACGGTAGTGAGCGGTGAGTGCTGTTTTTGACCGGGAACCAGGTGGTGGCCCGGTACGGCCGGGTTAGGCAACCAATGACCCTCGAAGTACGTGACCGACACAATGAGGCACTGTTCGAGTTCCTCTGGTGCCCCGTCTGCGGGCAGGAGATCTTCACTCACATCCCCTTCGAGGGGGTGTTCTGCAAGAACTGCAACACCCAGGTCGAACTCCAAGAGCCCCGAGAGACACGCGGCTACGAGGAGGCCGTGCTCGCCTGCTTCGATACAGCCACAACCTGGAATCTTCACGTCGAAGAAAAACTGCGTCGCGACCTGCCTGATGGGTCCGCACGCGTGAAGCTCTTCGGCGCACCGGACGCCTACGAGGTCGCCTGGTGGAGTCCGGAGCCAGGTGAGGACTGGAAACCTGTGGAACGCGGCGAGTTCGACGACATCGAGGAACCATCAGAAGTGTCGCACCTTGCGTAGGGATCTTGTGGAAAGACTCAGCCGACGTTGGGTTCCGAAACTTAGCTGACTAGAACTCGTCCCGTATCGCAACGTCTGGAGATGTGCGAACTCCATGTCAGTTTCCCGATTCTCGACAGTGGTGTCGGCGAAGTCGACAACGATACTCGTCACGGCCGATGTCACTCGCTCACCTACCGTTATTCTACTACCACTCCACGGCACAGTTTTATTCGTATCAATCCATTGCCGTGTTCATGGATGAACTGACGGCGAATATCTCGTTCGATAGGTTCGCGGACATGCCGGAGTTCTACGGGTCAGGGGCCGCGAAATATCGGTTGGCGATGGTGAAAGAGCGAGAGGATTTCCTCGATCTGTTCGCGGGTGCGCGTCACGTGGACGCCGTGACGTACTCAGAGACACCCGAGCTGATGGTGAAGATGTTGACCGAATACGATATCGGCTCGCTTGATGTACTCATTGGAAACGCCGAAGAGTACGCCGACCAAGTGAGTGAGGTCTCGACGGCGAGGTCTCTCGTGCAACTTCGACAGGATAACCGACTCACCGTTCGTCTGAAGAATCGGAAGACCGTTCACTCGAAGATCTATCGAATCGTCATGCCGGATGAGACGGTGAAGCTCGTCCAAGGATCGGCGAACCTCTCGCGGAACTCCTGGGAGTATCACACGAACCAGATCTCCGTCTTCACGACCGATCTCGGGACTGAATTGGACGAGGAATTTGAACGCTTCATCGACGAGTATCGTGAGGGATACAGCGATCAGACACTCCTCGAAGGCCTTGTCGAAGCGCTGGAAGAAGCTGACTCACCGGAGGAGCGGGAGAACCGTATCGAGTACTGGGTCGGTGCCGGTGATCTCGAGATGAGCGATACGGCCGCGCTGAATCAGGACGCCGTTGAAGACCTGAAAGACGTCGCTGATCAAGTCACGACCGTCGTCGACGACCCGGCGGAGGCTGACGAGACGGTCGCGTTCGTCGAAGAACCCGAGAACGCCGACCGCAACGTCATCACACCCAACGAACCCACGGAGGAACAAGAGTCACCCGCCGATCCGGATGACGACGAGTCACCGGATGTCGGGCTCGTTGAATCGGAGCATGAAACGGGGCTCACGGACGGGCTTGACCGTCCCCGGATTCGTGCACCCGACGAAAAGATACGAATGGGAACCAGCAAAGTCGACAAGGACACTGCCGATGAGTTCGGAGCTGGGCTCCGTGACCGCGGTGCGACCGTCGAGGATCACAGCATCACTGCGCCATTGAGCGCGTACAACAACCAGGTCAAGGAATCGACAGCGATCCCGACGATGTCGGTCCTTCCGGAGGCCGAGCAAGTCGTGATCGGCGAGGACGATGAAATGATTCTCGTGGCCACCGACGAGCCAACCACTGAAGTCCTGGATCACTGTCTCGAAACGATCGAAGATTACATCGAAACCGTCGAGAACCACGGTCACACCCAATCCGAGACTGCAGTGATGGCACAGATGTATGAGGCGTTTCTCTACGGGTTTTGGGCCCCGTTCGCCAACCAATATGCGAAAGCGTTGTCATCGCCGTCTCGGACGTTAGACAACGTTCTGCAGCACCTGTATATCGAAGGAAAGAGCGACGCGGGGAAGGACAAACTCACCGAGTACATCCTGCGCCTCGTGTCCGACAACACAGTTATCTCCGGTGTGGATGCGGACGATGTTGGTGTCAAGGAAGTCCGTGGCGTCCGCGAGTGGGACACGTGCTTCCCATACGCCATCATCGACGCGGAAAAGGAGAAGATCCAGCGATGGAGCCCGATCCGGAACTACTGGGGAGATTGGACGCCCACCAGCGTCGATCAACCGTGTCTCATCTTCACGACCAACGATGCGCTCCCGAAATCCGAGTTCCGGAACCGAATGAAAATCTTGAGTATGGATGTCTCTTTCCCCTCGAACCCGGAAGATCCGGGATTCCGCGAGGCACAAGAAGACCTATCAGACGTGTTGGAACGGCAGAACCCGATCTTCAGCTACGTCGCTCGTCGAATGCTTACCGAGCAACCGTGGACTGACGGGAACGGCACTATCGAAGACGTTCGCCGTATTGTCCGCGACTTCTACGACGAGGCGGATCGAGAGCAACCCGAGTACTTCCCCGCTGCTGAACCTGCCGAGAAAACATACGACACGGGGCGGTTGAAGTGGCAGCGGGATATCCAAGGCGGCCGTGTTACGTTCGAATCCGAACCGAACGCCATCACCGCCGACTTCGACCGCGAGGAGTATGAGGTGTACGACTACGAAAAGCGACTGCCTAAGCGATTCATGTCCGAGAAGTCGTCCACGAGCGTCTACATCGGTGCACCTGAAGAATTCGCTGAGTGGATCGGATACTCTGTCACCGACCTCCTGAACGGAGCGGCCGAAACCGACACAGACACCGAGCAGCCAGCCACCACGGAGGATACGTCAAAGACGGATACCTCCGGTGGATTCCTTTCCCGATTGTTTGGGGACTAGCCTCTTTGAGACAGACCGCGGTCTTCGTGGGCGTCTCTCCGGGCTGAGGTTGAGGAAGGGACGGCCACACCGACGGAGCGCGCAGCGAGGATCCACTCAGTCCCCTCACCCACCGCTGGTTCAGTGCATGGAGAAGGTTCTCTGATCTGAGTCGTGAAGTCCCCGTGAATCACGGACCCGAGACGTGAGAGAAAGCTGGGCGGTTTCCACAGTACCATTCGGATAGACTCGATCCGTTTCCTGAGACGACCAAATACGCTGGTGAACGAACCGCAGCTCGGTTTGTGGGCCCCGGAATGGGTGAGGGCTTCACCGAGAGTCCTCATCCAGAGGTGACCTCCGTGAATCAACAACAGCGTACTACCGATGTCGCACTTGACGACATTCCGATCGATATCGCGGCCGCACAGACGACAAACGTGGAGCCGGGCGACGTGCCCGACGAGATCGCGTCGATCACGCGTGCGCTTGCACAGGACCAGCCACCGACGAATCCGTTGGTGGTTCTCAAGGCGGCTCGCTGGTGGTACATCCACGGCAAGGGCGGTACGGATCCCGCCTTCCAGTGGGCCGTCGAATGGACGCGGCATCTCGCGAGTGGGACGCCAAGCGACAGCACCCTGTTCGACACGTTCCTCGAGTATCTCGTGACGGTCGGCTTCGCGGACGAACGAAACCAGCTCCGCTGAGCGTCCCCGCGGTTTTTTGTCCGCCCTGAAGGGGTGCGGCGCGTCCTGTACTGCGGAGTCGCCGCGAACTCGAGTTGGAGAACACAATGACTACGACCAGTGACTCGTCGGTCTCCTTCGCGGAGACGGACACGCGATCCGAGGCGATGCACAGCACCATCGAGGACTGGATCGACGACCTCGTCGCGGGCATCGACGACGCGCAGGCGAGCGCGGAGTTCCAGGAGTGGCTCGATGTCCAGAGTCGGTTTCACGACTACTCCTACCGGAACACGCTCCTGATCAAGCGCCAGTGTCCCGAGGCGACGAAGGTTGCCGGCTATCGGACGTGGCAGGAGGAGTTCGACCGGCACGTCCAGGAGGGCGAGTCGGCCATCTGGATCTGGGCGCCGATCATCACGAAACGGTGCCCGGAATGCGAGAACTCGCCGAGCTACCACGCGGACAGCGACTGTGCGTACGACGAAACGCCACCCGACGAGTGGTCCGAGGGCTTGGTCGGATTCACGCCCGCGCCGGTGTTCGACATCTCCCAGACCGAGGGCGAGCCGCTTCCCGACCTCGACACGGCAGCAACTGGTGAGGCCGGCGGCCTTGTCACACAGCTGATTGAGATGGCTGACCAGCTCGATGTGGCGGTTCAAATCGTGCCGGACGCGGACTGGAGCCACGGGGCGGCGAGGGGCATCTGCAGCCAGTCAGGACTCGGCGACACGCGGCCGCATATCGAGGTCCGCGACCGGGAGAACGACGCCGATCTCGCACGAACGCTCGTCCACGAGTACGCGCACGCCCTGCTCCACGCCGATGTCGACGACGACACCGAGCGGTCGAAACGCGAGGTCGAAGCCGAAGCGGTCGCGTACGTCGTCGGTCGGTACTGTGGACTCGACACCAGCGGGTCTGCGTTCTACCTCGCCACATGGGAGTCGGACGAGCCGGCAGTCGTTCGCGACCGCCTTGACCGAATCAGCCGGACGGCAGCGGAGCTGATCGAGCGGCTTGAGGCGTGAGTACCGTCTCGAGATCGGTGCCCTACACAACCGTAGTCCAGTCGGTGGGTGTGCGGTGGAGCACTCACCGACGGCTCAAGACGAGATCCGGGCACCAGCGACCGCTTCGATGATCGCCTCGCTCGGGAGGTCTAGACGGAGCGGTTGACCGTCGCTTTCTTGGTCGTCTCCCGGAATGAGCGGATCGCAATGGTGCCGCCCTCCACTCCCTCCAGACGGACGGTTCTCGCGGGCGTCGGTGTCGGTCTCGCGGCCGCACTCGCCGGCTGTAGCGGCTCCGACAGCCACCAGTCGCCACCCGCGGACGGAACGCTCGTGACCGACTACACGGCTGCGATGACGCGCGCGAGCGGCGACCGGCCACCGATCGTCGCTCCGCGGGCGACCAGCGGCGATGCGGGGCAGGCTGACGAGCCCTCGGCCACGCCCCAGCCACTCTCTCACCGCGTCATCGAGAGCGACGCCGAGGCGGCGGCTCTCGAGGTCGCCGAGGACGCAACGAACGCCGCGGCCGTGCGTCGGCTCGTCGCGGAGACCGCGTATGCGGACGAGTCAGTCCTGCTGTACCAACGGCGGATCGGCGAGTGCTACGACCTGCAGGTGAACTACGTCACACGGGACGCGGACGGCAGCCCGAGCGTCCAGTTCTGTCGCGTGATTCGTGACGCCGAGGTTGCCTGCGAGCGCGAGCGCCGTGACTACATCGCGGCCGCGATTCGGCTTCCCGACCCAGGTGATGAGTACGGTGGACTCTCCGTCGGCAGCGGCGGGAGCTGTGGCCCGGTTCCCGAGCAATATCGAACCGGGAGTGAGTCGGCATGAGTCGACGGACGCGGCGCTCGCTGCTCGCGGCCGTCGGAACCACACTCATGGGGGCGCTCGCGGGCTGTAGCGACCGTGGGCCGTTCGCGAGCGAGACGAGTCGCGAGTATGACGACTCGGCGCTCGCCGCCCTCCCGGGCGAGATTCCCCACATCCCCTCCACAGTACCGGTCCAGCCGACCGACGCACACCTGACGAGTGCGCGCGAGCGCATCCGCTCGCTCCTTGACGGCGCGGACGTATCGCGAGTCCCGAACGCGGTCGTCCGGCAGCGACTTGTTCGCGAGCGGAAGTCCGCACGCGAGGCGCTCGCTTCGACTGCGGACGACCACAGCCGTGTCGAGACGCTCGAAGGCCTGACACACCCACGCTCGGAAGCGATGTTCGTCGCCGCGGGCCTCGCCGCGTTTGATAACTCACTCACGGCATCGGACATCGAAACGCGCCGTGAGCGTCATCATCGCGACGCGAACGCGTTCCTCGCGGACTACGCGCCCGCCGGCCCGCGGGACGACCCCCTGGGTGCGTTCGTGGAACACGCCCGCATCACCGACTGGGGCCGTACCGGCGCCCGCCTCATCGAACCGAACACGCGCTACGAGTACGAGAACACGGTCCTGCACGTCGCCGAACTCGCACAGCATGTCGAGTGGGGCCGCGCATACGCAGCCGATGCGCAGCAGCTCCACACGGACTACACAGCGACGCTTGACGACCCGCGCGACTACGAGGCGCACTTCGCGAGCGTCGCAACGACGCTCACCGACGATGTCGCGACGCACGCGACCGCGCCCGACCAAAAGACGCTCGCAAGCGATATCGATCGCGACATCGCGGACACGCCGGGCGAGACGCTACTCGAGGACCTCGCCCGCAGCCGGTGGAGCGCCGCGAAGACGGCGGTCGAACGCCATGATGCCGGCCATGCGGTCGGCGCCATCGGGCCCGCGATGCGTGCTCTCGCGGCCGACCGCGCGTTCACGGCCGCGCGAGACGCCGTCGCTGACGGAGCATACGGCGTGCCCGCGTCGGTCGACCCGATCGCCGCCGAACGTGCGGCGGCCGTGGACGGGCTGCGTGGGCTGCTCGACACGAGACCCGCGTTGCTCGCCCGCCGTCTCGCACACCACGTTCGCAACCCCATTCGGAACGCCGACGAGCTGGCCGACGAACACACGGGTGTCGTGGCCGGCCGCGACATCTACGCGACGTACGCCGTCGCGAGCCAGTTCGCGGCTGCCGCACCCCCAGTCGTTCAGCGTGTTGGCGACCTGCTCGACGGCTAACTCGCCGGCATCAGCACTCCCCACGACGTGGGGGCCTCTCACCCGCACCGGAGATGAGGACGGTCTCGTCTGACCGGGTTCCGGGAAACCCGCCGTCACAACGGGCCATGGTCCTCGCTTAGAAGTCGCCGTGCGGCGACGTGTTAGATCCGGCATCCACTCGAGTATTCTCGATCACCTTCTGCTCAAACGGCAGGGCACGGATCTCGATACCGCGCCAGTCTCCATCGACGCCGATGAGCGCCTCGGAGTAGCCGGTCTCCTCGTTTCCGGGAATCGCGTCCTGGACGTAGCGCATCTGGGCGTGATTCAGGCCGAACTCGGCGGCCCAGTCCTCGTCCATGCCGTCGAGGCGGTGGAACTGCTTGATCGCACACTGGTCGAGGATCATCTCGGCCTCAGGCTGTTGGAAGAACTCGTCGACGGTCTGGGTGACGAGCCGTATCGAGAGATCATGGTGCCGGTGGTGTCGGAAGATCGTCTCGATGTAGGAGAGGCTCGCGGCGTCGGTGAAGAGGTACCGCGCCTCGTCGATGACGAACACGACCTCTTTCGGCGTCTCCTTGGCGCGCTCGTAGACGAGCGAGACGAGCAGCTGCATCAGGAGGCTCGTCTGTCCGCCGAGGCTCCCCTCCTGCTGGGCGAGGTCGAGGTAGATGAGGTTCTCGTCACGAATGTCGAACGCCGTCTCGCGGCCGAGGTTCTCGAAGCGGCCACCCTCCGCGAACGGGCGGAGTTGGTCGATGAGCCACGTCGCGTCCGCCTGGAGTTTGTCCGCTTCCGCGTCCGTCCGGAGGACGTACTCGTCCGGGTCCTCGACGAGCCCCTCTAGGACGTCGATCACGTCCGTCATCGTCGGACTCTCACGACTGTGCGTGGCGATATCCTCGGTGATGCCGCGCTCGCGGTAGGCCGCGTCGACCGCGAGTTCGAGCGTCGTGCGTCGGTCCGTGAGGTCCACACCGCGAAGGGCGAAGAAGTTGGTGAGGAAGCTGAGCACGCTGTCCTTCTTCTCGGTGAAGGGGCTGGCGTCGGCACCGAGGCGTCGTTGCACGTGCTCGGGCGTCGGCCGGATCTCGAGTGGGTTTAGCCCGAGTGTCCCCCCGACGGTGATGCGGCGGGCGTCGAGGGCGTCCGCGACGCCCGTCCAATCGTTCAGCGGTTCGAGCACGATGCCGATGCGGTCCTCCGACTGCGCGATCGAGCGGATGAACTGCTGTTTGGCGCTGAAACTCTTCCCCGAACCCGGGTCACCGACCGTGAACATGGCGTAGCCGTTCTCGCGCGCAAACGGGTCAACCACGACCGGACTGTCGGTATGGCGATGCACGCCGACTTCGACGCCGCCCGGTTCGAGGAGGGTCGGTGAGTGTGGCGACGCGAGCAGTGCGCCGACCGCGCCACCGAGGGCGATCGCGTCGCGACCGAACGGGTTGTCGCCGATCGGTGCGGCCGCCTGCAGCGCGAGGTCCTGCGTACAGATCGCGGTTTTCGGCGTGAGGTCGGCGGGCGACTCGCGCAGGCGGCGTTTGACCGTTCGGACGGCGTTCCGGAGCTCCTCGCGTGAGTCAGCGCGGACGGTGACCTGCATCGCCTGCGAGAAGACGCGCTGGCCGTTCTCGACCGCGCGATAGGTCGCGGCCGCCTCGTTGGCCCGTTCGTGGAGGTACGTGCTCCGAACGCTTCCCTCGAGATCCGCGTCCACCTTCAGGTCGTCCGCGACCGTCTGCAGCTCGTCGCGAGCCCGGGTCTGGTCCTTGGGCCGGACGTGCGCGGTGAGGTCGAAGCGGACGTCCGTGAGGGTGAACAGCTCGCTGAGGTAGCCGTCACTCGGGTAATCGGGCCAGTCGGCGATGTACAGCGTCGATGTCCAGTCGTCGCCGACCCGGGCGACGCGCGTCTCCCACTCGATGGCGTCGGGGGCGACCGTGTCGGCATGGCGGTCGGCCACGTCATCGAACGCACGTCCATCGTCCGGCGCGGTCGCGATCTGCTCGGGATCGATGAACTGCGAGAGATCGGCCTCGGGGTCGTTCCGCGGACGCCGCTCGACGAGCCAACCGCCGATCAGGATGCCGATCACGACCGCGCCGATGACGCCGGCGGAGCCGATCAGCACGTCGACGCTCGTGTCCAGTCCGCCCTGAAGCACGGCGTCGTAACGCACGCTGACAGCCTCACGCATCGTCAGTATCCCGTGATGAGTGATCCACGGCAACCTGTTCGCGCACGGGGGGTTGCTCGCGTTCGCTTCCGGTCCAGAACCGAAGTGCGAGGCCGAACAGTTCGACCGTGGAGAGTCGCCGCGCGGACCACCCGCTCACCGTCCCGACGAGCTCGGTCTGGACGGCCCGAATTCGATCGTCGAGCTTCGAGAGCGCACGGCCACGAAGCTCGGCCTCCGTGAGCCGCTCGCGTCGCGTGACGAACGGCCGCACTAGGACCCCGAGGACCGGAATCGTCGTGAGCCGTTGGGCAGGCGACCGCTCGTCGTCGTGGCGCTCGTACACCTCATAGGGTGCAACCTCCACGCCGAGGTAGTAGCGCACCTGCTGTGTGTCGGCCAGCTCGTCGGGGCGTTCGCGACGGTACTCCTCGACGAGCTGCTCGAACACCGGATTGTCCGAGACATCCGGGTCGGTCAGCCGCTCCTCGAGCTGCGCCACTAGCTGGTCGGTCGGGAAGGTCCGCGTCGTCGCGTACACGGTCAGCGGAAAGTCGAGCTCGTCGTTCGCGAACGCCGCACCGGCTGCTTGGACGCTGGCCCAGTCGTCGGCCATCGCGAAGTCCATGTTCCCGGGCCGGACCTCCAGAAACGCCTCCATCGTGCCGTCCGTGCGCTGAACCGCGGCCGCGTCCGGCCAGGTGCGTTCGATCTGCGTGAGCTCTTGGGTCGTCTCGTCGACCGTGAACGGCAGGTACTCGGACAGCGATCGGTCCGGGGACTGGCGTCGCCTGTCCTGCGCGGCTGTGTCGTCATTCGTCGGCTCGCGCTGCGTCACGCGCGGTCGGAGCAGGTAAAAGCGACCCACGTCCGCGAGCCAGCTGGCCGCGGATCGATGCGTGGGCGTCGCGGAGACGGCCGCGACGCCGAGGACGATGCCGAGTCCCACGAGCGGGGCGAGGAGGGCGTCCACGCCGGAGAACGCAGCCGTGAGCAGGCCAGCAACGGGGAAGCCCAGTAGGACATACAGATCCCCTTCGGTGACGTTGAACAGCGGGACGCGCGTCTCCTCACCGATGGCGTCCATGATGCGTCGCCGGGCCGGGTTCTCGTCGCTCATCGTGTTCCCCCCGGTTCGTTCCCCGTCCGACGATAGGCGGGGAGCCGGTCACCGTCAGTCACGAGCGCGCTCTGGAACGTGTCCCCGTCTTCGCCTCCTCCGTTCGCGACCCGATTTGCGATGACGTGGCCGGCCGCAGCGCGTGGTCCCCACCGGGCAGCCATGGAGGCGGCCCACGGTCCCGCGGCCGCGCCGGCGCCAACGACCGCGCCCGCAGTGAGTGCCGCGCCCGCAGCCGTCTCCACGGTCCGCGTGAGCCGCGGCGTCGCGTACGAAAACGTCTTCCAGACGAGGACCACGCTCACCACGGGCAGCGAGACGGCGACGAGATGACTCAAGAACGCGGAGTCAGGCGTAACTGCCGGGACGGTCCCACTCCCGAACAGCAGCTCGTACCCGTGGAAGAGGAGCGCGACCGGAATCGGCATGACGAGTAGTGGAACGAACTTCAGACAGACGCGACTCGCGATCCGCGAAACGACCGGGAGGTTCCCGTACGCGAGCGCGATCCCGATCGGCATCCCGTAGATGAAGACGATCAAGAGCACGTCCCGGAGGAAGAACAGCGACTGCAGCGCCCACATCGCGCTCCCGCCGAGGATGTTGAGCGAGAGCGCTAGGGCGGGGTTCTCGACGGACGAGGCGAGAAGGTCGACCATCGCGCCTGCGACCGTTCCCACTGAGGGGATCAGGACGAGCGTGAACGCGTCGACGAAATAGACCGAGACCGCAGCGACCCAGTACCACGCCACGATCAGGATCCCGCCCGTCCACGCCGTCTTTCTGGCTTTCCGCGCTTCATACGTCGACCCGATGTTGAAGATACGGATCGTGTTTCGGCCCTGAACACAAGTGATCAGGAGCAGCAGCGCCACGATCATGATCTCACCACCAACGAGGTCGCCGTAGATCGTCTTCCACGGTTCGTTGGTGGGGACACCGAATCCGAACGGTTCGCCAGTCTGGGGTGTTGGCGTAGAAAAGACGGATTCAGTAATAGACCGATAACCCGATGTTAAGCCCTGTTGGAACCATTCGATGGCCTTATCTACAATATCCTCGAACCATTGTATCCCTACGTCTGTGAGTGAAATATTGGTCATTCAGACACCCCTTCTATAGAGATGTCACAGGTCTCTATGTCGTCACCTGAATACGTGACTCGATACTCTTTTTCAATACTCTCCTCTGTCATTTCTGATGATATCTGAACCGTGAATATACCCTCATTCCCCTCGGGTGTACACGCTACATTGTCCCCAGAGGGAGAGAACGGCAAGGAGTAGCTGTAGATCTGCTTCTCTATCCCTGAAGGTAAAAAGACATTTTCTGCAGCTTGGTCGAGATCACTTTCAGTGTCGTATATTCCACTCTCCTCATAGGTCGAATCAGTAGGATTTGGAACATCTCCCTTGAACCGGAGTTGTGCAATTTCCTCCGGTCCAGTCCCCGCGTTTGCAATCTGAATAATCACCTCAGATGCTATAGTCAATTCTGATGCCCCCTCGTACATCTCGTCAGGATGGTTACGGCCGAGTTTGAGGTCCACAATCTCGAGGTCCGGACGGATCGCGATCGTCTCGGTGTCGGTCACCTCGTCCTCAACAACGGCACGGATCTCGTACTCGCCGGGGACGTACGGCATTTCGATGGGGAACGTCTCGGTTGTCACTCCGGCCGCGACAGTCGTCTCGGCGAAGAGCTCGCCGTTCGGATCAACGACCGTGAGCGCGTCGACGCTCGCCTCCGCAGCGAGATCGACGACGAGTTCGGTCTCCTCGACGGCCACGGCCGCGAGCGGGCCGTCCGCGGTCGGGGTCCCGTCGGAACCGTCACCGTCGAGACAACCGGCGAGCGCGAGGACGCCCGCGGGTGCAAGCGTTTTGAGGACGGTGCGTCTGCTAGAGGGAGTGGTGTTCGTGTTCATGGGTCGGAAATGCGGAAGAAGCGACCGATCCGGAGCCCGGCATATAGCGTGACGGCAAACGGAATCGCCCACACGACGACGGTCTCGATCACGTGCAGCCAGCCCGAAACCGTCGTCAGCGGGTGCCACCGAACGCTTTCGGTTGCACCCACGTAGGCCGGACTGGCCGCACGCCAGGAATCGGGGTCGTACTCGACCGTATAGATCCCCGGTTCGTTGACAGTGACGACCGCAACACCACGGCCGTTCGTCTCGACGGCGTTGCCGTTCACGCGGAGCGTTCCCGTTCGTGGCTCGCCGCCGATCGGCGCACGGCGATCCCCGTCGCGGAGAACGATCGGGTCGTCGGTCCGTGCATCCGTGAGTTCGATACGGAGAGTCGCTGCGGTTTCGTTCCGGTCAGTAACAGTGACCGAGAGGTTGCTCTCCCGGAGGGGTCGGTGTTCGCGTTCCACGTCGCTCAGATTCGTCTCGACGCCGCGGACGACGCCGTGGATAGTCAGCGCCGAGTCGTCGACCGAATCCGTTCGGATCGCCATCCCGTACGAGCGGGTGTACGACTCGTTGACGACGCCGACATCAACATTCTCGTGCAGTCCTGCAGCTGGCGTGGGTGCATCAGTCCCCCACACGTCGAGGATCGTCGGCCCATCACGCACGGGTTCAGCACGAGGACCGATGCGCGAAGGAAACGCGTGTACGTACACCGGTTGTGCAGGCGCGTCAACCGTCTCCGCGTCCGTCGCGGTCGACCGCGTCAGGGTGTCCCAGCGGGTATCGCGGCCGGTGTAGTAGCGCCAGACGCCGCGAACGCGGTCGGTCCCGTCCGCAGTCAGCGTGTACCCGTGCCACGGCTGGGCGTGGTAGATGGCGAGCCCCGTTTCTCCATTCGGGTACGTCGTTTCGTACGACTCCGCGTCGAGCGTGTAGACGCGAACGGTCCGAGTCTCCGCGACGGTCACTTCGTCGGCAGGCGGGACCGAGGTGGTCGCGTTCGGACGTGACGTACTGCTTTCCAGGTCGACCCGGATGTCTGCTTCCAGCCGCAGGTCCACACGCCCGCTCTCATCCGTCCGATACTCGAGGACTGGGGTCGCGTTACCGTCATGGCTGGCGACCCGTTCGCCATCGATGTAGAGCCGGACTTCCTCGATGTCGTGGTCGGTGGCGGAGACGGACGCGTTGGTCGCGTTCGTGATCGCGGCCGATTCGCGGACGCGATAGTCGACGAAACCGCGAACGGTTCCCTCGGGAGCAATATACTGCGACGGATCGTCGCCATCCAGGTGCACATACGTTGAGGGATGGATCGCGAATAGCGAGGCGTGTGCATCGGCGATCGCGACGGACTCCGTCGTGTTCGCGTTCGGGGGCACGTACGAGGTTGATTCGTTCCCTGGCGTCAAGGTCGGGAAATCGGCGGCCGTCCATCTCGCGGCCGTGTCCGGAGGCTCCGCGAACGTGATGTCCGTACACGTGGCGAGCCGCTGAATCGCGGTCGGCTCCGTCCCGTGTTCCGTTTCGTACTCCGACTCGGAGAGACACGGGTCCGGTTGCTTCGAGAAGAGCGTCGCTCGCTCCGTCTCGGTAAGCGGCTCTTCCTCTCCATTCGTCTGCATGGCCGTGCCTACTCCGACCGCGACGGCGGTCATTGCCAGCCAGACGAGCAGGAGTCGTGGTGCGCGTGTGCGCATCGATCGGACCTCAATGGGTCACCACGGTGTGAGGTCGACACACTGCGCGATGGGAAGGTTCATCATGCTCCCGGCGACGGTCGTGAGGGGCCCTAATACGAGCAGCACGACCGCGGACTTGAGCGCCGTCCGCTTGTGCCGCTTGAGGGCTTCACGCTGGTCGGGCCGCACGGTGAACATCTCGACCAGCGAGTCGGCCTGCCACACGACGACGAGGCCCATGAGGCCGACCGCGGTCGTCAGCTGGAAGAATCCCGAGATCATCTCGGGAAGGCGTTCGGCTTCACACACCGCGCTCTCCTGCGCGAGCGCCGGTTCCACTGCGACGACCAACACTAGGACCGTCGCGATGATTGTCCGGCGACTGGGAAGCCACCGACTCCAACGAGACGATGCGGGATCGGTTTTGGGAGGGTCTGAAATCATGATTGCTGGTCTGGGGTACTTCCCAGAGACCGGCAAACACGACGCTGGCGGTCCGGTCTCCGAGACATACACGAAGTCACGGTTTCAATTCGGTTCGTTGGTGATCAGACCTAGTTTAATATTAATTTTCGGGTATATGGATCGGATATGTAATGAATTCGACCCGTGGAGTTCACGGCAATGTCGATGGTAAACGACGACGGTCAGCACAAATTCGCGGAGTTCGTGGGACTAACCAAGGGAGCATCACCGCATGATAGTCAGAAGGGCAGTCTCGGTGCTCTCGATCGCCCCGTCTACTTCGAAGTTCAAGCGAACGAGCGGTAGGTACTCTGTAGTTTGTGATTTTGACATCGTCGCCTCACCGATAGATTGGCGCAGGGATTTTATGTATTACTGACACTCTCCACGTAGTCATGCGACGTGGATTTCGATGGTGGCACCTCATTTGTGCCACAGGATTCATCGGCGTCTTTGTCGTCCCCGTGCTCGGTATGGCCGTCCGGGGCATTTGGTTCAGCTCGTCGCTCGCGTCACGTGCGGGGAGTACCTCCCCAACCAGTTCGTTTGAGGGATCCCTCATTATCCAGGCCCTGCTCGCGAGTAGCCTTTTGATCGCCATGTTCGGCCTCAGCCTCTCGATGTATTATGACGCCAGCGGGATCGTAGCCGACGAGTGGTCACCGAATCCCTACCTATACGGCGTGCTCGGTCTTGTATACCCGCTCTCACTAGTGGTGGTTGCCATCTATCTCTTCCGTCGCTACCGGCGCATCGGACTTGGTGGCTTCCCTCTCGACGATCCCCTTTCTCGGGATCGTCTTGCTGGTTCGCGTTGGTGGTATGGGATCGCCATTGGACCGCTACTGTTGCTTCTTGGGTGTGGGCTGTTTTTCATCCCGTACGGAGACACGTTTTCCTTCCTAAGCACGCTCTACCTCCGTATCATCGGCTTCGTTCTTCCTGCAGGTGCTGGTATCTTCCTCTTCAACATTGGGTTGGCTGCGGACCTCTCACAGGTTCGGAGTAGTGTCGTCACGTGGCATCCGGGTACTCGCAGATACCAGCTCCCGTCACTCCTCGTCCCAGGTCTTATCCCCCTCATCGCGATCATCTATCTCGGACATCGCCATCGACACATCGGGATACCATGAGTGACGAGGTGCGCTAGATTCTTGCTAACACCCCCCAGCAAGCGTCGGGATCTCAGGGTACGATGCATGTGATCCAGTCAAGACGCCCGTGGAACGGTTACGATAGGGTGTACGGTTAGAACCAAGGCCGTGTTTGCGACCGTCTCGTCGACGCAGAGCCGTGCCGTCACGACGGAGGACGCCCTATCGACAATGGGCGGTTTGGCGCGCGCCGCTACCGACTGATCGACACTCATCTCCGGTCCCGCAGACCAACTCAGCACTTCTTTGCTGGGTAGCCGGCCAGGATCGTATGCCGCTCGCGTCGGCTGCTCGCAGGAGGATCGGCGACGTACGGACGGATCGGCGGAACGCGGCCGATCCGCGGCGCCCCACGTCAGGGAGGCGAGCCCGCTACTCCTCGCTCTCGTAGGGCTCGCCGACGGCGGAGGGCGTCCGCGTGGACCCCCAGACGGTGAGGACGACGACCACGCCGGCGTACGGGAACAGGTTGACGAGCCGGTTGGGCACGCTGATGCCGACCGTCTGCAGCTGGATCTGCAGCATGTCCAGCCCGCCGAACACGAGCGCCGCGACGGCCGCGCCGATCGGGTTGTAGTTGCCGAACAGGTAGGCGACGATGCCGATCCAGCCGCGGCCGCTGACCATCGTGTCGCCGGTCCCGGTGAAGGAGCCCGCCTGCGCCAGCAGCACCGCACCGCCCAGCCCGGCCATGACGCCGGAGAAGATCACGGCGGCGTACCGGACGCGCGTGACGCTGACGCCGGCCGTGTCGAGCGCCTCCGGGTTCTCGCCGGCCGCCTGGATCCAGTAGCCGTACCGCGTGTCGGTGAGGAACTTCCAGGCGGCGACGGCCAGGACTGCGGTGAACAGCACCAGCGGCGAGGTGTCGAAGAGGATCGGGCCGAGCACCGGCACGTCCGCGAGAACGGGAATCGTCAGGTCGTTGATGCTCTCGAGGCTCGGGCTGTTGCGGCTGTCCCAGACGAGGACCGCCATGAACGGGCCGAACCCGAGGCCGATGAACCACAGCGCCAGCCCCGCGACGATCTGGTCCGCCTCGTACCGGATCAGCAGGACGGCGAACACGATCGCGAACGCCAGACTGACCAGCACCGAGGCGAGGATCGCGAGCCAGATGTCGCTCTGACCGGGCGAGCCGCCGCCGATGATCCACATCGTGGTCGCGGCCGTCGCCGCCCCGAAGATCATGAACCCCTCGACGCCGATGTTGAAGACGCCGCTCTTCTCGGCGTAGAGCCCGCCGATCGCGGTCAAAGCGATGGGGGTGGCGGCCTGGAGCGAGCGCTCCGCGAAGCCGACCGTGACGATCCCCAGGAGCGGCAGGTCCATCGCCACGGCCGCCACCGCCGCGGCGGCGACGAGCGCGGCGACGCCGGCGATCCGAACGCGGTTTCCGCCGAGGGAGTCGGCGAGGCTCATCGGCGCTCACCCCCCAGCCCGGTCCGCTGTGCGGCCATGCGGAACAGCTCCGGGACCGCGACGAACAGGATGACGAGTCCGATGACGCCGTCGATGAGTTGGACCGGAACGTCGGTGTAGAGCCCGATGTGCGTCCCCGCGGAGTCGAGCCCGCCGAACAGCAGTCCGGCCGGCACGATGCCGAGAGGGTTGTTCGCCGCGAGCAGGCTCACGGCGATGGCGTCGAAGCCGTACGTCGCGATGCCGCCCGGGTCGGTGTAGTAGCCCATGATCATCACCGCGAACACCGAGCCCGCGATCCCGGCGACCACGCCCGAGAGGGCCATCGTCGTGACGACCGTTCGCTCGGCGTCGACGCCGGAGTAGGTCGCGGCCGACTCCTGGTGGCCGCTCGTCACCATGTCGTAGCCGAACCGGCTCCGCTCCATGACCACGTAGATCGCCGCGACGGTGACGAGCGCGATCCCCAGTCCGACGACCGAGAACCCGGAGCTGTCGAAGACGAGGCTCGGGAACGAGACGTACTCCGGGATCCGCTCCGTGTTCGGCGCCGCGTTGCCCTCCCCGCGGAGGGGCCCCTGAACGAGCCAGCCGACGACGCCGGTCGCGATGAAGTTCAGCATTATCGTGGTGATTATCACGTTCGCGTCGGCGTACGCCTTCAGGGCGCCGGGGAGCGCCGCGTAGGCGCCGCCCGCGACCGCACCCGCAACGAACCCGATGATCAGGAGGCCGACGCCACCGACGACGCCTCCCGGAAGCAGCGGTGCCGTCCAGATGATCGACATGATGGTCGCGAAGCCGCCGACGACGAACTGCCCCTGGACGCCGATGTTGAACACGCCGGCCCGGAACGCGACCGCGACCGCGACGCCGGTCAGGATGAACAGCGTCGAGAACCGCAGCGTTCGCGCGATCGCCGACCGGCCGCCGACCGCGCCCTCGATCAGGCTGGTGACGAACTGCACCGGGTCGTACCCGGCCGCCGCGACGATGCCGACGCCGATCGCCAGCGCCAGCGCCGTCGAGGCGGTCGCGATCGCCAGCCGCTCGAGCACCGACGCGCGCAGCATGTGGCCGGCGGCGCGGTCGACCGCCTCACGGAGCCGTTCCGACGGGGCGCTCACGACTGGACACCTCCGCTCGAGGCGGCCTCGGAACCGCCCTCGCCGTCGCCGGTGTCGTGGCCCGCCATCAGCAGCCCGAGCTCCTCCTCGGTCGTCGTCTCCGGGTCAACGACGTCCACGAACTCGCCCTCGTACATCACCGCGATCCGGTCGGAGAGCTTCTGTATCTCGTCGAGCTTCGAGGAGACCACGACGATCGCCATCCCCGCCTCGCGCAGCTCCAGCAGCCGGTCGTGGATGAACTCGATCGAGCCGATGTCGACCCCCCGCGTCGGGTGGGAGGCGACCATGGCGTCGGGGTCGTGTTCGATCTCCCGGCCGACGATGAACTTCTGCTGGTTCCCGCCGGAGAGCGACTTCGCCTCCGTCTCCTCGTTCGGCGGCTGCACGTCGTACTCCCGAACGATCTCCTCGGCGTGGGCGCGGACGGCCGCCCAGTCGATCAGCCCGTTGTCGACGAACGGTTCGACCGTCTGGTTGCCCAGGAGCGCGTTGCGAACGAGCGTGTAGTCCTGGACGAGCCCCTCGGTCGTCCGGTCCTCCGGAATGTACGCGATGCCGGCGTCGATACGCTCGCGTCGGTCCGTGTCGGTGATCTCCGCGCCGTCGAACCGCACCGTCCCGGCGTCGACCTCGCGGAGCCCGGTCAGCGCTTCGACCAGCTCGGTCTGCCCGTTCCCCTGAACGCCGGCGACGCCCAGGATCTCACCCTCCCGCACGGTGAGGTCGACATCGCTCACCTGCTCGAGACCCCGGTTGCCACGCACGCGGAGCCCCTCCGCGTCGAGCACGGGATCGCCCTCGGTCGAGTCCCGGGGTGGCCGGTCGAACTGGACCTCTCGACCGACCATCATCCGCGCGAGCTCCTCCTCGGAGGTGTCGGCCGCGTCGACCGTGCCGATCGCCGCGCCGTCCCGCAGGACGGTGATCTCGTCGGCCGCGTCGAGCGCCTCGCCCAGCTTGTGCGTGATGAAGATGAGCGAGTGGCCGGCGTCCGTGAGCTGCTCCATCACGTCGAGGAGGTCCTCGATCTCCTGTGGCGTGAGGACCGCGGTCGGCTCGTCGAGGATGAGGATGTCCGCGCCGCGATAGAGGCTCTTGACGATCTCCACCCGCTGGCGGGCGCCG
>NZ_LKIR01000062.1:134802-147400 GCF_001462205.1 Haloparvum sedimenti
GGTCGAGGTCCCGGACCTTCACGTCGAGGTACTCGTCGACGTCGAACTCGTAGCGCGCGCAGATCTCCTCGACGTCGGTCCGGGCGGCTTCCGTGTTGACGAAGCCGCGCTCGGTCGGCTCGTGGCCCAGGATGATGTTCTGGAGGACGGTCATCGTCTCCACGAGCTGGAAATGCTGGTGGATCATCCCGATGCCTGCGTCCATCGCGTCCCTGGGCGAGTCGAACGTTCTGACCTCGTCGCCGACGGATATCGTCCCGGCGTTCTTCTCGTAGAGGCCGTAGAGGACGCTCATCAGCGTCGTCTTGCCGGAGCCGTTCTCGCCGAGGAGGGCGTGGATCGAGCCCTGCTCCAGCGAGAAATCGACCTCGTCGTTCGCCACGACATCGCCGAACCGCTTCGTGATGCCCTCCATCCGAACGGCCGGCGGTGGTGTGTCGTCAGTCGTCATTGGTCACCGTGCGAAAGTGGCTCATAAATATCGGGTGGATGCCGCGCGATCAGTTACAGCCGGAGGCGGAACACGGAACCTCGATGTCGCCGCTCGTGATCCCGTCCTTCGCGTCCTGCACGTTCTGCGAGACGACATCCGGGAGGTTCCCCTCGAACGCCTGCCCGATCACGACGTCGACGCCTTCCTCGTCGAGGCCGAGCGTGTTCGCGCCCGTGACGCTTCCGAAGTCGTCCTCGGCGACCGCCGACGCGACCTCTCGCGTCCCCTCGTTGATGTACTTGACCGCGGAGCCGATGATGACGTCCTGGAACTCCTCCAGGGTCACGGACTGGTCCGCGTCGACGCCGATCGCGAAGCGGCTGTTCTCCTGTGCGGCCTCGAAGACGCCCTGTCCGGCCGCGGCCGCGGCGTGGTAGACGATGTCCGCGCCGTTGTCGTACTGGGAGGAGGCGATGCTCGCGGCGGTGTCCGTGTCGCTGTAGTCGCCGATGTACCCCACGTCGACGGTGACGTCGGAGTTGACCCACTCCGCGCCCGCCTTGTACGCCTCCTCGAACGCGTTGATGAGCGATCCGTCGACGCCGCCGACGAAGCCGACGTGCGCCTCGCTCGGCTCGTTCGAGTTCCCCTCGTGGGAGAGCTCCTCGGTCGTCATCGTCCCGCCGAGGACGCCCGCGAGGTACGACATCTCGTGGTTGGCCCACGTGTATCCGGCCACGTTGGGCTCGTCGACGTGGTCGTTGATGAGCATCCAGTTCTGGTCCGGGTAGTCCGCGGCGTTCTGCGTCAGGGCCTCCGTGTGGTTGTACGAGACCAGGACGATGAGGTCGTAGTCCCCGCTCTCGGCGAGGTTCGCCTGCGTGGACTGGTAGTTCGACTGCTCGGTCTCCTCGACCTGGTTGATCTCGAGGTCGTAGTCCTCCTGCGCGCTCTCGAGCCCCTGGACAGCCAGGTCGTTGAACGCGTTGTCGTCGAACCCGGCCGGGCTGGAGACGATGGCGACGTTCGTCGTCGACCCCGAGCCACCGCCGTTACCGCTGCCGCCGTCGCTGTCGCCGCCGCCGTTGCCGTCGTCGCCACCGCCGTCACCGCCGCCACCGAGACACCCGGTGAGCGTGGTTCCGGCAACGACGGCGCCGCCCGCCGCCAGCATGGAGCGACGATCGATCGCGGCCCCGCGATTCGCCCCGTCAGATCCTTCAACATTGTCTGTGTCAGACATCATCCGCGGAGATGTGACACTACACTAAAAGATTATTCATTACCGTGTTACTGTTCCGGTGTGTCTGCCGTCGGCGGGATTTAGCGTCTCGTGAATGGTCGCGAGCGGTCCGCAAACGGAGTATACGGGCCAGTATCAACCGTTCGTCGACACGTCCGAAAAGCGATATTTTGGGTGTACTTTCTTTTCAGAAATACTGGCTGTTCGGCGTCGTCGAGCCCGGAAGCGAGGCGGTTGATTTCCGTTTCCACTCGGTGAGGGCGCACCGCCGGCTCCGGCTCCTGCCTCGAACGCCGTCGGAGCTGTCACCCATACAGTTATTTCCGGGAGCGCCGTCCTTCGCCCGTGATGGTTCCCGCACAGATTCCGGGCGGTCCGGAGCTCCTGATCCTCGCCGTGGTCTTCCTCGTGCTCCTCGCGATCCCGGTCGCGCTGATCGGGGTCGTCGTGTACTTCGTCCGATCCAAGTCCGGCGGTTCAGACCCCGAACGGCGCCGGATAGCGGAACTCGAGGAGCGCGTCGAAACGCTGGAGGGGGACCGCGACCGCGAGAGCGGACCGCGGTGACTTCGCCCGTCGTCCGAGAGGGCCCGTCTGTCGTTCGAGAAGACCCGCCTGCCGTTCGAGAAGAGCCGTCTGTCGTTCAAGAAGACCCGGCCGCGAACGGACTCAACAGCAGAACATAAATGGGTAGACGAGCGCGACGCGGTCGCCCTCTTCGAGCGTCGTGTCGAAGCCCGCCTGCTGCTCGTTGAAGCGGCCGTTGACGAGGATGCGGGCGTACGCGACCGTCTGCTCGCCCTCGGGGTTTTTGACCCAGGTGCCGGGGAGGTCCTCGGGCGCGGTCGCCCAGCCGCGGTGGGTCGCCTCGGCCTCCGTCTCGGCGATCAGCAGCTCCTCCAGTCCGGGGTGCTCCTCGAAGAGGGCGGCGAGGAACTCGCGGAGGGTCTCGCCCGCGAACGTGAAGGGGAACTCGTGGGTCCCCAGTTCGGTTCGGACGTGGCCGGTACAGCGGACCGTGACGGTCGTGGTCGCCTCCTCCACGCCCCGCCCCTCGTCCGCGACCCTCTCCTCGTCCGCGGCCCTCTCCTCGTCCGCGGTCGTCCCCTCATCCTCGGCGACGTGTCGGTCCGTAGTGGACGTGCTCATGTCGAGATATACGCCCCGGACGAACAACGGCCGTGTGCCGAAGATGTTCGGTGCCGTTCGCGAGCCCGAGCCGGGGAAACGGCGAGCGGGAACTTCCGGTTCCTGTGGCCTTTTGCGGGCGCGCGACGAACGCTCACGCGATGACTCGATCACCCGAGGAGCTCGACCTCGACTTCGTCTCACTCGACGGCACCGGCATTCACACGAGCGAGCTGCAGCTCGGCACGTGGCGGTTCGGCAAGGAGAACGACGCCGGCGAGGTGGAGATCGACGAGACGCGCGCGAAGGAGCTGCTCGACGCCTACGACGCCGCGGGCGGCCGCTACATCGACACCGCGGACGTGTACGGCGGCGGCGCGAGCGAGGAGTGGATCGGCGAGTGGCTGCAGGGGCGCGACCGCGAGCGGTACACGATCGCCTCGAAGATCTACTGGCAGATCCGTGACGGCGACCCGAACAGCCGCGGCACGAACCGGAAGAACGTCCGCGACCGCATCGACGCGCTGCTGGAGCGACTCGACACCGACTACGTCGACGTGCTCTACATCCACCGCTGGGACGACGCGACCGACGCGCGCGAGCTGATGAAGACGCTCAACGCGCTCGTCGAGGAGGGGAAGGTCCACTACCTCGGTGCGTCGACCCTGCGCCCGAACGCGTGGAAAGTCGCCCGCGCCAACGAGATCGCTCGCGCGGAGGGATGGGAGCCGTTCAGCGTGCTCCAGCCGCGCTACAACCTCGTCGACCGCGAGATCGAGGGAGACTACTTGGAGTTCGCGCGCCAGCAGGACCTCGCCGTCTGCCCGTGGAGCCCGCTCGGCCAGGGCTTCCTGACCGGCAAGTACGACCGCGACGAGGCTCTGCCGGAGGAGTCGAAGGTCGCCGCCTCCGACCGGTTCCAGGAGTCGTACCTCACCGAGGCGAACTTCGACCTCCACGACGAGCTCGACGCGGTCGCCGACGAGGTCGACGCCTCGCCCGCACAGGTCGCACTCGCGTGGCTGCAACACCGCGACGGCGTCACCGCGCCCATCGTCGGCGCCCGCACCGTCGACCAGTTGACCGAGAACCTCGCCTCCGCCGCCGTCGACCTCAGCGACGAGCAGGTCGAGCGACTGACGGCGGCGAAGGGCGGCCCCTACGCCGGGCTGTAAGGCGCCGTTCGGTCCCCGCGACCGGTTCCGTCGGCCGTCCGACGTGACGAAACACTAATCAAGTTCTCTCGCGTACGCTGTAGCCAATTACTGGCACGCGGACGGGTCCTGGGGGGCCGGTCGCCGCGGACGCCGGTGCCGACCGGCCCACTCGCGGCGGGCCGACGGCGCTCGGACGCGTGTCGGGACTGACCACCATGGACGGCACATCTCCACGTTCGAACGTTCTTCTCGTCACGGTCGACTCCCTGCGGACGGACGCCATCGGCCCGTACGACGCCGAGCGCCGCACGCCCGTCATCGACGATCTGGGCGACCGCGGCGTCGTCTTCGAGCGCGGCTTCGCGAACGGCAACTGGACGCCCTTCTCGTTCCCCTCGATCATGGCCTCGCAGCCGGTGTTCACCGACTCGGGCCGGATCGGGGTCGAGGGGCGGCCGACCATCGCGGAGGTCGCCTCCGAGGCCGGCGTCTCGACGGCGGGGTTCAACGCCGCGAACGGCTTCCTCACCTCCTACTGGGGGTACGACGAGGGGTTCGACGAGTTCGAGTCGTTCGTCGCCGACGTGAACGCCAGCATCTACGGCAAGTACCTCGCCACCCACCCGACCGTGGAGGCGTGGCTCCAGCTCGCCGCCTCCCCGTTCCGACGCCTGAGCGCGAAGCTCCGCGGCGAGAGCGACGACCGCCCCTTCCTCGACACCTCGCGGATGTTCGACGTGGAGAACGCGGCGACCGAGTTCGTGGCGTCGCGCGACGACGACGAGCCGTTCTTCCTGTGGGTGCACTACATGGACGCGCACACGCCCTACGTCCCCGCGCCCCGATACGTCCGGGAAGTCTCCGACCAGACGGTCGGCACCCACCGGATGCTGCTCGCGCACACCCGGACCGGGCTCGGACTGGAGGTCGGCGACAGTACGCTCGACGACCTCCGAACCCTGTACCAGGCCGCCGTCAGACAGGTCGACGCCAGCATCGGCCGCCTGCTCGACACGCTGGACGCGGAGGGGCTCCGCGACGAAACCGCGGTCGTGTTCGCGGGCGACCACGGCGAGGAGTTCCAGGAACATGGCCACCTCGCACACTACCCCAAGCTGTACGACGAACTGATCCACGTCCCGCTACTGGTCGACGCGCCGGGCGTGGAGTCGGACCGCAGCGACCGGCCCGTCGGACTCGACGCGGTCCCGCCGACGGTTGCGGACCTGCTGGGGATCGAGGCGCCGGACGCGTGGGAGGGGGAATCACTGCTCTCCCCCGTGGACGACCCCGCAGACGATCCCGCGGATGCGGAGTCCGAACCGGCGGTCGCGTCGGACGGCGGTGCGGTCGCCGGGGCCGGAACGCATCCGGAGGGGGAAACCGCGGGCGAGGAGGCACTCGGCGGCGGAGCCGAGTCGCCCGGTGCCCTCACGGAGCCGCCGGAGCCGGTCGTCTCCGTCACCGTCCGCGGCGAGGAGCTGACCGCCCAGCCCATCCCGCGCTCGCTCGACGACGGCGACCTCCTCGTGAGCGCGCGGGACGCCGACTGGACATACATCGAGAACGCGGACACCGGCGAGGCAGAGCTGTATCACCGGCCCTCGGACCCGGACCAGCAGGAGAACCTCGCCGACGATCCGACGCCGGAGCGGGAAGCCGCCATCGAGCGGCTCGCACCTGCGGTCGCGTCCCACATCGCCCGCCTCCGCGAGGAGGCGGCCGCGCTCGACGACGCGGGCGACGAGGAGGAGATCAACGAGGATCTCGAGGCCCAACTCTCCGCGCTCGGCTACCGCTAGATGCTCCGGTCCCTTCTCAGAAACCTCCTCAGCGGGCCAGTCGCGACGCAGCTCCGGAGGTTCGTGATCGTCGGTGCCACGACCGCCGGCGTCCAGATGGCCCTGCTGTGGGCGTTCGTCGACGCCGGCGGGCTCAACTACCTCGTCGGCGCGACGATCGCCATCGAGATCACGATCGTTCTCTCGTACGTGCTCAACAACGCGTGGACGTTCCGAGCGACCCAGAACACCGGTCTCCACGACTACCTCGCCGGGCTGCTCAAGACGAACGTCGTCCGGGGCTCCGCGATCCCGATCCAGCTCGGCGTCCTCTACGGGCTGGTGGAGTTCGCGGCGATCACGTACCTGATCGCCAACGCCGTCGCCATCCTCATCAGCGGACTCTACCGGTTCGTCTTCGACTCGCTGTGGACGTGGGGGTAGCTGAAACCGGATTCACTGAGGCCGAACGCGCTTGGACCTGGCCAGTACTTCGGTCTCACGAAAGGTCGGTTGAAACACGCGGTTCCTACTGATACCGCATGCTACATTTTTGTTTCAATCTCATTGGATTTTGTCTGAGATGTGTGTTTGACTTAGCGGCAGCTGGTGATTCGATCGCTTCAACCCTACAAGGGTTCGTCTGAAACCAGCTCGTGGTAGGCGCGGATGGCCTTCAGCTCGCTTCAACCCCACAAGCGTTCGTCTGAAACCAGAACAAGACGGCGACCTATTCTGCACCGTGTGGGGCTTCAACCCCACAAGGGTTCGTCTGAAACCGCCCGGTAGTACGACCGCAGGAAGTCGATCAACCGGCTTCAACCCCACAAGGGTTCGTCTGAAACAGGCTGGTGGAGATGCGACGGTCGCGGGGGATCGAGCTTCAACCCCACAAGGGTTCGTCTGAAACCAACTATGAGCACGAACGAAGACCGCGTTCAAGACGCTTCAACCCCACAAGGGTTCGTCTGAAACACGTCGACCGCGGCGCGAGCTCGTCGACCGTTTTGAGGCTTCAACCCCACAAGGGTTCGTCTGAAACAGCGACGTCCGGATCCGATGGACCTCAGCGGACGCCGCTTCAACCCCACAAGGGTTCGTCTGAAACCGGTCGGTATCCTCGTCGACGCGGTCCCGCATCGGGCTTCAACCCCACAAGGGTTCGTCTGAAACCGCATCGTGTCCACGTCAGCACGAGACGGCACTTGCTTCAACCCCACAAGGGTTCGTCTGAAACTCGCGCACGAGCGCGCGCTCCGCGTCTGTTCGAGTGCTTCAACCCCACAAGGGTTCGTCTGAAACCAGTTCCTCAGCCAGACCGGCCTGGGCGTCGAGGCGCTTCAACCCCACAAGGGTTCGTCTGAAACCAACAGGGATGATGTTCAACTCATCGGGGAGACGGCTTCAACCCCACAAGGGTTCGTCTGAAACGACTTGCCGACGCCCTCGTCACCGATGATCGGCAGCTTCAACCCCACAAGGGTTCGTCTGAAACGCCTCGTCGTGGGGCTTCGTGATTCCGCGATCGACGCTTCAACCCCACAAGGGTTCGTCTGAAACATGGGGATCTCGTACACGAGGTCGTTCGTGTTTGTGCTTCAACCCCACAAGGGTTCGTCTGAAACTAGGTATGTGTGTGTCTGATTGAGTTATGACAGACTGCTTCAACCCCACAAGGGTTCGTCTGAAACGATATGGTTACATATCTGAAAGGCTTTCGTAGTGGCATGCTTCAACCCCACAAGGGTTCGTCTGAAACTGTTAGCAACTGATCCACGGTCGACCGAGATAAAACGCTTCAACCCCACAAGGGTTCGTCTGAAACTCTCCGAGCACTACGTCGGCGTGCGCGTAGCCGGCGCTTCAACCCCACAAGGGTTCGTCTGAAACTGGTTTTTTTTTGGTCCCTATTATTACAGTCATAGCTTCAACCCCACAAGGGTTCGTCTGAAACCAGAGATGGCCCAAATCAAAGCGCGTATAGACGTAGCTTCAACCCCACAAGGGTTCGTCTGAAACCCCCGAGCGTAGGCGAGGATGTCGGCCGCGATGATGCTTCAACCCCACAAGGGTTCGTCTGAAACGCGCATTCAGGGCCTCAACCAGTCGCTGGAGGGGATGCTTCAACCCCACAAGGGTTCGTCTGAAACAGGAGTGGATCCGCCTCACCGTCGAGGACGAGGCTTCAACCCCACAAGGGTTCGTCTGAAACTTGGCTTCGGTGGGCAGATGGGGTCTGACGTTGAGGCTTCAACCCCACAAGGGTTCGTCTGAAACAAGACCCAGATCTGTGGTACAAAGTCCACATGGCTGCTTCAACCCCACAAGGGTTCGTCTGAAACGAACCGGACGGTTCGCCCGCCGTACTGGCACGCGGCGCTTCAACCCCACAAGGGTTCGTCTGAAACGAGGACTACGAGACTATGACCCTCTACCTGTCCCTGCTTCAACCCCACAAGGGTTCGTCTGAAACTTGTCTAAAAGACGACCCATACCACTTGGAGCGAGGCTTCAACCCCACAAGGGTTCGTCTGAAACTGTGAGACTTCTACCCCCACCCACGGGTGTTCTACGCTTCAACCCCACAAGGGTTCGTCTGAAACAACAGTACCTTCACTTACTGCGGTTTTGAAGTTAGGCTTCAACCCCACAAGGGTTCGTCTGAAACCGTCGTCGACGTCGCCGGTGAGACGGGCGGCGATGCGCTTCAACCCCACAAGGGTTCGTCTGAAACGCCGACTCGATGCCGGTCGCGGTCACCTCAGCCGAGCTTCAACCCCACAAGGGTTCGTCTGAAACCGATCGCGTAGTCGCCGACCGCGGCGTTGGTCGTGCTTCAACCCCACAAGGGTTCGTCTGAAACCGCGCCGGAGCTCGGAGCGCGGCGCCGCGTCGAGCGCGCTTCAACCCCACAAGGGTTCGTCTGAAACCACCGTCTACTGCAACAGCATCGAAGCGGCCCACGCCGTTCGGGCTTCAACCCCACAAGGGTTCGTCTGAAACTCGATCGCGTAGTCGCCGACCGCGGCGTTGGCCGTGCTTCAACCCCACAAGGGTTCGTCTGAAACCTGCGCGAGCATCACTGCATCAGCCCCCGGATGAGGCTTCAACCCCACAAGGGTTCGTCTGAAACCGGCTCGAGGAGCCGCCCGCGTGCTGGATGTGGCGGCTTCAACCCCACAAGGGTTCGTCTGAAACTCAGCGGCCGGTCCGAAGGCGGTGGAGTATCGATCGCTTCAACCCCACAAGGGTTCGTCTGAAACACCTGTACGGACCCGGATAACGGGACTGTGCTCAACGCTTCAACCCCACAAGGGTTCGTCTGAAACGCGGGTTATCTACCCGATCCTGCGGAGGTGGGGATGCTTCAACCCCACAAGGGTTCGTCTGAAACACGTTCGTGTTCTCGGCTATCGCCGCACAGGCGGGCTTCAACCCCACAAGGGTTCGTCTGAAACCGTAGACCGTGCCGCCAACCACAGCCGGTGAGGAGTGCTTCAACCCCACAAGGGTTCGTCTGAAACACGGGATAAGGCGGTTATTGATGTAAGCCCTATGCGCTTCAACCCCACAAGGGTTCGTCTGAAACAGCTATCGATCTTCGAGCCGGTGCCTAATCTCGGGGCTTCAACCCCACAAGGGTTCGTCTGAAACCGTCCTCACGCCGACCGTGCTCGACTCGCCCGCATTGCTTCAACCCCACAAGGGTTCGTCTGAAACCGGAGCGAACGGAAACAACGCCGAACGCTACATATGGCTTCAACCCCACAAGGGTTCGTCTGAAACGAGCGCGTATCCGTACTCGGTCGAGGCGACCGACGTGCTTCAACCCCACAAGGGTTCGTCTGAAACTCTTCGTAGAGATCTCGGCCGGAGGTGTTGGGGCTTCAACCCCACAAGGGTTCGTCTGAAACTAGAGGAGCACACCGACGACGACCTTTGGGAGGTCGCTTCAACCCCACAAGGGTTCGTCTGAAACGTAAGCCGGGGTCACAGCCGGCCGGTGGCCTGCCCGCTTCAACCCCACAAGGGTTCGTCTGAAACTATGAGTGTCCGCGGTGTGGCAACGAAGCGGCGACGCTTCAACCCCACAAGGGTTCGTCTGAAACTGTACGTCATCGACTCCGGGAACTGTCTGTCCCATGCTTCAACCCCACAAGGGTTCGTCTGAAACCCGGGCAAGACGCTTGTCGCGCTCCGATTCAAGTCGGCTTCAACCCCACAAGGGTTCGTCTGAAACGCGTGAGGCTCTCTACTCCTACTTGCTGGACAACTGGCTTCAACCCCACAAGGGTTCGTCTGAAACGACTCACGCCCGAGGAACTGATCGACTTTGTGGATGGCTTCAACCCCACAAGGGTTCGTCTGAAACCGCGTCGTCGGCGTCGTAGGGTTCCTTTTTCACCTGCTTCAACCCCACAAGGGTTCGTCTGAAACGCCGGCCGCGTCCTCGACTCCCTGACCCGTCTGCTGCTTCAACCCCACAAGGGTTCGTCTGAAACGCGACACCTTCTATGAGCGCGCGACCGGAGTAGCTGCTTCAACCCCACAAGGGTTCGTCTGAAACCCACTGGGACACCGCCATCGACACCCACGAGATGCTTCAACCCCACAAGGGTTCGTCTGAAACCCGGCTTGAACCACGTCGGGATGCCGGGGAGTGTCCGCTTCAACCCCACAAGGGTTCGTCTGAAACTCGGGCGACCCTGACGCCGACAAGGGCGGTCTGGATGCTTCAACCCCACAAGGGTTCGTCTGAAACAGATCCGCGACCTCTCGGCGGGCGTCCTGATCGAGCTTCAACCCCACAAGGGTTCGTCTGAAACCGCCACTTGCACGTCCCCACCGAGCACGAGGCGGCTTCAACCCCACAAGGGTTCGTCTGAAACGTCACGGAGTTGCCGGGCGGCGAGCTGGTCACGTTGGCTTCAACCCCACAAGGGTTCGTCTGAAACCGTTCCGTAACGTCGCGGACCCGATTGACGTAACCGCTTCAACCCCACAAGGGTTCGTCTGAAACACAAGATCCCGAACTATGGTACCAAGTCCACATGGCTGCTTCAACCCCACAAGGGTTCGTCTGAAACCAACCATCGGTGGGGCTGACGGGTGGGCGTTCACGCTTCAACCCCACAAGGGTTCGTCTGAAACGCAGGAACGACAGATACAGCTCATTCTCGCCGTAGTCGCTTCAACCCCACAAGGGTTCGTCTGAAACGAACACCTACCGGCGAGTACGAGTGTACAGTCTGTGCTTCAACCCCACAAGGGTTCGTCTGAAACGACCTTCGGGAGTGTGCCGACGACCACGCGGTGACGGCTTCAACCCCACAAGGGTTCGTCTGAAACCGAATCGTTCGTCACCGACTTCTTGCGCGAGGACGCTTCAACCCCACAAGGGTTCGTCTGAAACCGACGCCTACACCCTCCGGGCGGACATCACGCAAGCTTCAACCCCACAAGGGTTCGTCTGAAACGACCGTCCCCCGCTTGTCCTCGGGATTCTCCGCGAGCTTCAACCCCACAAGGGTTCGTCTGAAACCCAGAGCAATTCGGGCATGGGGCCGTTCGGCGCTCGCTTCAACCCCACAAGGGTTCGTCTGAAACCAAGGAGCGGATCTTGTCGGCGCTGGATGAGGACGCTTCAACCCCACAAGGGTTCGTCTGAAACCAACGTCACGGCCGGCAGCGCGGACATCACGATGCTTCAACCCCACAAGGGTTCGTCTGAAACGGCTCCTCGTTGCCGATGACTCCGGGGCGATTCGTGCTTCAACCCCACAAGGGTTCGTCTGAAACTACGGGTGGCCGCGTTGCCGCGCGCCCCGAGGAGGCGCTTCAACCCCACAAGGGTTCGTCTGAAACCGTCCTGCTCCAGATCCTCTCTCCCCCCGTACTCCGCTTCAACCCCACAAGGGTTCGTCTGAAACCGTTCGCACGCACCTCATGCTAAAGGGCCGCCACCGGCTTCAACCCCACAAGGGTTCGTCTGAAACGAGGTACTGGAGGAGAAATTCGACGGGATCGGCGCTTCAACCCCACAAGGGTTCGTCTGAAACCAACCTGCTTGAAGCCGGCAGCGCCGACGTGGCGCTTCAACCCCACAAGGGTTCGTCTGAAACTCGTCGTCGCCTAACAGCACCTCGGCCTGATTCACGCTTCAACCCCACAAGGGTTCGTCTGAAACAGTCGGTGATCCGCTCATGCAGCACCTCCATGTCGCTTCAACCCCACAAGGGTTCGTCTGAAACGCGAAGTACACGGATAAGATCAAGACGCCGGAGTACGCTTCAACCCCACAAGGGTTCGTCTGAAACATGGTGACGGCGACTGACTCGCCGGGGTTCGTGATCGCTTCAACCCCACAAGGGTTCGTCTGAAACGGACGCACTCTTGATGTTGACCGGAGCGCGCCCACCGCTTCAACCCCACAAGGGTTCGTCTGAAACCGGCCGTGCTCAGTGAGAGAGATACGTCGCTCTCGCTGCTTCAACCCCACAAGGGTTCGTCTGAAACTCGCGGTGGTCCGCGAGTACGTCCGCGCTCAAGTCGCTTCAACCCCACAAGGGTTCGTCTGAAACGTCGCGGATCTCCTGCGGAAGGTTCTCCCACTCCTGCTTCAACCCCACAAGGGTTCGTCTGAAACAGTTAGGGGCAGATAACTCTCCGCCGTCCGTGCGGTGCTTCAACCCCACAAGGGTTCGTCTGAAACCGTTCAACGTCACGGCCGGCAGCGCGGACATCACGATGCTTCAACCGGCTGTGTTGAATCGCCATACAGCAGCGAGGTAGGCCGCTAAATCAAAGGAGTTGAAGCGAGAGAATGCGGTTGTCTATGACGCAAATCTCCCGCTTC
>NZ_LKIR01000063.1 GCF_001462205.1 Haloparvum sedimenti
GCGCGGAGCCCATCTATTATGGTGCTCCACGGGGAGTATCTACCATGATCGTGACCGACTACGAGTTGTTCGCCGTTCCGCCTCGGTGGCTCTTCCTGAAGCTGGAAACGGACGAGGGGGTGGTCGGGTGGGGAGAACCGATCGTCGAGGGACGAACGCCGACGATTCGGGCGGCCGTGGAGGACCTCGTAGAGAACCACGTGATCGGTGAGGACCCGAACGAGGTCGAACGACTCTGGTACAGGCTCCATCGTGCGAGCCATTATCGCGGTGGACCGATTCTGATGAGTGCGATCGCCGGGATAGACCAGGCGCTCTGGGACATTCGCGGGAAGGCCGCGGACAAACCGGTGTACGAACTGCTCGGCGGCCCCGTGCGCGACCGGGTTCGCGTCCTCCAGTGGATCAGCGGTGATCGACCCGACGAGATCGCTGAGTCGGCCGTGGAGGCCGTCGATAAGGGGTACACGGCCGTGGAGATGATGATGAACGTGCGTCCATCACGCCTCGAGGTGAGCGAGTGCGTCGAGCGCGCCCGGGAGCGGCTGGACGCCGTCGTCGACGCGGCCGGTGACTCGGTGGAGATAGCGGTCGACTTCCGCGGTCGCGTATCGCCTCCCGTCGCCAGACGGCTCCTGCCGGTGATCGAGGACTACGACGTGATGTTCATCGAGGAACCGGTCCTCCCGGAGCACAACGATTCGCTGTACGACCTCTCGCAAACCGCCCAGACGAGTTTCGCGACCGGCCAGCGCCTCTACTCCCGCTGGGACTTCAAGGAGTTGCTCGAGTCGCACAACGTGGATATCTTCCAGCCGTCGGTCGCTCACGCGGGCGGGATAACGGAGATCCGGAAGATCGCGAACATGTGTGAGCCGTTCGACATCTCGCTCATTCCCAAGTGCCCCGTCGGCCCGATCGCGTTCGCCGTCGGGTTCCATCTGAACATGGCGATCCAGAACGCCGGGATTCAGGAACAGCACGACGAGATATTCACCCGGGGGCCGTCGCCGGTGTTCTCGTATCTCAGCGACCAGGACGCGTTCACCTACGAGGACGGATATCTGTCGCTGCCCGACAAACCGGGGCTGGGGATCGACGTCGACGAGGAGTACGTCCGCGAACAGGCGAGAGACGACTCCCAGTGGCGCAACCCCCTCTGGCACCACGAGGACGGGAGCATCGCGAACT
>NZ_LKIR01000064.1 GCF_001462205.1 Haloparvum sedimenti
TGTTCGTCCCAGCGCGTCCCCTCCTCGATCAGCGCGTCCACGACCAGGTCGGGACGGAGGTAGAGCATGAGCGACGTCTCGTACTCGCCCCCGTGGGCCATGCCTCCCGGATCGCTGTCGCGGAGGGCCGCGATCTCCGACGCCGCGAGAGTGAAGTACGTCGTGCCGAGCACTTCCGCGTCCGTCGTCTTCCCGAGCGTGCTCACGAGCGCGTCGATGAGGGCCGCGTTCCCGCCGTGCCCGTTCACGAAGCAGACGGCGTCGAAGCCGTTCTCGAGCCCCGTGCGGCCGATATCCTCCAGGGTCTGTCTGAGGTGTTCGAACTCGAGCGAAAGCGTGCCGCCGAACGAGAGGTGATGCGGCGAGAAGCCGCTCCAGACCGGCGGCGTGACGAGGATCGGCACGTCGTCCCGCAGCGACTCCGCCGCTCCGTGAACCATCGCCTCCACGAGGAGCGTGTCGGTGATGACGGGCAGGTGATGCCCGTGCTGTTCCACGCTCCCGACGGGGACGACGAGGACGGAACCGTCCTGCCGACCGACATCCTTGATCGCCGCGTACGGTTTGCCAGCCCATTCCCACTCGTTCGTACCGATGGTCTCGTGGATCATTGGACCGTTCTCACGTCGTGTGCTCCGCGGCCGTCTCGGTCGGTACCCGGTCGCCCGTCTCGTCGAAGAAGTGAACGTCCGCGACGTCGAAATCGAGCATGACTCGCTCGCCGGGGTCGGGTCGGAACTCGTTGTCGACGCGGGCGATTATCTCCGTCTCCCCGTCGCCCTCGGTGGGCGGGGTGAGGTAGAGGTAGTTGTCCGCGCCCATGGGTTCGACGACGTCGACATCCGCGGGGATCCGACCGGCCCCGTCGGCCGGATACAGGTCCTCGGGCCGAACGCCGAGCGTGTACCGGCCCGGCGCCAGCGACACGTCGAGGACCGTCTCGAAGCTGTCCCCCGTGACGGAGACGCCCTCGGGAGCCGACTCCACGTCGACCTCGAAGAAGTTCATGCTCGGCGAGCCGATGAACCCGGCGACGAACCGGTTGTTCGGTTCGCTGTAGCAGACCTCCGGCTCCGCGATCTGCTGGAGCTCGCCCTCGTTGAGGATCGCGATCCGGTCGCCCATCGTCATCGCCTCGGTCTGGTCGTGCGTGACGTAGATGGTCGTGACCCCGAGCTCCTCGTGGAGGCGCTGGAGCTCCGTCCGCATCTGCGAGCGGAGCTTCGCGTCGAGGTTCGACAGCGGCTCGTCCATCAGGAAGACCTCCGGGTCCCGAACGATCGAGCGACCGAGCGCCACCCGCTGCTGTTGCCCGCCGGACAGCTGTTTCGGGTACTGGTCGAGAAGTTCGGGGATCTCGAGAAGGTCGGCCGCGTCCTCGACGCGCTCGTCGATCTCGGCGTCGTCGTACTCTCCGGAGAGGCGCAGCCCGAAGGACATGTTCTCCCGCACGGTCATGTGCGGGTAGAGCGCGTAGTTCTGGAACACCATCGCGATGTCCCGGTCCTGCGGCCGAACGTCGTTGACGACCTCCGACCCGATCGTGATCTCGCCGCCGGAGATCGTCTCCAGCCCCGCGACCATCCGGAGCGTCGTCGACTTCCCGCACCCGGAGGGACCGACGACCACGAGGAACTCGCCGTCGCGGACGGTGAGGTCGATGTCCTCGACCGCAAGCACGTCGTCGTAGACTTTTGTGACGTCTGATAGCTGTACTTGGCTCATTGTAGCCTGTCGGCATCTCCATAGCGGTACACAAAAAATTATCGGCGGACGACGCGGGGACCGTCGATCCAATCGGCGTTCGAGCCGACAGCGATTTTTGACGATGGCAAAGATTATGCCGATCGCGACGGCATGAGAAACCATGACCGATGATCGTTCACCGAGGCGGATCAAGTCCGTGGCGCTCGCGTTTGACATACTCAAAATCCTCAGAAATGATGAAGGAGCGACGGTGACCGAGATCGCCGAGGCGATCGATCGCTCCCCAGGGACGACGCACACGTACCTCGCGACGATGCAGGAGAAGGGGTACGTGAGAGTCGAGGACGGCGAGTATCAGGTCGGGCTCTTCGCGCTCCCGCTCGGGGAGTACGTCAGAGCCACGTCGCGACTGTACCAGGTCGGGAAGCCGGAAGTCGACAGACTGGCACAGGAGACGGGCGAGGCGGCACACCTCGTCGTGGAGAGTCACGGCCGCGAGATCCTGCTGTACGAACAGTTCGGCCCCGACGCGGTCGGCGAGGATCTCTACACGCGGATCAAGGGGTATCCTCGTCGGAACCTCCACTGCTCGGCCGCGAGCAAGGCGATCCTCGCTCACCTCGACGAGTCACGGCGAGACGAGATCCTGGAAGACTACCAGTTCGTCGCGCGGACGCCGAACACGATCACCGACGAGGAGACCCTCCGCGCGG
>NZ_LKIR01000065.1 GCF_001462205.1 Haloparvum sedimenti
GGCTCGCGAGTCGGTCGAGGACGTGTGGGGGTTCACGGTCCCCGACGAGCCGGGGCTGACGAACGTCGAGATCTCCCACGAGGCCGGCGACTCGGTCCACGGGCTGTACGTGATGGGCGAGAACCCGATCATGAGCGAGCCCGACGGGAACCGCGTCGAGGAGCGCCTCCAGGAGTTGGAGTTCCTCGTCGCGCAGGACATCTTCATGACGGAGACGGCGAAGTACGCCGACGTGGTGCTCCCGGCGACGACGTGGGCGGAGCGAGGCGGCACCGTCACGAACACCGACCGTCGCGTCCAGCGGATGCGGCCGGTCCAGAAGGTCCACGAGAACACGGAACACGACCTCGAGATACTGATGGAGGTCGGCAGTCGGCTGTTCGGCGAGGAGGGGTTCCGATTCGACGGACCGGAGGCCGTCTTCGAGGAACTCCGGCAGGTCTGTCCGAGCTACCACGGCATGACCTACGACCGGCTCGGCGAAACGGGGATCCAGTGGCCCTGTTACGAGCCGGGCGACGAAGGGGACCGGTTCCTCTACGAGGACTCCTTCGAGACGGAGAACGGGCTCGGAAAGATCGAGGGCGTCCGCCACCAGCCGCCGGCGGAGACGCCCGACGAGGAGTATCCGCTCATCCTCACGACCGCCCGCCTCGAGGAACACTACAACACGGGGACGATGAGCAGGCGGTCGCCGACGCTGTCGCGCCAGCACCCGGAGAACTTCGTCGACGTCCACCCGAACGACGCCGCCCACTACGGCATCGAGGACGGCGACGAGGTGACGCTGCGGTCCCGGCGCGGAGCCATCGACGTTCGCGCCAACGTGACCGAGGCGATCAAGGAGGGCGTCGTGTGGACGACGCCGCATTTCGCGGCCGCCTCCGCGAACCGGCTGACCAACGACGTGCTCGACGAGCGCGCGAAGATCCCCGAGTACAAGGCGGCGGCGGCCGAGATCGCCGTGAACGTCGACGCCGAGTCCGGCGGCGCCGAACCGGCCGACGACTAGCGGTCCGTCGCGGTTTTTCCGTCGAGGATGCCGCCCGCGATTGTCAGTGGGTCTACCGCCTCGACCCATCAGACGCCGGCAACCTCACGTGAGCGAGACAGGTTGGCCCGACGGCCGTCGAGAATAGTCACCGGTGCTACCAGTTGCTCGCCCGAAGTCGGCCGGATAATGCGAGTCAGTAATTACCTGAGATAGTATTTCCCGTGTACTATCCCGAATTATGCTTAACCTTTATATAATCTTAGGCTATCTACCCAGTCGCATGGCAACTAGTGACAGCCCTAGCGGAGACGGGGAGACATCGGACAGTAATGTCAGAAATAATAAGGGAGTTGCGGACGAGACGTGGAAGCGCCGGAAAGTAATGAAGGCCGGCGCGGCAGCGAGTA
>NZ_LKIR01000066.1 GCF_001462205.1 Haloparvum sedimenti
CGGTCTCGATCCCGCTGATCTCGGGGTAGTGGCGCGTGTAGACGTCCTTCGACTTCGTCACCGAGAGGGTCCCGAGCGTGCGGCCGTGGAAGCTCCCGTCGAACGCGACGCCGTACTTCGCGGGCGCGCGGTGGTCGTGAGTGATCTTCATCGCGTTCTCCATCGCCTCCGCGCCGGAGTTCGAGAGGAACACCGTGTCCATCCCGTAGTGGCTCGTCGCCTCGACTAGCCGCTCCATGAGGTGGCTGGAACCGGGAACCTCGGACTCTTCGGGGGTCGCCCCGGCGCCGAAGTACATGTCCTGGCCCGCGATCTTCATCGGCTCGACGAGGTCGAACGCCCGCAGCTTCGAGAGCACCTTCTCGTTGTTGTAGCCGAGCGGGGCGGCGCCGATGTGGCAGGTGAAATCGAGGAGGACGTTGCCGTCGACGTCGGTGACGAAGGGGCCGTCGGCCTCGCGGGTCACGTCCCAGACGAACTCGTGGGAGTACTCGCTGGGGGCGGCGTGCTGCTGGTGGAAATCGACCCAGCGCTGCGCGTTCGGCCCCGGGAGCGCGTCCGCGTCGGGCTCCGCCGTGTCCCTATCCATACACAGTTTATGTGTACGTCTTACATTAAAACTTGTTATGGCGGTGGTCGAGCGGTCGGGCGCGCGGTGCCCCCTCGTGGACGTACCGGCGTGGGATGGCCACGGAGCCGGGACCGCCGCGACATCGGGGACCGCGCCGGCCGCGATGACCGCGGGCCGCGACCGGCACGCCCGGTGCGGCCGCGCTATCGGTGGTGGAGGATCAGTCGTCGTCGACCTCGGGCGAGCCGGCGGTGCCGGACCGTGAGTCCGTCTCCTCGGCGGACCCGAACAGGACGGTCTCGTCCTGTAACAGCACCTGGTCGTAGTGCTCCCCGAAGTCCTTGATCAGCGACAGCATGGCGAGGAAGCAGACGAACGCGAACGGCGTCCCGGTGATGATCGCCGCCTGTTGGAGCGTGTTCGCGCTGCCAGTGCCGCCGAGGATCATCAGGATCGCCGCGGTCATTCCGAGGACGACGCCCCAGAAGATCCGGTTGACGTTCGACGGCTTGGCCTTCCCGCCGGTCGTCATCATCGAGACGGCCAGCGTCGAGGAGTCGGCGGACGTGACGAAGAACGTCGTCACGAGGATCATGAACAGGTAGATCAACACCGACCCGATCGGGACCGTCAGCGACGCGCCGCCGAGGCTCAGAGTGAAGTTCAGTGCCTCGAAGAGGATGAAGCCGGACACCTCGGGCCCGGCCTCCCCGGCCAGCACCGCGCCGAAGTCGGCGATGCCGTTGTGCTGCGCCCACACGGCGGTGCCGCCGACGAACGTGAACCACGGGATGGTGGCGGCGGAGGTCGCCACGATCCCGGTGAACGCGACCTCGCGGACGGTCCGGCCCTTCGAGATGCGGGCGATGAACAGGCCCGCGAACGGCGACCACGAGAGCGCCCACGCCCAGTAGAAGACGGTCCAGGCGTTCATCCACCCCGTCGCGCTCGCGTCACCGCCGCCCATCGGGCCGGCGCCGGTGAAGAGGCTCATGGAGACGAAGTCGCTGATCATGCCGCCGAACGCCTGCGTGCCGAGCAGCACGAGGAACAGCGTCGGTCCCACGATGAACGTCGCGAACATGAGCACGACGAACAGGACCATGTTGAAGTTCGAGAGCCGGCGGATCCCCTTGTCGACTCCAAGCACCATCGACGTCGTGAACAGCAGCGTCATCATGGTGACGACGAGGAGGATCCCCCAGTCCCCCATGCTGATCCCCCACTGGTAGTCGAGCCCGGTGACGAACTGGCTCCCGATGAAGCCGAGCGAGGTAGCGACGCCGCCGATGGTCGCGAAGACGGCGAGGATGTCGACGACCTTCGCGAACGGCCCGTCGAGGTTCTCCGCCCCGATGAGCGGCGTGAGCGCGGAGGAGACCCGAAGCGGGACGTTCTCGTAGTTGTACGCGAAGTAGCCGATGGCGATGCCCATGATCGTGAACACCGCCAGCTGCGGCAGCGCCCAGTGGAACAGCGTCTGCTGGACGGCGACGCTCATCGCCTCCGCGGAGCCGCCCTCCACGCCGTCGAACAGCGGTGACGGATTGTTGTAGTAGAACAGTGCCTCCGTCGGCCCCCAGAACACGACGCCCGCGGCGAAGCCCGCGGAGTACAGCATCGCGAAGAACGAGAGGAAGCTGTACTCCGGCGACTCGTCGCCGAGCTTGATGCCGCCCCACGGCCCCACGATCAGGAACAGCAGGAACAGCACGATGAGGAAGACGATCAGCAGCATCGCCCAGTTGAACGCGCCGAGCAGCTGGTTGTTCAGCGAGGTGATCCCGTTCTCAACCGTGCTCGGGCTGACGAAGAACGCTCCGATAACCCCGAGCGTCAGCAGCGCGCCGAACGCGAACACGACGGGGTCGATCTCCTCGCGGAACTCGTCGAACAGTCCGGAGTCGGCGTCGCTCATCCGGTCTCACCCCCGCGAGCGAGGTCGCGGCCGGTTGAAGCACCCCGTCTCCACCTATCGCGCACCATGCTACGAGATGGCATGGGGATTCGATCGAAACTATACACAATAAGTGTTTCTCACTCCGCGCTTTTCTATACAGATTGTGTATGTCTGACGTACGTCGTCATTTTCTACTGATAGAAATACGTTCGATCTTCTGTAAGAGTAAAGATGACTGATCAGTGATCAGACGACGGAAACGAACACGACTCGTCCACTCGCTTCCGAACGCCCCGGTTCGAGTATCGGTTACCCGCGGCCGCGTTGGCGGACTGGCGGCGGCCGCTCCCGCGTTGTGGCCGGCACGCGTAACCGATTTTCGATGACCGGTGTCGCCCGCCGCACTCGCCGTCAGTTCGTGAGTTCCTCGATCGTGGCCTCGTGGGAGGAAGCGCTCTCCGTGAGCTGTTCGGCGAACTCGTCGACGTGCTCTTTGATCTCCTCGCCGGCGTCCTCCGGGGAGAAGGAGTCGGACATCGTCAGCAGGCGGACG
>NZ_LKIR01000067.1 GCF_001462205.1 Haloparvum sedimenti
CCCGACCACGTCCAGCGGGCGATGGGTGAGGATGCGAGCCCGTTCAACGAGAAGCTCGACGACGCGATGAGCTTCCTGACGAACTTCTTCGCACTGCGGGGCATCTCGCTCGGGGATCGTCGGACGACGCTCGAACTCGGTCTCAAGCGTGCCTACAAGCGCAACGACATCACCGACGATATCTCGACGCACAGCAACCCCAGCCCGACTATCCGGGATATGATGGACGTCTTCGAAGACATGGTCGACGACCCCGAGGAGTTCGTCGTTCGTTCCGACGAGGAGGCCGGGAAGATTCGCGAGGACGCGACGTGGCTTCTGGACCAGCTTCGTCCCTTCGAGGAGGAGGGTCGCCACGCTAATCTCGGGAAGTCCTCAGAGTTCGACATTCGCGACGAGAAAGTCATCTACCTCGATCTCGCACAACAGGAGGGCAGCGTCGACAGCAGCACGGCACTGACGATGCAGTTGCTCATCTCGCTCGTCTACGAGCGGGCGAAAGAGACGGACAAGGAGGTCGTGTTCGTCATCGACGAGGCGCGGTACATCATGCAGGACGCTGCGAGTCTAGCGTTCCTCGAGACGGTATTCCGACATCACCGTCACCACGATCTCTCGATTCGTCTCGTTACCCAGACCGTCGACGAGTTCTTCGAGCACGCCGAGTCCGAAGCCATTCTTGACCAGTGTGCCGTCAAGCAGTTCCACCGCCTGGATGGAATGGACGACCAGTGGGCCGACGAGTTCGGGTTGAACTACGCCCAGATGCGCTACGTGCAGGACGCGGTCCCCGGCAACGAGGACGCTGGGTTCTCTGAGGCGCTCGTCGGCGTCGACGGCGAGTGGCGCGGCATCAAGGTCGAGGCAATGCCCAAGGAGAAGCAAGTCATCGACTTCGACCCGACCGAGCAACGGCGATCCTCACTCCCTGGAGCTGGTGAAGACGCAGTTGATACGGACGTCCAGGAGTTCCGAGAGAAGCTGGAAGAGCAGGTGACGAACGGACAGTCGAAAGAGTCGGAAACCGTTTCTGCCAAACCTGACGGCGGGTCGATGGAGGGAGAGGACGATGCGTGAGTATCTCCGAGTCACGCCCACATCCGAAGGCCTGGATCCCGAGGGAATTCCTCGAGTCCTCGAAAGCCTACATAAACTGACGACCACGGAGTCAACGGGACTCGCACAGAAGCTGAACCCACTCCACAGTGACACACCGCTCCGATTCGAGTTTCTCGCACTGAGTGAGGGAGCAGACGACCCTGTCGAGTTCTTTTACGGCGCCGACGGGCATCTCGACACACTCGAAAAACGGCTCCGTTCGATCTATCCCGAGACATTCGATATCGAACGCGTCGACGTCGACGTCGCCTCTCGGCTCATCCAGCCAGTCGAATTCACACGAGCAGAGTTCCTCGAACACTACGAGGCGGGGCAACTACAGTACGAGTTTGGTCCTGACGAACAGCATGAGCTTGTCGATGAAGACCGTAGCCAAGACCAGACACCAGCGGCCGAAGCATCCCCCTTTGCAGATGGCGGCGCAGCGGTCGAGTCATCTGCTGGTCACTTCGTTGAGGTTGGTGATACCGCCCTTGAGCTGGCACCACCGAGCGAAATACCGGACGAGCAGCCACTGACGACGCTCGAAAAGCCAACCGAGACGGACGAGGGAACGATACTCGCTCGGCCAACCATCGACGCAATCTCGCCAGTTGGCGTGCGCTGGTCCGGTTCGACCACCCGGAAGAACGACTGGATGACGTCATTGACGCCCTTCGCCTCTGGCGATGGCGACGACGCCTTAGTGGCTGTCGACCAGCCCGGCGCGACGCTCGCGTCACTCGTCGACCACTTGATGGAGGCGGCTTCACCTGTGGCGTTTCAGGTTGTGTTCCAGCGACGGGCGAGCTGGCAGTCCGACGCTGAGGTCCGAAAAGAGGATCTCGTCGACGGGCGGGACACCTTCTTCCAGGAAGTCGTTGGGTCCTTCCTCGAGGTTGAAGACCAGCGGAGCGATCACGACGAGAAGCAGCTCAGCGAGTCAGTCGAAAAACGCATTGAGTATATCGACGCGAAGAATCCCAAGCGGTCGTTCACTGCTAACATCCGAGCAGTCGGCGTTCCGACAGGGGATGAGGCTCGCGACGAACTCGCGGCCCAGATGGACTCACTTCGCCCTGTGTTCGACCCAGTGGACGGGCCCTATTACGAAGTCGAAGGAAAACGACTCCGGGCAGACGGTTTTCGTGAAAAGACGAAAGAGAAGAACGCCCAGACAGCCCTCCGACAGTTGCTAGATCGAGAGATTACGACCGGCCGAGGGAAGACCCGACCGGATTTCGTCCTCAGTGGGACGGAACTCGCAAACTTCGTGCTCGTGCCATCCTCCGAGCAACTCACCGTTGAGGGGACGCGAGGAACTCGAGCTGAGCAGCAGAGCCGGAACCCGCTTCCGTGGCCCAATCCAGATTTGGTTCAGCAGTTCCAAGAGGGCATGGCTATCGGCTACGCGCTCGACGAGAATGGCGAGCCGCGACCGGACCCGATCCGGGTTCCGCCGGATTTGCTGACGACGCACTACGGCCGGTTCGCATCGACTGGCGGCGGGAAATCGAAAGCGATCATCAACGACGCGCTCTCGCTCCGCGAGACGACCGGCGGACCTGTCGTGATCGTCGATCCGAAAGGCGATGGGATGTGTGCGAACTACCTTCGCTGCCACTACGAACGTTTCAACGGATTGGACGACGTCTACCAGTTCCGCGTCCCAGAGACTGTCCCAGCGTTCTCCTTCTTCGACATTCGTCCCGCACTTGAAGCCGGTCGTCCCCGCGAGGACGCGATTCAGGACAAGGTCGACCACTTCCACGACATCCTGCGGATGATTATGGGCCGCGAGCAGTACGGCCAGGCATTTGTCGCGAACGAGATCCTCAGCTACCTCATCAAGGCACTCTTCGACGAGGAGTACGGGAGCGACGTCTTCGGTCTGGACGACCTTTTCGCGGCAGCTCTCCGGATGCAACGAGAGCGAACTGTCCCACCGATTTCGGCGGACAACAGGAACGTCGAGGAGTCACTCACGCGGCACTTCGCGAAGGACGACCACCGGTTCCAGGTGTCGATGGACGCCGTCGGAAATCGTCTGGACAAACTCAGAGAAGACGCGCACCTGCGACGGATCTTCAGTCACGTTCCCGAGCAGAACGACGCTGGCGAGTACGTCGACAATCGCTTCGACTTCCGCGAGTTCCTCGACGAAGACGCCACGGTTCTGTTCGACTTGGGCGATCTGCGTCCCGAGGCACAACGGGCAATCACACTCCTCCTGTTGAGTAACCTCTGGGACGCCGTCCAGGTGCGCCGGCGTGATGGAAAGACAGACTACGAGAACCTCACCAATCTCATCATCGAGGAGGCCGCCCCCGTGGCCTCGACAAAACTCGTCTCCGAACAACTGCTTCCACAGGGACGGTCATTCGGCCTGAGCATGGGACTTGTGATGCAGTTCCCCGGCCAGGTTCGAAATCGAAACGAGCGCGCCTACGACGAGCTCCTCAACAACATCAAGACGAAGCTCATTGGGAACATCTCTATCGAGCGCGACCTCGCCGAGTCGTTGGCCCACGAAGACCTGAGTCCGACTGACCTTCGAAATCGGGTTAATACGCTCCCCAGTGGAGAGTGGATTGCTCAACTCCCGAGCCCCTCATTTGGGAAGACAGGGCCTGCTCCATTCTCGGTGAAGCCGCTCCCGATAGCAGCGGGCCATCCAGAAAGCGACGAGGCGCTCTCTGTCGAGCAGGAGGACCACTTCGAGTCCGTAGCTCTTCCACGGCTGTCAGAGCGTACACAGACCCAGTACGGACTTGCTGAGGCCCCAAGCGAATCGGAGACAGCCGACGATGAGGGATGGGGGAGTAGACCGAACGCTGGACAGTCTGCATCTGCAGAATCGACTAGCTCTGGAGACTCGACGGAGTCGTCGTTCATCGGACAGGCAACCAGTGGTTCAGTAGCCGACGAAGAGAAGGAGAAAGACGCGGACACCATTGATTCCCTGTTTGGGAATCTGGGATCCGTAGAGTCAGAAGAGTCGGCCACAGAAGAGGAGACGAACGCCGTCGACGAAAACGGACCTTCGCCAGTACAGGCAGGTGGCGTGACCGTCTCCGATGACGAACTCCGACGGCGCGGACTCACTCACGACGACATCCGATTCTTGACTCGCGTCCTCGACGTGATGAACAGGGACGCACCGAATCATGGATTCATGGATTCAATGAGTAGGTTCAAGGACGACTTTGATGACCTGGACGTGCAGCGGCTCATCGACCAGGATCTGCTGGAAGAAGGACGAGCCTGCAGTCGGAAGTACTACACCGTCCTCCCGGCAGGGCGTGAACTGCTTGGCCAGAAGCTTAAGGTCGGCCCTGGGCAGGGAGATATCGGCGAGAAAACGCCGCACAAGGTCGGTGTGAAGCTGCTCGAACTATGGTTGGAAGCGCGCGACGATGTCGAGCAGGTTGAATCCTATTACGAGTACGATGAGGAGACCGTATTCGACGTCGCCGCCTTCGACGCTGACGGAGAACTCGTGTGGGTCGGTGAAGCGGAATTCCCGAGCAACAACAAACACGCGCCTGTCGACGATTACGACAAGCAGAGTGAGGTGGACGCAAACGCTGTCTGGGCGTTCAACAGACGCGAGACAGCCGTTGAGGTGTTGGATCGACTCGCAGAGGCCGACCGGATAGAAAATAGTGTGAGTGGGCGTGCAGCCCGTCGGTTCTCGGATATTCGAGAAGCCATTGAATCGTTTGACGCAGAAGGGATGACGACGATTCGGAGCTTCAACAAGCTCGATGAGGAGTTCAATCCATGAGTTGGCGCCAAGCTACGCGCGAGGAGATTTACAGGTACTACACGGAGGAGTTCCCCTCGTACATCGACGAATTCCCGTCGTTCATCACCGCGAAGGGACCAAAGCAGTACGCGCTCGCGTTTCGAGAACCCCACCCGGTACGGAAAGACGGAGTCCCAGACAAGGACTTCATCCGACGAGACACCTGGCAGACGAACACCTCCGGAGAGCGGACCTCAGCAGCGTTCCACGACTTCGACGATGTCCTCGAGTTCATCCGCCACCCAGCACGGAATGACCCGCTCGGACGGAGTGACTTCGCGCTCGCCGATCCCGACCTGCTTGACAAACCAGATCCACATCACGATGCAGTGTACTACGCCCTCGATCATTGGGAACGGCCGTGGGTGCTCCTCGTCGATATCGACGCGAAAACGATAGCCCGAGAGCGAGCAACTCGAACGGTATCCAACGGAGATGTTTCGGGGGACAGCGAGGAGCTGCTCGATGCTGTGGAAGTTCTCGAAGCGGACCCAGTAGGCTACCCGTATTCTTTCGCGGATATCGAACGGGCCATTGAGTACGGTTTCGAGGTGCGAGATATTTTCGAGGACGACTTCAACGCCGAGGAGACGATGGTGGTGTATAGCGGCCAGGGCGTTCACGTCTATCTCCTCGATACCGACCCTGCTCATCGATATGACGCCAAAAGTCGAGAGGTGCTGAACGACCTTCTGCAAGACACCTATGATATTCCCATCGACCCAGTGGTTACCGCCGACCGTCGTCGAGTCGCTCGGCTCCCCTACTCGTTGCACGCTGACGTCTGCAGTATCGTCACGCCGATAGAGAGCCCGAGCTTCGACGTTCGGTCTGCAACACCGGAGGTCATCCAGTCATGAGTCAGTCGACGCCTGTCGAGGACGAGCGTGCCGCCTATCGCGTTGCGACGCTCCCGCTCGAATACGGCAAGACCCGCATCAACCAACTGTTCACGCGGGGCTACAATCGATACATCGTCGACGGTGAAGACCAACCAGAAGACCTGTTGAACGACCTCGAACGGTTCGGGACGGCGGCGTTCAAAGAAGACATCAGGACAAACGCGGCGGAGGAACCGTTCGTCGACGAACCGGGAACACTCGCCGTCCTCGCGACGTTGAGCGCGATCTGCGTCAAGGCACACCCGAAGTTCGAACACGCTCCGCCGCGAAAGGTGCAAGTCCTCTACAATATTCGGGAGTTGTACGTCAACAATCTCGCTTCCCTCCTTCGAGAATTCGGTGATGGGACTCTCCAACAGGATATCGCAGAGGTACTGTACGAGAAAGATCCCGGAGAGGACGGTCCGCACCCCGGCCGCGTTTGTACAGGGATCAAGGAGATGCCGGAGTTCGGTGAGGGGTTGTATCTCGAAATCCCAATGGCTGCGGCATCGAGAGATTGCCTCGTCCACGCCGACACCGAGACAGGAGAGGCCGGAGAACTGCTCACTCACGTTAAGGACAACCGTCTCTACGTGCCGGTCGGCGATTTCGATACGAAGTATCGCGAGTATGCCAGACGCGCGTTCAAGAAGCTCCTGCGAGTTCAGGAGGAGAACCTCTCCGAAGACCAGCTGACGTGGCTAACGACGAATGAGTCGGCCATCACAGAGCGCATCGACCGCTTCATCGAGACGGGACACCACGAACGAATCTGGCGAGACTGGAACCCCGGTGAACGGACCATCCGTGTGCTTCGGGATGCGATTCGAGACGCTCCAGACGAAGTCACTACGCTGGGGAATTTTTACTCAGCGAAGGAGCTGTTTGAAGCTGTGGAGGCGTGCGATCCGGAAGCAGACTGGAAGCGAGACGTGTGTAATCGCATCTCGAGTCCACGGAGTCTCGGGAATCTTCTCGCATCCCAGCGCGACCACCGGAGCCTGACCATTCGGCAGCACGAAAATACGAACCGCTATCGGATTCAGGAATCTACGCGTGGCGTCCAGCCCCTCACCGTCGAATCAATCGAGGACCTGTTTGAACTCCCCTGCATGGCGAATATGGCCGAACGCCTCCACGAGAAGAAACCAGTCCGAAAGGACCTGTACAACTTCGCCCGAATGGTGATGTGGCTGCCACAGTATCAGGACAGCGACCTCGAGACCATTGTCACAGATCTCAAGGACGTCTTCTCGCGGTGGCCGTGGTACGACGACCAGGTCACCGACTACCAGATTCACTACGAGTTCTCGAACACGATTGGAGGCGACACCCCGCTTCCGATGAACTGCGACAACGACGATATGCAGCGGTACTGCATCGGACAGGATGAGTGTCCATACTCGATCTGGGGAAGTCTCCCCTTCCCGGATGAGATGTACGATCGACTAAGTGAAACCGAGGGTAAGGGAAACGAGTTCTAACGCAGACAGTCAATTATCAGGAACCACACCATTATTCAGAAGACGGAAGTGTGACAGATATTAAAATCTCGTCATCCACTTTTCAGGCCTTGTATCGACCAATTTGGACAAGAACGGGTGGGTCACTAGAAGCAACATCACGTAGCCCATCACTTGCCGTCAGTCAGTTATGCCAAGTCTCAATCACAATGTGAATCCGATTCTCTCGAATTCAAGGTCCTCACCACCCCGTCGAGCACAATTCCACCAATCATCGTATCTTAGAACTCGTCGAGGACATCAATAACGGCTGAGAACTGCCCGACGGCCCTCTTGCTAAATCTAAACTCGTTTCATCCCATTCTGTACCTCCAGATTTGTCCAAAGGAAGGCTAGGGTACAACGGTGCAAATGCCGCTGGCTCTCTCGGGCCGAAGGGCCATCAAACGACGATCGTCTATAGCCGATATATCAGAATTCACTCAATGAATAGTGATGCGATTCGCGGTGGAGTTTGTCGCCCCCGAGAGGGGCGAGGGGCTGTCGTAAGCGCCCACTCAACAACCATGTCTTCAGAACACGAGCAACAGCGATCACGACTTCACGGCGAGCAAACTGAGCAACCGAGCGACGAACCGTGGACAGATCTCGAACTGACGATCCCGCACAACAGAAGTCCGACTGCCATCGTCTCACTCGTCGAGTGCGCGCTCGTCGAACTCACTCACGAAGACGTCGGAGCCGAGTTCGTGTCGACGAGCGTTGCGGGAGAGAAGCGGACACAGTACATCGCCATAGATGACGTCGGCCAACGGTTCCAGAAGCGGTATTTCGACGAGCGGCTCGGCCGGCACGAAACGACTGTCAGTCGTGAAACGGTTCGTGACGAGCTGGTCAGCCGGCTCACACACCAGTCGTCACTGGGCGGTGAGGTAGGTCAGAATGGCGTTGACGGTGGTCAAGACAGCTTCTGTGTGAAACCAGCTCGAGAGCTCCGACTTCAGGAGTGATGTTTTAACCAACACTTGGACAAGCGGTTACCCGATGTTGGTTAAGGCGTTGTCAACCTGTGGATCCCAGCCCACCCAGGTCAGGAAACTATTCCCTGAAGTAAGAACTATATCCTTCGCCCTGCAATTCCGAGTATGTCCGAAACAGACGCCACCGATGGGCCGCCCCCCTTCGAGGACGCGTTCAGCAGCGATGACGTCGAACAACGCATCTACGGTACTATCCTGCAGACCCGCGAGCCGACGACGGCGAGCGCGATCGCCGACAGCGCTGACTGTGACCCCAAGACCGCCCGGAAATACCTCGGCTGGTTCGACGATTTGGGAATCGTCACCCGGCACGATGGCCATCCGGCCACCTACGAACGGAATGACGCGTATTTTGAGTGGCGACGCATCAACCAGCTCGCAGCCGACCACTCCGTCGAGGACCTGCAGGATCGCGTTCGTGAGCTGACGACGCGCATCACCGAGTATGAAGCGACGTACGACGCCGCGTCACCGGCCGCAGTCGACGCCGTCGACGCCGCGGAGGCCAGCGACGAGCGGACCATCGACGACGTGTACAGCGACCTCGCCGACTGGGCGACCGCCCGCGAGGAGCGTGACCGCTACGAACGCGCGCGCCAGCAACGCACGGGTGGCGAGCGCGAACAGGCGTCCGGGTAGCCCGCTCAATGATGCCACCGACAGGCGATGGCGGGAGCCCTGCCCCCATCGATCGTCCCATCCTCGAGTTCCTTCAGACACGGCTCCAAGCCACCGGACAAGTCTCCCACGCGGCCATCACGGATGCAAGCGGCCATCTCGAGCTTCAGGTCGTCTTTGCATCGTCACACTACCCAGCGCACGTCGACGAAGCAACCCTGACTGTCCGCTGGTACACGAACGACGACTTCACAATCCACTATCGAGAGATACATTCGGAGCACACCTGGGAATGCCGATGGGATCGGCATCCGAACCCCCACAATACGCGCGACCACTTCCATCCCCCGCCTACCTCCCCGACGCCCGGTGATGATGACTCTTGGCCGACCGATCATCGTGATGTCCTGC
>NZ_LKIR01000068.1:0-15787 GCF_001462205.1 Haloparvum sedimenti
CAACGTCGAGGACATCGACGACATCACTGCGGCCGTCGAGAACGACACCGTCACGGAGTCGGACTCGGTCGCCAACGGCGACGTCGTCATCCACGAGTTCACGGCATCCGGTCTTGAGGGCGTCCTGGCCAACCAGAGCGGTGACCTTACGACGGCCGAAGCGTTCGACGCGGCTGTCAAGAACGGTGACCTGAACGTCACGGCCACGCAGACGGCCGAGTCGACGCAGGCCAACAGCGACCAGAAGTTCATCAACAACACGAACATCCTCAACAGCGTGCAGTTCGTTGTTGCGGACGGTGACACGTACTACGTCGCCACGGACACCACGACTCTCGAGCCCGAGGGCTCGGCGTCCGTCGCCAACGGCGACGTGTACAACGTGAGCTTCACGGTCAACAATTCGCGTCTGCTTGACGGCGACGACCCGCAGTCGGTCCACGACGAGATCGAGGTCGTCGAGCGCACCGGTAGCTTCGACAGCGACCCCGTCGAGGTCGAGGCTGCCTCCGACCAGCAGATCACGGGCACGACGTCCATCGCCCCGGGTAGCGAGCTGACGCTCCGCGTCCGCTCGTCCGGTGACACGGACCCGCGCTTCGTGAAGACCACCACGGTCACGGTTGACGCCGACGGTACCTTCGCGGGCACCTTCGACTTCTCCGAGCAGAGCGTGAACGACACGTTCACCGTCCGCACGAGCGGCGGGAACCTCGGCACGGTCGAAGCCGACGGCGCCGTGATCGAGGATACTGCTGAGGACACCACGGAAGAGGACACCACGGAGGAAACCACGGAGGAGACCACCGAGGAAACCACGGAGGAGACCACCGAGGAGACCACCGAGGAGACGACCGAGGAGCCTGCAGAGACGACGACGTCCGACGACACGCCCGGCTTCGGCGCTGTTGTCGCACTCGTCGCGCTCGTCGCCGCTGCGCTGCTCGCGACTCGCCGCCGTCCCTAACACGGACGCTTAACCACTGACCCGGAAGGGTCGGTCCCGATTTGCAGCCCATTTTTCGCACCGCGCTCACCGACCGCGTAGCGGCGGCGCTCGCGATCTGGACCTGGTTGGGACAACTATGCGTTTTTGGGAGTAGATATTTCTTTCTGGAGCTTGGATCACGGATATGGTCGAGCACGAGGAGCCGTGGTCCGGGTCCGTGAACGAGGCGGTCGTCGAGGAGTGGTGCACGGAGACGACGCCCTTCGAGCGCGTGCACGAGGTCCTTCGCTCGACGACCGAGCCCGCGTACGCGAGTGCGTTCGCGGACCGCGCCCGCGTGAGCGAGCCGACCGCTCGGACGCACCTCGAGACGCTGGCCGACACCGGCGTCGCGACCGCGGTCCCGACCGGTCGCGGGACGAAGTACGTCCGATCACGGGAGAGCCTCGCGATGGAGCGCGTCCGCGACCTCCACGAGCGACTCTCGCGCGAGGAGCTGACCGCGGGCATCCGCGACGTTCGCGACCGCCTCGCGGCGTACGCCGACCGGCACGACGCCGCCGGCCCGGACGACCTCGCGCTCCGGCTGTCGGGCGACGACGAGGCCGGATGGACCGCGGTGAGCGACTGGCGCGCGCTCGAGCGCGACCTCGCGGTCGCACAAGCCGCGCTGGCGCTGTACGACTTCGACCCCGACGACAGGCCGACCGACCGCGGATCGCACGCGGACGAGGACCGCGACTCACGCGGTGCGCTCGCTGACGACCGCGACCGCGGCGCGACGGCCTGATGGCGTCCGGAATCGATCCGACGGAGCTCTCGGCGGCCGTCGGCGGCCCCGATTACGCCGCGATGGAGCTGATTCGTGACCGGTGTTTCGCTCGGGACCCACTCGTCGACGACGTTTCCTTCGACGACCCGATTTCGCCTCGCGAACTGCAGGTGCGGTTCGTAGACGGCTTCGACGGTGCCGACACCGCACGACTGGACGTGACGTGGTACGCGGGCGGCGCGTATCGGTTTCACTACGTCGACGAAGCGATCAACTGGCGGTTCGACCGTCACCCGAACCCGCATTCTCCCGAGAAGCATTTCCACGAGCCACCGGACGCGGACTCGGAGACTGCTGTCGCCTCGTGTATCACCGTCGAGGAACCGGTACTCGTCGCCCGTGCAGTCCTGCAGCTCTGGCGTCGAGCGTACGAAACGGGGTCGCTCGCGGAGCTGAATACGGCAGAGAACCCGCCCTGAACCGAGAATCGGAACGAAGCGCACGCGGTACTACTGAGCCGTCACCTGCGCGCGACACCGGTTCGTGCCGGATTTCGCGGTCCCCATCGCCCGGAAGCCACCGCGGACGAACGCTTATGCATACACGCACGTAAAGCATGAGCATATGTCGAACGCCGAATCAGGCGGTGGCGACGGCAGCGGGCCCGAGATGGTACAGATCAACCTCCGGCTGAGCGAGGCGTTCCTCGAGGACATCGACGCGACGTGGCGCGAGGAGGGGTTCAACTCGCGCAGCGAGTTCCTCCGATACGTCGCCCGGGACGCGGTGAAACATCCCGAATTCTCCCGGGAGGGATGGAAGTCCATCGCGACCAGTGAGCACGAGCTGCGCTCCGGCGCGGAACTCGTCACTCGTGAGGAGGTCGTCGAACTGATGGACCGAAGCGAGGACGACGAGTAGCCTGGAGGGCGAGTGATGGTGACTGGACCTGATCGTTCTCGCCCCGCGCTGCCGACCAGTTCGCGACCCTCGACGCGCACGTACAGGATCGACTCGTCAGCAAACTCGACGAGATCGTGTCGTCACCGTGGCGCGAGCCTTCGGAGTTCTTGGAGCCACTGACGGGCGGTCCGTTCTCGAAACTGCGCGTGGGGCAGTACCGGCTCGCCTGTACGCTGAACCGCGAGGGCGGTGTTCTGGAAGTGCATCGGATCGAACATCGGAGCGGCGCCTACACCGCGGACGACTGACGCCCCGTGGAGAACACTGACGCGTCGGAAAGCAGACTGACCGACCGCGTGACGCTTGGCTACTGAGCGCCTCCGACGCACGCAACGATAAGGGCTTTACGCGCGCCGGCCTTCGATTCGCGTGATGCAGAGCGGCGTCACGGAGGCGGTCTTCACCGCGGTTCCGGACACGTTCACGTTCGCGTGGATCATCGCGGTCCTGTTCGGGATCGCGGCGCTTTTGGACTATCGCGGGCACGACCGCGGCCGCGATCTGGCGGCCGCGGCGTGGGGACTGTTCGGCCTCTTCTGGCTGTACATGGTCCCCTACTTCGCGTTCGAGCACCAGAGCTACGTCGAGAGCATCCTCGCGCTCGTCGGCGCGCCCGCGTGTGCGTACGCGGGCCTGCTGCTGTACCGCGGCCGCAGCTCGCTGTTCGTGCTCACCCGCGCGGTCGGGCTGATGCTGTTCATCTACCTGCCGTTCGAGACGATCCCCGCGATCACGGTCGCGGGCGCGACGCTGCCGGCGCCGCGGCAGGTGCTCATCGAGATCGTCGCCGACCAGACCGGCTTCCTGATCGACCTGCTCGGCTACGACCCCGAGCGCGTGACCAGCACCGAGGGGTACGACGCCGCCTTCAGGTGGGTGCTCGACGACGGGCACATCATGCGGATCTCGGTGGTACTGGCGTGTACCGGCATCGGGAGCATGGCCATCTTCGGCGGGCTCGTGGGCGCGGTGAGCGCGCCCGTGAACCGCAAGCTCCGCGCGCTCGCGGTGTCGCTGCCGATCATCTACGTGCTGAACATCCTCCGGACGACGTTCATCACGGTCGTCGCGGGCAACCAGTACATGCACTGGTACCCCGAGATCGTGTTGGCGATGTTCGGCGCCTCGGACCCGTACCGGGTGTCCTTCTTCGTCTCCGACCGGATCATCAGCCAGCTGCTCGCGGTCGTCGCGCTGGTCGGGATCACCTACCTCGTCGCCCGAGAGCTGCCCGAGCTCGTGGTCGTCCTGGAGGACGTGCTCTACATCCTCACCGGCGAGGAGCACGACCTGACCGAGTCGCTGGACCTGCCTCGCGAGCCGACGAATCGGCGGTCGTAGATAACCGGACGCTTACGTCGGCTTTTCTGGATCGGTCGAGCGTGCTGCTGCGCTCATCGTGCACACTCTGAACGCCCTCGACCGCTCGCGGCTTCCGTCCTGTTCCGGCCGCGGGCGGGCGTCCCTACGCGCGTTGCTCGCGCGCGCCGGGCGCGGGACAACCGGCGGCGCGATGCGGCGCGGCCGGGACGATCAGGCTGCACTCACGGCGGGAGTTCTGCCCCATCCGCGAAAAACGCTCGGCCGGCCGTGCGGTCGGCGCGCGCGAGCAACGCGCGCGAGGTCGCCGGCGCGCTACTGCACGCCGGCTGCTCGAAAATCTCCGATTTTCGGTGGAGGTCGCGGGCCGGGCGCGCTACGGTTCCGCGCCCGGCCCGCGGCCGAGGTTGGGGAGGCGTGAGGCTGCGGTGCGGTCGCGGTGGGTGGGACTGAAAGGGGCAGCCGGCTCGATCCGGCCCCGGCGCCTCAAGCACCGCAGCGGGCGGTGCGGAGAGCGAGGAGCGCAGAGCGTGCCGCGGCCGGTCGAGCAGGCTGGGGCTTTCTGGGTGTTGCTGTCAGGAGCAGCAGGATCTGCGACAGAAACAAAAAACGCGTCGTACGGAGAGCCGGCTGGGGCTTTCTGGGTGGTACCGTCTCGATCAGCAGGATCGACAGCAGTTACAAAAACGCCGTACAGAGCGTCGACAGAAACGTCCGCAGCGTCGCCCGGACCGCTCATCAGCGCCGGTCAGAACGGCGGGTCGCGGTCCGCCTCGCACTCGCCGGTGCGCTCGAGGATCAGGGTGTACTGGTTCGGGCGGAGCTCCTGTTCGTCGGCGTACTGGTCCGTTTGCGGGACGACGCCGTAGGGGAGCAGGTCGGTCACGGAGCCGGGGGTCGCACGCTGGGGGACGAACTCCGGCGGCCGGGGGCCGAACTCGGCGGCGATCTCGTAGTTCGTCTCCTCGTGGACCAGGTCCTCGACGAACCACCGCTGGATCGGCCCGGTCCGGTAGTAGGAGTCCTCCTTCAGGTACAGCAGGTCGCGGTAGCCCACCTGCACGTACTCGGGGCAGTGCACCATCTCCGCCTCGCCCGGCTGCGCGACGTGGTTGACGCGGGCGTCGTACGGGACCGCGGTGTCCTGGAAGTCGACGCGGTACACCTCCACGGTGTCGTTCGGACCGGCCTCCGCCTCCAGCCACGCTTCCGCGTTGTCGCGGGGCATGTCCGCGTAGCCGCCGACGCCGATCCCGGCGTACGCGCCGCTGGTGATCAGGAGGACCGCGATGAGGGGACGGGCGACCGCGGGGCGGGTCTCCCGCAGCGCGAGCAGGCGTTCGCCGACCACGAGCGCGATGAGCGGGAACGTCGGCAGCAGGTGGTGGACCCGGAAGTCGTGCCACGCCGAGAACAACAGCAGGTACGCGAACAGCGCGGTCAACACCAGCGCGGTGCCGTCCACGCCGGCGCCGCGGCGGCGGAGCGAGGCGACGCTCGCGAGCGTCCCCACCAGTCCCGCGGCGAACAGCGGGAGCGAGAGCCCGCTGAAGTAGCCGCGGAGGAACCACCACCAGATCGGGGCGTCCGGGCCGGTCGTGTGGGTCGCGCGCGCGGTCGAGCCGCCGAAGATGCGCTCGACGACGAGGCCGTGCTCGCCGACCAGCGCGGTCGGGAACCCGAGGACGATACAGACGAACCCCGCGAGCGCGCCGCCGAGGAACAGCTTCGGCCGCCACAGCGCCGCACGCGGGCCGGCGGTCGCTCTGGAGGTGTCGCCCGCAGCGCCCTCGTGAGCCTCCTCGCGGACCCGTCGCGCGCGGAGCACGTACGCGGCGCCGACGACGACCACGACGGGCGCCGCGGTGAGCTTGAACGCGATGGCGACCCCGCCGGCCGCGCCCGCGAGCACGAACAACGCGCCGTCGTCCGTCTGCACGTAGCGAAGCCCGAGGTACAGCGCCAACAGGACGAAGAACAGCGCCGGCATGTCCTCGCCGCCCTCGTGAGCGATGGTGAGGAAGCCGAACGTGAGCGTAAGGAGGAGGGCGGCGAGGTCGCCGGTCGTGCGGTCGTACGCGGCCGCGCCGATCCGGTAGGTGAGGTAGACGCAGCCGAGCGCGAACGCGACGTTGGTCAGCCGAACCAGGAGGATGGAGGCGGTCCAGACCCACTCCGGGAGCCCCTGCCACGCGCCGTAGAAGCCGAACTCCCACGCCGGGAACCCGAGGGCGGCGAACGCCTCCCACTCGCCGAGCAGCGCGGCCGCGAGCACTACCGGCAGCAGCACGAGCGCGTACAGGTGGAACGTCGCGCCGAAGGGGACCCGGCTCCAGACGACGCCCTCTTTCAGCGAGGCGAAGCTCGGGTCGTCGATGACCCGACCGTACGCCACCAGCACGTCGAGGATGCGACTCTTCTCGTCGCGCGTGGCGAAGTTCGGGACGCGATGCCAGATCCAGAAGGTACAGAGGCCGGCCGCGAGCAGCAGGACGTACGGGAGGTATCGGTCCTCTCGGAGGTCGGTCAGGACCTGCCGTCTGGCCCGGTGGAGGTAATCGCCGGGCGAGAAACGCGTCATGGTTCGGCTCTCGGCGTCCCGACTGAAAAACCCGTCCAGTCGTCAGTCCGCGAGCAGGCTCTCGCCGTCGAACGCCGCGTCGTCGGCGTCGACGTCCAGCAGGTCGAGGATCGTCGGCGTCAGGTCGTAGAGGTTCGCGCCCGCCGCGTCGAGGTCGGCGGTCGAGTAGAGAACGGCGTTCTCGAACTTGTGCATCCCGTTGCGCGGTCCGGTCGTGAAGACGGCCTCCTTCTCGGAGAAGGCGGACTTCAGGTCGAACCCGTCCGCGGGGACGACGACCACGTCGGGGGCGATGTCGTCGCCCGCGCCGTCGAACACTTCCTCGCCTTTCACGATCCGCTTGCAGACCTGCCGGCCGTCCGGGCCGGTCAGCCCCTCCAGGTCGTCGATCAGCTCGTCGCGGACCGCCTCGTACTCCGACTCGGGGACGGAGCCGTTCGCCTCGCGGCCCTCCAGGTTGACGTAGAACCGGCCCGGGATCAGCGAGTAGGCGCGCGACTCCTCGTGCACGTCCGCGAGCGAGTCGTGATCGTCGTCCTCGTAGGAGAGCCACCCCTCCTCGGCGAGCCACTCGTTGCAGTTCACCTCGTGGGTCAGCTCGGTGAAGCCGTGGTCCGAGGCGACCACGAGTTCGGTGTCCTCGTCGAGCGAGTCGCGAATCTCGCCGATGTAGTCGTCGAGCGTGTCGTAGAAGGCCAGGAAGTCGTCGGCGTGGGGACCGTCGTTGACGTAGTCGCCGAACAGGAAGTGGTTAACGCGGTCGGTGCTCATGTAGACGCCGAAAAAGAGGTCCCAGTCGTCCTCGTCGAGGTAGTGAGTGAACGCCTCGTGGCGCGCGTCGAGGGTGGCGTTGGCGTTCTCGACGAACTCGGTCTTGTCCGCCTCGTGGCCGAGCTTCGCGTTCACGTCGATCCGGTAGTCGAACCCGGAGAGCGTCTCCTTCAGGTCGTCGTCGCTCGCGGCCGCGTCCAGCGACGGCGAGAGGAAGCCGGAGACCATGCGCTGGATCCGCGAGGAGGGCGGGAACGTCACGGGGACGTTCATCACGGTGGCGTCGCGGCCGGCGTCCGTGACCCGGTCCCACAGGCGCGTCGCGCGGACGTGCTTGCCCATCGGGACGTACGTCTCGTCGGAGCCGACCTCGCGGTCCTGGAAGCCGTAGACGCCGGTCGCGCCGGGGTTTTTGCCCGTCGTCAGCGAGGGCCAGCAGGCGCTCGACTCGGGGGGGACGATGCTCTCCAGCCGGTCGCCGGTTCCCTCCTCGGCGATGGCGGCCAGGTTCTCGAACACGTCCGGGTGCTCCTGAACGAGCTCGTGCGGTACGCCGTCGACGCCGAGGAAGACCACGCGGTCGTCGCCGCCGCGCAGCCTGTCGAACAGACCCATATGGCCCCGAGTCCGCCCGCGGCGCATGAAACCCTTTCCGTTGCGGCCCCGCTCCGAGCTATCGGCGGAATTCGACGCGAGACAGAAAAGCTATCAACGTCGCGCGGTTTCTCGAACCCACATGAGCGACGACTTCCCGGCGTACGTCGACGTCGACTACACCGACGGCGAGGGGGAGACCCCCGCGGACTACCCGTCACTCCAGCACAAGATCGAGAAGGCGATCGAGGTGACCCGCGAGGGGCTCGAGCAGTACGAGAACCCCGCCGTCATGTGGACCGGCGGGAAGGACTCGACGCTCACGCTCTACTTCATCAACCAGGTGGCCGAGGAGTTCGGCTACGAGAAGCCGACCGCGGTGTTCATCGACCACTTCCAGCACTTCGAGGACATCACCGACTTCGTCGAGCACTGGGCCGACGAGTGGGACATCGACCTCGTTTACGCCCGCAACGACGACATCGGCGCCTACGTGGACGAGCACGGTCTCGAACCCGGCGACGACATCCCCGTCGACGCCCTCTCCGAGCACAATCAGCACCACGTCCGGAACATCCTCGAGTACGAGGAGGACACTTTCCCGTTCCTGCTCGACACCTACGTCGGCAACCACCTCCTGAAGACGGTGGCGCTGAACGACGCCCTCGAGGAGTACGACATCGACGGCGTCATCTCCGGCGTGCGCTGGGACGAGCAGGAGGCCCGCGCCGACGAGACCTTCTTCTCGCCGCGGCACGACCCCGACCTGTTCCCGCCGCACGACCGCGTCCAGCCCATCCTGCAGTTCGACGAGCGCGACGTGTGGGACGTCTTCTGGAACTACGTCGTTCCGGACACGGTGGAGGCGTTCCCCGAGGACGGGTACGTCCCGGAGTCCGCCGAGGACCTCCCCGAGGGCGTCGACCAGGAAGACGTGCCCATCTCGCCGAAGTACTTCGCCGGGTTCCGCTCGCTCGGCAGCGAGGTCAGTACGGAAAAGACCGAGGAGGAGCCCGCGTGGCTCCAGGACCTCGAGAACACGACCGAGCGCGCCGGCCGCGCCCAGGACAAGGAGGACCTGATGGAGCGCCTGCGCGACCTCGGCTACATGTAACGCTCGGCGACCCGACTGCAGTCCCGCGCTCTTCTAGACCCCCGGTATCGTGTTCGTCGCGCCCACGGTCTCCGCGACCACCCACGCGACGAACAGTCCGTAGGCGCCGATCAGCGCCCACGACTCGCCGCCCGACAGCGACAGGTCGGTCCGCAACGCGGTGAACAAAAGGACCGTCGCGAGCGTCAGCACGGCCAGCATCGGCACCGCGACCGCGAGGTCGACCGGCGCGGCGCCGACGATGAGCACGCCGAGCGGGACCGCCACCAGCAGGTCGAAGGTGTTCGACCCGAGCACGTTGCCGAGACTGGTGACGGCCTTGCCGCTCCGGGCGGCCCGGACGCTGACGAGCGTGTCCGGGAGGCTCGTCGCGGCCGCGAGGACCGTCACGCCCGCGAGGAACGAGGGGACTCCGAACGTGACGCTCAGCGCCTCGACGCTCCCGACGAGCGCCTCGACGGCGACCAGGATGACCGCCAGCCCCGCCGCGAGCGTGAGCCACTCGCGGCCGACGGCGATCCCCGCCGGAGGCTCCTCGGCCTCGTGGTCGCTCACGTCCTGCCACTGGATGAAGAGGTAGAGCCCGTACAGACACAGCGGGACGACCGCCAGTTCACGCGTGATCGAACCGCCGAGCGGCGGGCCCTCGGGGATCGGCTCGTAGATGACCGCGAACGCGAACGTGACGATGAGCGCCGCGACGGCCACCATGTAGAACTGCGCCTCCTTGTACACCAGCGTGCGGTTGGCGTCGAGCGCGTCGTCGGTCGCGAGCCCCGCGACGCCCGGCACGACGAGGATGTTGAAGATGGCGGAGCCGACGATCGCGCCCACGCCTAAGTCGAAGCTCCCGCCGAGCGCGGCGACGACGACGCTCGCGAGCTCCGGGAAGCTGGAGCCGACCGCGACGACGATCGACCCCTGCACGACCGCGGGCAGCCCGTAGTGCGCCGAGAGGTGCTCCGCGGACGACTCCAGCCAGTCGCTGCCGACCCAGACCGCGCCGCTCGCGAGGAGGATCAGGAGGACGTGCCCGAACGGCGAGGACGGCGAGAGCCCGGGAACCATCGCCGGGTAGTGCGCGGCCGGCCGGCAAAAGCGCCGGGGTCCGCGACTGCTCCCGGAGCCGGTGGAACCACAAGGAATAATACAACTCGAGAATACTACTTGGTTGTATGTTCGAGTTCGACGGGTTCAGCGACGCGGACGAGGCGGCAGTCACTCGCGCGATCGGCGAACAGTGGAGCGAGGAGTTCCTCGACTTCTCCGAGTCCGACGTGATCGTCGTCGGCGGCGGTCCCTCGGGACTGATGACCGCGAAGGAGCTGGCGGAGCGCGGCGTGAAGACGATGGTCGTCGAGAAGAACAACTACCTCGGCGGCGGCTTCTGGCTCGGCGGGTTCCTGATGAACAAGGTGACGGTCCGCGACCCGGCTCAGGAGATCCTCGACGACCTCGGCGTCGACTACGAGCCGGTCGAGGAGACCGAGGGGCTGTTCGTCGCGAACGGGCCGGAGGCCTGCTCGGCGCTGATCAAGGCCGCCTGCGACGCGGGCGCGAAGATCCAGAACATGACCGAGTTCACCGACGTGGTCGTCCGCGAGAACCACCGCGTCGGCGGCATCGTGATGAACTGGACGCCGGTCCACGCGCTCCCGCGGGAGATCACCTGCGTCGACCCCATCGCCGTGGAGTCGGACCTCGTGGTCGACTCGACGGGCCACGACTCGGTCGTGATCAGCAAGCTGGACGAGCGCGGCGTCCTCGAGGCGCCCGGCATCCAGCACGCGAAGGAGCACAACACCGGCATGGACGCCACCGAGGACGGCCAGTACGGCGCGCCCGGTCACGACTCGCCCGGCCACGACTCCATGTGGGTCGGCGAGAGCGAGGACGCGGTCGTCGAGCACACCGGCGTCGTCCACGACGGCGTGGTCGCGACGGGGATGGCGGTCGCGACCGCCTACGGCCTCCCGCGGATGGGGCCGACGTTCGGCGCGATGCTCGTCTCCGGGAAGGCGGGCGCGCAGGCCGCGCTGGACGAGCTGGAGGTCGACGCCGGCGACGTGGCGCTCTCCTCGCGATCACCGGCGCCCGCGGACGACTGAGCGAACGACGACGAACGCGTTCGACGGGCGCGTTCGACGGGCGCGTTCGACGGGCGCGTTCGACGGTCGATCGCTGGGAAGTCGGGTCGTAGGAAGTCGGGTCGTACAGTGAGCGGGCACTTGTCCGACGTGTCTCGACCGCTCCGAAAGCCTCAGTCCGCGTTCGCTACTACGCATCCGGCTCAGGCATAGATTCTGCTGTGCTGGACAGCAACACCCAGAAAGCCCCAGCCGGCTCTCTGTACGAGGTTTTTGAAACTGCTGTCGATCCTGCTGTGCTGGACAGCAACACCCAGAAAGCCCCAGCCGGCTCGACCGGCCGCGACACGCTCTGCGCTCCTCGCTCCCCGCACAGCTCGCTGCGGTGCTTGAGGCGTCGGGGCCGGATCGAGCCGGCTGCCCCTTTCAGTCCCACCCACCGCACAGCACCGCAACCGCACAGCAGCCTCGCACCTCCCCAGCCTCGGCCGCGGGCCGGGCGCGGAACCGCACCGCAGCGCGCCCGGTCCGCGACCTCCCTCGCGCGCGTTTCTCGCGCGCGCCATCGTGGCAGTATCGGGACCGCTCGTCACGTGGGTATCCCGGGTCGGTCGATACGTTGGGGCTCTCGACCGCGATCAGCAGAGCTCGCGGACGATCCGCGCCGCCTCGGGCGCGTCCGGCGCGAGCACGTAGACGATGGGCTCGACGCCGACCGCGCCGGTCTGGTAGAGCACGAGCGCGTCGCTCGCGTCGTCCCCGTCCTCGGCTCCGTGCGCGTCGACCGCCTCCCGCACCGCGGTCGCGGTGTCCGCCTCCGCGTCGAAGGCGACGGTCGGGTGGTCGTCGTCCAGCTCCTCGATCAGCTCCGGGTCGTACCGGACGTTCACCGCGCCGCGGGCGTCGCTGCCGGCCGCGCGGGCCGCGAGGAGGACGGTCGCGACGTGCTCGCTCACGCCGAACTCCGGCTCGCCGGGGACCATCGCGCGTCCCTTCACGTCCACGAGCCGGCCGGGGATCGCGGCCACGTCGTCGATCGTCTCCGCGTCGGGCAGACACTCAACGACGTTGGCGCCGACGTTCGGGATGAGCGCCGCGAAGCCGGAGGCGTTCGTTAGCGTGCGGAGCCCGCGCCGCACCGAGGCCAGCACGCGCTCGCGCTCGCGAAGTCCGCTCTCGGGGTCGTGGACCGAGAAGTCCACGTCCGCGTCCCGGAGCTCGGGCATCGCCGCCTCGTGGAGCTCCGCGAGCAGGTCGCCCTCCTCCAGTCGCCGGATCAGCACCTCGATCTCCACGAGCGCGGCGACGCGGCTCATGTCGCCCGACGCCAGCCCCTCGCCGACGCGGTCGACGAGGTCCTGTACGCGCGCGTCCGCGACCACGCGCTCGTGGCGCGCCACGTCGCCGTGGGCGTACTTCGAGACCGCCGACTGCGAGATGCCGAGCGCGTCCGCGACCTCGTGCTGGGTGAAGCCGCGGTCGCGGAGGTCCTCGGCGAGCATCGCCCGCACCGTCGGCAGGAACTCCTCGACGACGACCTCCTCGATGAACTTCACGCCCCGTCACCCCGCGCGTCGTCGGGCGTTTCGCGGTCCGAAACGTCGCCCGCGAACTCCGGGTCGTCGCCGATGCGGGACGCCTGCGGGCCCTTCTGTCCCTGGTACTTCGAGCCACGCTCCTCGCCGTAGGGGCGCTCGGCCGGCGTCGAGAGCTCCGTGAACGTGAGCTGCGAGACGCGCATCCCGGGCGAGAGCGCGACCGGCGCGGTGCCGAGGTTCGAGAGTTCGAGGGTTATCTGACCCTCGTAGCCGGGGTCACACAGGCCCGCCGTGGCGTGGACCACGACCGCGAGCCGGCCGAGCGAGGACCGCCCCTCGACGTGGGCCACGAGGTCGTCCGGGATGGCGACGCGCTCGGCCGTCGTGCCGAGCACGAAGTCGCCCGGGTGGAGGATGAAGTCCTCGCCGTTCGGGACGTGCGTCTCGGTGACGTAGTCGCCGACCTCGTCGGCCTCGGTGGGGTGGATACAGGGGATGTTCGTCCGCTGGAACTCGAGGAACTCCTCGCCGAGCCGGAGGTCCACGCTGGCGGGCTGGACCTGCTGGTCGAGGTCGTCGAGGGGTTCGATCTCGAGGTCGCCGGCCTCGAGGCGCCGCAGGATGTCGGCGTCCGACAGGATCATGTCGTCACCACCGCGGCCGCGGACGTAAAAGCTCACGATACCGCCGGCGGTCTCGCGGCCTGGCACCCGGCCTCGAAACCGGCAGAATCTGCGGTGAGAAACCGACAGCATGCGCGCCGATCACGGGCAAGATATACGTTACCGCGACCCGGAAGCGAGACCATGAACGACCGCGCCGGCGGGACGCCCGCGGCGGGCGAGGGCCGGGTCGAACCGCCCGAGCCGTTCGTGGCGTCGGCAAACGTCGCCGACTCGGCGATACACGACCGGTTCGCCGACGAGTGGCCCGACTGCTGGGAGCGGGCCGCCGCCCTCCTCGAGTGGGAGACGCCCTACGACCGCGTGCTCGACGACGCGGACGCGCCCTTCTACAGGTGGTTCCCCGGCGGCGAGTTGAACGCGAGCGCCAACTGCCTCGACAGACACCTCGACGAGCGGAAGAACCAGGTGGCGATACAGTGGGTCGGCAAGCGCGGCGAGCGCCGCACCTACACCTACCTCGACCTCCACCGCGAGGTGAACGCGCTCGCCGCGGCGCTCCGCGAGCGCGGGGTCGGGGAGGACGACGTGGTGACGCTGTACCTGCCGATGATCCCGGAGCTCCCGGTCGCGATGTTGGCCTGCGCCCGGCTCGGGGCGCCGCACAACGTCGTCTTCGCGGGGCTGTCCGCGGAGGCGCTCGCGACGCGGCTCGACGCGGCCGACTCGGAGTACCTGATCACCTGCGACGGCTACTACCGGCGGGAGGACGCATTCAACCAGAAGGGGAAGGCGGACAACGCGCGGCTCCGGCTCGACGGGGACCTCGCAGCCACGGTCGTCGTCGATCGGCTCGGCGAGGAACTCCCGACGCACCTCGGCGCGGACGAGTACGACTACGAGGCCCTCGTCGACGCCCACGACGGCGAGACGGTCGAGCCGGTGTCCCGGGACGCGACGGACCTGCTGTTCGTGATGTACACCTCCGGGACCACCGGGGAGCCGAAGGGTGTCGAGCACGCGACCGGCGGCTACCTCTCACACGTCGCCTGGTCCACGCGCGCGGTGCTGGACGTTAAACCCGAGGACACGCACTGGTGTGCAGCGGACATCGGCTGGATCACGGGCCACTCCTACGGCGTCTACGGCCCGCTCGCGCTCGGCGCGACGACGCTGATCTACGAGGGGACGCCCGACTACCCCGACCGCGACCGCGTCTGGGAGCTGATCGAGCGCAACGCCGTCGACGTGTTCTACACCTCACCGACCGCCATCCGCTCGTTCATGACGTGGGGCGCGGAGTACCCCGACGCCCACGACCTCTCCAGTCTGCGGCTGCTCGGCACGGTCGGCGAGGCGATCTCGCCGCGCGCGTGGGAGTGGTACCACGAACACGTCGGCGGCGGCGAGGTTCCCATCGTCGACACGTGGTGGCAGACGGAGACGGGCGCCACCATGGTCGCCACGCTGCCGGGGGTCGACGACATGAAGCCGGGGAAGGTCGGGCCGCCCCTGCCGGGGATCGACGCCCGCGTCGTCGACGAGCGCAACGAGCCGGTCGAGCCGAACCAGCCGGGCTACCTCGTGGTCGGCAAGCCGTGGCCGGGGATGTGCACCGGGCTCCGCGGCGGCGACGAGCGCTACGTCGAGGAGTACTGGGAGGAGACCGACGACGGCTGGTGTTACCGCACCGGCGACGGCGCCGCGGTCGACGGCGACGGCTACGTCTCGATCCTCGGCCGGGTCGAGGACGTGGTCCGCGTCTCCAGCCAGCAGCTCAACGTCGCGGAGCTGGAGGCCGCCGTCGTCGAGGTGGAGGCGATCACCGAGGCGGCGGTCGTCGGCTCCGCCGACGCCGGCATCCTCGTGTACGCGACCACCCGAGGCGAGGCGCCGTCCGACGAGGACCTCCGGAAGCGGATCGGCGACGAACTCGCCGATCGGGTGGGGGAGATCGCTCGCCCCGACGCGGTCGTGCTCACCTCGGACCTCCCGAAGACCCGGTCCGGAAAGGTCATGCGCCGGCTGCTGGAGGACATCGCCCAGGGCGAGGAGTTCGGCGACATCAGCGCGCTCCGGAACCCCGAGGTGGTCGGCGAGATCGCCTCGGCCGTCCGCGAGGAGTGACGTTTCGCTATTTCTACTGAACCCGAAACACGTCGGGCACGCAGACGACGACCGTCGCGAGCAACCCCCGATCGGCTCCCGCCGGCGCGGCGCTCCGGTTCCCCGGCGACAGCTTTTTACTTCGGCTTTTAGATCTTTTGCGAAACGTATGGCGCCCGACGCCCTGACGCCCGACGAGTACGCGACCCTCCGCGAGGCGGCCGCCACCGATCGGTCCGACCTGCTGGTCCGTCTCGCGGGGGAGGCGGGACTGCGGACCTCGGAGGTCCCGTGCGTTCGCCCGTCGGATCTGGGGAGCGTGGACGAGGCGACCGGGACGGAGACGGGGGACGGCGCGGCCGGCGGTCC
>NZ_LKIR01000068.1:15797-36218 GCF_001462205.1 Haloparvum sedimenti
CCGATACTCCCGCCGCTCGGGTGCTGGTCGTCCAGGACGGCGACGGCGGGGCCGACAGGCGCGTCGTCGTCCCCGACTCGCTCGCGGCCGCAGCGGAGCGGTACGCCGCCGAGCGCGGGGTCGGCGCGGGAGAATCGCTGGTCGACCTCTCGCCGCGCCGGATCCAGATGCTCGTCGCGGAGGCGGGCGAGCGCGCGGCCGAGCGGACGGGCCGGGACCGGTTCCGTGAGGTGACCCCGCGCACGCTCCGCGGCACCTTCGCACGCCGCCTCCTCGTCGAGGAGGAGGTCGACCCCCGGATCGTCCGGGCGGTCGGCGGATGGGAGACGCTCGACGCGCTCGACCCGCACCTGCCGGAGCCCTCGGAGGGGGCCGTAGTCGCGGCGCTCGCGGACGACCGGGCGACCGGCGCCGCGGACGAGGTCGAGGATGGGTCGGTCGAGGGGGAAGCCGACCCCGACGAGCACCGGGCCGATGAGCGCCAGGTCGACGAGCGCCGGGTCGACGCGAGGCCGGGTTGGTTCGCGGCCGCCGTCGCGGCGGTGGTCGACGCGGACGACCGTCCCGACCTGCTGTCCGGCGTGCCGGCGGCGCTGGCGGCCGACCGGCGGTGGGAGGCGGCGTGGACGGCCACGCGCGAAGGTCGGGAAGGAGCGCTCTCCGTCGCCGCCGCTGCGGGAGAACCGGCCCCGCTCGACGCGGTCCGTGGGTCCGGCGGCGGGGACGGCGGGCGCGACGGGAGCGGAATCCCCTGGAACGGGGCGCTCGACCGCGGCGAACCGGTCGCGGGCACCATCGAGGCGGAGGGGTCGGAGCGCCCGGCGCTCGCGGTCCCGCTGGCGTACGCGGGGGCGACCGACGGCGTCTGCTGTGTGGTCGCGGCGGACGACCCGCCGACCGATCGGGAGCGGCGCGCGGTGGAGCTTCTCGGCCGCGTCGCGGGGCGCGGACTGACGGCGCTCCGCTGGCGCGACTTGCTCCACTCCGACGCGGTGTTGCGACTGGAGTTCCGCACGAGCGACGCGCGCGCGTTCCTCCCGGCGCTCACCGACCGACTCGACTGCACCGTCGAACTGGAGTCGACGGTCGTCGTCTCCGACGCGGAACTGCTCTGTTACCTCTCAGTCGAGGGCGCGCGCCCGCCCGCGGTCGCGGAGGTGATCGACTCCGTTCGCGGGGTCGCCGAGCCGCGAGTCGTCGAGACGCGCGAGGACGGCTGTCGGCTCTCGGTCGTCGTCTCGGGAGGATCGCCCGTCCGCGCGCTCACGCGCCGCGGGGCGACCATCGCGGAGGCGACCGCGGAGGAGGGCCGGCTCCGGGTCGTCGCGGAGGTGCCCGCGGGCACGGAGGTCGGCCCCATCGCGGACGGGCTCCGCGCGTCGTTCCCGGACGCGCGGCTCGTCGGCCGGCAGGTGGTGGACACGCCGCCGACCACGGGGGCACAGCTCCGCGAGACGGTCACGGAGCGGTTCACCGACCGCCAGCGCACGGCGCTGGAGGCCGCCTACGAGAGCGGTTACTTCGACTGGCCGCGGGACAGCACCGCGGAGGAAGTCGCCGACGCGATGGGCGTCTCCTCGCCCACGTTCCACAACCACCTCCGGAAGGCCCAGCGGGAGCTGCTCGAGGCGGTCTTCGAGCGGTAGGGCGCTCGAGGACGGCGTTCTCCTCGCCTCCGGCGGCGTTTCTCACGCGCTGCTCCGAGCGAATTTTTGATAATTAGATACGGGGCTTATTACCCATGATCTGTAGTGTACGACCGTCCCATGACAGAGGGTGACGCGGAACTCGAAGCGCGACTGGCAGAACAGGAGGTGTTCGAACCGCCCGAGTCGTTCGTCGAGCAGGCGAACGTCTCGGACCCGGGCATCTACGAGGAGTTCGAGGAGAACTGGCCGGAGTGCTGGGAGGGCGCGGCCGACCTCCTCGACTGGTACGAGGGGTACGACCAGGTCCTCGACGACAGCGACCCGCCGTTCTACGAGTGGTTCACCGACGGGAAGCTGAACGCCTCGGCCAACTGTCTCGACCGGCACCTCGACGAGCGCGGCGACGAGGCGGCCATCGAGTGGGTCGGCGAGCCGGTCGACGAGGCGGACCGGACGTACACCTACGAGGAGCTCCACCGCGAGGTGAACGAGTTCGCGGCCGCGCTGCGCGACATCGGCGTCGGCGAGGACGACGTGGTGACGCTGTACATGCCGATGATCCCGGAGCTTCCGGTCGCGATGTTGGCCTGCGCCCGCATCGGCGCGCCCCACAGCGTCGTCTTCGCGGGCTTCTCCGCGGACGCGCTCGCGACCCGGATGAACGCGGCCGACTCCGAGTACCTCGTCACCTGCGACGGCTACTACCGCCGCGGCGACCCCCTCGACCACCTCGGGAAGGCCGAGGAGGGGCTCTCGGGCGTCGAACACGAGACCACGACGGTCGTGGTCGACCGCCTCGGTCCGAACGGCGACGGCTTCGGCCACGACCTCGGCGACAAGCACGACTACGGCGACCTCGTGGCCGCCCACGCGGGCGCGGAGGTCGATCCGGTCGTCCGCGACGCCGAGGACATGCTGTTCCTGATGTACACCTCGGGGACCACGGGCAAGCCGAAGGGGGTCAAACACACCACCGGCGGCTACCTCGCGTGGGCCAGCTGGACCTCCCAGTCCGTCCTCGACATCAAGCCCGAGGACACGTACTTCTGCTCGGCCGACATCGGCTGGATCACGGGCCACTCCTACATCGTCTACGGGCCGCTCGCGCTCGGGACGACGACGATGATGTACGAGGGGACGCCCGACCACCCGGACCGCGACCGGCTGTGGGAGATCGTCGAGGAGTACGAGGCGACCCAGCTGTACACCGCGCCGACCGCGATCCGCGCGTTCATGAAGTGGGGGTCGGAGTACCCCGACGCCCACGACTTATCCAGCCTGCGGCTGCTCGGCACCGTCGGAGAGCCGATCAACCCGCGCGCGTGGAAGTGGTACTACAAGCACATCGGCGGCGAGGAGTGCCCCATCGTCGACACGTGGTGGCAGACCGAGACCGGCGGGATGATGGTCACGACGCTCCCGGGCGTCGGCGACATGAAGCCCGGATCGGCCGGACCGCCGCTCCCGGGCGTCGACGTGCGGATCGTCGACACCGGGGGCGATGAGGTCGAGGCGGGGCGCGCCGGCTACCTCACGGTCGACAAGCCGTGGCCCGGCATGCTCCGGACGCTGTACAACAACGACGAGCGCTACATCGAGGAGTACTGGGCCGAGTACTCGGACCTCGACAGCGACGACCCCGACGACTGGGTCTACTTCCCGGAGGACGGGGCGAAGATCGACGAGGACGGCTACATCACCGTCCTCGGCCGCGTCGACGACGTGATCAACGTCTCCGGCCACCGGCTGGGGACGATGGAGATCGAGTCGGCCATCGTCGGCGTCGAGGGCGTCGCGGAGGCCGCGGTCGTCGGCGGTCACCACGACATCAAGGGCGAGGCGGTGTACGCCTACGTCATCACCGAGGAAGGGTACGAGGAGAACGACGAGCTGCGCGAGCGGATCGTCGCGGGCGTCGAGGACGCCATCGGCCCCATCGCCCGCCCCGAACAGGTCGTGTTCACGCCCGACCTGCCGAAGACGCGGTCGGGGAAGATCATGCGCCGCCTGCTGGAGAACATCGCGGACGGCGAGGAGCTGGGGAACACCAGCACGCTCCGGAACCCGGAGATCGTCGAGGATATCCAACGGAAGGCCGGCGGCGACTGACCGACCACACCGTTTTTCGAGACGAACCGAGCGACGAACGACTCACACTCACACGCGACATGACAGACAATAGCTCACACGACACGGCTGAGGACGGCCCTCGAACCGACGGGGGCGTCGCCTCGGGTGCGGCACAGAAGCATCGGGAGACGGATTATCTGGGGTCGGAGGTGAACCTCCTCAACCCGAGTACGCCGTACATGCGCGAGCACCTCCGGATCGTCTGGACGGGGTTCGCCATCTGGGCGGTCGTGGTCTTCGGCCCGGTGACGGCCACGTACCTGGCGCCCGGCGCGATGACGACGACGATGCCGATCATCGGCTTCCCGCTCCACTACTTCCTCATCGCCATCGGTGCGCCCGGCGGCGCGTTGCTCCTGTCGGCCTGGTACGCTAGGCGACGCGACGAACTCGACGAGAAGTACGGCATCGACCACGGCGCAACGGAGGCTGACGCATGACGCTCCCCGCGGCGCTGCTCCAGAGCGAGCTGCTCCCGGAGGGGCTCAACGTCTCGTTCAAGATCCTCCCGGCGCTGCTCGTCATCGGCATGCTGCTTATCTTCCTCGCGATCGGCTTCGTCTTCCGCGTGGCCGACACCGAGAACATGTGGGTCGCCGGGCGCTCCATCGGCAACCTGGAGAACGGCATGGCGATCGGCGCCAACTGGATGTCCGCCGCGTCGTACCTCGGGATGGCCGCGCTGATCGCGACGGCCGGCGTGTACGGACTCGCGTTCGTCGTCGGCTGGACGACGGGCTACTTCATCCTGCTCATCTTCCTGGCCGCCCAGCTGCGGCGGTTCGGGAAGTACACGGCGCCGGACTTCGTCGGCGACCGCTTCAACTCCGACACCGCCCGCGCCATCGGCGCGGTGACGACGTTCCTCATCGGGTTCGTCTACGCGATCGGACAGGCGCGCGGGATGGGCCTCGTCGGGCTGTACATCTTCGGGGACCTCGGCTTCTGGGGGCTCAGCGGCTACCAGGCGATGGTGATCATCATGATGACCATCACCGTTGGCTACCTGACGCTCTCGGGGATGCTGGGCGCGACCAAGAACATGGCCGTCCAGTACGTCATCCTCATCGTCGCGTTCGTCGCCGGGCTGTACGCGGTCGGCTTCACGAACGACTACTCGACGATCCTCCCGCAGATCGAGTACGGCGCGCTGATCGCCGACCTGAGTGCCGAGTTCTCCGAACCCTTCGTCAACGCCAGCTACTACCTCTGGATCGCGACGGCGTTCTCGCTCGTCGTCGGCACGTGTGGGCTCCCGCACGTGCTGGTGCGGTTCTACACGGTCGAGAACGAGCGGACCGCCCGCTGGTCCACCGTCTGGGGGCTGTTCTTCATCTGCGTCCTCTACTTCAGCGCCCCGGCGTTCGCGGCGTTCGGAACCGACCTGTACAGCGAGAACATCGGCGCCGTCTACGGCGACCCCGGCATGACGACCGAGGCCGCGGACGTGATCGTCGTGTTGGCCGCGCAGCTCTCGAACCTGCCCGAGTGGTTCGTCGGCCTGGTCGCGGCGGGCGGTATCGCCGCCGCGATCGCGACGACCGCGGGCCTGTTCATCGCCGGCTCCTCGGCGATCTCCCACGACATCTACACCAACATCGTCAACCCCGACGCGACGCAGCGCCAGCAGGTGCTCGTCGGTCGCCTCAGCATCGTCGCGCTCGGCGTTCTCACGACGCTGGCGGCGCTCGACCCCGCGGCGCCCATCGCCGCGCTGGTGTCGTACGCCTTCTCGCTCGCGGGCGCGGTGCTCTTCCCGATGTTCTTCCTCGGCATGTGGTGGGAGAACACCAACCGCGAGGGTGCACTCGCCGGCATGACGACCGGACTCGTCCTGTGGTCGATCCCGATGGTCAACGAGGTCGTGCCGAACTACCTCGGCTACGACGCCGGCTTCGTCTACGTCGATGCGCTTGCGACGTGGATGCCCGCCATCGGCTCGGCGCTCATCGCCGTCCCCGTCGTCTTCGCCGTCACGATCGGGGTGTCGCTGATGACGGACGACCCGCCGCTGGAGACGAAGAAGATCGTCCGCCAGTGTCACAGCCCCGAACCGATGCGCCAGCAGCAGACCGCGGAGGACGTGGTCGCGACCGACGGCGGCGAAACCGGAGGTGACGACTGATGTACGAACGGATCCTGATCCCCACGGACGGCAGCAAGGTGGCTGAGGCGGCGGTCGACCACGCGCTGGACCTCGCCGCGCAGTACGAGGCCGAAGTCCACGCGCTGTACGTGGTCGACATCGACTCGATCAACCTCGGGCTCGGCACCGAACAGGTCGACCGGCTCAAGCAGGGCCGGTTCGACGAGATGGACGAGGTGAAGGAGCGCTCGGAGAAGGCGACCGGCGCCGTGGCCGAGCGCGCGGCTGAGCGCGGGATCGACGTGGTCGAACACGTCTCCGCCGGTCGCCCCCACAAGCTCATCGGCGACTACGCCGAGAGCAACGACATCGACCTGATCGTGATGGGGAGCCACGGCCGCGCGGGCGTCAAGCGCGCGCTGCTGGGCAGCGTCACCGAGCGGACGCTCCGCTCGACGCACGTCCCCGTCCTCGTGGTCGACTACGAGGAGGAGTAAGCTTCAGGTGGGTCGCCCACGACACCCTCCCGTGAGCGATCCCACGCCGACGTACCGACGGACGACGACTTTTTTCCCGCACCGACGACCGCGGAGGTCCCGCCGATGAGCCTCGGCGATCGCATCTCGGCGCACCTCCGCGAGAATCGCACCGGCATGGTCCACGACCTGCTGTTCGCGGTCGCGTGGGTCGCGTTCGTGACGGTGCTGACGAGCACCGTGTTCACGACCGCGCCGCAGTGGGCGTACTACCTGTTCATGCTCGCGGGGATCCCGGCGTACTTCGGCTTCTTCATCTCGCTGGAGATCGCCAAGGAACAGCAGGCGGCCCGCGACTGAGGTGCTGAGCGGTCGATACGGAACTACTCACCGACGAGTCCGTCAACGAGCGCGCGAAGCTCGGCGAGCGGATACTGCCCGGGTGCGGTCGCGTTCTCGGGGTCGACCGGCGCGTAGCCGATCCGCGAGCCGTACACGGGCGCGACCGCGCGGGTGTGTCTGCCCGGCTCGCCCATGCACATCGTCGCGACCGTGTGACCCGCCTCCGCGGCGCGGTGGGTCGCCTCCAGCATCGCCAGCGCGTCCGCGCGCACCTCCGCGGTCGTCGCCAGCTTCGCAACGTCGCCCTGAGCGGCCGCGTCGGCCAGCAGGTCCGCGAGCGCGTCCGCCGGCGGCGTGGACGCGAAATCGTGGACGGAGGCGATCACAGCGGCGTCCTCCGCGCGGACCGTCTCGCGGAGCGCGCGGGCGTGGGCCTGTTCCCCCTCGGGCGCGGTCCCGTCGAGCGCCGCCAACTCCACGTCGACTGCTCGGACCGCGTCGACCGCGGCCGCGGCCGCGAGGTCGTCCAGTCGGTTCGGCTCCGCCGCCTCGCCCCCTTCCCACGTCGCGCGGTTCGTGGCGATCACCGGGAGCTCGCCGTCGTAGTCGTCGAGCGCCACCAGCGGGTCGGCCGCCAGGTCCATTCGGAACTCCACGGCGTCGGCGTGCTCGCGGGCCGCCGGCTCCTCCGACAGGTCGGCGGTGCTCGCCGCCAGCACGAACTCGTCGAACATGCCCGACACTGCGCCCGCCGCCGACTTAGGTGTGTCCGCCGCGGACCGCGCCGTAGGTGGGCGGACGGGTGACGGACTGCACAGAAGCAGAAGCAGAAAACCAGAGAAGAAGAAAAACGGACCTACCGGATCAGGCGACGAGGCCGTCCTCGGCCTCCAGCAGCTCGTGGTAGCGGTTTCGGATGGTGACCTCGGAGATGTCGGCGACCTCCGAGACCGCCGCTTGCGTCGTCTTCTCGTTGGTGAGCAGCGCGGCGGCGTAGACGGCGGCCGCGGCGAGGCCGACCGGCGACTTGCCGGAGTGGACGCCCTTGTCCTTCGCGTTGCGGAGGAGCTGTTTGGCGCGCATCTCGGACTCGTCGGAGAGCTCCAGGTCGGAGGCAAACCGCGGGACGTACTGCTCGGGGTCGGCGGGCTTGACCTCCAGCTTGAGCTCGCGGACGACGTAGCGGTAGGTGCGGGCGATCTCCGACTTCTCGACGCGGGAGACGTCCGCGATCTCGTCGAGGCTGCGCGGGACGCCGGCCATGCGGGCGGCTGCGTAGACGCAGGCGGTCGAGACGCCCTCGATGGAGCGACCGGGCAGGAGGTCCTCCTCCAGCGCGCGGCGGTAGATGACGGAGGCGGTCTCGCGGACGTTGTCCGGCAGCCCCTGCGCGGAGGCCATGCGGTCGATCTCGCCGAGCGCCTGCTTGAGGTTGCGCTCCTTCGAGTCGCGGGTGCGGAACCGCTCGTTCCACTTGCGGAGCCGCTGCATCTTCTGGCGCTGGCGGGCGCCGAGCGAGCGGCCGTACGCGTCCTGGTCGCGCCAGTCGATGTTCGTCGACAGCCCCTTGTCGTGCATCGTGTTGGTCGTCGGGGCGCCGACGCGGGACTTCTCGTCCTTCTCGCGGGAGTCGAACGCGCGCCACTCCGGCCCGCGGTCGACCGAGTCCGCCTCGACGACGAGCCCGCAGTCCGCACAGACGGTCTCGCCGTGCTCCTCGTCGGTGATGACGTTCCCGTCGCACTCGGGACAGGTGAGGCTCTCGGCCTCGCTCTCGCTTTCGGTCTCGTCTTCCGTTTCCGTTTCGTGGCGGGCGGATCGGCCCCGCACGTGTGATCGTTCGCTCATGGGTGTATGGGTCCCCCGGACGAACCGATAGAAGCCGAGGAAGGTCTTACGGAGTGGATGCGAGGCCGACGCATAAAGGGACCGGAATCGGTCCGCCCCGCGTCCCGCGGTCTCGACCGCTCTCCGTGCCCGACGCGACTCCCGAGCACGGCCCCGACCGGACGGCCGACACGAACGCGATCGCGCCGACCAAAGCGCCCATGTCGCCGGCCGCCCTCACCCCGCCAATGACGGACCCACGCGTCGTCTCGCTGGCGCCGAGCGCGACCGCGACGCTCGCGGCGATGGACGCCGCGGACCTGCTCGTCGGCGTCACGACGCACTGCGAGGTCCCGACGGCTCCGGAGCGCCGCGGAACCGGCGACGCCTCGCCGACCCGGATCGGCGGGTGGCTGAACCCTGACCCCGAGCGCGTGGCCGCGCTCGACCCGGACCTGATCCTCACCAGCGACCCCCTGCAGGCCGACCTCGCCGAGGAGTTCCGCGACCGCGGCCACGCCGTCCACCACGCCGAGCCGGCGACGCTGGACGAGGTTCTCGACTCCTTCGCCGATCTGGGCGCCGCCGTCGACAGGCCGGCGGCCGGTCGCGACCTCCGTGCGCGCGCCCGGGACCGCCTCGACCGCGTCGCCGACGCCGTCGCGCCCGCGGTGGCCGAGTGCGGACGGTCTGTCGTCTACTGTGAGGAGTGGTCGGATCCGCCGATGGCCGCCGGCAACTGGGTCCCGGACGCGGTCCGCGCCGCCGGCGGCCGCTACCCCTTCGTCGACGCGGGCGAGCGCTCCCGGGAGGTCGCCGGCGAAGTCGTCGAGGCCGCCGACCCGGACCACGTCGTCCTCCACGTTTGCGGCCGCGGGGAGCGCTCCGACCCCGAGACTGTCCGGAGCCGCGACTGGGACATCGACGCGCCGGTCCACGTCGTCGACGACGACCTCCTCAACCAGCCGAGTCCGGCGTTGATCGACGGCGTGGAGCGGCTCGCCGAACTCCTCCATCCGGTGGTCGACGCCGACCGGAGGATCCCGCCCGGAGCCGACACCGATTTGTGACACCCACCCGGAGCCGACACCGATTTGTGACACCCACCCGGAGCCGCCCTCATGCACGTCGCCGTCGGTAGCGGCAACCCGGTGAAACGCGACGCGGTCGAGCGCGCTCTCGCGGCCGGCGGGGACACCGTCGCTCGCGACGCGACGGTCGAGGCCCAGCCCGTCCCCTCGGGCGTGAGCGAACAGCCCCGCGGCCACGCGGAGACGATCCGCGGCGCGGAGACCCGAGCGCGGAACGTGCTCGCCGAGGGCGACTACGACCTCGGAGTCGGGCTGGAGGGCGGCGTCGCCGCGTTCGACGGCACCGACGGGCTGTTCCTGATCATGTGGGCCGCGGTCGACGACGGCGACACGGTCGGCCGCGGCGCCGGGCCGAGCATGCGGCTCCCCGCCGAGATCGAGCGTCGCGTCGCCGACGGCGCCGAACTCGGGCCGGTGATGGACGACGTGCTCGACGCCGAGGGCGTCGCCAGAAGGGGCGGTGCGGCGGGCGCGTTCACCGGTGACCGCGTCGACCGCACCGCGGCGCTGGAAACCGCGGTCGCGGGCGCGCTGGGACCGTTCGTCACGAAGCTCTACTGATCGCCTTCCCACCCGCGCCCTTTTGACCGATGCCGCGCCAGACGCCCCGTGCCCGACTTCGGGCGCCGGGACGGAACGCGGGTGCGCGGCACGGACGTTCCGGTGATCGACGAGTCCGTGTCGCCTGCCAGCCCCGACGGCCCGGGTGGCTCACTCGTGGAGCGGCTCCGCCTCGCTCGCGTCCGCGCTCTCCTCGACCGCGGTCGTCAGCGAGACGTTGAGCACCAGCATCGACACGATACCGCCGACCACCGTGACGACGTTCTTGAGCGCGTGGTCCAGCACCGCCGCGCCGAACGCCACCGGGAACGTGATCGGCGTCAGTCCGATCACCAGCACCGTGAACGCCCCCTCGTAAAGGCCGATACCGCCCGGAGACAGCGGGAGCACCTTCGCGAGGTTGCCGACGCTCACGGCGAAAAAGCAGACCGCGAGCAGCGTCACCGGGTCCAGCCCCACGCCGAACGCCGCCAGCACCAGCGCCGCCACGAGCACGTCGATCACCCAGATGACCACGCTCGAGGCGCCGACGCGGGCGAACGCGGCCGGATCGCCGCCGACTCGCTGGACGTCGCCGACGAACCGCTCCAGCACCGTCGCCACGTACTCGCCGTAGGAGTCGTCGCTGACGGCTTCGACGAGCGCCCGAACGCGGTTCGCGTCCGAGCGCGCGGACAGCACGATCCCGATGACCGCGCCGACCGCGGCGAGTCCGACAGCCATGGCGACGTACACCGCGACGCGGCCGGCGTCGTCGCCGCCCGCGACCGCCACGAGTACCTCGGCGAACTGGCCGGACGCGGCGTAGCCGACCAGCACCACGCCCGCCAGCCCCGCGAGCGTCAGCAGGTCGAAGACGCGCTCGGCCGCCAGCGATGCGAATCCGGAGGGATACGGGATCCCACGGCGCACCTTCACGACGTACGCGCGCACCGCGTCCCCCATCCGCGCCGGGAACACGAGGTTCCCCGTCTGCGAGATGAAGATCGCGCCAGTCAGGAACCCGGTCCGCTCGTGAAACCCGAGCTCACGGAGGATGTCACGGTAGCGGTAGCCGCGGAGGGGCCACGACGCCGCGTACAGCACCGTCGCCGCGACCACTAACTCGGTGTCCGCACGCCGCATCTCCGCCAGTACGGCACCCAGATCGAGGTACTGCGTCATCAGCGCCGCCGCGGCCACCACCAGCAGGAACCCCGCGGCGGCCGTCTCCCGGCGACCGACGCGGGGCGCCACCGAGAGCTGCCACCAGAGCCGCACGATCTGCGACCCCATACCGACCACGTCACGGATGAGGTCGACCTTCGTGTCGCCCTTCGGCTCCCAGTCGACCGGGAACTCCTTGACCGCGAGCCCCGCGCGCTGGGCGCGCACCAGGAGCTCCGTGTCCCAGAACCAGTGGTCGTCCTCGATGTCGTCACGAAGTCGCTCGAACGCCTCCCGGGACAGCGCCTTGAAGCCGCACTGATGGTCCCGGAGGTCCGACCGCAGCACCGTCCGAACGAGCAGGTTGTAGCCACGCGAGGGGACCCCGCGCTTCGCCGGCCGGTCGGCCTCGTTCCCGGGCATCCAGCGCGAGCCCGTGGCCACGTCGTACTCCCCGGAGCGAACCGACTCGACCAGCTCCTCCAGGTGTCGCATATCGGTGGCCAGATCCGTGTCAAAGTAGACGAGCGTCTCGCCGGAGGCGGTCGCGAACGCGTGCTCGAGCGCGCCGCCGCGACCGAGCCGCTCGTCGCTGTGGTGGTGGCGAACGCGATCGTCCGCGTCCGCGAGCCGTTCCGCGATCTCGGGCGTCCGGTCGTCGCAGCCGTCCTCCGCGACGATCACCTCGAAGGAGTCGGTCGGGAGGAACTCGCCGAGCGCCGACAGCGCCATCTCCACGGTCCCCTCGATCGTCGCCTCCTCGTTGTACGCGGGAAGGACCACGCTTACGGTCCGGTCCCCGGACGACCCGGTCATTGGCCAATCCTGGCCGCGGCGGAGATAAGTACCTTCTGAAGCCGCGGGGTTCGACCGACGTACCGGAACCGGCGTCCAGCCCCCCCGATCCGTACGACTTCGCCCCAAAAACCGCACGCAGGAGGCATGTTAACCACGTCTACCAAACGCCCTTTCCGAGGTGGAGCCGTTCGACACGGTATGAGCACCACCACCGCGGCGGGGACGGCCGGTGCGGCGCTGACCGACAAGCAGGCGCGGATCCTCGCATATCTCCGGGAGAACGCCGGCGACCGCACGTACTTCAAGTCCCGGCTCATCGCGGACGACCTCGACCTCTCGGCGAAGGAGGTCGGCGCGAACATGAGCGCCGTCCGCGACGCCGTGACGGACCTCACGATCGAGAAGTGGGGGTACTCCTCGGGGACGACGTGGATGGTCTCGGCGTAGGCCGCGCCGCCCGACCCGCCGACGCGACGCTTTTGTCTTTCCCCCACCTTCCGTGAGGCATGTACGACGCCATCCTGTTCGACATGGACGGCGTGTTGCTCGTCGGCGCCGGCACGGACCCGGGCGTCTACCGGATGGCCGCCCACGACGCACTCCGCGAGGTCGGCGTCGACCCGCCGACCGTCTCCGACGGCCACGCCGAAACCCTCGAGGCCGTTCACTACTCCGACGAGATGGCGACGGCGTGCGACGCGCTCGACGTCGACCGCGACCGGTGGTGGGCGGCCCGCGAGCGGAACGCCTCCCGACGGACGAACGCACGCGTCCGGTCGGGCGCTCGTCGGCGGTACGACGACGTGGCGGCGTTGCCCGACCTCGCGTCGGACCGGCGGCTCGGCCTCGTGAGCAACAACCGGCACGCGACGGCCGCCTTCGTCGCCGATTTCTGTTTCCCCGGCGTCTTCGAGGCGGTCGTCGGGCGGGAGCCGACCGTTGCCGACTACCGACGACGGAAGCCGGAGCCGACCCTCATCGATCGCGGGCTGGGTACCATGGAAGCGACCGCAGGGCTGTACGTCGGTGACCGCGAGACCGACGTGGTCGCCGCGGAGCGCGCGGGGCTCGACACCGCGTTCGTCGAGCGACCGCACAACGAGTCCTCGGACCTCGATGCGGACCCGACGATCATGGTGGAGTCGCTGTACGACCTCCGTGACCGTCTCGAGCGCTGACGGCAGGGGATCGTGCGGGACGGGCCGAACACGGAAGCGGAGGGGGAACGCGGCCGTGACGCACCGCCGGAGCGGTCAGGGGTCGTATCGAACGTAGTCGGCGGCCGCGTCGGCGAACTCGACCGCTTCCGGGCCGAACGACTCCGCGTGACGCACCACGAGCGTGATAAGGCGTTCCGGCTCACGGAGGGCGTAGCCACGCTCACGGACCAGCAACCCGGCATCGGCGAGGTCCGCGGCCGCGCCACTTATCGTCGGCCGGGAGACGCCGAGCTCGTCGGCGATGGCGGCGCCCGTCGCGTCGGGGTCGCGCAGGAGGGCGAGGATCAGCCCGCGGGGCGTCTCCCGTCTGAGGTAGCCGAGCGCCCGCTTGTCGACCGCGTCGAACCGTCCCGCGGGGAAAACCCGCCGGTAGTCACCGTCTTTCACGGACTCGATCGCGCCCGCGGATTCGAGCTTGCGGAGGTGATGCTGGGCCTCGCCGGTCCCCAACCTGAGGTCGTCGCGCAGCTTCGAGAAGTGCGCGCCGGGCGTGGTCGCGACGTACCCTTGGATGGCCTCCCGCGTCTCGTTGGCGTCCTCGTCGGGAGCCGCTGCCGCGCTCCCGGCGGCGGCGAGCGGCGCGGCTCCGAGCGCGGCGAAGCGCCGCAGCGTGGCCCGTTTCCGCTCGTCGACGCCGTCACTCATCGTCCGAAGGTGGACGAGCGCCGAGTAAAAGGGCTTCGTTCGCCGTGTGCGTTAGTGACACGAGAAGGAACCACACCCGTCTAGGGCCGACGGCCGATCCTCCGAACGGGAGTGACCGTCACTCCGTCTCGGGTTCCGCTTCCGCGTCCGCCTCGGGGACTTCCTCGTCCATCTCCTGGATGACTTCGTCGGCGGACTTGATCCCCGATTCGCCGCCGGCCTTGACCTTTTCTGCCTCCTGTTCGAGCTCTTCGACGTTCATCTCGGCCGCTTCGTCTATCTGGCCGAGGATTTCGTCGATGTCGTCGAGACCGAGCATCTGCCGGGTCTCCTCGTCGAACTCCAGCCCTTCGAGCCCCTCCGATTCGGTGGCCACGTCGGAGCCGGTGAGGTGTTTCCCGTACCGGCCCACCAGACTCGTCAGCTCCTGCGGGAGGACGAAGGTCGTGGACTCGCCTTGGCCGATGGCCTCAAGCGTCTCCATCCCGCGCTCGATGACGGCGCGCTCACCCATCGACTCCGCGGACTTCGCGCGGAGGACGGTGGAGATGGCGTCACCCTGCGCCTCGAGGATCTGGCTCTGCTTTTCACCCTGCGCGCGGATGATGTTGGACTGCTTTTCCCCCTCCGCCTGCTCGACCGCGGACCGGCGTTCACCCTGCGCTTCGAGGATCATCGCGCGGCGGCGGCGCTCCGCGGAGGTCTGCTGCTCCATCGCCTGCTGGACATCCTTCGAGGGGTTGACCTCGCGGACCTCGACGCTCTCGACGCGGATCCCCCACTCGTCGGTGGGCTCGTCGAGCTCCTTCCGGATCTTCGCGTTGATCTCCTGCCGCTTGTTCAGCGTGTCGTCCAGCTCCATGTCGCCGAGCACCGCACGGAGCGTCGTCTGGGCGAGGTTCGAGACGGCTTTCTTGTAGTCGTCGACCTCGAGGAACGCCTTCTTGGCGTCCATCACCTTGATGTAGACGACCGCGTCGGCGGTCACCGGGGAGTTGTCACGCGTGATCGCCTCCTGTCGAGGGACGTCGAGGGTCTGCGTCCGCATGTCGAACGGGTAGGTGCGGGAGACGAAGGGCGGAATGACGTTGATGCCCGGTTCTAGCAGCTTTCTGTACTCGCCGAACACCGTGAGCGCCTCCTTTTCGTACGCGTCCACGATCTCGACGGACTGCCAGACCGCGACGACGACCAGAAGCAGAAAGAGCAGGCCGACGCCCGCCAGTCCCACGTCGAGTTGGAGGGTAAGGAACTCCATGTACACACGTTAGCATATCCAAACATAAGGGTTGGCCCGAGGGGATCGACGAGCTGATCCCGCGAGCCGACCGACCGTCCACTCCGTTTCCCTCAAACGGCACACAGCCCGATCCGGTTCCTGATCGGCGCAGGGTTCGACCTGACCCAGTCGTCGTCGGACGCCACTGGGACCGGTCAGACGCCGCCGTGGTTGGTCAGACGCCCCCGGATCCGGTTTCCCTCTCGGCGTCTCGGTCGGCTTCCCGCTCGGGCTCGCCACTTTGCTCGGTCTCCGCGGCACGGGCCGACCGTTCCCGATCGGCCGCGAGCTCGCGGTCGATGTCGTCCTCGACGACGCCCAGCGACTCCACGGTCACCACGTTCCCCCCGCCAGGGTCGACCACCATCACCTCGGTTCCCTCCTCGATCTCGCCGTCGAGCGATCGCGCCGAGTAGTAGGGGTTGAACCCGCCGGCGTCGAGTTTGACCTCGCCCTCGGTGGGGGTGACGCGCTCCGTCACGCGGCCGGTCTCGCCCTTGAGCGTGCCGCTGTCCCGCGTCTGCTGTTGGCCTTTTCCCCCGTAGAGGTCGAGTTCGTGATAGCCGTAGAAGGCGACCGCCCCGAAGACCAGTATCAGGAGACCGAGCAGGAAGGGACTCGCGAGCGGACCGAGCACGAGCCCGACGAGGCCGGCACCCAGCAGAGCGATCCCGACGACGATGAAGTTCGCGCCCGGCGCCACCGCCTCCGCCATCGAGAGCAGCAGTCCGGCCGCGAGCAACAGCAGCGGGAGGGTCTCCGGGCCGATAAGGTCCAGCTGGACGAGCAGTTCCATGGTCCCGCTTCGGGAGCCATCCGATTAAGTTGTGGCCCGGTCGCCGCGCTCGCCGTGAGCAGGGCGATCACGGAGCATCGCGCCCCTCCGTGCAGGCGGTCAGTCCGCGGCGGTCGCGCGGTCGGCTCTCGGCGCGTCCGCGAGCCTGTCGAGCGCGTCGACCATCGCGGCGACGCTGGCGCGCGTGATGTCCGCGTCGGAGGCCTCGACGGAGACCGAACGGTCGCCGTGGGAGAGGTCGACCGCGACCGTCACGACCGCGTCCGTTCCGCCGGTGATGGCGTCGACGTGGTAGGCGTCGAGTTCGAACGCGGCCAGGTCGCCGTCATCCGGAAGCGCGGTCCTGACCGCCTCGACCGCGGCGTCGACCGGCCCGGCGCCCGTCCCCGATGCCACCCGCTGGTCGTCACCGACGCGCAGACGGACGGAGGCGGTCGGGAGGCCGGAGCCGGAGGTCGCCGAGAGGTCCACCAGCTCGACGTGGCGGTCGCGGTCGCGGCCCTGCACGTCCTCGGCGATGGCCAGCAGGTCCGCGTCCGTGACGCGCTTGCCGCGGTCGCCGAGATCCTTGACGCGCTCGACGACGGCGTCGAGTTCGTCCTCGGTCGCGTCGACGCCGTGCTCCGAGAGCGCGGCGCTGACGCCCGCGCGCCCGGCGTGCTTGCCGAGGACGAGCCGTCGCTCCCGACCCACCGTCTCGGGCGGGTAGGGCTCGTACATCGCCCCGTCCTTGAGCGTGCCGTCGGTGTGGATGCCCGACTCGTGGGCGAAGGCGTTGGCGCCGCAGACCGCCTTGTTCGGCGGGAGAGCGACGCCGGTGGCGTCCGCCACGGCCCGGCAGAGGTCGTAGAGCCCCGACAAGTCCACCGTCTCGACGCCGTAGACGCGGTCGAGCGCGACCGCGACCTCCTCCAGGGCGACGTTGCCGGCGCGCTCGCCGACGCCGTTGACGGTCGCGTGGACCGTGTCGGCGCCCGCCCGGAGGCCGGCGTGGACGTTCGTCATGCCGAACCCGAGGTCATCGTGCGTGTGGAGGCTCGTCGGGCCCAGTTCCGCCAGCCGCGAGACGACCTCGCGGGTGCGCTCGGGGCCGGCCGCGCCCACCGTGTCGCAGTAGCAGACGCGGTCGGCGCCGGCGTCGAGCCCCGCGCCCATCAGACGTTCGAGGTAGTCGAGGTCCGCGCGGGAGCCGTCCTCGCCGAGCACCTCGACCCAGAGGCCGTGGTCCTTGGCGTATGCGACGAGGTCAGCGGTGCGCTCGACGACCGCGTCGCGGTCGCTGCCCACCTTCGTCTCGACGTGTCTGTCGGAGGCGGGGACGACGAGGTTGATGCCGTCGACGCCGCAGTCGAGCGCGCTGTCCACGTCGGCGCGGACGCCGCGGGCGAAGCTCGTCACGGTGGCGTCGAGGCCCGCGTTCGCCACGCGCCGGATCCCCTCGCGCTCACCCTCGGAGGTGCACGCGGAGCCGGCCTCCACGAGCGGGACGCCCGCGGCGTCGAGGTCGCGGGCGAGTTCGAGTTTCTCCGCGGGCGTCAGCGAGACGCCCGGCATCTGCTCGCCGTCGCGCAGCGTCGTGTCCAGCAGCTGGACGCCCTCGCTGTGTACGGCCTCGGAGAAAACGGTCGCTACGTCGGTCCCGTCGTGCGCGTCATTATCGCGACGCGCGCGGTCGTCGTCACCGGAGAATTTCGCGGCCAGCCGCCGTGTGGCGACTTCCTCTATCCTCCGAATGACTGGAAACGTCTCGGGTCATTCGTACTCGTGTGGTTGTGACACGCACGGATAAGTTCGCGGGTCGGGACAGATATGGCGACGGCCGGTGCGGAGCGTTGCGGTTCGGGTCGGTTCTGACCCCATTGCGGGCTGTAGCGGTGTGGAGGCGGTCGGCGCGCGCGACCCCGACGCGCGCGAGGGAGGCGGCGGCGCGGCCGCATGCGGTGCGGTGCGGTTTCGCGGCCGCGCCGTCGCCGAGGCTGGGGAGGTTCGAGGCTGCTGTGCGGTCGCGGTGCTGTGCGGGGCGGTGCTGCGCGGTGCGGGGCGGTGCTGCGCGGTGCGGGGCGGTGCTGCGCGGTGCGGGGCGGTGCTGCGCGGTGCGGGGCGGTGCTGCGCGGTGGGTGGGACTGAAAGGGGCAGCCGGCTCGATCCGGCCCCGGTGCCTCAAGCACTCGCGCTGGGCGGTGTCTCCAGCGTCGCCGTGAGCGCGGTGCGGAGCGAACGGCGGCTCGAAAATCTCCGATTTTCGGCGCGCTACTGCACGCTGGAGGCTAGCGAGACGCGGTTTGTCTCGCCAAGCGGAGAAGCGCGAGCGCGCAGAGCGTGCCGCGGCGGGTCGAGCCGGCTGGGGCTTTCTGGGCGTTGCTGTAAACCGCAGCAGGAGCTAAACCCGAGTCAGAAACAGAAAAACCGCACACGTCGTACAGAGAATCAGCGAGAGATCTCGCAGCAGATTCAGGACGACTATTCAGATAACGCCCGTATAGCTCGCGACTTCGCGGGCGGCCGGCTCGCTCATCCCGCCGGCGAGGATCGTGTAGCGGTCGCGGATCTCGTGGGCGGTCGTCAGCGCCTCGATCACCTCCTCGTCGCTGACGCCGAGATCGGCCGCGGTCGTGGGCGCGTCGATGCTCGCCAGCGCGTCGCGGATGGCGCTCCACTCCCCCTGCTCGCCGCTGTGGAGGAACTCCGTGAGGATGGATCCGACGCCGACCTGATGCCCGTGGAGCGCCTTCCCCGGCGCGATGCGGTCGAGCTGGTGGGAGAACAGGTGCTCCGCGCCGGAGGCCGGCCGCGAGGAGCCCGCGATGGACATCGCGACGCCGGAGGAGACGAGCGCCTTCGCGACGATCCACGACGACTCCTCCAGCCCGGGCCGGATCGAGTCCGCGTTCTGGACGAGCAGCTCCGCGGTCATCTCCGAGAGCGCGCCCGCGTACTCCGAGTACTCCACGTTGCGCAGCCGCCGGGCGAGCCGCCAGTCCTTCACGGCGGTGTAGTTCGAGATGATGTCCGCGCAGCCGGCGGTCGTCAGCTCCCACGGCGCGTCCGCGAGGAGTTCGGTGTCCGCGACGACCGCGAGCGGGGGGTCCGCGGCGACCGAGTGGCGCGTGTCGCCCTCGGGGATGGAGGAGCGCCCGGAGACGATGCCGTCGTGGGAGGCCGCGGTCGGGACCGAGACGAAGCCGACGCCGAGGTGGTCGGCCGCCATCTTCGCGGTGTCGATGGGCTTGCCGCCGCCGAGCGCGACGAGGTAGCCGGGGTCGACCGCCTCCGCCGTCTCGATCAGCTCCTCGACCGCGTCGAAGGAGGCCTCGTCGACGACCGCGGTCGCGGGATCGTCGAACTGCGCCCGGACGCGGTCGCCCGCGAGCTCGTTCGGCGTCGGGCTGGTGACGACGAGCGGCCGCCCGGAGAGGTAGAGGTCCTCGACGGCGCCCCCGAGGTCGTCGAGCACGCCGTGACCCAACAGGACGCTCCGCGGGAGCTTGATCCACGTCGACTTGTCGAACATACGGGAGGCGACGCGGGGGAGTTTCAAAGGCGTTCCTCTTGATCCGGGAGGGTGGTGGGACGGAACGCGTACTGGAGTGAGTGGTGGGCGCTCTCAGAACGCGCTCGAGACCTGCTCGCGATACGTCGTTTTCTGTGTGATCGACCGTTCTGCTGTGCTTGGTGCCAACAACCAGAAAGCCCTCGACCGCTCGCGGGCGCTCAGCGACATATCGGCGCCTCTCCGGCGGGCGAGACAAACCGCGTCTCGCTGCTCTCCAGCGTGCAGTGGCGCGCTGGAGACACCGCCCGGCGCCGATAGGGGTCGTCTGAGCGCCCGCGACCGGCCTCGCCCTTTCAGTCCGCCACGCGTGGTTTGCGGAACTGGTCGTCGCGGTCAGTTGCTCGGTGATTCGCTACACCGGCTGTCGGGTCGAGCGTGGCCTCACGCCTCCCCAGCCTCAGCCGCCCGCGGCCTCCGCGTTGCTCCGGCCGCGGGCGGGCTTCCCTCGCGCGCGTTGCTCGCGCGCGCCAAGCATGGGACAGCCACCGGGGCGATGCGTCGAGGAATGAGCGATCAGCCTGCACTCACGGCGGGAGTTGTTCGTTATCCCTGAAAGACGTTCGTCCGGCGTGCGGTCAGGGGGGCGGTGCGGTCGGCGCGCGAGAAACGCGCGAGGGAGGGCGTGGGCCGGCCGCCTGCGGTGCCTTGTGGTTTCGCGGCCGGCCCGCGGCCGAGGTTGGGGAGGTGTGAGGCTGCTGTGCGGTGCGGTCGCGGTGCGGGGCGGTGGGTGGGACTGAAAGGGGCAGCCGGCTCGATCCGGCCCCGGCGCCTCAAGCACTCGCGGCGGGCGGTGTGGAGAGGCGCGAGCGCGCAGAGCGTGCC
>NZ_LKIR01000068.1:36228-71035 GCF_001462205.1 Haloparvum sedimenti
TACCGCAGGCAGCCCGGACCGTCTCACGACGGCCGGTCGAGCCGGCTGGGGCTTTCTGGGTGTTGCTGTCCAGATCAGCAGGATCGACAGCAGTGTCAAAAACGTCGTACAGAGAGCCGGCTGGGGCTTTCGAGATGGTGCTGTCCAGATCAGCAGAATAAGCAACGGAGACAGAAGATCCACAACCGTAGTACAGAGAGCCGACAGTAACTCTCCGACCGTACCGGTTCCGACTGGGGGATCGACATCAACCCCTCAGATCAGCGCCGCGATCAGGGAGAACCCGGCCGGCACCGCGGCCGCGGCGACGGCGCTCGACCGCGGGAGGTCGTGGAACGACTCGCCCGCGGCCGCGAAGAGCCACCACTCCAGCGAGACGGTCACCAACGACACAACCAGTATCCACGGCTCGACCGTTCCGAACGCGGCGAGCACGTCGTCCGCGAGCGCCTCCATGCCGGCGCCGGTGACGGTCGCGGAGCGCAGCGCCGCGTAGATCAGGGCGAGCGCGGCGGCCATGCGGAGCAGCTCCGGCACGAGCGCCCACGCGGCCGCGGTCAGCGAGGCGCCGAACCGAGCGCTGCCGCCCGCGAACCGCGCTGCGGCGTGGAACACGCCGGCCGAGAACACCCACCAGAGCAGGACGCCGAGGAAGCCGTAATGGACGTACCCGCCGACGGCGTCCCGGAGCTCGGAGCCGGCGTCGACGTCGATGTACTCGGGTTCGTCGCAGCCCGACGCGAAGGGGTCGTCGGTGTCGTGGACGCCGTCGGTGCCGTGCTGCTCGCAGACCCATTCGGGGGGCCGGTCGGGGTTCTCGACGGTGACGGTCGCGTCGATCGTCGCGTCGAAGACGGCGCCGAGGGTGACGATCCCGAGGCTCACACCGACCCCGACCGCGAGGACGACGAGGAACGCGGTCCCGAGCGACGGCGAGCGGCGGTCGAAGAAGCGGTTCGGGGCGGTCGCGGCGCGGCCGAGGGCGGCGCGCAAGCGGGCGAACGTGGAGGGCACGCGCGGAGCCTCTCGGCGCGCCGGCAAGGGCTTTTCGTCCGGTCGCGGCGGCTCGTGAGAGCAACTCTCCCCCAAGTAGCCACACCTAAAGCCGCGGCCGCGCAGAGGGCGAGTATGAAGCAGGCCATCGTCGCCCGTGCGGACCTGGGAATGGGCGAGGGGAAACTCGCCGCACAGGTCGCCCACGCCTCGCTGTCGGCGTTCCAGGACGCCGGTCGGCGAACGCGCAAGAAGTGGCAGGGCGAGGGACAGAAGAAGGTCGTCCTGCGCGGCGACTCCGAGTCACAGCTGTTCGAACTCGCCGACAAGGCCGACAAGGAGGGGATCCCCTACGCGATCGTCCGGGACGCCGGCCACACCGAACTGGAGCCGGGCACCGTCTCCGCGCTCGCGGTCGGACCGGCCAGCGACGACCTGGTCGACCGCGTCACCGGCGACCTCCCGCTGTACTGATGCGCGAGGCCCACCCGGTCGAGCGCGCGGTCGGCATCGACCACTACGTCAGCGACGCGGACGGCATCGGGGGTCGACTCCGAACCAGCCCCGAGGACTTCCGCGTCCGCGAACTGGAGGCGTTCTCGGTCGAACCGCTCGAGTCGCCCACGGGCGCGTACCCCCACCTCGTCTGTCGGGTCACGCTCCGCGACTGGGACACGAACGACTTCGTCCGCCGCCTCTCGGACGCGATGGGGATCAGCCGCGAGCGCGTCTCGTGGGCCGGCACGAAGGACAAGCGCGCGGTCACGACCCAGTTGATCTCCGTCCGCGACGCCGACCCCGAGGACCTTCCCGAGGTCCGCGACGCCGAGATCGAGGTCATCGGCCGCGCGGGGCGCGCGCTCACCTTCGGCGACCTGGCGGGCAACGCCTTCGAGATCCGAGTCCGTGACGCCGAGCCCGACGCTCGCGAGCGCGTCGCGGCGATCGCCGCCGACCTCCGCGCGTTCGCGGTGGGAGCGGAGAACGCTGACGAGGAGGCGCCACTCGACCCCGACGACCCGGTCGGCGTCCCCAACTACTTCGGCCAGCAGCGCTTCGGCAGCCGGCGCCCCGTCACCCACGAGGTGGGCCTCGCGGTCGTCCGCGGCGACTGGCGTGAGGCGGTCCGGCTGTACGCGGGCAACCCCCACGAGAGCGAGCCGACGGACACTCGTGAAGCGCGTGCGCTCGTGGACGAGCAGTTCGCGAGCGACGCCGCCGACTGGGACGCCTGCCTCGAGGAGATGCCGGGCAAGCTCCGGTTCGAGCGCGGCATGCTCCACCGGCTCGCGGAGGCCGACGCGCCCGCGGACGCTCCGGAGGCGGTGTGGCGCGAGGCGCTCGAGGCGGTCCCCTCGAACCTCCAGCGGCTGTTCGTCAACGCGGCGCAGTCGGCCCTGTTCAACCGGATCCTCAGCGAGCGCCTCGAACGGGGGCTCCCGTTCGGCGCGCCGGTCGACGGCGACGTGGCGTGTTTCTCCGATACGGACGCCCCCGCGGAGCTGTACGCGCCTGACACCGACCGACTCCAGCGCGTCTCCGAATCGCGCGTCTCCATCGTGGAGCGCCACTGCCGCCGCGACCGCGCGTTCGTCACCGCGCCGCTGGTCGGAACCGAGACCGAACTCGCCGACGGCGAACCCGGCGAGATCGAGCGCGAGGTGCTCGCTGAGGCGGGAGTCGAGCCGGCCGACTTCGACCTCCCGGGTGAGTTCGGCTCGACCGGGACGCGGCGAGCGATCCTCGTGAAGACGGACCTCTCCGTCGACGACGACCTCACCTTCTCGTTCGCGCTCCCGAGCGGCTGCTACGCGACGGTGCTGCTGCGGGAGTTTCTCAAGAGCGGGCCGCTCGACCTGTAGCGACCGCGTTACAGAAATCGGTCTGGGACGACCGGGTTACAGAAAACGCGCCCGTTCGACCGCGCTACAGCACGCCGACGACCACGACGCCGACCGCGAGCAGGACCCCGAGCGCGACGAACACGGCGTGCTCCGGGACGATGGACTCCGGTTCGATCGGCTCGTCGCCGGGACTCGTCTCCTCGACGACGCCGTCCGGCCCCACCTCGTCGATCGAGAAGCGCCAGTCGCCGCCCTCGTCGTCGGCCGCGTCCGCGTCGGCCGCGTCGCCGACGGGGTCGTCGCTGCGACTCATGAACGGACGTAGTCGACCGTCCGATAAATGGTTGGCGGGCTCCCCGTGGTTCGAAAACGCGCGGGGGTCGCCTCCCTGCGTGGCGGCTGCAGCCTACCTGTGTCGCCCTTCGGCGGTCACGTCGCCGTCGTAGACGACGCCGCGCTCGCCGTCCACGGTGACCACGTCGCCGTCCGCGACCGTCGGCGGGAGCGCCGCGCCGGAGATCATCGGGATGCCGAGCTCGCGGGCGACGACCGCGGGATAGCCGGTCATCCCCTCGCGGGCGTCGATGATGCCGGCCAGCCCGGAGAGGTCGCCGGAGAACTCGCCCTCGAAAGCGGCGTCGAGCGCGACGATCGAGCCGTCCGGGACCGCGTCGAGGTCGCCGTCGTCGGTGCGCGCGATCGGTGCCGCGACGTGGCCCGCGACCACGGCCTTCCCCGAGGCGAGCGTCTCGGCGGCGACGTGGACCTTCAGCGTGTTCGTCGTGTTGGTCCCCTCCAGTTCCGTCATCATGCCGGAGAGCACGACGAGCGTGTCCCCGGACTCGGCGGCGCCGGCCTCCAGCGCCGCGTCGACGGCGTTGTCGAGGACGCGTTCCATGTCCTCGGCGTAGTCGGTGTACTTCGGACGCACGCCCCAGGAGAGCGCAAGCTGCCGGCGCACGCGGTCGTTCGGCGTCGTGGCGACGACCGGGACCGCGGGGCGGAACATCGCCGTCTTGCGGGCGGTGAAGCCGGACTCGGAGACGGCGACGACCGCGTCCGTGCCGATGTCCCGCGCCAGGTAGCGCGCCGACCGCGCGAGCGCCTCCGTCCGCGACCCCTCGTCGGCGGTCGGGACGCGCTGTTCCCTCGTCTCGGCGTACTCGTCGCTGCCCTCGATCTCCCGGACGATCCGATTCATCGTCTCCACGACGTTGACGGGGTCGTCGCCGATCGCCGTCTCGCCGGACAGCATCACGGCGTCGGTGCCGTCGAGGACGGCGTTGGCCACGTCGGACGCCTCCGCGCGCGTCGGCCGGCGGGAGTGGACCATCGAGTCGAGCATCTCGGTCGCGGTGATGACGGGAACGCCCGCGTTGACGCACGTTCGGATGATCCGCTTTTGAATGACGGGAACGTCCTCCAGCGGACACTCCACGCCGAGGTCGCCGCGCGCGACCATCACGCCGTCGGCGGCGTCGACGATCCCCGCCAGGTTATCGACCGCGCCTGCGCGTTCGATCTTCGCGATGACGGGGATGTCCTCGGCGCCCCGTTCCTCCAGTCCGTCGGCGATCCGGTAGACGTCGTCGGCGTCACGCACGAACGAGGCGGCCACGAAGTCCGCCTCCGCGCGGGCGGCCAGATCCAGCTCCGCCTCGTCGGAGGGGGTGATCAGGTCCACGTCGATGGCGACGCCGGGCAGGTTGACGCCCTTCCGGGAGCCGAGCTGTCCCCCGGAGTCGATCCGCGCGATCACGTCCGCGCCCTCGACGCGCTCGACGGTCGCCTCAATGCGGCCGTCGTCGAGCAGCACCGTGTCACCCGGTCCCGCGGCCGCGATGGAGTGGGTGAGTCCGACCGCGCTCGGCGTCGCGTCGTCGCCCTCGTGGAACCGCACCTCGGAGCCGGCCTCCAGCCGGATCGGTTCGTCGATCTCCGCGGTGCGGACCTCCGGCCCCTGCAGGTCGACCATGACCGCGAGCGGGTCGACGGTCGCGCCGTCGACCGCCCGTACGCGGTCGATCACCTCCTCCCGGTGGTCCGTGGTGCCGTGGCTGGCGTTGAGGCGGGCGACCGACATGCCGGCGTCCGCGAGCGCGCGGATCGTGGCCCGGTCGTCCGACGCCGGACCCAGCGTACAGACGATCTTGGCGTTTCGCATACCCCGCGATTCGGCGCACGACCGCAAAAAGCCCCACGATGGAGTCGCCCCCGAGTTAATGTTCGTGAGGGTCGGTGAGACGAGAAACTGCGATACTGGGTCTACTACGTGCGTTGTTCCATTTTTCTGTCAGAAGATGGTGTTTCTGTGTCTGTTGCAGGTCCTGTTGATCGGGACGGCACCACCCAGAAAGCCCCAGTCGGCTCGCCCGGCCGCGCCTCGCTGCGCTCCTCGCTCTCCGCACAGCCCGCTGCGGTGCTTACGTCGTCGGGGCCGGATCGAGCCGACTGCCCCTTTCAGTCCCACCCACCGCACCGCAGGCCTCGCACCTCCCCAGCCTCGGCGGCGGCGCGGCCGCGAAAACCGCACCGCAATGCGGCCGCGCCGCCGCCTCCCTCGCGCGGTCGCGGCGACACAGGGTCGCCGCGGCGCGCGCCGACAGCACAGCACTGCAACCGCAACGCTCCGCGACCGCACAGCACCGCACCGCCACCAGTTTCAGAAAAGCGAGGTGTCTGAATCGGTCTGCATCACTCAGTATCGCTCTCAAGAATGCGGACTATCGGCAATTTCGGTCGTGCAGTCTGCCGGTGAGGGAATCCTTTTGCGCCGGCCGTGGAAGTCTCGGGCATGAACGCCACGGAGGACGCCGCGGCCGCGGTGGAGTCGCGACGCGATGAGCTCGCAGCGCTCGCGGACGACATCTGGGAGCGCCCCGAGCCGGCGCTGGAGGAGACGTACGCGGCCGGGCGCATCGCGGGCGTGCTCCGGGAGCGGGGCTTCGACGTGACCGTCGGCGCGGGCGGGCTGGAGACGGCCGTCGTCGCGCGCTACGGTGACGAGGAGCCGGTCGTCGGAACCATGGGCGAGTACGACGCGCTCCCGGGGATGTCCCAGCGCCGGGCCGCCGAGCGAGAGCCCGTGGAGGCGGGCGCGCCCGGACACGGCTGCGGACACAACCTGTTCGGCGTCGGGAGCCTCGGCGGCGCGCTCGCGGTCGCGGACCTGATCGACGACGGCCTCGCGGGCAGCGTCGTCTACGTCGGCACGCCCGCCGAGGAGAAGGGCGGCGGGAAGACGTACCTCGTGCGCGCCGGCGTCTTCGACGACCTCGACGCGGTCGTCTCGTGGCACCCCGGCTGGTACAACGCGCCGACGAAGGGCGCGTGCCTGGCGGTGAACGGCTACGAGGTCTCCTTCGAGGGCGTCTCCTCGCACGCGGCGGCCGCGCCCGAGGCGGGCCGGAGCGCGCTCGACGGCCTCCAGCTGTTCCACACCGGCGTCGAGTACATGCGCGAGCACGTGCCCGACCCGGTCCGGATCCACTACGTCGTCACCGAGGGCGGCGACGCGCCGAACGTCGTGCCCCCGGAGGCCACCGGCGAGATCCTCGTCCGCGCGCCCGACCGCGACCTCGTGGAGTCGGTGAGCGAGCGCGTCCTCGACGCCGCCGAGGGCGCGGCGCTGATGGCCGACGTTGACGTGGACGTGACCCAGACGACAGGTCTCCACGGCGTGCAGCCGAACGAGACGCTCGGGGATGCGGTCCGCGAGACGATGGCCGACCTCGGCTCGTTCGAGGTCGGGGACGCGGAGACGGCCGCCGGCCTCCGCGACTCGCTCGGCGACGTGGAGAGCGCGCTCGCGGAACTCCCGGAGTCGGCCAGAGAGAAGGCCCGCGAGGCGGACTACTTCACCGACCCGGTCGACGCGGCCGACGCGGGCGAGACGGGATCGTACTCGACGGACTCCGGCGAGGTGAGCCAGGTTGTTCCGCTCGGTCGCTTTTCGGCCGCCACGTGGCCGGTCGGCACGCCCGCTCACTCGTGGCAGGCGGTCGCCGCAAGCGGGACCACCGGGATCGACGGCGCGGTCTACGCGTCGAAGGTGATCGGCGCGACGCTCGGGCGCCTGATCGCGGACGCGGACCTCCGCGCGGCCGCGACCGCGGAGTTCGAGTCGCGCCGCGAGGGTCCCTACGAACCGCCGATCCCCGAGGACGCGGACCTCTACGACCTGCTGGACGTGGAGCGGCGACCGGTCGAGGGAGTCTGAGACTCCCGCCGGCGTTTCGAGACCGCGGGCGACCGCGGAGAGACGGCTTTTAGACCCCCGCCGGCCGAGGATCCGTCGTCATGAGCGACGTCGAGATCCCGGAGGACCACCCCCGGTACGAGTCCCTCCTCACGCGCCACCGCATCGAGGCGGGCGTCGAGAAGGGGATCACCTCGAAGCAGGGGCTCATCGCGCAGGGGCGCGGGGAGGCGTTCGACTACCTGCTGGGCGAGCAGACGCTCCCCTCGGCCGACGAGGCGGCGCGCGCGGCCGCCGCACAGCTGTTGCTCGCGGAGCGTCCGGTCCTCTCGGTGAACGGCAACGTCGCGGCGCTGGTGCCCGGCGAGGTGGTCGCCCTCGCGGACGCGACCGGTGCCGCGATCGAGGTGAACCTGTTTAACCGCACCGCAGAGCGCATGGAGCGCATCGCGGACCACCTGCGCGAGCACGGCGCGGAAGAGGTGCTCGGCCTGACCGCGGACGGCCGCATCCCGGGGCTCTCCCACGAGCGCGCGAAGGTGGATGCCGAGGGAATCGGCGCCGCGGACGTGGTGCTCGTCCCGCTTGAGGACGGCGACCGCGCCGCCGCCCTCGCCGAGGCCGGCAAGACGGAGGTCGTGATCGACCTCAACCCCGGATCGCGGTCGGCGCGCGTCGCGGACGTTCCGATCGTCGACAACATCATCCGCGCCGTCCCGGCCATCACGCGGCACGCCCAGGACCTCGCGGACGCGCCGCGCGAGGAACTGCAGTACGTCGTCGACTCCTTCGACCGCGAGGAGGCCCTCGCGGACGCGGAACGGGCGATCCGCGAGGGATCGTTCGCGGACGGAGAAGGCGAGAACGACGACTCGGTCGAGAGCGCGGAGTAGCGAAATCGCAGTCGGGACCGTTCTCGAACCGGTACAGACACGCTCCGAATGCGTGGGTACGAGTCGCGTTTCGCGCGTTTCGGCACCGCCGACCGGGACGACCGGCCGGTTTAATCTCTCACCGGCCGTAGCTGTCGTATGATCTCGCGGATCCTCGTTCCGATGGACGACTCGGAGATGGCGAAGCAGGCGCTCACGTACGCCCTGGAGAACCATCCCGACGCCGACATCACCGTCCTGCACGTCGCCGGTACGCCGTCCCGATGGGGCGGAGCGGCAACATCACTCGCTCTCGAAGACGATGTCGAGGCGGGCGCGGAGGACCGCGCGGAGGACGTGTTCGACGACGCCCACGACCTCGCCGCCGAGTACGGGAGACAGATAACCACCGAGGTACAGGTCGGGCATCCGGCCCGGGTTATTTTGAACGCCGCGGAGGAGTACGACGCGGTCGTTATCGGGAGCCACAGCGGATCGCTCGTCGATCGTCTGATCGTCGGGAACGTCGCCAAGCAGGTGGTCCACAACTCGCCCGTTCCGGTGATCGTCGCTCGGTGATCCTCGCTCCGTTACTATCGCCCGGCGATTATCTGTCGGCTCTTACCGCCCCGTGATTACCGCTCTCCCAGCGCCCGCTCGATCCGGTCGAACCCCTCCCGCAGTCGCTCCGCGGAGTTGGCGAACGAGAGCCGGAGCTTCCCCCGTCCGGTCTCGCCGAAGCCGCTCCCGGGCGCGAGCACGACGCCGTGGTCCTCCAGCAGGGTCCGCGCGAACGCCATGTCGTCCTCGACGCCCGCGGGGTCCAGAAACGCGTAGAAGGCGCCCTCCGGCCGCGGGGCTGAGAGGCCGTCGATGGCGTCGATGCGCTCGACCACGAGATCGCGACGACGCTCGAAGGCGCGCTTCATCTCGCGGACCGGCTCCTGCGGTCCGGTGAGCGCGGCGATGGCGGCGTGCTGTGCGACGCTCGACGCACACGCCGTGGTCGACTCGCGGACCTTCGTCGCCTCGTCGAGGACGTGAGGGTCACCCGCGAGCCAGCCGAGCCGCCAGCCCGTCATCGCGTACGTCTTCGAGCAGGAGCCGACCGTCAGGACGTGGTCGGGGTGGCCGGTCTCCGCGGCGATCCCCCGCGCGTCGCCGTCGTAGCTCAGTCCGAGGTACACCTCGTCGGCGATCACGTACGCGCCGCAGTCGGCCGCGGCCTCCACGACCGCGCGGCACTTTTCGGAGTCGAAGACGCGACCGGTGGGGTTCGAGGGCGTCGTGAGGACGACCGCGCCGGTGTCGGGGCCGAGACGCTCGATCACGCGGTCGGCGTCGAGGTCGTACCCGGTTTCGGCGGGCATCGGGACCTCGACGAACTCGGCGTCGGCGAGCGCGGCCTGCGTCTCGTAGTTGGGCCACGTCGGTCCCGGCACGACGAGCTCCTCGCCCGGTCCGACCGTGGACAGGACCGCGAGCAGCAGCGCCTCCATCCCGCCGACGGTGACGAGCACCTCGTCCGCGCCGTGCTGGACGCCGTACTCCCGCGCGAGCGTGTCGCTGATCGCCCGTCTGCACGCCGGGAGGCCGGCGTTCGAGGTGTAGTGGGTCGCGCCAGCGCGGGCCGCGTCGGCGGCGGCGTCGATGACGTGTTCGGGGGTGTCGAAGTCCGGTTCGCCGACCTCCAGTCGGACGAGGTCGCGGTCCGGCGGCTGCGCCTCCGCGAGGTCGAACATCGTGCGGATCCGCGACCGCTTCGCGCGGCGGACACGCTCCGTGGGAGTGTGCATAACTGCCCCACCGCGCGAGTCGGCAAAAGGGGTCGGGAGCCGGCGATGTGGGACGATCCGAGAGGGAGCGGACGCTACTTTTCGGCCGCGGGAGCCGACGCGCGGTCCGCGTCCTCGATCCCGGCCGGCGGGCCGCCGCCGAACCGGTCGCGGTCGTGCGGCGCGGCGAACTCGAGGTCCGGGCCGCGGGCGACGATGCGCGTGGGCGTCACGTCGGGGTGGGTGGTGTAGTAGTGCTCCTTGATGTGGTCGAGGTTCACGGTCTCGGCCACGTCCGCGGTCGTGTAGAGGTCGCGCAGGTACGGCCAGAGGTGGTCGTACTCGTGGATCTGTTGCACGTTGCACATGAAGTGCGTGTGGTAGACGTGGTCGAAGCGGATCAGCGTCGTGAACATGCAGATGTCCGCCTCGGTGAGCGTGTCACCGACGAGGTAGCGGCGCTCGCCGAGTTCCTCGTTCCAGCGGTCCAGGGCGCCGAACAGCTCGTCGATCGCCTCGTCGTAAGCCGATTGCGACTCCGCGAATCCGGCGCGGTAGACGCCGTTGTTGATCGGCTCGTAGATGTCGGTGATGGCCTCGTCGACGCGGGCGACCCCCTCGGCGTCGAAGCGGCCGTCCGCGGCGCGGTCCGAGTCGTCGGCGTCCTCGGCCTCCGGCAGCAGCGTCGCGTCGTTGCCGATGTCGGTCCCCGCGAACGCGGTGTCGAGCATCCGGAGAATTTCTCGGGACTCGTTGTTGACGATGGTGTCCTCCTTCTTGTCCCACAGCACCGGAACGGTGACGCGACAGGTCGCGTCCGGGTCCGCCTTCACGTACAGCTCGCGCATGTAGTCGGCGCCGTGGAGGTGGTCGGGCGTACAGCCCGCCTTCTCGGGCGTGAACTGCCAGCCGTCCTCGCCGCGCCACGGGTCCACGACGGAGACCGAAATCGCGTCCTCCAGTCCGAGCAGCGACCGCGCGAGCAGGGCTCGGTGCGCCCACGGGCAGGCGTAGGAGACGTAGAGGTGGTACCGCCCCGCCTCGGGCTGGAGGCGCTCGTCCGGCTCCGCGTCGACGTGGTCCGGGATCGCCGACCCCGCGAGCCAGTTTCTGAAGGTGGTCTCGCCGCGCTGGAACGCGCCCTCCTCGTCGGTCGCCTCGTAGGTCTCCGTCCGCCACTCGCCGTTCACGAGCTGGTTCATGCTCCGAGGATGGGGCGCCGCGCGGTTAACCGTTCGGCGAGGGTGAGTATACCGGGTGACGCGGGTGTCACCGGCTCGAACTCCCGTTTCGATCCGGGACCGCGACCGGCATGCGGTCGACACGCGGCCGGCACGCGCCCAGCACGCGCCCGGCAACATTCCCGAGACCCGGTGCGTTTAAGCGGCCGAGGCTCCCAGCGGAGGTATGGCCGCACAGGCGATTGGTCGCGTTCCGCGACGGTAACCGCACGACCACCGAGAGCCGATCCGCCGGCGGCAGTGATTGTGATGTTGACTGAGACCGACGAGCACGCAGTGGCGCGTACCGGACTGGACGCGGCGGCGCTCAAGCCCGCCGAGTGCGACGTGTCGCGGGGGGCCGACCTCCCCGTTGACGCCGTCGCCATCGACTACGAGGGCCGCGGGCACGTCCCGGAGCCGGACGCTCTCGCTGCCCTCGCCGACGAGACGCAGGTGTACCTCACCACGCCGGTCCGCGCCGACGGCTACGACCCCCTCGGCGACGACTCGCTGCTCGCCGACGTGCCCGACGGCGTCCGCCGCGTCCTCGTGGCGGGCCACGGCGCCTACCTCTCCGAGGCGGAGTCCGAGAAGGCGGTCGCCCCGCGGATCGGCGCCGCCCGCGAGACGGCACCCGACGCGTGGGTCGGCACCGAGGGCGTCGAGCGACTGGCGATGGCCGCGGGCGGGACCCAGTACGAACTGCTCTCCCGGTCCACGGAGCGGGACCTCCGCGCGCTTCGCGCGACGGGGTTCGACGGCGAGGTCGCCGTCTACGCGCCCACCGTCCTGACCGACGACACCGACGAGGCGCTCGACGCGGTCGGCGCCTACGCCGCCCGACGCCGGCCCGTCGCCCGCGCGCTCCCCGACGGCGCCGCCACCGACGCCGCAGCGACCGACCGCGCCCGCGAGGTGCTCTCCGCGGCGGTCCACGACTTCGCGCTCGTCGGCACGCCCGAGGAAGTCCGCGAGCGCGTCGACGCCCTTCGCGAGGCCGGGGCGGACCGCGTCGTCGGCTACCCCGCTCGCGGCCTCGACGACTTCCTCGGTCCCGCCGACCGTTCCTTATAAGCACCACGCGGCGAAGCGTCGGGTATGCCCCCGCACGTCGCCGTGGTCGGCGGCGGCGCCGTCGGCGTCACGACCGCCGGCGACCTCGCCGCCCGCGGCGCCGACGTGACCCTGTTCGAGCGCGAAACGGTCGCCAGCGGCAGCTCCGGCCGCGCCGCGGGCGTGCTGTACGACGCCTACGCCGAGGACGTGGACGCAGAACTCGCGGCGCGGTCGATGGAGCGCTTTCGCGACCTCGCCGGCCCCGGTCCGGAGGGGTTTTCGTTCAGCGAATGCCCGTACGTCATCGCCGTCCGCGAGGGCGACGAGACCGCTGAGGCGCTGCCAGCCACGGTCGAGCGCATGCGCACACACGACCGCGCGGTGTCGCTCGTGGCCCCCGAGGAGCTCGCGGACGCCTTCCCGCTGGAGACGGACGACCTCGCCGCGGCCGCCGTCGCGGAGAACGCCGGCTACGTCGACCCGGCCGCCTACACCGAGGCGATGGCCTCGCGCGCTCGGGAACTCGGCGTCGAGATCCGGGAGGGGACGCCGGTCGGGCTTCCTCGGACCGATTTTTCTGAAACTGCGGACGGCCCCGCTCTCCTGATCGGAGACGACAAGGACGGTGGCGACCGCGACGACCCGGACCGCGAGCGGTTCGACGCGGTGGTCGTCGCGGCGGGCGCGCACACGAAGCGCCTGTTCGCGGCCGCCGGGCGTCCGCTGGCGATCAAGCCCTACCGCGTGCAGGCGTTGACGAGCGCGGCGCCGTACGACGGTCCGATGGTGTACGACGCGACCGCGGGCGTCTACTTCCGGCCGCACCCGACAGGCCTGCTCGGCGGCGACGGGACGGAGCCGGTCGAGGCGGACCCCGACACCTACGACCGAATCGGCGACGACTGGTTCGTGGACAACGTGGCGGCCGCGCTCCGGGAGCGCGCGGAGTACGCGGTCGACCCCGAACGCGCGTGGGCCGGGCTCTGCACCGCGACGCCGGACGGCGACCCGCTCCTCGGCGAGGTCGAACCGGGGCTGTTCGTCGCCGCCGGCTGGCAGGGCCACGGCTTCATGCGCGCGCCGGCCCACGCCGAGGCGCTCGCGGAGATGGCGCTGGAGCGCGCGGAGCGGGGACTGCCGAGTTCGGCGGCCGACGCGGAGGATTCCCTCGACGCCGCCATCGCCCCCTTCGATCCGACGCGGTTCTCCGGCGCGGAGGAGTTCGAGATCGCGGAAGGGATGTCGGTCGAGAACCGCTGAGGAGGAGTTTTTGCGAAAGCGGGGGTCGGCCGCGCGTCAGTTCCCGGTGAAGTCGATCCGCGAGCCGCCGGCCTCCTCGTCGCGCTCGGCGGGGCCGGCGCGGACGAACTCGTAGTCGTCGTCGGTGAGGTACACCGCGCCGTCCTCGGCCGTCACGGCCACGCGGTCGAGCGTCGCGCCCTCGCAGGGGCCGAAGTTGCAGTAGCCGGAGTCGCCCTCGAACGTCGCGCCGTGCTTGCGACAGAAGATCTCGCCGTTCCGCACGAAGCCGCCGTCGCCCTTGTTCAGGCGCACGTCCGTCCAGTGCTGGCAGTAGTTTCGGTAGGCGGCGACGCCGTCCGACAGCCGGATCAGTAGGGCTTCGACCTCGGGGGCGCCCGCCTCGTCCGCGCCCACGTCGCCGGTGTCGTCGGCCACCTCGCCGACCGGGCGGAGCGTCACGAGCAGCGTGGCGTCGTCGGGGACCTCCGCGAGGTCCGCGACGCGCCGGTCCTCGTCCATGTCCGCGGCGAGGTGCGCGCGGCGTTTGAACGTTCCGCGTTCCGGAGCGACTCGTACCGCTTCGCGAGCGCTCTCGAGGATTTCCGTACGAAGTGGTACGTGTGAGGTCCGATCGTGTGGGGGTATCCAGTTCGAAAGCCCTCGACGGCTGTCCGGACGGCGATTTTTCTGTTCCTGTTGTCGGTCATGCTGATCGGGACGGCACCACCCAGAAAGCCCCAGCCGGCTCTCTGTACGATGTTCCTGTTGTTTATCCTGCTGCTGGGGCCAGCAACACCCAGAAAGCCCCAGCCGGCTCGACCGGCCGCGGCACACTCTGCGCTCCTCGCTCTCCGCAACACCCGCTGCGGTGCCTGAGACGGAGTCTCAGACTAGCGAGTGCTTCGCTCTCGCGTCGCTTGAGGCGCCGGGGCCGGATCGAGCCGGCTGCCCCTTTCAGTCCCACCCCGCACAGCACCGCAACCGCGCCGCAACCGCAGCCTCGCACCTCCCCAGCCTCGGCGGCGGCGCGGCCGCGGAACAGCACCGCACCGCAGGCGGCCGCGCCGCCGCCTCCCTCGCGCGCGTTCCTCGCGCGCGCCGACCGCCGTGGATACTGAACGGACGGCCGTGAGCACTCTCCCACCGTGGTTGTGGGTTGCTGTCAGTCGTCTCCGTAGTGGACGCGTTCCACGCGCCGCGCGTACAGCCGCGCGAGCAGCGTCGTCAGGGGACCGGCGTCGCGGTCGGCGTTTTCGGGCGTCGCGTCGCCGGGCGTCACGTCCACGCCGTCGACGGTCGCGACCGGCCGGACCTCCCACGTCGAGTTGGTCAGAAAGACTTCGTCGGCGTCGCGCACGTCCGCGGGGGTGAGTTGGTCCTCCTCGACCGGGATCCCCTCCTCGGCCGCGAGGTCCAGCACGGTGTCTCTGGTGACGCCGGGCAGCACCGGTCCGTCGAGCGAGGGGGTTCTGAGTCCGCCGTCGTCGACGAGGAACAGGTTGGAGGTCGCGCCCTCCGCGACGTATCCCTCGGCGTCGCGGAGCATCGCCTCGTCGGCGTCCGAGCTGCGGAGTTCGAGCCGCGCGAGGATCCCGTTGAGGTAGTTGTGCGTCTTCGCGTCCGCCGGGATGGCGCGGTCGGGCACGCGCTGGGTCCTGACGGTCTGGAGCGCGGCGGGACCGTCCCAGACCGGCTCCGCGTCGGGCGCGGTCCCGCCTCGCGGGAGCGGTGAGACGTAGACGACGACGGTGGGGTCGACCGCGGGGTCGGGGTCGAGTTTCCCCGGCTGGACGCCCCGGGATATCGAGAGCTTCACGTACGCGTCCGCGAGGTCGTTGGCCGCGAGCGTCTCGTCGACCCGGTCTTTCAGGTCCGCGTCCGTCAGCCCGTGGTCCATCCCGAGCGTCTCGCAGGTCCCGCGGAGGCGGTCGGCGTGGGCGTCCCACCGGAAGACCTCGCCTCCGTACGCGCGCATCGTCTCGAAGGCGGCGTCGCCGTACATGAACCCGCGGTCCCGGACGTTCACGGTCGCCTCCGCGGCCGGAACCAGTTCGCCGTCGACGTGGTACAGCAGGTCCGCGGCGTCGGTCATCGGAGCCCCGCCTCCCACGTCTCGCAGGTCGCCACGAAGTTCTCGACCATCCGCTCGCCCGCGTCGGTGAGGATGCTCTCGGGGTGGAACTGCACGCCGACGTGCGGCTTTTCGCGGTGGCGAACGCCCATCACGACCTCGCGTTCGTCCTCGGTTCGGGCGGTCTCGATCAGGTCGTCGGGGAGGTCCTCGCGCTCGACGCACAGCGAGTGGTAGCGGCCGACCGAGAGCCGGTCGGGCAGGCCGGCGAAGACGCCGGTTCCGTCGTGGCTGATCGTCGAGGGCTTGCCGTGGACGACCTCCCGAGCGTGGCCGACCGGCGCGCCGAGGCTGGCACAGAGCGCCTGGTGGCCCAGACAGACGCCGAGAATCGGCCGATCGAGCTCCCACACGTCCATCGAGACGCCGGCCTCCCGCGGCGTTCCCGGCCCCGGCGAGACGACGACGCCGTCGGGATCCATCGCGCGGATCCCGGCGAGATCGACCGCGTCGTTGCGCCGGACCGTCACCGCGCCGGCGACCGTTCCGACGTACTGGACGAGGTTGTAGACGAACGAGTCGTAGTTGTCTATCACGAGCACCCGGGCCTCCGAGTCGCCCGCGCCGGGCCGCCAGCCCGCGGCGGCCGCGGAGTCGTCTCCTTTCGGCCCCGCGCTCGCGTCAGTCATCGCTCGCCTCCTGGTCGCCGCGGGCCTTCCCGCTGCCGACGGCGTCATCCGTCTCTCCGGCCGCGTCCACGCGCAGGTCCGCCGCCGCGAGCGCCTCGTCGATGGCGGTCACGAGCGCGCGCCCCTTCGCCAGCGTCTCCTCGTACTCCGCGTCGGGGTCGGAGTCGTGGACGATGCCGGCGCCAACGCGCAGGTGGTACTCGTCGGCGTGTCTGACCAGCGTCCTGATGATTATGTTCAGCGTCGCGCGCCCGTCGAGCCCGAATATGCCCATCGATCCGGTGTAGGGCCCTCGGCGCGTCGGCTCCAACTCGTCGATTATCTCCATGGTCCTGGGCTTGGGCGCGCCGGTAATGGTGCCGCCGGGGAAGCAGGCGGCGACTGCGTCCGCGAGCGTGGCGTCCGGGCGAGCGCGTCCCTCCACCAGCGAGACGAGGTGCATCACCTCGCTGTAGCGGTCGACGCGGCGATACTCGGTCACGTCGACGCTGCCGAACTCGCAGACCTTTCCGAGGTCGTTTCGTTCGAGGTCCACGAGCATGGCGTGTTCGGCGCGCTCCTTCTCGTCGCCGGTCAGTTCGGCCTCCAGCGCCGCGTCCGCTTCCGAAGTCCCGCCGCGGGGTCGCGTGCCCGCGATGGGCTCCGTCGCGAGTCGGTCTCCCTCGCGGTCGAGCAGGAGTTCGGGGCTGGCGCTCACGAGGTCGACGCCGCTGTCGGCGGCGCCACGGCCGTCGTTTTCTCCCGCTCTCGGCCGCGCGAACTCCAGTAGGCCCGAGTAGGGCGCGGGGTTCACCTCCCGGAGCGCGTCGTACGCGTCGACCGGGTGGACCGCCGCGGGGGCGACGAGGCGCTGGGAGACGTTCGCCTGGAACGTGTCCCCCTCGCGGACGTGCGCTTTCACGCGGCGAACCGCGTCCGCGTACGGTTCTCGGCCCGACTCGCTCCGAAAGGTCGCGTTCTCCGCGTCCGGTTCCGGTGCCGGGCCGGCCTCCGGGCCGCCCGTCTCGATCCGGTCCACGAGGTCGACCGCCCGCGCGACCGCCTCGTCGTAGACGCCGTCGCAATCCGTCGCTCCACCCGAGACGCGCGGACAGACGGTGATCCGGAGCGTCACCGGGCCCCCCTCGGGGGTCGGGCACTCCCACGCGGCCAGCCGGTCGAACATCGCGGCGTCGAGGCGGGGGAGTCCGCGGTCGTCGACGGTACCGTCCTCGGGAAACGTCTCCAGTTCGCGGGCGGCGTCGTAGGAGAGCCAGCCGAGGACGCCACAGGGGAACGGCACCTCGCAGTCGCCGCGAGCGAGGTCCTCGTCGGCCAGCAGTCCGTCGAGCGCCGCGAGCGTCGGAGAGTCGCGCCGGTAGTCGCCCGTCCCCGCGTCCGGGTCGGACTCGCGGACGACCGCGTCCGGGCCGACGCGGAGCCGCTCGACCGGGTCCACGCCGAAGTAGCCCCAGCCGGTCTGGCCGCCGGTCGTCTCCAGGAACGCGCCGCCCGGCCCGTCGCGAGCCCGCCGGTAGGCGTCGAAGGGGTCCGCGACCGTCGTCCGGACCTCGACGGGGACGCGGGCGCCGCTCGGGGCCGCCGCTGCGGTCTCGCGGAAGGCGGCCCGGTCCGTCCGGACGGTGTGGGTCATCGTTGCAGAGGAGTCGTCACCGGCGCGTGAAACAGTTGTGGTGTCCGGCGACGACGCGGCCTCAGAACTCCTGGGCCCGCTCGATCCACGTCGCGGCGCGGTTCTCGCCCACGTTCGCGCCCTCGGCGACCTCGGCCGGGTCGGCGTCGGCCAGGTCGGCCACGGTCTCGATGCCGATGTTCGAGAGCCGGTCGGCGTACGCCGGGCCGATGCCCTTGATGGAGTCGACGGCGGTGCCGTCCACCTCGCCGGCGTCCTCGTCGACTTCCACGTCCTCCGATTCGGGGCCGGCCGCCTCCGCGGGCTCGGCCGCCTCGGTCGGGTCCGCGGCGGCGTCCTCCTCGTCGACGAGCGACTCGGTCGAGGCGGCCGCGTCCGTCTCCGTCGCGACCGGTTCGCCGTCGGAGCCGTCTCCGTCCGTCGAGTCGGGCTCCTCGTCGGGCTCGTGCTCGACGGTCACCTCCGTGTCGCTCCGAGCGGGCTCGTCGCCGGAGCCGCCGATTCCGAGTTTCTCCTTGAGTTTCTGCAGTAGCGCCATCGGCGACAATTAGGACAGGTGGGTATTTAAAAGCCGGCGGCGGCCGGGCCGCTCGCCCGAACGCCCCGACTTGGTCGCCGGACAGCCGGCGACCCTCCCCGGTGTCGCCCCTTATAAGGTGGTGGCGGCCGAATTCGGGTTCATGTCCGTTCTCGACGCCGTGATGTGGACGGTCCATGTCGCGTTCGCCGCACTCTGGACCGGTAGCGTGCTGTTCGTGGTCGCCACCATCCTCCCGTCCGCGACCGCCGGGGAGATCGGCTCCGAGGCCTTCGGGAGCATCGTCGACCGCCTGCGGTGGATCACCCGGATCTCCGCCGTCGCGTTCCTCGCCTCCGGCGGGCACATGGCCGGCACGCGCTACGACGTGGGCACGCTGACGGGAACCGGCAACGGGCACCTCGTTCTGACGATGCTCGGCCTCTGGGTCGTGCTCACCGGCCTCGTGGAGGTCGCCGGGAGCAAGGTGGAGTCGGGCGTCGACGAGGGCAAGCTCCGCGAGCCCGCTCGCGACGCGAAGCCCTTCTTCCTCGCCGCGGCCGCGGTCGCGGTGCTGCTCCTGATCACCGCGGGGCTGCTGGCCAGCAACGCGCTGGCCTGAGAGAGACGGGTCGAACGTCTCGGCCGGCTCTCGCTCATACGCTGCCGTGCTCATTTCTGGTCCTGCTGCTTGGAACAGCACCACCCAGAAAGCCCCGGCCGGCTCTCCGCACGACGTTTCTGCGACTACTGTTGATCCTGCTGATCGGGACGGCACCACCCAGAAAGCCCCGGCCGGCTCGACCGGCCGTCGTGAGACGGTCCGGGCTGCCTGCGGTAGCGGGCTGCCGGGCTGCGACTCACGGGCTCCCGCTCGTTCCTCGTGGGAACGCGGCACGCTCTGCGCGCTCGCGCCTCTCCACACAGCCCGTCGCGAGTGCTTGTCTGGCGAGACGGTCCGGGCTGCCTGCAGTGGCGGGCTGCCGGGCTGCGACTCGCTGACTCTCGCTCGGCAGGCTCGCGAGAGCGGCGCCGGGGCCGGATCGAGCCGGCTGCCCCTTTCAGTCCCACCCCGCACAGCACCGCTCCGCAGCCTCACGCCTCCCCAACCTCGGTCGCGGGCCGGCCGCGAAACCGCAACGCTGCGCGAGAGACAAGCTCTCGCTGGCCTCCGGCGTGCGGTAGCGCGCCGGAGACACCGCAGCGCGGCCGGCCCGCGGCCTCCCTCGCGCGCGCCGACCGCATCAGCGCCGACCGCATCAGCGCCGACCGCATCAGCGCCGACCGCATCAGCGCCGACCGCATCAGCGCCGACCGCATCAGCGCCGACCGCATCAGCGCCGACCACATCAGCACCACGATCACCCCGTAGCCGTTCCGTGAGAGTTCGTCCTCACTCGTCGGCGGTCGGTCCGCCACCGGCTTCGATCGCCGTCTCGTCGACGTACTTCTCCGACCACGTGCCGCGGCTGTACCACGCCAGCGCGAGCAGGCAGCCGACCACGTCGCCGAGGACGACCGCGAGCCAGATCCCGTCCTCCGCCCAGCCGAGCGTGAACGCGAGCAGGTAGGTCGCGGGGACGCGAACGACCCACAGCGTCGCCACCGAGAACAGCATCGCGGTCTTGGTGTTGCCGGCGCCGCGGAACGTCCCCAACAGGATCTGCAGGACGCCCATGGGGACGAACATGAACGCCGCGATCTGCAGGTACTCGACGCTGTACGCCAGCGCGTCGGCGGTCCCCCCGGCGGTCAGGAAGACGCCGGCGATCGGCGAAGGGACGAGGAAGACGACGGCGGTGAGCAGCGCCATCACCCCCGCGGTGACGCCCATCGCCAGCCGGGATCCGCGCTCGGCGCGGTCGGGACGCTCGGCGCCAAGGTTCTTCCCGACGACGGTGTCAACCGCCTGCGAGAGCCCCAGCGCGGGCAGAAACACGAGCGAGACGATCCGATTGCCGAGGCCGTAGGCGGCCACGACCGGCGGCGAGAACGTCACCACGATCGCGGTGAGGGCGATGAACGCCAGCGAGGAGGCGGACTGCTCGACCGCGCTCGGGACCCCGAGACGGACGATGTCGCCGACGTCGGAGCGGTTCAGGGTCAGGTCCTCCCGCCGGATGTCCGGGCCGGCGCCGGTGCCGAACAGGACGTATAAGCCGAGGACCGTGGCCACGAACCGCGAGAAGACCGTCGCGAGCGCGGCCCCCTGGACGTCCAGCGCGGGGAACGGCCCGATCCCGAAGATCAGCAGCGGGTCGAGCGCGACGTTGACGGCGACGGAGACGACCATCACCCGCATCGGCGTGCGCGTGTCGCCGTAGCCGCGCATCAGCGAGACGAACACGAAGAAGCCGAACAGGAACGGCGTTCCGAGGAAGAACACCCGCATGTACGCCGACGCCAGCGGCACGATCCGCTCCTGCGTGGCCGCGTCGGCCGGTAGCAGCGCGAGCATCGGGTCCGTGACGACGTAGCCGACGGCGCCGACCGCGACCGCGACGAGCGTGACGAAGACGAGCGTCTGCCCCGCGATGCGGTCGGCGTCGCGGTCGGCGCCGGCGCCGCTGTACTGCGCGATCAGGATCGCGCCCGCGGCGGTGAAGCCGCCGCCGATGGAGATCAGGAAGAAAACGATGGGAAACGCGAGGCTGAGCGCGGCGACCGCGTCCGCGGAGTAGGCGCCCAGAAACGCCGTGTCCGCGACGTTGTACGCCACCTGCAACAGCTGGATGACGACCATCGGCCACGCGAGCGCGATCATCGGTCCGAGGAGGTCGCCCTCGGTCAGCCGGCTCGCAACGTCGGGTTCGGAGGGCACTACGGACCGTCAGCACCCCGGGGCTTATGAACTGCCGTGAAACCTGTTGACGCTTGCCGATGCCTGCTCTCCGGCTCCCAGCGGGCGGAGGCCGGCCGTCCCGGTTCAGTCCTTATAAGTGCGGAGCGACCGCAGGTCGGGGTATGAGCAAGATCGGCTTCATCGGCGGGAGCGGGATCTACGAGGCGCTCCCGCTGAACGACGTGCGCGAGGAGGAGTACGACACGCCCTACGGCGAGCCTTCCGACGCGGTGACGGTCGGCGAGTTCGCGGACACGGGCAAGGAGGTCGCGTTCCTCCCGCGGCACGGCTCGAACCACGGCGCCTCGCCCACGGACCTGCCGTACCGCGCCAACATGTACGCGCTGAAGCAGGCGGGCGTGACGCACGTCTTCGCCTCCAACGCGGTCGGCAGCCTGAAGGAGGAGCTGGAGCCGGGCACGCTCGTCGTCCCCGACCAGATCTACGACCGGACGAAGCACCGCGAACTCTCCTTCTACGGCGACGGCGTCGTCGTCCACCAGCCCTTCGCGGACCCGTACAGTCCGGAACTCGTCGACCACCTCACCGACGCCGCGGAGGCCACGACCGACGACGACACGAAGGTCGTGAAGGGCGGCACCTACGTCTGCATCGAGGGACCGCAGTACTCCACGCGCGCGGAGTCGGAGTTCTACAGGGCACAGGGGTGGGACGTGGTCGGGATGACCGCCATCCCGGAGGCCAAGCTCGCCCGCGAGGCGGAGATGGCCTACGCGACCATCGCGGGCGTCACCGACTACGACGTCTGGAAGGCGGACAGCGAGGTGACCTTGGAGGAGGTTCTGGAGAACGCCGAGGAGAATCAGGCCGCGATCAAGGCCGCGGTCGAGGAGGCCGTCCGCACGCTCCCGGACGACCACGAGTGTGAGGCCCACACGTCGCTCGAAGGGACGATAAACACCCCGAGCGAGGCGATCCCGGCCGAGACCCGCGAGCGCGTCGACCCCCTGCTGGGCGAGTACCTGGACTGACCGCGACGGACGCGCTCCGGGACGCTCCGGCGGGCGATTTTTCGCTACTGTGTTAAGGAGTCACACGTTTGTCTGACACACATTTATACCGCTCCCGTGACCACTGCGCCCATGAGCAATCGGGTCGAGGAACTCGAGGGGCAGGTCGCCGAGCTGCAGGCCGCAGTCAACGGGCTGACGGAGGAGCTCGTGGAGATGAAAGAGCGCGTCCGGCAGCTCGAGGACGCGTCCGAGGCCCGCGAGGCTCGCGAGGCCGCCGCGTCGACTGCGCCGGCCGAGCCGGCCGCGGCGGAGACGGACCAGCCCGCGGCCGGGCCGACGGCCGCCGAGTCCGGCCCGAGCGAGCACACCACCAAGAGCGACAAGCGCGTCGAAGTCGTCGAGTCGACGGGCGAGGCGGACGCCGACGGCGCCCACGGCGGGGCCGCGGACCCGGGCGCAGGCGACGCCGAAGGGGGTAAGGCCGCGGAGGACGCAGACGCGAGCGAAGAGGGCGAGTCCGAGGACGGCGACATCATCGTCGCGTAACCGGCGGGCCGCCCAGAGCCAGCCAGCATGCACATCAAGGAAGTCGTTCTGGACAAGTTCAAGAGCTTCGGGCGGACGACGAGGATCCCCTTCTACGAGGACTTCACGGTCGTCACCGGTCCGAACGGCTCGGGTAAGTCGAACATCATCGACGCGGTGCTGTTCGCGCTCGGGCTGGCACGCACCCGCGGGATCCGCGCCGAGAAGCTGACCGACCTGATCTACAATCCCGGTCACGACGGGGACGAGGAAACCGCCGGGCCGAGCGAGGCCTCCGTCACGGTGATCCTCGACAACGAGGACCGCGCGCTCGAGCGGAGTCAGGTCGTCTCCGCGGCCGGCTCCGAGAACGTCGGCGACGTGGACGAGATCACCATCAAGCGGCGCGTCAAGCGCACCGAGGACAACTACTACTCCTACTACTACCTCAACGAGCGCTCGGTGAACCTCTCGGACATCCAGGACCTGCTGGCCCAGGCCGGCGTCACGCCGGAGGGGTACAACGTCGTCATGCAGGGCGACGTGACCGAGATCATCAACATGACACCCTACCAGCGTCGGGGGATCATCGACGAGATCGCGGGCGTCGCGGAGTTCGACGCGAAGAAGGAGGCCGCCTTCGAGGAGATGGAGGCGGTCGAGGAGCGGATCGGCGAGGCGGACCTCAAGATCGGCGAGAAGCGGGACCGCCTCGACAGGCTCGCGGACGAGCGCGAGACCGCGCTGGAGTACCAGGAGTACCGCGACGAGGTCGAGCAGTACCGCGGCTACCTCAAGGCGGCCGAGCTGGAGGAGAAGCGCGAGACGCTCGGCGAGATCGCCGACGACATCGCCGAGAAGGAGGCCGAACTCGCGGAGCTCCAGGAGGAACTCGACACCCGGCAGGGGAAGGTCACCCGGCTGGAGACGGAGCTCTCACGACTCAACGACGAGATCGAGAGCAAGGGCGAGGACGAGCAGATCGCGATCAAATCGGAGATCGAGGAGGTGAAAGGCGACATCTCCCGCATCGAAGGCGAGATCGAGAACGCGGAGGAGCGCGCGCAGGAGGCCGAGACCGAGCGCCGGAACGCGTTCGTCCAGATCGACCGCAAGCAGGAGACGATCGACGATCTCGAGGGCGACATCAAGGAGGTCAAAGTCGAGAAGGCCTCCGTGAAGGCGGAGATCGCGGACAAGCGGTCCGAGCTCGCGGACGTGCAGGCGGAGATCGACGGCATCGACACGCAGTACGACGAGCTGAAGGCGGAACTCGCGGATCAGAAGGAGCGGCTGGAGGCGGTCAAGTCCGAGAAGAACGACAAGCAGCGAGAGAAAGACCGACTGCTCGACGAGGCGCGTCGCCGCTCGAACGCCGTGAGCGAGGCCCAGACCGAGCTGGAGGAGGCCCACGAGTCGATCCCGGACCTGAAGGCGCGGATCTCGGAGCTGAAGGGCGAACTCGACAAGGCGGAGCGCAACCGCGAGACGATCGAGTCGACGGTCGAGGAGCTGTTCGCCGAGAAGGCGGAGCTGCAGGAGCGGCTCGACGAGATCGACGAGACGCTGCGGGGCAAGCAGAACGAGTACGCGAAGCTGGAGGCGAACGCCGACCAGCGCGGCGACAGCTCCTGGCCCCGCGCGGTGACGACGATCAAGAACGCCGGCGTCGACGGCGTCCACGGCGCGGTCGGCGAACTCGGCGCGGTCGACCCCGAGTATGCGGAGGCGTGTGAGACCGCCGCGGGCGGTCGGCTCGCGAACGTCGTCGTGGACGACGACGGCGTCGGCGAGACGTGTATCGACCACCTCAAGAGCCGGAACGCGGGCCGGGCGACGTTCCTCCCCATCACGGAGATGGACGACCGGAGCCTGCCGCGGAAGCCCTCGATGCCCGGCGTGGTCGACTTCGCGCGCAACCTCGTCGACTACGACAGCGAGTACGAGTCGATCTTCTCGTACGTGCTCGGGTCGACGCTGGTCGTTGAGGACATGCGGACCGCCCGCGACCTGATGGGCGACTACCGCATGGTGACGCTGGAGGGCGACCTCGTGGAGAAGTCGGGCGCGATGACCGGCGGTTCCGGCGGCGGTTCGCGCTTCTCGTTCACGAAGTCGGGCGGCGGCAAGCTGGAGCGGCTCGCCGAGGAGATCTCGGAGCTGGAGGACGAGCGCCAGGCGCTCGACGCCGAGATCCGCGAGCTGGAGTCGGACATCGACGACGCCCGCGAGCGGAAGAGCGACGCGGCCGACCGCGTGCGCTCGGTCGAGTCGGACATCGAGCGCGCGGAGGCGGACCTCGCGGACCAGCAGGACCGCATCGAGGAGCTCGAGGACGAACTTGAGGAGCTCCGCGAGGAGCGCGAGGCGGTCGACGAGGAGATGGCCGCGATCGACGACGCCATCGAGGAGCTGAACGCCGAACAGACGGAACTGGAAGCCGAGATCGACGATCTCGAGAGCGAGCTGGCGGACTCCCGGATCCCGGAGCTGTCCGATCGGGCCGACGAGATCCGCGAGGAGATCGGCGACCTCGAGGACAGACAGAGCAAGCTCGACGGCCGGCTCAACGAGCTCCAGTTGGAGAAGGAGTACGCTGAGGACGCGGTCGACGACCTCCACGAGACGGTCGAGAAGGCGCAAAACCGGAAGGCGGACGCCGAGGAGACCATCGCCGACTGCGAGGACCGCATCGCCGAGAAGCAGGAGCTGCTGGAGGAGAAACGCGAGGCGATCGCGGACTTAGAGGAGGAGCTCGCGGAGCTGAAAGAGGAGCGCGAGGCGCTCCGCGAGGACCTGGCGGACGCGAAGGAGTCCCGCGACGAGCAGAAGGAGGAAGTCAACGCGGTCGAGTCGACGCTCGCGGACCTGCAGGACAGACAGGACCGGCTGGAGTGGGAGGTCGACGAGTTGGCCTCGCAGGTCGGCGAGTACGACCCCGAGGAGATCCCGGACCACGACGAGGTCGAGAGCCGGATCGCCACGCTGGAGGGGAAGATGGAGGCGCTCGAACCCGTCAACATGCTTGCCATCGACGAGTACGACGAGGTGGAGGCGGAGCTGGACGACCTCCAGGAGCGCCGCGACACCCTCGTCTCCGAGCGCGACGCCATCGAGGAGCGCATCGAGAGCTACGAGGCCCAGAAGAAGGAGACGTTCATGGACGCGTTCGACTCGATCAACGAGCAGTTCCGGGAGATCTTCTCGCGGCTCTCGGCGGGGACGGGCGAGCTCGTCCTGGAGAACCCCGAGGACCCCTTCGAGGAGGGGCTGACGATGAAGGCGCAGCCGGCGGACAAGCCGGTCCAGCGGCTCGACGCGATGAGCGGCGGCGAGAAGTCGCTCACCGCGCTCTCGTTCATCTTCGCCATCCAGCGGCACAACCCGGCGCCGTTCTACGCGCTCGACGAGATCGACGCGTTCCTCGACGCGGTCAACGCCGAGCGCGTCGGCGAGATGATCGAGGAGCTCTCCGACGACGCGCAGTTCGTCGTCGTCGGGCACCGCTCCGCGCTGCTGGAGCGGGCCGACCGCGCGATCGGCGTGACGATGCAGGGCGACAACGTCTCCGCCGTCACCGGGATGCAGTTCGGCGGCGACGGCGACGACGAGGGCGAGGAGGTTCCGGCCGATGACTGACGGCTACGTCCCGGACGTGAGCCTCTCCGAGCGCGACGACGAGGACGACGGCGGCGCGGCCGACGACGCGGCCGGCCCCGCCTTCGGCGCCCCCGCCGAGAACGGCGCTTCGGCGACCGGCGCCGCGGAGAACGGCACCGCGGACGACGAGTCGGTCGAGGCGGGGGGAGGGCCCGAATCCGGCGCAGTTCCGGACATCGAGCACCCCGACGCCGCGGACGACGACGAGGTCGAGCCGGTCGAGCTGCTCGTCCAGCTCGCGGAGGAGGGGGAGATCGAGCCGTGGGACATCGACATCGTGCAGGTGACCGACGCGTTCCTCGAGAAGCTGGACGCGACCGACCTCCGGACCTCCGGCCGGGCGCTGTTCTACGCCAGCGTCCTCCTGCGGATGAAGGGCGACGAGATGATGGCCGAGGACGACGCGGACGACGAGCCCGACAAGGAGCCGTGGGAGACCGCCATGGAGGGCGGCGAGCCGGCGCCCGACGCCGACTTCGACCCCGTCTCGGAGCTGGAGGCGGAGATGGACCGCCGGCTGGAGCGCAAGAGCACCCGCGGCTCCCCGGAGACGCTGGACGAGCTCGTCCGCGAGCTGCGCGACGCAGAGCGCGGGACGTGGTGGAAGGACTCCCGCGAGTACGACACCTCGGCGTCGCCGCAGGGGTACGACCGCGGCACCCAGACCGTCGACTACCGCGCCGGGGACGAGTTCCGCGGGGAGCACGAGCCGACCCAGGAGGAGGTCACCGGCGGCACCCACGACGAGGACATCGAGGAGGTCATCGAGGACGTGCGCGCCGCGCTGGACGAGCAGTACGGCAAGGGCCGCGAGGAGGTCCTGTTCGCGGAGGTCGCCGACGCCGGCGGCCGCTCGTTCATGACGTTCCTCGCGCTGCTGTTCCTGGCCCACCGCGGCGGGGTCGAACTCCGACAGGACGAGTTCTTCGGCGACCTCTGGATCCGCGACCCCGCGGCCGCGACCGGCGAGGCGGAAGCGGTCGCGGACTGAGCGACGACCCTCCGGACCCGTCTCACCGCGACCGAGTAGGAACGTTGAGGGGGATACGAGGAGAGCGAGAAGCCGTGAGTCCCACCGTCCAGGAACTTCGAAACGCGATCCGAGCGGCGACGGGCCGCTTCGAACGGGAAGTTGAGGCGTCGTTCACGAAGGAGGAGCTGCGAGCGATCTGTGAGACGCTCAGAATCGGCGTCGACGGGGCGGGACAGTCGTCGACGTCGCGAATGCGCCGACTCGTGCGGGCGCACGTCGGCATCGCGGAGTCGCCGGAGGCGGCCGACGACTCCACGTTCCGGAAGGCCGATCTCCGAGCGATCGCTGACGGGGTCGGAGCGGAGGTCGAATCGTAACCGGCGGTCACCCGAGCACGTCGGATCGCGTTCTCCCGACCGTCACCGCTTAGTCGTCTCCGACACCTGCTCCCGACATGTCCGTTCTCTCCTGTTACGCCTGCGGTCGGACCGTCGAGGCTCCGGCCGCGCCCCGGTGTGAGTGCGGCGAGCCGCGGTGGTTCGAGACCGACCCCGACGCGCTCGCGGCCCTCTCGTGGCCCGACTCGCTGGACGCCCGCGCGTGGGCCTTCGCGGACCTCCTGCCGGTCGACCCGCCCGCGGCGGGCGTGGGGGCGGCCGCCGGCGGAACGCCGCTCGTGCGCACGCCGACGCTGGACGAGTACGCGGGCGTTCGCACGTTCGTGAAGGACGAGGGGCTGAACCCGACCGGCTCGTTCAAGGACCGCGGCACGGCGGTGGGGATCGAGCTCGCGCTCGCGGAGGGCGCCGACGCGGTGGGCACCGTCTCGCACGGCAACATGGCGATGTCGACCGCGGCGGGGGCCGCGGCCGCGGGCCTCGACTGCGTGGTCTGCGTTCCGGCCGACATCTCCGCGGAGCGTCTGCGGAACATCGCCCGGTACGAGCCCCGGATCGTCCGCGTCGAGGGGGACTACGGCCGGCTCTACTACGACGCGCTCGAGGTCGGTCCCGAGCGCGGCGTCCGGTTCGTCAACTCCGACACGCCCGGCCGCGTCGCCGGACAGAAGACGACAGCGCTGGAGGCGCTCGCGCAACACCGCGCGCGGACCGGCGCGGTCCCGGACGCGATCGTCCTGCCGACCTCCTCGGGCGGGCACGCCAGCGGCGCGTACAAGGCCCTGCTGGAACTTCGCGCCGCCGGCCTGCTCGACGAGGCGACGACGCCCCGGCTCTATCTGGTGCAGGCGGCCGCCTGCGCCCCGGTCGCGGCGGCGTACCGCGACGGCCGCGAGGACGTGACGCGCGTCGAACGCGGTGAGACGGTCGCGTACTCCATCGCCAACCCGGACCCCCCGAGCGGGACGCGCGCGCTGCACGGCGCGCGGGAGACGGGTGGCGGCGCCGTCGCGGTCGAGGACGAGGAGATCCTGGACGCACAGCGCCGCCTCGCCGCCGAGGCGGGCCTCACGGTCGAGGCGTCCTCCGCGACGGCGCTGGCCGGCGCACGCCGGCTCGCCGCGGACGGGGAGCTCGACCGGGAGAACTCCGTCGTCTGCGTGGCTACGGGATCGGGGTTCAAGGAGTCCGTCGGCGCGGTCGCCGGCGGCGAGGTCGACGCCGAGACGGTGGCGCTCGACGAGTTGGGCGACCGGTTATAGGTGAGGGCGGGTCGTGCGGGGAGCCGCGCTACTCCACCAGTTCCACGATGTCGCCCGGTTCCACGTTCTCGGCCGCACCCGCCGGGAGTTCCACGACGAGGTCCGCGCTCGCGCGGCCGAACCCCACGAACGGCCTGAGCCGCTTCTTGTGAACCACCTCGGGGCCGCGGATCCACAGCGCGTCGATGGCGAAGGGGACGAACAGCATGTGCAGCGTCCGCGGCCGCGGCTCGTCGAACCGGAACGCGAGGCCGTAGCCGTCCGGGACCGACCGCCGGAACATCAGGCCGCGGGCCTGTTGGAGCGTCGTGTCCGCCGTCTCCACGTCGCTCGCGAGCGTGTCGGCCTGCCGGTCCTCCAGCGGGCCGTAGCGGTGGACGAGTCGCACGAGCGCACGTCGCTCGCCGGCGACTTAAACGCTCGCGGCCGAGTCTGGGGTGGCGGTCCGGCGGTTCCGGCACCCTCGCGTGACCGACCGCTACCCCAACCGCTTTGCCGCCGACGGTGGACCCCCGAGTATGCCCGAGACCGAGACGGATTCGGACCTGTACGCGATGACGTGGGAGGAGGCGGCCGAGGCGGTCGCCACGAGCGACCTCGCGGTGCTTCCCACGGGCAGCATCGAGCAGCACTCCACGCACCTGCCGACCTCGACGGACACGCTGCGAGCCGACTACCTCTCCGCGGAACTGGTCGAGGCGGCGCCCGACCACGGCCTCGAGCTGCTCCGCCTGCCCACGCTCCCGTTCGGCTACTCCGAGCACCACATGCGGTTCCCGGGGACGATCACCCTCTCGCGCGAGACGTACGTCGACGCCGTCGTGGAGATCGGCGAGTCGATGGCGGCCCACGGCGTCGACCGCCTGCTGTTCCTGAACACCCACGGCGGCAACAAGGAGCCGCTGGCGATGGCCGCCGACCGGCTCGGCCGCGAGACGGCGCTGACCGTCCACTTCGTCCACTGGACGGACTTCGCTCGCGAGGACCTCGAGGAGGCCTTCGGCGAGGGGTGGGGCCACGCCGGCGACCACGAGACGAGCTTCGTGGAGCTGTACCGGCCCGACCTCGTCCGCGAGTCGAAGAAGGAGCCGCAGAAGGCCCGCGAGCTGCCCGAGACGCGCTCGTACGAGTACTTCGACGAGGTGACGGAGCTCGGCGGGCTCGGCGATCCGACCAACTCGGACACGGACGTGATGGAGCGCGTCGTGGGCGACACGACCGCGAAGATCCTCGAGGCGGTCGCCGAGGACATCGAGGCCGGTTGGTAGCCTGACGCCGGTGAGGGTTTATAAATAACTACCGACGCCCCACCGTTCAAATACGGGGCCGCACAACGGCGGTCATGGAGCGGACACCGGACGGGACGCCGGTCGGCGTCGACGACCCCTACGCGGTCGCGGGCGTCTGCGACCACCTCACGGACGACGGGCGCTGTCGGTTCGCGCTCGACCGCGCCGGCGACGACCCGGAGTTCGCGGCCGCGCGCCGCCGCGACGGCTACGCCTGCCACGTCGGCGAGGACGGGAGCTGGCGCGCCTGCCCCCACTATCGGTCGACGACCGCGAGCCGTGAGTGCGCCCGCTGCGGGCTTCCCGAGGTCCGCATGGCGCACGACGACGCCCGGCCCATGCTGGAGGAACACCACCTGATGTACGGCGACGCGGCGCGGGAGTCCGAGGCCGGCGGGGCCGTCGATCCGGACGACTCCAGCGAGCTCGACGACCTCGACGACGCCGGGCCACACGAGATAACGGTCGCGCTCTGTCGGTGGTGTCACGCGAAGGTCCACAAGTCGTTCGCGCGGATCGACGACGAGGCCAGTCCGGACCCCGAGGCGCTCGCCGAGCGGGAGTCCCGGCGGAGCAGGGAGCAGGACGAGTTCGGCTTCTCCGCGGCCAGTGAGCGCTATGGCGAGGAGTGAGAAATGGCGTCGACAGGCGGCGCGTTCGGGAAAGCAGCCTGCAACCGGCGGATCCATCGCTTCCTTTTTAACCGCCGGGGGGCGTTTCCTCCCCAATGAGTAATCCGTGGGAAGACTGGGACCACATCCTGAAGGTCGACCCCGACAAGGACCTCGTCGGCGACGAGACGTTCGAGGACGTCTGCGAGACCGGGACGGACGCGCTGGAGATCGGCGGCACGCTCGACATGACCGCCGACAAGATGCAGCGCGTCATCGACGCCTGCGCGAAGTACGACGTGCCGATCTATCAGGAGCCGTCGAACCCCGCGGTCGTCGTGGACGACCCGGCGCTGGAGGGGTACCTGATCCCGACCGTCTTCAACTCCGAGTCGCCCTTCTGGATCGTCGGCGCGCACAAGGAGTGGGTCCGCATCGAGAACGGCCTCGACTGGGACCGCACCCACACCGAGGCGTACATCGTGATGAACCCCGACGCGTCGGTCGCGGAGTACACCGAGGCGGACTGCGACCAGTCCGCGGAGGACGTGGCCTCCTTTGCCCGCGTCGCCGAGAAGATGTTCGGCCAGGAGATCGTCTACGTGGAGTACTCGGGCACCTACGGCGACCCCGAGAAGGTCGCGGCCGCCGACGAGGCGCTCGACGATGCGACCCTGTTCTACGGCGGCGGCGTCCACGACTACGAGACCGCTCACGAGATGGGAAGTCACGCGGACGTGATCGTCGTCGGCGACCTGCTCCACGAGGAGGGCGTCGACGCCGTCCGCGAAACCGTCCGCGGCGCGAAGGACGCGCAGTAGGGCGTTTTTCTGCCGTCGGGTCGCCCAGCGGTCCGAGGTGCGGGGCCGACTAGGCCAGACAGGCGGCGACGACGCGCAGCGCCGCCTCGCCGCGCACCTCCTCGGCCAGCAGGGGCACGCGCTTCACGTCGCGGCCGCGGAACAGGTCCGTCGCGCGCCCGAGGGCGTCCTGCTGGACCTCCCAGCGGCGCTGACAGAACTCGCAGTCCTCGAGGTTCGGCGAGACCACCCACTCGGGGTCGACGCCGGTCGCGGCGGCGTTTTCGTCCCCCGCCGCTCCGCCCTCGGCGCCCGCCACGTCGGCCACGTCCGCGAGGTCCTCCATCACGCGGTTGACGACGAGCGTGTTCACCGGGATGTCGAACTCGTCGAGGCGGGCGACCAGTCGCTCGGTCTCCACGACGCTCATCTCCTCGGGAACCATCACGGCCCGGAAGTCCGTCTTCGCGGGGTCCTGCAGGACCGCGCGCAGGCGCTCGATGCGCTCGCGGAGCTCGTCGAGGTCGGCGCTCGGGTCCGGCTCCTCGTCCCCGCCGCCGAACATGCCCGTGATGCCGTCCATCATGCCCGAGAAGCGCTGCCGGAGCTTCATCACGCGGCCGAGCATCGAGTCCATCACCTCGGGTAGCTGGAGGAGCCGAAGGGTGTGGCCGGTCGGCGCGGTGTCGACGACGACGCGGTCGAAGCGCGGGTCGTCGAGGTACTCCAGCAGCTGCCGCATCGCGGCCGCCTCGTCAGCGCCGGGGACCGTCCCCTCCAGCAGGCCGCCCGCGGGACCCTCGCCGTCGGTCGAGCCGCCAGCGGCACCGCCCATACCCCCCATCCCGCCCATCGCCTCGCCCATCTCGCCGAGGCCGCCGAGGGGGTCGGCGTCGGCGCCGAACATCCCCTCCTCCATCGCCGCGTCGGGATCGATCTCCGCGGCGAAAAGCGGCGCGTCGGCCCGGATACGGGTCGGCTCCGCGGGCACGTCGACGTCGAGCGTGTCCGACAGCGAGTGGGCCGGGTCCGTCGAGACGACGAGCGTCGGGACGCCCGCGGCCGCCGAGGCGAGTCCGGTCGCGGCCGCCATCGTCGTCTTACCGACGCCGCCCTTCCCGCCGTAGAGCACGTACTCCGGGGCGTCGACGGTCTCGGGGAGCGGCGCGCCCTCGGTCGCGGTCAGGGTTTCCCCACCCGCGTCGGCGTCGACCGTTTCGGCCGCGTCGTCGTCGACCGTCTCGACCGGCTCGACGTCGATCTCGTCCATGTGGCCCGGGAGGACGGGCCGCCTTGTGTACCCGTCGGTCGCGGGCTCGGCGGGGCCGTCCGCGGACCGGGCTCGGTGTCGAACGCCGCGGTACCGCCTACGAGAAGTAGTCCGCCAGCCGCTCGGCTGCCTCGACGGCCCGAGGGGTGACCAGCGCGAACCGGATCCACTCCTCACGTGCGGTGCCGAACGTCTCGCCGGGCATGCCCGCGACGCCGGCCTCGTCGACGAGTTTCTTGACGTTCGCCATCGTGCCGGGGAAGCCGTCGAAGCGCGCGAGGACGTAGAACCCGCCCTCGGGTGTCGTGTACTCCGCGCCGGCCGTATCGAGCGCGGCGGTGAACGCGTCGATGCGTTCCTCGAGCATGCCGCGGGCCTCCGCGTAGTAGCTCGGGGGCGTCTCGCGGAGCGCGTGGAGGACGGCGTACTGGGAGGGGCGCGGGCCGGTCACGTTGACGAGCATGTGGCGCGTGCGGGCGGCCCCGACGTGTTCCTCGGGGAGGATCGCGTAGCCGACGCGGAAGCCCGTGATCGCCATCGACTTGGAGAAGCCGCCGGTGACGATGCGGTTCGGCGAGTCGATCCGGAGCGCGCTCTCGAAGGAGCCCGTGTGGTCGAACGCCTCGTACACCTCGTCGACGACGACGAGCGCGTCGTGGGCCTCGGCGAGGCGGACCACCTCGGCGACGGCCTCGGGGTCGTAGACCGCGCCGGTCGGATTGTTGGGCGTGTTGCACATCACGAGCGCGGTCTCGTCGCTCATCGCCTCGCGGACGGCCGCGAGGTCGAGGCCGCCGTCGCGCGCGGTGGGGACGAGCCGCTGGGTCCCGCCGAGCATCTCCACCTTCCCCGGGTAGTAGGGGTAGACGGGGTCCATCAGGAGCGCCTCGTCGCCGGCGTCGCGGTCGAGCGCGCGCGCCATCGCGAGGTAGTTCGCCTCGCCGGTGCCGACGGTGATCACGACCTGCTCCGGGTCGACGCCGCGCCGCTCCGCGACCGCGATCCGGAGCTCCCGGAGGCCATCGCTCGGCGGGTACTGGAACGCGTCCGGCGAGAGCTCCGCGTACTCGGAGAGGGCGGTCCGCAGGGCCCCGGGCGGCTCCCAGTCGGGGTTCCCGCTCACCATGTCGATGACGTCGCCGTCCGCGCGGGCCGCGTACTGCATCACGTGGAAGAACTGCGGCTCCTCGTACTCCATGTGCGGTCCTCGGTGGCGGTCCCCGTGGCTCTTTCGTCCGCGGCACGGCTCCCGGCCGACCGCGGACGCCGACCGGGTGGCCGGGAGCCGTGCCGCGGATGGTCACCGGGAGCCCCGCGCCCGCGTCGCCGTCGAGGGAAACGCTTGAGTCGGTCCCGGGAAGAGAACGCGCCATGAACAAACGCGGCCACGTCCTGAACGCGCTGCTTCTGGCGATCGGGCTCGGGTTCGTCCTCGAACCGGCGGTCGATGTCGCGACAGCCGAGAAGATCGGGCAGATCACGGTGCCGATCGTCCTCGGAGCGCTGTTCCCGGACGTGGACACCGCGTTCGGCAAGCACCGGAAGACGCTGCACAGCCTGCCGGTGCTCGCGGTCGTGATGGCGTACCCGGTCGTCTTCGACAACCTCCACTTCGTCTGGATCGGCGTCCTCACCCACTACCTGCTCGACGTGGTGGGCAGCAAGCGCGGCATCGCGCTGTTTCACCCCTTCTGGGGCGAGGAGTTCGGGATCCCGGTCGGCGTGACCACTTCCAGCAAGTACGCGGACTTGGTGACCGTGATCATCACCGGCCTGGAGATCGCGGCGTTCTGGGCGGTTCACACCTACGTCGTGGACCTCGACGTGGACCTGTCGGCCGCTTCGCAGGCGATCGGGGTCTGAGACCTCGGCCGGTCCCCGCGCACCTCGCATCTCGTCGGTCGGGAGCCGGGGAGAATGCGGTGCTGATTCGGATGCGGTGCTGGTGCGGTCGCGGTGCGGGACGGTGCTGTGCTGTTGGCGCGCGCGAGCAACGCGCGCGAGGGAGGCGGCGGCGCGGCCGCCTGCGGTGTCTCCAGCGCGCTACTGCACGCTGGAGGCCAGCGGGACGCGGTTTGTCCCGCGCTGCG
>NZ_LKIR01000068.1:71045-94232 GCF_001462205.1 Haloparvum sedimenti
TTCGCGGCCGCGCCGGCGCCGAGGCTGGGGAGGTGCGAGGCTGCGGTGCGGTTGCGGTGGGTGGGACTGAAAGGGGCAGGCGGCTCGGTCCGCCCCCGGCGCCTCAAGCACTCGCGCCGGGCGGTGTCTCCGGCGCGCTACTGCACGCCGGAGAGCGGCGAGACGCGGGTTGTCTCGCCAGCCTGAGAGGCGCGAGCGCGCAGAGCGTGCCGCGGACGGTCGAGCCGACTGGGGCTTTCTGGGCGGTGCCGTCCGGAGCAGCAGGATCGGTAACAGACACAGAAAACGCGCCATATAGAGAGCCGGCTGGGGCTTTCTGGGTGGTGCTGTCCAGATAAGCAGGATCGGTAACAGACACAGAAAACGCGCCGTATAGAGAGCCGGCTGGGGCTTTCCGAGTGTTGCGGTCCCGATCGGCAGGATCGACAACAGACACAGAAAACGCGCCGTACAGAGAGCCGGCTGGGGCTTTCCGACTATCGCCGCCTCGATCAGCAGGATCGCCACCGGAACCGGATCGGGAACACGGGTCCCGTCCTCACGCCTCGTCGTCCGCGTCGACGACCTTCTTGCCGGTCGCCTGCGGCAGCACTTGTCGGTCGGCGTCGGCCCACTCGCGGTCGAGCTCGCGGCCGTCGAACAGGCGGTCCAGAAACACCGCGAGCCCGGCGACCTCCGAGTGGGGCTGGTTCGTCACGCCGACGTTGAACTCCGCGCGCTCGTAGAGCTCCCACGGCACCTTCTCGCCGCCGACGACGATCAGGAGGGGCTCGTCGGCGTGTGCCTCGCGCACCTCGGACTCCACGTCCTGCACGCGCTCGCCGTACATCGTGAGGTGGACGACGGTCCCCTCCCAGTCGCGGACGACGGCCTTCTGGTCCTCGCGGAGCTCGACCTCGAAGGGGCCGCCGAAGCGGTCGGTGATGTCGCGGATCGTCTCCGCGGACTGACCGGCGTTGTCCGGGAGGAGCACGCGGTCGGCGCCGAGCGCGCGCGCCGTCAGGCCGACGTGGGTCGTCATGCGGTCGTCGCGCCCCGGCCGGTGGCCGAAGCGGAGCACGGCGACCTCGGGTTCCTCGTGCATGTCCCGACGGACGGACGCGGCCGGTTAGGGGGTTTCGATGCTCGCACCGCTCGCGACCGGAACGCCCTTCCCCTCCGCCGGGAAAGCGCGCGACATGGAGCTTCAGGACGCGCGCGTGCTCGTCACCGGCGGCGCGGGACTCGTCGGGTCGGAGCTGGCCCGCCAGCTCGCGCCGGACAACGACGTGGTCGTCGCGGACGACCTCTCGAACGGCCTCCGCGAGACGGTCCCCGAGGGCGTGGAGTTCCGGCAGGCCGACCTGCTGGACCCCGCGGACGTGGCCGAGGTGATCACCGAGGACCTCGACGTCGTCTTCCACCTCGCGGCCGCGAACAAGTACGTCAACGCCGAGGACACCCGCGGGCAGTTCGAGGCGAACGGCGAGTTGACGCTGAACGTCCTCGAGCGCATGGAGGAAGTCGGCGTCGACCGGATCGCGTTCACCTCCTCCTCGACGGTGTACGGCGAGGCCCCCCGCCCGACACCCGAGGACTACGCGCCGCTGGAGCCGATCAGCGTCTACGGCGCGGCCAAGCTCTCGGAGGAGGCGCTGCTGTCGGTGTACGCGCACTCGCACGGCTTCCGCGTGTGGAACTTCCGGTTCGCGAACGTCGTCGGCCCGCGCTTCGGCGCCGGCGTCGTCCCGGACTTCGTGGAGAAACTGGACGACGACCCCGAGACGCTCACCATCCTCGGAAACGGTCGCCAGGAGAAGTCCTACATGCACGTCGAGGACTGCGCCGCGGCCATGCGCCACGTCGTCGAGCACGCCGAGGACGCGATGAACACCTACAACCTCGGCTCGCGGACCACCACCTCCGTCACGCGCATCGCGGACATCGTCGCCGACGAGATGGGGCTCGACCCCGACTACGAGTACACCGGCGGCGACCGCGGGTGGACCGGCGACGTGCCGAAGATGCGCCTCTCCGTCGAGAAGCTCGCCGCGCTCGGCTTCGAGCCGCCGGGGTCCTCGGACGAGGCGGTCAGGCGTGCCGCCCGCGAGCTCGTCGCGCGCGTGGACCGGCGCGACGACCTCCACCCCGACCGAGTCTGACCCGGCCGCGCCCTTCCCCCACTCGATAACCGGCTTCTGACAAAAAACGCGGCTCTGCGTCCAGTTTGCACGCGGGCGCTCGGGACAACTCGACGCAGCTTTCACAAGCTTTCCTCACCAAGAGACGACCGTAATTATGGGTCTCGTGACGGCGCTCAAGCGGACGCTCTCGGCGTCCGAGTCGGGTGACGACGAGGACGCCACGTTCGACTATCGGTGTTCGGGCTGTGAAACCGAGTTCTCGGAATCCCGCAGCCGGATGGTCCGGGTGACCTGTCCGGACTGCGGTTCGGCGGCGGTCCGCGCCGTCGACTGACCGCGCCGCGGCGCGGTCACTCCCCGAACGGGGCGAACTGGCCGTTGATGTCCCACTCGTGGACGCAGTAGACGTTCCCGGGGTCGTCCGCGACGAGCCACGTCTCGGCGTCCTCGCTCCACGTCTCCGTCCGGCCGCAGTTCTCGCACGTCCGTTCGGTGGGCGTCCGGAGCGTCGTGTGCATACCCGAACGAGGGTGGTCGATCACCAAAAGCGTGACTCCGTCGGCGAGCGGCGCCGCCCGCGAGCGGGGCGGTCCGCCGGTGGCCGAGCCGAAGAGCTATCGTCGTGGGCCGGGAACGCCCGTGTCACGACGCCATGCACCGAACCGGTCACTACGGCGCCGCGCTGTGTCTGTACGCCCCGGTCGGCTTCCTCGCGATCGCGGCCGGCTTCGCGGAGCTCGCGGTCGCGGGCGGGGTCGTCGCGGTCGGGGGTGCGACGGTCCCCGACCTCGACCTGCGCGTGCCGTTTCTCCCCCACCGCGGGCCGACCCACACCGTCTGGTTCGCGGCCGCGGTCGCCGCGGTCTGTGCTCTCGTCGGTGCGGCCCTCGGGGGCGGAGCGGGCGCGCTCGCCGCGGTCGGCGTCAGCGCCTTCGCGGCGCTGGCCGGTGCGGTCGCGATCGGCTCGCACCTGCTCGCGGACGCGGTGACCCCGATGGGGATCCGGCCGTTCGCGCCGCTGCGCGACGACCGCTACTCGCTGGAACTGGCGCGGGCCGCCAACCCCATCGCGAACTACGGGCTGCTGGCGCTCGGCGTCTTACTGACCGCAGTCGCCGCAGTCGGCGGGAGCGCCGTCGCCGGCGCGGTCGGGTAAGATCCCGCCTCCGCGCGACCGCCTCCGCGCGACCGCCTCCGCGCGACCGCCTCCGCGCGACCGCCTCCGCGCGACCGCCCCGCTCCGAAAATCATAAGCGCCGAGTGATTCATCTTCGACCATGATCAAGCTCGTCGAGTTCGTCGTCCGCAAAGAGGAACTGTCCCACGCCGAGTTCGCGGACTACTGGCTCCACGACCACAGCCCCATCGCGAAGGAGATGCCGGGGCTGAAACGCTACGTCACGTCGCTGCCGGCCGACCCGGAGCAGTCCGAGTACGACGGCGTGTTGGAGCTGTACTTCGAGGACATGGACGCGCTCTCGGCGGCGTTCGACTCGGAGGCCGGCCAGCGGACGATGGCCGACGCGGAGAGCTTCCTCCAGGTCGGCGCGGGCCCGCGCATGATCGTCGAGGAGACCGTTCAGCTGGACGAGACGGCCTAGCGGGCGTCCCGCCGGCCGCGAGCGATTCCGGACTACCTGATTCAAGGAGAGAGTCCCGCCGTTTACGGCGGGCGTGAATCCGACAACCGAAGGACGCCCACCAACTAAGGCTGTCCGGGGGTATCCTCGCGGACGCGCTTCTCTCCTTCAAGCAGTAACCCCTTCCACGTCAAACCGCGCTGTTTCTTCAACTTCTTCAACCGCTCGTACTGTTCATCGTCGTCGAACTCGACTCGGATTGCGACCATGAAGTATCACATGAACGGAACGTATATGTGCGTGTCGGTCGTATGCGATAGTGATGAAGCGGACCAACACGTTCGAGGTGGTTCCTCAGTCCGAGGAGGACGAGGAGTTGCTTCGCCGCCTGTTGGACGCTTCTGCCGCGCTCTGGAACGAAATTAACTACGAGCGCCGCGAGAACTACGCCGATCCCGACGCGGACGTGTGGGACATCAGCGAGTATCGCGGCCGCTACGGCGGCACGCTCGGCGCGTCTACCGTGCAGCAGATCGAACGGAAGAACCGCGAAGCGTGGCAGTCGTTCTTCGCACTCCAGAAGAAGGGCGAAGCCAACGGCAAACCCGGGTTCTGGGGCAACGAAAAGAAGGGTCGCGAACTCCGCACGTACATCCGCAACACGTCGTACTCAGTCGAGTGGGGCGAATACTCCCGCCTCGAAATTCTCGTCGGACAAGACCTGAAGGACGAGTACGGGCTCGGACACCGCGAGCGGCTTCGCCTCGAAGTCCGTGGCGAACCCAACTGGAAGGAGTACGAGAAGCAAGGCCGGTTAGAGTTGTTCTGGGACGAGCAAGCACAGACGTTCAGGGCCTTTCAGCCAGTCACTATCGACACTTCTCGGCTGGCACACCCACTGGCGGACGAAACCGCCGCGCTGGACATTGGTGCGAACAACCTCGTCGCCTGTACGACCACGACCGGCACGCAACTGCTGTACGAAGGGCGCGACCTGTTCGAGCGGTTCCGCGAGACGACGCGCGAGATCGCGCGGTTGCAGTCCAAACTCCGCGAAGGAAAGTACTCCTCACACCGGATACGGTCCCTGTACCGTCGGCGGACACGTAGACGCGATCACGCTCAGGGCGCCCTCGCTCGCGACCTCATCCAGCGGTTGCACGGCGAAGGCGTTTCAACGGTGTATGTCGGGGCGTTGACGGACGTGCTCGATGCGCACTGGTCGGTGGAGACGAACGCGAAGACGCACAACTTCTGGGCGTTTCGAGCGTTCATCAACCGCCTCGCGTGTACGGCCGAGGAGTACGGCATCTCGGTGGAGGTTCGGTCGGAAGCGTGGACCTCCCAAGAGTGTCCGGAGTGCGGTTCGACCGACCGAACGACGCGGCACCGCGGCACGCTGACGTGTCCGTGCGGCTTCGAGGGGCACGCGGACCTCACCGCAAGCGAGACGTTCCTGAGACGGCAGGCAGACGTATCACGGCCGATGGCACGGCCTGTGCGCCTCAAGTGGAACGACCACGAATGGTCAGAGTCACCACGCTCTTGTTCCAACGAGGAACGCACGAACCCGCAAGTTGCCTCCGTGGGCCGGTAAGCGATACCCCCAGCGCGAGGAAACCCCGGCATTCACGCCGGGGAGGATGTCATTCACTGAGCGCATTTTTCCGCGTCGACAGCAGATGCACTATCGCTGAGACGCCGAGCACTGCAGCCGTCAGGAGGCCGTACACGGTCCCGGAGAGGGCGGCGAACGGCGGCGTCCCGATCGCGGCCGCGCCCACCAGCAGAAACGCCACCACGGCGAGACCGAGATAGTACTCGCTCCACAGGAGATCCTTGCCCGTCACCACCTCGAGGTAGATCTGCAGATCGTCCGCATCAGGAGTGAGCGAAACCGTTCCTCGGTTCCGGTCGTAGTCGATGAACCCCTCCCGCGCCAGCCGCGGAAGGTGTGACTGATGGAGTGAGGTGTACACGCGTTTCCGCTGGTCGTACGTAACCGCGTCCGTCTCCACGTCGTTCTCCCATGCCGCGACCTGCCTCGCGATGTCGCGGACGGGTACCTGCTCGTCTACTTCCTTCAGATACCGGACCGTATCGCGGCGTCGACGGTTACTCAGTACCTTCAACACCGTGTCCATCGAGTCGGGCTCGGCGACGCGATCCGGGGATCCGTTCTTCTCGTCGGGTTCTCTCTCCGACGATCTGAGGTTCATGTTGTCCCACCACCAAGCCCCTGATCCGTGTCATGGGTGATAAATATTTTCCTTATTTGAAATATTCAACTCATAGATCATTACTCTGAGAAACCCCTTAATAACGGGTTTACCGCCGGTATGGGTGTCATAACTACACCGCTGAAGCGTCCTCGTTCTCCCGATGTCTACCGTTCCCAATGTATTGATCGAGCGACTCCGCCGGAGCGAGTACACCGGGTCCAACCGCTGTGTGCCCTGTACGACCCTGAATCTCGTGGTAGTCGGCGTCGCGGCCGCGGTCCTCGGGAGCGTTCGCCCCGTGCTGGGCGTGGGGCTGGCGATCGTCGGCGTGCTGTCCGTCTGGCTCCGCGGCTACCTGATCCCGGGCACGCCGTGGCTCACCGCGAACTACCTCCCGCGCCAGGTCCTCGCCCTGTTCGACAAGGAGCCGGCCGCAGAACGCGCGTCCATGGACGCGGGTGCCGCCGGGGAGACGGTGGAGGACCCGGAGACCGTCCTGTTGGAGTCCGGGCTCCTCGTCGTCGATCCCTCGGGCGCGGACCTGCTGATCGCCCCCGACGTGGGCGACGACCTGCGGGCCGCGGCGGCCGCGGTGAACGCCGGTCCCTCCGACGAGGAGACGCTCTCGCGGCTCGCCGGGATCCCGACCGAGGAGCTCCGGTTCGGGTGGGAGGGGGACGCGTACGTCGCGCGACTCGGCCACGAGAAGATCGCCGTCTGGGAGTCGCGGTCGGCGTTCGTCGCGGACGCGGCCGCGGACCAGGTCTTCGCGGACCGGATCCCGGGCTACGCCGACGAGTCGCTCGCCCGACGGACCGCCCTGCTGGGCGCGTTCCGGATCTTCCTCGACCGGTGTCCGACCTGCCACGGGGAGATAACCGTCGGCCGCGACGTGGTCACGTCCTGCTGTGCCAGCTACGACGTGGTCGCCGGGACCTGTGCGGGCTGTAACGACCGGCTCTTCGAGATCGAGGTCGACGGGACGGACCTCGCGTAGTCACCGGTCCGCGTTCGTCGCGTCCTCGGTCATCGATCGTTCGACCACAGCGGCGCGCCCTACGAGAACGTGTGCAGAAGGAAAACGGCCAGCGCCGCGGTCGTCACCCCAACAGCGAGAACCGGTACGACCACAGGTGGTAGACGCTCACGGCCGCGAAGCCGACGAGCGCGAGGCTCGTCCACAACAGCGGGTCCACGCGCGCGAGCCCGGGCGCGCCGACGAGCGAGCCGAGCACGGCACACAGGCCGACGATCCCGACCGTCCGGTACAGCTCCGCCCACGTCACGCCGAACGACGTGACGACCTCCTGGTACACCCGGAGCTGCTCGGCGTGGGGCGCGAGCCGGACCGTCTGCGCGTCCGCGTCGTGGACCACGACGCCCGACTCCTCGAGCGTCGGCAGGTGCGTCTGCACCAGCGAGCAGTAGACGCTCTCGCGCACGTCGCGCGGCGGGGGCGAGGTTCCGGACTCCCGTTCCGCGACGAACGTCGCCAGGTCACTGACGGATAGCTCGTCGTCCGCGCGCGAGAGCCGGTCGAGCGTCGCCTGCCGTCGCTCGTTCGACAGCAGCGCGTGGATCCGCGTCTCCGGTAGCGTCACCGGGACCGCCACGTCGATCCCCCCTCGGGTACTCTCGGATGAGTCATAGCCGGCCTGTCGCAGCCCCCGTACGTAGGTATGGGTCGGTTGTCGTCTCGTACGGACTGGCAACCGCCTCCGATGGATCCGGTAGGAACACCGATCGGGATCCGGTAACACACCCCATCCACCGGCGAATCGGACGTTACGATCGGCGGCTCGGCCGCCGTGATCCCTTATGCTCCCATTGAGCGGCGCTATGTTGCCGTTCAGCAGCGCTATTCTGCGGTTTAGCGGCCCTATGCTGCTGTTTAGCTGTGTATAGCTCGCTCGTACATAAGGTGGCAGGCGGATGAGGGGTCGATACACGACGACCGGGCGCGACCGGCCGTCGACCCAACCATGACAGACAACGACATCGACACCATCGGCCTCTCCCGGCGCCGGATCCTCGCCGGGCTCGGCGCGGTCGGCGTCGCGTCCGCGGGTGCGGGACTCGGGACGACGGCGTACTTCAGCGACGAGGAATCGTTCGACAACAACACGCTCACCGCGGGCGAGCTGGACCTCAAGCTCGACTACAGGGCGACGTACGCGGGCGGGCCCGGTCGGCTCGAGGAGGTCGACGGGTGGTACCCCGACTTCGACGTGCAGGAGGAGGAGCCGGGCGTCTACCTGCTCGGCGAGGTGCCGGACGTCGGCGATTTCAGCTGGCCGGAGGAGGTCCAGGAGCGCGACCTCTGCGACCCCGAGATGAACCTCGTGGACGGCGACGCGATTCCGGTGTTCACGCTGGAGGACGTGAAGCCGGGCGACTACGGCGAGGTGACGATCAGCCTCCACATCTGTGACAACCCCTCGTGGGTGTGGATGTACGGCGACCTCGTCGAGAACGCGGAGAACGGCCTGACCGACCCCGAGTCGGAAGTCGACGAGACCGGCGGCGACCCCGGCGAGGGCGCCGGCGAGCTCGCCGACGCCATCGACGTGACGATGTGGTACGACGAGGACTGCGACAACGTCTACGAACCCGGCGGGGGCGACGACGCTCCGATCTGTGTCGAACTCGTCCTCGACGTCTCCGGGTCGATGGGGACCGGCAACCGGCTCCAGGACATGAAGGACGGCGCGTCGACGCTGGTCTCGACGATACTCGGCGCCAGCGCCGACAACCGCGTCGGCCTCACGACGTTCGCGAACGGCGCGAACACGGTGGTCTCCGTGACCGACGACGAGGCCGCCCTGCAGAACGCGATCAGCGGTCTCTCCGCCAACGGCAGCACGGCGATGGCCGACGGCGTCTCCACCGGGCAGGCGGACCTCGAGAACTGCCCCGACGGCCACGACCGGATCATGGTCGTGTTCACGGACGGCCAGCCGTCCAGCGGGCAGGACCCCGCGAGCGCGGCACAGGCCGCGCGAAACGCGGATCCGAGCACGGAGATATTCGCCATCGGCGTCGCGGGCGCCCAGCAGTCGACGCTGGAGTCGATGGCCAGCGACCCGACCGACGACCACATCTTCACCGCGACCGACGACGCCGCGCTCGAACAGGCGTTCGGCCAGATCGCGGAGACGCTCGTGGGCGAGCAGGTCATCTTCGAGGGGTCGCTCGCGGAGGCGATGGCCGCGCTCTCGATGGACGAGGGCGGGATCGCCCTCGACGGCAACCGGTCCACGGAGGACCGCGAGTGTTTCGCGGGCGGACTCACGCAGTGTATCGGCTTCGAGTGGGAGCTGCCCCCGGACGCCGGCAACGAGGTGCAGTCGGACTCCGTCACCTTCGACGTGGGGTTCCACGCCGAGCAGTGCCGGCACAACGAGGAGCCGGGCAACCCGTTCGAGCAGCCCACTCCGACGCCGACCGCGACGCCGAACGACACGCAGACGCCAGAGTGAATCCACGAGAGCGGCGGCGCCGCTCGATTCCCATCCGGACTCCGGCAACCCGCCACGGCGGCGGGTTCCGGGACGGCCGGTCAGGCGGTTCGATCCCGCCGGTGGGGTTCCCCATTCGGGGATGAACACCATGAACGACGACAACATCGGCATCTCGCGGCGGCAGACGCTCCTCGGCCTCGGCGCGGTCGGCGTCGCTTCCGCGGGCGCAGGGTTCGGAACGACGGCGTACTTCAGCGACGAGGAGGCCTTCGAGGACAACACGCTCACCGCGGGCGAACTCGACCTGTTCGTTCACGTCGACTACGCCGAGGACCAGGGCAGCTACAACCAGTACGAGATCGACACGGTGCTGAACGGCAACACCGTCGGCGAGGACACGGAGGGCGACCCGCTCAAGATCGAGGTCGACGACGTGAAGCCCGGCGACTCCGGCGAGGGGGTCCTCTGTTTCTCCATCGTCGACAACCCCGCGTACATGTGGCTGTGCGGGCAGCTGACCGAGAACAGCCAGAACGACACCACGGAGCCGGAAGCGGAGGCGCTCAACGACATGTACGGCGAGATCCCCGAGGAGGGGCAGCTCGCCGAGGCGATGCAGGTGACGCTCCGCTACTGCACCGAGGATGACGGCGAGCTCGTCGAGGGCGACCTCATCGCCGAGGGCTCGCTCGCGGACGTCATGGCGGCGCTCGACAACGGCGTCCCGCTCGACGGCTCGGGCGACGGCGCCGCGGGCATCGACCGCGACCCCTTCGACGGCGTCGAGAGCAGCGAGGAGCACGACGAGACCTGCGTCTGCCTCTCGTGGGAGGTTCCCACCGAGGTCGGCAACGAGATCCAGACGGACTCCGTCACGTTCGACGTGTCCTTCTACGCGGAACAGGCGCGGCACAACGACGGCACGATGAACCCCTGCATCACCTCCCGGGAGGTCGAAGGGTTCGGCAAGCTGGACTACGAGGACGCCGACGTGCTGTGGATCTCCAAGGCCCGCAACGGCGGGTCCAACACCTTCGAGCTGCTCGTGGGCGACGACAACGCCAACAGCGACACCGCCGACTACGACTTCGGCGGGAGCAGCTTCGACGGCGAGCTGACCGTCGCGTACGACGCCGACAGCGGCGAGGCGACGCTCGAACTCGCGAACGGGTCCACCGGAGACGTCTCCTACGCCGTCAGCGACGCGGCCGGCGACGTCGTCTCCATCGTCGCGCGCGGCGACGACGCGAGCCACCTCGCGAGCGTCTCGAACGTCCGCGTCAACGGTAGCTCCCCGACCGGTCCCGACGCCGTCGAGGCCGACGGCGCCGAGATCAACTCGCTGCTGGTCGAGGACGTCGACGCCAGCGTCGACTGGGAGCTGACCGCCGACGTGGCGCTCGAGGGGCTCGACGACGACTCCGCCGCCTCGGACGAGAACCCCGCGGTGTACGTCGAGGTGATCGACGCGTAGGGACCGCGGACCGCCTCGAACTGCCTCGGACTGCCGGGGACACGTCCCCCCACTCCCCACGTCGGCGCACGACGGTTCGACTCCGTCGGTGGGACTCCCATCAGGGATCGCTATGACACCCATCACACGCCCGTCCGGATCCGCGAGCCGAGAGTCGGGCCGCGGGCAGCCGGTTCGGTCAGCCTGCCGGATCGCCGCGACCCGGTACGCGACCCATACATATGCGCTCACCCCGCAAACGAACGGGTCGACCACGGACCGAGCGCGCACGGTCGCCTCGGAGGGGGGTCGACGTGTCACAAGATGACGAACTCCGATTCAGTCGGCGGCAGCTGCTCGCGAGCGCCAGCGTCGTCGGGGCGGCCGGGCTCGGGTTCGCGCGCGGGAACCGCCGGGTGTCCGGGACGGACCCAACCTACCCCAACGTCACGTACGCGGCGACGCAGGGGCCGTCCCTGCGCGTCGGCTGGCACGCCACCTACGACGACGGTCGCGAGGGGGACCCGCTCCGGTCCGTGTCGCCGGGGACCGACGAGTGGAACCACGGCGACACCGACGCCTACGCGAACGAGCTGGACGAGGACGGCCCCGCCGGACCGGTCATCGACTTCGGCGACGTGGTGCCGGGCGACTCGGGCACGTTGAGCGTCGGGCTGTACGTCGACGCCGACTCGGAGCCCGGGACCGTGTGGGTCCGTCGGACGCTCGCGGGCGAGAGCGCCCTCGCGAGCGCGGTCGACGTGGAACTGTGGTACGACACCGGGCTGTTCGGCGTCGGCGGCTGTCGCGGCGCCGACGCGTCCGGCTTCGGCGAGCCGGTGGTCTCCGGCACGCTCGCGGCGCCGGAGACGACCTTGGCCGCGACCGGCACGTTCGACGAGGGGCTCAGGCTCGACCCCGGGCTCGCGAGCGCGCGCTGTCTGGAGCCCGGCGAACGGCTGTGTCTGGGGTTCTCGTGGGCGATCGACGAGCGCGTCGGCAACGCGTATCAGGGCGCCGGAACGCAGTTCGCGCTGGAGTTCGGCGCCGTCGGCTGTGACTTCGCGGGGAACCCCTTCGTCGTCGAGCCGTGGGAGGGGGAGCAATGAGCCTCAGTCGCCGCGAGATCCTCGCCGGCATCGTGGGGACGGGGACGCTCGGCGCGCTCGGTGGCGTCGGCGGCGCGCGGACCGTCGCGCTGCTGTCCGACCGCGAGCGCGCGGGCGGACTGCTGACGAGCGGCGACCTCGAACTGGCCGTCGAACTCGACTGTGCGGACTGCGCGGCGGACGCGCCCCCCGGCGTGATCAGCTTCACCGACCTCGACCGCGGCGACGAGGGGCGGGCCACGCTCGCGTGGACCATCACCTCCAACCCCGGCCGGCTGTGGGTCCGGACGACCTGTCCGTCCCGCCCGGATCCGCTCGGCGACGCGCTCCGGGTGACCGTCTCCCTCGGTGGGACGACGCTCGCGGCCGGCTCGCTGACCGCGGTCCGCGAGGCGCTCGCCGGCGGCGTTCGCCTCGACGACCGCGACGGGACGCCGTGTCTCGATCCCGAGACGCCCCTGTCGCTGGTCGTCGAGTGGGCGCTCCCGGCCGACGCCCCCGCCGCGGCCGCCAACGAGACGACCGAGCTGGCCGTCTCGGGGTACGCCGAGCAGTGTCGTCACATGTCGGAGTCCGCGGCCGTCAACCCCTTCGAGGGGCTCGGCGACTGCCCGGACGAGCCGGACTGCGCGACGTGTCCGCCCGCGGACGGCGGCGAGGGCGAGCGCATCGCGAGCGCGACGTTCGCGTACGCGGGGCCGGACGGCGTGCTCCTCGAGATCGTTCGCTCCGGACCCGGTGGGGGAAGCGGTGGAGGCGGGAGCGGCAACGGTGGAAGCGGGAACGGCAACGCCGGTGCCGGCGACGTCGCCTTCTCAGGCACGCTCGCGGACGGCGACGAGTTCGACGCCGTGCTCCACGACCCGCCGTCGGTCTCGGGCGGGCCGGACTTCGACGTGGTCGTCGACGGCGCGGTCGTCGGCGGCTTCCACATCAGCTGTTCACAGCCCTTCGGCCCGGGGCTCGTGATCGGCGACGGCACGCACGACGTGACCGTCCTCGAGGCGGTCGATACGGACGGGTCGGTCCTCTGTGAGGTGGATTCCGCATGAACACCAGAAAACTCGCAAGCGTCGCCGCACTGCTGCTGCTGATCGCGGTCGTCGTGCCGTTTGTCGTCTACGCGGCCCCCTGGACGATCGGCGCCGACGAGAGCTACGTCGTGCTCACGGCGAGCATGACGCCGGCCATCGCGCCCGGCGACGTGGTGATCGTCGACGACCGCGGCCCCGAGGCGATCACTGAGGGCGACGTGATCACCTTCCGTCGCGGCGACGAGCAGGTCCCGGTCACCCATCGCGTGGTCGGCGTCGAGGAGCGGAACGGTGACCGCGCGTTCGCGACGAAGGGCGACGCCAACGAGGACGCCGATTCGGGACTGGTCCCCGCGAGCAACGTCCTCGGCACCGTCGTGTTGACGATCCCGTACCTCGGCTACGTCATCCAGTTCGGCAACTCGCCGTACGGGTTCCTCGCGCTCGTCGTGGTCCCGTTCGGCCTGCTGGTGATCACGGAGATCTGGTCGCTTGTCGGCCCGCGGATCCGTGCCGGGTCGTCGGACGACACGGCGTCCGCCACCGAGAACTCGGCCGACGCAGCCGACGGCGACCCCGCCGCGACGCCGAACGGCGAACCCGCCGAGCCAGCCGTCGCCGACTCATCAGTCGCCGAGTCGACCGCCGCTGTGGATCCGGCCGTCGGCGGGTCGACCGGCGCGACGGCCGTCGAGAGCGATACCGGAAGCGAGAGTGCGGGCGAGAGCGGGGGCGAGATCTCCGTCGAGACGATCAAGGGGGCGGCCGCCGTGCTCGCGCTCGCGGCGCCGTACGCCGTCTACGTCGCCGTCCGGCTGCAGTCGCCGGTCACGCTCTCCGTCGCGTTCGCCGCGACGGTGACGCTGCTGGGCGCCGCGGGGATCCTCCTCACCGCTCGGCGGGCGACGCCCGCGGTCGACCAGTCGACGACCTCGGACGCGGCGACCGAAAGCGCGGCAGCCACGCCGGCGTCGGACGGCGGGACGCCGCTGTCGGCAAGCGGCGACGAGTCCGAACCCGCGGACGCGACGGCCGATTCGGCGAGCGACTCGGCCGACGACACGCCGCATGACTCGACGGGCGCCGAGGGGGTCGACCGATGAGCCGCGTGTCGCTCCGGCGTCGCGTCGCGGTCGCACTCCTCGCCGCCGTCGTCGTCACGTCGGTCGGGTTCGGAGGCGGCGCGACGGTCGCGCTGTTCTCGGCCACCGGCGACGCGACCGCGGAGTTCTCGTCGGGATCGTTCGACGAACCGGCCGGCGCAAACGGGGCCGGAGCGTTCGCCGCCGGCGCGAACGGGTCCGGTCCGGGCGGGGCGTCGGAGACGACTGCAGGCAACGGGACGGCCTCGGGCAACGAGACGAGGGCCGACGGCAACGGGACCGCGACCCACCCCGGGAACGAGACGCGGAACGGGACGGCGAACGGTTCGACCGCGCCGCCGGGGAACGAGTCGACGACGCCGCCCGAGAACGGGTCGACGGAGTCGTCGCAGGGCTCGGAGAACGGAACCGCGGACGCCCCGCGCAACGAGTCGACGGAGACGGCACAGAACGAGACCGCGACTGGGGAGGGCAACGAGAGCGAGAACGAGAGCCGGCCGGAAAACGGGAGCCAGACGACGCCCGACGGCGGGACGCCCACGGCCAACGAGAGTGAGTCCGGCGACGGGAACGCGTCCGGCGACGAGAACGCGTCGGCGTCCCTGACGAGCGCGTCCGCGGTGGGGCTCCACGACGGCGACGCATCGACCCCGCTCGGCGCGCCCGACACCCTCGCAGGTGAGTCGGAGCGCGGAGGTGCGGTGCCGTGACCGACGACGCCGCGGCCGCGCGGGAGAAGGAGGTTGCGTCGCCGACACCCGCCGCCGAGCCGTCGGCGGTGCGGGCGACCGACGTGATCGTCCACGAGCTCCGCAACGCGCTCGCGATCGCGACCGGGAACGCGGCGCTGCTCGCGGAGGGCCGAGCCGACCCGAACGCGACCCGAGAGACGGACGACCGCGCGCTTGACTGCCTCCGGGCCGCACTGGACCGCATGGGGAGAACTCTCGACGACGCCGAGCGCATCGCCGCCGCGGAGCGCGTCGAGTCGCCGGCGCGCGTGGACCTCGGCTCGGTCGCGGAGACGGCCTTCGAGTGCGTCCGCCACGACGCCGCAGCGGCCGAGACGGCGACCGCGCCGACGCTGACGGTCGAGTGCGGCACGGTCGCCGCCGACCCGGCCCTGCTGGCGGCTGCGCTGGAGAACCTCTTCCGGAACGCGCTGGAGCACGGCGGCGACGCGGTCCTCGTCCGATCGCTTCCGGACGGGGCGGGGTTCCTGGTCGCGGACTCGGGCCCGGGCATCGACCCGGACGTGCGCGAGGACGTGTTCGACCCCGGCGTGAGCACCCGCGCGGGCGGGGGCGCCTCCGGGCTCGGCCTGCACATCGTCGACCGCGTCGCGACCGCTCACGGCTGGACGGTCGCGCTCCGAGAGGGGCCGGCCGACTACCCCGGCGCCTGTTTCGAGTTCCGGACCGGAACTCGTGGGACTGCGGAGTAGGCGGCGGCGCCGAGTAGACGGAGGCGCAGAGTAGGCGGAGGCGTCGACCGCGGTCGCGTGAGGCGCGCTCCCGATCAGTACTCGATCGTCCCGGAGTAGCGGTCCAGGAGGACGACGGCGAGCGCGCCGCCGACCGCCGCGATCGCGAACTCGGGCGCCGCGGCGCGCCAGGTGCCGCCCGTCTCCGCGAGGACGCGGCCGACCTCCGCGACCGGCGCTCGGAGCGCGCCGACGATGAGGCTGACGAGGAACGCGAGCGTGGCCGCCCGGTCGTACTCGAGCGCGCGCCGCACCGCGTGCGCGACGGTGAACAGCCCGACGAGCGCGCCCGCGACGAAGACCAGCACGGGCGGCGCCGTCTCGGTCACGCGGGCGGGCTCGCCGCCCACGGCGAGGCCGACGAGCGCGTCGACGAACGCCGAGAGCGCGCCGCTCATGTACTCGTACTGGCCGAGGATGATCAGCAGGAGCGAGCCGGAGATGCCCGGGAGGATCATCGCGCTGACCGCGACCGCGCCCGCGACGAAGAGGACGGGGTAGCTCCCCGCCCCGAGCGCGCTGGAGGCGTAGCCGGAGGTGAGGAAGGCGAGCAGGAACCCGCCCGCGGCCGCCGCCTTCCGGTCGCGCGTCGAGAGGTCGACCTCGCCGTAGAGCACGACCGCCGAGGCGGCGATCAGCCCGAAGAAGAAGCCGAACGTCGGGACGGGCAGCGTATCGAGCAGGTGGTCGACGAGTCGCAGGACGGTGACGATCGCCGTCGCGATCCCGGCGCCGAGGACGGCGAGGAACGCGCCGTCAACCTCCAGGAATGCGGCCCTGGCGTCGGGCAGGTTCCGCGGCCGCACGCCCGCGAGCACCCGCCGAATGCGGTCCGGGCTGACGTTCGTGATCGCGGCGATCAGCCGCTCGTAGACGCCCACGATGAGCGCGATGGTGCCGCCCGAGACGCCCGGGACCGCGTCCGCACAGCCCATGGCGATCCCCTTCAGGTAGACCGCCAGCCAGTCCCGGAGCGCGACCATCGGTTACGGCTCCGCGGCGAGCGTCGCGGATCGCGGGGCGGTCACGGCCTCGAACGTGCCGGCGTCGCCGTCCCCGTTAGCCGCGGTGAGCGAGTCCTCGAAGGCGGTTCCCGACAGCGAGGACTCGTTCGTCGTGTTGCCGTCGTCCGTCTCGTTCCCGCCCGAGCCCTCGGGTTCGGTCCGCTCCTCCTCGAGGGTGACGGTGACGGGCTCGTCGTCGTCGCCGACGACCGTGCCCTCGTGGACCTCGACCTCGGCGCGGTTCTGGACGGTCGTGCCGTTGTCGAGCACCTCGCCCTCGTCGAAGATCCGGTAGGACCCCTCGGCGCGGACGCTCGTGTTCGTGTAGCCGTTCTCGGGGCCGTACTCGGCGTAGCCCGTCGTGGAGTACGGCAGCGTGAACTCGAACTCGCCGTCCTCGTTCGCGGTCGCGCGCTGCGTGTACGTGAACGTCTCGTTGCTGTTGGGCATCCCCATCTCGACCGTCGCGGTCACCTCCTCGCCGGGCTCGGCACCCGAGCCCTCGACGGTCGCGCCGGGGACGCGCTCGAAGGTCTTCACCCAGCTCTGGGTGGTCGTCGAGAGCGCGCTACCGGGAATCCCGAGCGCCTGCGCGACCTGCTGGCGCTGGAGCGTGCGCCGGAACGCCGGCTGCTGGTTGGCGTGGACGAGCCGGTAGTGCTCGAGCGCTTCCAGGTCCTCGGAGGGGAACCCGCCGACGCCGCCGACCTGCGCGGAGCCGTCCTCCTCGACGTAGGCGCGCGCGGCGCTCATGTTGTCGAACGTTCTGACGGCCGGCTGGTCGCCCTGCGGGAGCGTCTCGACGGTGACCTCCTCGCCGCTCTGCGTCTGGGCCGGCGTCTCCTCCCAGTCGACGACTACCGGCTGTGCGGAGGTCGCGCTGCCGTGGAACTCGTAGAGGTGCACCATCAGGCTCTCGTAGTAGCGCTGGTCCTTGACGTAGAGGTCGTTGTACTGGTTCCCGAGCCTGATCGCCGGGAGGAACTGGCCCTCCTGCACCTGCCTGAGCGGCGTGACCAGCTCGTCGCGCTCCAGGCTCTCGCCCTCGTCGTTGTAGAACGTGACCGGCGCGCCGAACTTGGAGTTGGCGTCGACCATCTGCCAGTCGACCATGACGTAGCGGGTGTTCTCGCCCTCGTCGCTCTGGCTCGCGAGCACGTCGCTTGCGTCCTCCTCGCTCGGCGCCAAGAGGAAGTTCGCCGCCTCGGCCGCGTTCTGCTGGAAGGGGTTGGCGTTCGGGATGCGCTCCGCGCGGGTGGTGATCCAGTGCCCGTAGTCCCACCACGACTGAACGCCGTAGGCGCCCTCGGGGTAGTCGAAGTCGCCGTCTTCCGGGCGCTCGTAGCTGCCGTAGAACTCCATCGGGTTGTCCGCGCCCTCGAGCTCGCCCGGATGGGGCGTCTCGTCGTTCATCCACTGGAGGCTGTCGTCCCACTGGACGACGCCGCCGGGGCCGTTCTGCGCGCCCGCGGCCCAGACGGGGGTAACCATGAAGAGGAGGGGCGCGACGAGCACGAGCACGACGGCCGCGGCCGTCAGCACCTGCCAGCCCTGGATGTCGCCGACGAGCTCGTCGACGGGCTGCTCGCGGAGGTCCAGCGCGTCGAGCGCGAGCTGGAGGAAGTACGCCGCGCCGACCGCGACGATGACCGCGAGGTAGTAGTTGAAGCGCATCTGCGTGAACGCGGCGCTCGCGATGAACGCCGCCCACACGAGGAAGTAGAGCTCCTCGACGTCGTACCGCGCGCGGTAGGTCGCGCCCACGAGGAACGCGGCCGCGATGACCAGGCCGACGACCTGCCAGCCGACGCCGACGAGGCCGCCCACGAAGCCGTACACCTGCGGGAGTGCGTAGACGGAGCCGATGACGACGAACGCGGCCGCGACGTAGCCCGTGTCGCGCACGTCGTCGCTCTTGATCAGGGGGCGCGCGAGGATGTAGAGGACGGCGAAGAGAGCGAGGAAGAACGCGAGCCCGTACTCCGAGACCACGAATTCGCCGAAGCCGTACCGGGCGAGGGGGGGCTGGGCCTCGCCGATTGTGCGGGCGGTCGCGCTCGTGCTGAAGCCGAGCGTTCGCAGGACGTTACTGTACAGCGTGTTCCAGAAGGACGGGACAGCGACCGCGAGTACGCCGACCGAGAGCGCGATGAGCCCGCCGACTGCGGCCGGGTACGTCGTCGCGTCGAGGTCGCGCGCTTCCCACTCACGGGCGAGGTATGCCAGGAACACGCTCCCGACCGCGACACCAAGGGGGAGGACAACCTGTAGGAGCGAGTAGTTGGTAGCCGAAAATCCGAATGTGTTGAGCGGGACGAGCATCAGCAGACCGGTGACGCCCATCGCTACTGCCCCGACGAACGCGGTCGGTTCGGGGCTCTCCCCGTGGACCACGTCGCTCGTGATCTTGACGACGAGGAAGATGCCGGTGAACCCGACCATCATCACGCCCGGCTGCCACGTGTACATGTAGAGCGCGAGCGCGAGGCCGGCTGCGGCCGCGTACGCGAGGGGCTTCTTGAGCGCCTCGGAGTCCCGATCGACCACGAGCTCCCAGACTGGCTTCTCGCGTGCGGCGACGCCGAAGACGGCGAGGAACGTGAGTACCGCAAGCGTCTGGAAGAAGACCTCGGCGGCGTGGTGATCGTAGAAGCCGACGGTCGTGTAGTTGAAGAACGTCCCCGAGAAGAGCGCGAGGATCCCGACCGCGGCGACCGCGCCGAACTTCCCGACGAAGCGCTTCGCGAGGAAGTAGGTGAGGAGGCCCGTGGCGGCCGCGAACAGCGTCGGCATCACGAGCATCAGCACCGTTGAAGCATCGTCACCGAGAACCGGCGAGGTGACGAGGATCAGCGTCGCGGTGATCAGGTCATAGAGAGTGCCGAAAACCCCAACTTGGGTGCCGTACGGAAACCCGGTCCATACTTCATACGGGATCGTGCCGGGGAAGTTCTCGACGGTGTACTGAGTGGTGCGCGAGTGGTACCAGGCGTCGTTCCCGCTGAAGAACGCTTCGCCGTCGCGGACGAACTCGCCGTAGCTCCGGAGGCGACTCCAGAGCATCAGGACGAGGAACGCCGCGAGCGCGGGGACGTGATACCACCGTTCGAGGAGGTCGAGCACCGAGTCGCCCGACTCGTCGGGTGGGTCGCTCGCTTGGCTCATTGTCCGTAGGAACTGGCAAAACGCGCATAAGGCTTGCCATATCTGTATAGCGAGAAAGCGCGGCGGTCACACTCTACCGACTACGATGTGACCGAACGGAAAAACCCGAAAAACGCCGATATCGTCGAACACTTCGTACAGCTGGTTGTACTTCGGAATCGCCTCCGAAGGATAAGCGAAACTGCGCTCTTCGATCACGTCCGCACCGGCTTCGCGGACCCACCGTGCCAGCTTCGCCCGAGAGGGAATGTGGACGCGCTTGAGTCCGGTGTAGCCCATCTCGATAGCTACCTGCTTGGCTCCGGGGATCCAGTGAAACAGCGGGAGTCCAGTGTGAAGTTCCAGCGGGAAGCGTCCGTTGGGAATCTGGAAGAATACGTGGCCACCCGGCTTCGTGCAACGAACCATCTCCTCCGCGAGCTTCGGCCGGTTTACGGGTGGGACAACGTGTTCGATCACGCTGATAGCGACCGTGAGGTCGAACACGTCGTCCTGATACGGTAGCCTCGTTCCGTCAGCGAAGATTCCGTGATCGACGACATCCGGGAACTCGCGGGGCTCAATCTCGAGTGCGTTGACTTCGTCGAAGTAGTCGCCGAACTCCTCCGTATTGTATCCGCTTCCGGCGCCGACCATCAGACACCGATCGCCGGAGAGGGTTCCTATCGCTTGCTCAGCAGCGTCCCTGAGAAAGGCGGCTCTCGCCTCCAGGTTTTGCTCACTTAGCGCTACCATTGAGTTCAACTCAGGGTATCGGCCTATATGTCTGCCCCTTCACGAGAACGTCGCCCGCCGTCCGCAAATTGTTGTGGAAATCCTTATCACCGGCTCGAATAGATGACGACCCGAATGAAGGTCTCGGTCGTCCTGTGTACGTACACGTTGGACATGTACGACCACTTCGCGGGGGCCGCCGACAGCGTGCTCTCCCAGACGTACGACGACGTGGAGCTCGTCGTCGTCGTCGACGGCACGCCGGAGGTGTACGACCGCGTCGCGGAGGAGTACGGCGACCGCGAGGACGTGGTCGTCCACTGCAACGACGAGAACCTCGGCCTTCTGAAGAGCCGAAACAGGGGTGCGGAGATCGCGTCCGGCGACGTGGTCGCGTTCATCGACGACGACGCGATCGCGGACGAGGAGTGGGTCGAGCGACTGGTCCGCGCTTACGAGGAGGAGGACGCCATCGCGGCCGGTGGCAAGATGACCCCCGAGTGGGTTGCCGGCAAGCCGTCATTCCTGCCCGAGGAGTTCTACTGGTTGGTCGGTGTGACTCATCGCGGCTTCGCGGACGGGCCCGGCGAGGTGAGAAACACGTTCGGGTCGAACATCTCGTTCCGCGCCGACGTGTTCGCGGAACTCGGCGGCTTCGATGCCGAGATCGGCGGCCGAAAGGGAGACGCGAATCTGCAGGGCGGCGAGACGGAGCTTTGTGCGCGAATGCGGGAGGAGTACGGTCGCGGCGTGTGGTACGACCCCGAGGCGACGGTCGCGCACAAGGTGTTCGACTACCGGACGGACTTCTTCTGGCTGTTGGACCGGGCGTTCTGGCAGGGATACTCGAAGCGGGCCATGGAGACTCTAGTTGGCTCAACACAATCAGAAGAGGAGGGGTTTTTGAACGATCTCATTTTCAAATATCTTCCAGACAGGATACGCAGGGGTATTCTCAAGAATTCTTCGTCGGAAATTTTGAGTTTTATGATGATTCTCGTGTTTACGGGAACCACCGGACTTGGATACCTTTACGGTATGCTCAAATGGTGATATCAGTACTGTTGATAGCTGGTCAAAATCGGTCTAAGTACGTACTATGACTAAGAAAGTACTCTGGCTTCGCCCATCGACGGGTGATAATGTGAGTGTTCGACGTGAGCGAATCGCTGAGCATCTTCGTGACCGGGGATTGGAAGTTCAAATTCAAGACACGAGTGGGTTAGACATGGTCTCTGCAGTCACCACAGGCTTGCTTTCTGACTTCGATGTTATAATCGGGAACGTACGTATGGGATTGTATGTCGGCTATCCTCTCGCAAAAATCCTCAGAACACCGTTCATCGGTGATGTGAGTGATCCAATTTCCGACATTGAGTCGCTTCCTGACCCGATATTTTCTTTGTTCGAAACGTACGAGCAGTTCATTCTCCGGAAATCCGACGGGAACGTCTTCCTTCCAGAAACAATCAAGGGGATGTCGGAGCATGGGATCACCGGAGAGGTCGCCGGTAACGCTGTGAATTTTGAGCAATTCTCATCACCGGATCCACAGGTAGTTCACACGACTGCAGATATTCTGGCAAAAGAAGGCGTCGATGTGGAATCTCCGATTGCGGTCTACTTAGGCCGGCTTGTTGAAACTCGTCATATTCCCGAGATTATTGATGCAGCCCGGAGGATCGATGACTGGCAATTTGTGATCATCGGGGAAGGTGAGCTATCTGACGAGCTGAGGGGTGCCGCAGATACCATCGACAATCTCTATTACCCTGGCTCCTTCCAGTACGAACTCATGCCGGGATTCCTATCTCATGCTGATGCGGGGCTTTGCCTCGTCGATGTAGAGCGACCTCTGAAAATTTTCGAGTATGGTGCTGCAGGTCTCCCTACTATCGGTGGATACGGGAAGCTGGAATCGGAGTTCTCCGAGGAGGAGCTCATTTTCGTTCATCCATGTGGTGAAGAGATATCTGAGGCACTTCACCACATTGCTGATAACCCAGACAGGACCCAGGGTCGGGTGGAAAACTTACAGAAGAGAGCGAGACAACACTCATGGGAGGAGGTTGCATCGACCTATTCTGATTTGATCGACTCTCTGTCGGACGATCGATAGCCTTGATCTCTCAGAAGTAGCGCAACAATCATGGCCGGGTGGTGTCTGTCCGAGGATATGAGCGATATGAACGTTATTGAAAGAACCAGTCTGGGCGAAAACACCGAAGTCAAGGAGTTCACAGCGATTTATGATACGGATATTGGTGACAACTGTACCGTGTGGCGATCATCAAACATCTACGGGGCGGAGATAGGAGACGACTGTATGATCGGGTCGCTCGTTGAAATACAAGAAAACGCGGAGATCGGTGACCGATGTCGGATCCAGTCACATGCGTTCATCTGTTCGCTCGTTACCATCGAAGATGACGTGTTTGTGAGCCATGGAGCGAAATTCGTGAACGACCTCTATCCACCGAGCGGAGACGAGGGCGAGTGGCAAGGAACCAAAATACACGAAGGCGTCTCTATTGGAACCAACGCGACGATACTACCTGTGGAGATCGGTGCAAATGCTCTCGTGGGTGCGGGTGCAGTCGTGACAGAGGACGTACCTGAGAATGCGGTTGTGGCCGGGAATCCGGCAAAGATTATTGATTACGTTGACGAGGAGGATTAGTCGACAGTAATGACCTGATTTCTGGAAGACGATTCCTCGCAAAGCTCCAGTAGTTC
>NZ_LKIR01000068.1:94242-96757 GCF_001462205.1 Haloparvum sedimenti
TTCCGTTTCGTAGACCTGCTTCCCTTCGCTCTGGGCTTGGAAGTCTCCATTGTATTCGCGGACCCTGCTATCATACAGTTCGACAACTGTGTCCTCTAGATAATCGATGTAGGCCGCCTTTTCGGAACCGACAACAGTCAGATCCCGCTGCTTGCCGTGAACTGGAACCTGCCAGGATTCGTTTATCACGCTGGTCGCGTCACCGTATTCGAGAGTTATCGTCGCGGTTTCGTCTACATCATCCCGGATGACGCTGTCGAGGTTACAGTAGAGGGACTCGGGCTGGGAATCGAGCAAGTAATTGGAGATGTCGAGATCGTGGACCGCGAGCGAATAGAGGGCACCTGCAGTTTCGCGGGGAACGCGGAATGAGAATCGGTTGGTGTTGAGATACTTGATCTCACCGAGTTCACCACGGTCGATCCGTTTTTTCAGATCGCTTAGTGCGGGATGATACCGGAATATATGACCGACCCCAAGAGTTCCTCCGTGTTCCTCAGCCGTCTCAACCATGTCCCACGCGTCGTCGCTGTTCAGTGCTAACGGCTTCTCAACGAGACAGTCGACGCCATCTTCGAGTAGATCGGTCGAAATTTGATGATGGGTCGGTGACGGTGTCGCAATAGTCCCCGCACCGACGCCCATCGACGCGAGTTCCGAATAATCGGTCGTGTATTCGACACCATAAGACGATGCGAGGTCTTCAACGCGATCCTCGTCCACGTCACAGAGAACGACGCCGTCAAGGACGCCTTCGTCCGCCAGTTCAGCAGCGACTCGAGCGTGGTTTGAACCCCAGTATCCAGTACCGATGACACCGTACTTCATGCGTTGTAGTACCCCTCAATGAGGGCACACACTTTGTCGATCTCATCTTCGGAGATCCGCGGATGCATTGGTAGCGAGACGATTCGGTCCGTGATCCGCTCCGCTGTCTCCTTCGTCGTTTCTCCGCAGCGTTCGATGACTGCCGGATGCTCGTGTGCCGGTGTGGGATAGTGAATGCCGGTACCGACATCGTGATCATCGAGATACTCGCGAAGTCCGTCCCGATCAGGTACCTGAACGACGTAGAGATGGTAGACGTGCTTGTTCTCGTCAGCCTCAATCGGCCGGCTCACTGCGTCAATATCGTCAAGCCGATCCGCGTACAACGATGCTGCACGTCGGCGGCCTTCGTTCCATTCCTCGATGTGTTTCAGTTGTTCTCTCCCGACTGCAGCCAGCATTTCGCTCATTCTGTAATTGAGGCCGAGGTGCCGGTGTACCCCTTGATCATCGCGACCGTGGTTACGGAGGGCTCGTGCGTGCTCCGCTATGTCGTCGTCGTTGGTCACAAGCATGCCGCCGTCACCCGCGACGGTCATGTTCTTCGATGGATAGAAACTAAACGCGCTAACGTCTGCAATGCTGCCGGCTTCCCGTCCATTTTGTTCTGCAAAGTGCGACTGACAGGAGTCGGATACGACGCTGAGATCGTGTTCCTCGGCGAGTTCCATGACACGCTCCATATCGGCCAACTGACCGTACAGGTGGACAGGGACCACAGCCGCGGGATTTTCCGACGTAGCGATTGCGTCCGCTAACTCGGTTGTGTCAATTGTGTATGTCTCCGGGTCAACGTCAACGAAAATCGGGTTTGCTCCGAGGGAGAGGATCGGGCTTACCGACGCGAAATAGGTATGGGCCGGAACGAAGACATCATCCCCCTCTTCCACTCCAACTGTTCTGAGCCCGAGGAGAATTGCGGACGTGCCGCTGTTGACGCCGACCGCGTGTGCCGTACCACACTTTTCAGCGAATGCCTCCTCAAACTGCTCCACAACGGGTCCCTTGACGTATCTACCACTCCGAAGGACATCTTCCACAGCGTGGATTGTATTGTCATCCATATGGATGTCCGTGAATGGTACCGTATCTACCATAGGCGGTATTCGATGTTATGTATGTAATTAGATTACGATAAAGACGATACATTCTTGACCACCGTAGCACTCTCTGTGTATGGTTAGAATAAATCGGATACACACAGAAGTGAAAATATGATACAAAAACAAGCTAATAAGTTCAGACAAATCGAAGAAAAAAATGAACTATTTTCAATATATATTGAAGATATTCCAGCCTGGGAACGTATTCGCCATTCAGTTTGGAACCGTGTGAGGAATTCAGATAAGAATGATGTTGAAGATATTGGATTTCGGTCTGTTCTTGAGTACACAATTGACCTTGCCAAAGGGATAGGTACTACCAATCCATTTTTTTCAAATCAATCTGATTTTGTAGCATTCGGTACTCCTCGTCGTTCACTAGAGCCCGATGGAAAATGGTGGGATCTGTACTTTGATCCAGTTTATGAGTCTTGTAATATAAGTGTCGTCCATTTAGAGAACAGTAATCCAGCCAATAAATACACACCTAAGAAAACGAAGTCTGTTAAAAATTCTAACATTGTGAAGTATATTGGGGAACTAATTAAGTTGTTTAATATTAACAAACCAAAAATTTCTGATGC
>NZ_LKIR01000069.1:0-6763 GCF_001462205.1 Haloparvum sedimenti
GCGGGAGATTTGCGTCATAGACAACCGCATTCTCTCGCTTCAACTCCTTTGATTTAGCGGCCTAACTCGCTGCTGTATGGCGATTCAACACAGCCGTACAAATCCACAGTCAGACAGTGATGACTCGATGAAGGCACCCACGTTCTCCGGTGTGGCTTATCCTAGACACGGGTAGATGTACCTATTGGTAGTTCACTATCCATTGCGACGGTCTTGTATTTCGTTCAAGTGGGGCCTCGAAGCTCAAGCGCCTCTGTTCAGATATCTGAGAACGATTACTCATCACCCATCCCCAGAGAGAACCCGCCCTGGCTGCCGGGCTCGTGGATCGTCGCCTCCGTGGCTCCTTCTTCAGCAGTGAACAGGAGGTTGTCCCCGTGTTCAAGATCCCACTCCATCGCCAGCGACCGCGGGATGGTGACGGTAAAGCTTCCGTCGCCGTGCTGAATCGTCCGGCTTTCGGCCATGAACTGCGTGATCCCCACAGATTTGGCGTCGTCTGACTTACTCATAGGCCTCACCTCCGCAGAGGGCTTTCCCGCCGGCACAGCCGTTGTAGCGACACGTCGAACAGAACTGGAGACCGCCGTTGTTCCCCTCGCAGGCAGGACACTCACAGTCGCGTGAGGGATGTCGACGGCCAGTGTTCTGTACGGCTTCCCCGTCCGCGTCCCGACCATCTGCGGTCGCGTCCGGGTCAGTGGCCGCCATCAGGCGCCACCCTCTAGCAGCGGCGTCGACGATTCATGGACGGCGATCTGCAGGTCCCCACTCGGCGTGTGACCGTGCTCGTCGTCGGTGAGCCTCACGTTGTACTGATCCGACCTCCCGGTTGACTCTATGCGCATACTACCTTGCAGAAGAAGGTGGCCCTTAATGCGGCAGAACCGACGAGGTTCTCGGTGTGACAGGGAGGATTTAGGAGAATCGCTGACGGCTTGTGTATCAAGTCGGGAACTGTGGCAGCCAGATTGATTGGGCGATTGGCGGCTACGGTTCGAACGATGCTCCGACTTCGTCAGCAATCGCTTGGATATCTGGCTTCCGGAAAGTGGAGTCGTCGGCTGCCTCCAGCGACTCTGCGATGCCGACGTGCGTCCGGATGAGTCGACGCATCTGCGATGTTGACGGTCGCCCCGCTTCGTCGACATCGACTCCGAGTGCCTCACAAATCGCTTGCAGCTCCTCCTTCGTGAACGACGCCTTTACTTCCCGTTCGAAGCGACCAGTCGCTGCTCGAATCCCGTTTTGAAGTTCCTGGACGGTGGGGCTCATGGATCTCCACTCTCCCCTCATCCTCCTCAAAGTTCCTACGTCATCGGATGCTAAAGAGTGGGTTCGATGAAGCCCGGGCTCGCTGCTGCACTACCGAAACGACCGCGTCGACGCGGACGTCTTCGAGCATGCGTTTCGGAGAAGCTAGAGGCCTCTGAACGACCGGACCTCTCTCAGTCGAGCGAACCGCGGCCGCGTATCCGGCGTCGCCGAGCGTCGATCCCCTGAAACACTTCCACTTTCGTCGTGCCCATGGCTCACCTCTTTTCGGGAGTACGACTTCGTGGAGCGTATGGCGACGACCGATGCCGGGGACTCCCGGTACGAGGCGTTTCGCACGCTCGCGGCCGAACTGCAGGTGCGGCGCGCGGGCGTCCACGGCGCGCGGATGGCCGAGCGCCTGCTCGCGGCCGCGGACGGCCGCGACCTCGTGGGCGTGGGCCCGGACGCGGAGCGCGCGCTCTACCACGAACTGGCCTCGCGGTCGCTGGTGGCGGTCCGGTTCGACAAGCACGGCGTCGACACGGCGAGTCGCGAGCTCCTGCGGCGCGGGCTGGACGACCCGACCGCGTGGGTCGCGGCGTACGGCGACGGGCTGGCGTGGGTCCACCCGCGGTACGTGGAGTGAAGGGAGGGTGGGCGAGTGCCCGAGAGAATACCGAAACGGTGCGTCTCCGGGTTCAGTCGAGGACGTCCAGCGGGTCCCGTTCGCGCGTCGCGTTTGCGTCGGGGTGGATCCCGAGCGCTTCGAGTTCCGCGGCCGTCGGTTCGCGTCCGACTCTCTCAAGCACCTCGTCGAGATCGTCGCGGAGCGTCTCCGCGTGGTCCACATTGAGAGCGAATGCTTCGTCGCCCAACTCGACGTGGGCGTGTTCCGCTTCGGGTGACGCGGTCGCCGGGCGCTCCTCAGTCATCGCTTTTAGCTGCCGAACTCCGTCTGGATCTCGAACCGCGCCCCGCCCGCATCGCTCTCCGTCACCTCGATCGACCAGCCGTGGCCCTCGGCGATCTGCTGGACGATGTGGAGCCCCAGCCCGGAGCCGGACGACTCGTCCGAGAAGCCGGCCTCGAAGACGCGGTCGCGGTCGGCCGCGTCGATCCCGGGACCGTCGTCCGCGACGTAGAAGCCGTCGAGCAGGTCGCCGACGGTGACGGTCACCTCGGGGCCGACGTGGTCGACCGCGTTCCGGAACAGGTTCTCCAGCAGCTGGCGGAGTCGACTCTCGTCGGCCCGGACCTCGCGCGTGGTCTCAACGCGGAGGGTGGCGTCCGCGGTGTCGACCCCCACCCAGCACGCCTCGACGACCGAGGCCAGTGCCACGCGCTCGGTGGACTCGATACGCATGCCCTCGCGGGCGACCGCGTCGAGATGCTCGCTGTCGCACTCCTCGCGCGCGAGCTCCAGCCGACCGGTCGCGACGTTCAGGGGGTTCCGCAGGTCGTGGGTCAGCGTGCTGGCGAAGCCGTCGAGCCGCTCGTTCTGTCGGTCGAGCTCGTCGCGCTGGCGAACGAGTTCCCGCTCGTGCTCGAGCCGGGAGAGGGTCAACTCGGCGGTCGTCGCCAGCAGCCGTCCGAGGAAGGCGTCGCTCTCCGCGAATGAGTCCTGCTCCGTCGTGGCAACGCTGACGGTGCCGTGCTCGCCCAGCGGGACGGCCATGAGGCTCCGGAGCGGCGGGTCCGGGTCGGCATCGCTCTCGCGCTCGCGAACGTCCCCGTGAACCTGCGCCGTGCCGGACTCGTAGGCCCGCCAGTTGAGGCTCTCGCCCGGCTCGAACGCCTCCCGCGGGTCGACGGTCTCGACCGCGGTGTCCGTGGCCGCCGCTAGCACCAGTGCGTCGCGTTCCGCGTCGTAGAACCGCACGGCAGCGAGGGGAAACCCGATCACGTCCTCGGCGGCGCGCACCACGAGCCGGGCGACCTCGTCGGCGTCCGCGGCCCGCATGAGCTCGCGGGTCGTCTCGTGGAGCCGCTCCAGCCGGTCGGTCCGGTCGCGGAGCTCCGCCTCCCGGTCGACCGCGTCGAGTGCGGCCGTGAGCGTCCGCCCGAGGATCTCCACGAAGCTGCGGTCGACCGCCTCGAACGCCTCCGGCTCCACCCGAGAGACGACGAGGACGCCGTGGTCACCGAGCGGGTAGACGACCGCTGACCGGGAGGGCGTCTCCTCGCCGAGCGTCCCGACCGTGCGCGTGTCGGGGATGTACCGCGACTCGCCGGCCCGGAACGTCTCCCACACGACCCGCGAGTCGGTCGCCTCGTCCTCGACGCCGTAGGCCTCGGGGACGCCGACACCTTCGCGGACCTCGTCGACCGCCGCGACCCGCTCCAGCCGACGGCCGTCCTCGGAGAGCAGATGGACGCCCGCGAGCGGCGAGCCCAGCGCGCGGTCGACGATGTCGACGGCGATCCGGGCGGTGCTCCCGACGGAGGAGGCTTCGATCAGGTCGCCCGTTCGGCGGGCGACCCGCTCCAGCGCGCGCTCGTGCCGCTTCCGGTCGGTTATCTCGCGAACGTACACCACCAGTCCGCCGACGACCGGGTCGTCGAGCAGGTCCCGACCGCGGGCCTCCAGCCACGTCCACGTCCCGTCGCCGCTCCGGAATCGGAACTCCGCCGACGGCCGCCGGTCCGGGTCGCCGACCATCGCGTAAAACGTCTCCATCGTCCGGTCGCGGTCGCCCTCGTGAACGTACTCGAAGGCGTTCTCGCCGACCAGTTCCTCGGCCTCGTACCCGAGCACGCGCTCGGCGGTCGGGCTGAGGTAGCGAAAGGCCCCGTCGCGGTCGACGATCACGATGACGTCCGTCGACTCCTCGATCAGGCGCCGGTAGCGCAGGTGGGTCTCCTCGGCCTCCCGCTCCGCGCGGTAGCGCGTGACGGCGTTCTCGATCCGGTTCGCGAGCACCGTGTACTGACTCGCTCCGGCCTCCTTCCGGAGGTAATCGGTCGCCCCCCGTCGGATCGCCTCGGCCGCGACCGCCTCGCTCCCGTCGCTCGTGAACAGGACGAACGGGAGCCTCGGGTTCGTCTCCCGTGCCGCCTCCAGGAGCTCGATGCCGTCCCGCCCGGGCATGTCGTAGTCGGAGACGACACAGTCGATCGGTCCGTCGCGGAGCCGGTCGAGCGCCGCGTCCGGGTCGGTCGCCGTTTCGACGACGAGCCGGTCCGACTCCTGCTCCAGGGAGTCCGCGGTCAGACCGGCGAACGCGCCGTCGTCGTCGACGGCGAGCACCCGGATCGGATCCGACGGCGAGACCATTGGGTGAATGACGTATCCCGACCACCTATAACGTGTGGGTATTTATCTTCTGCTGAAAAGAAAAAGAAACGACAAGGAGCGTTTATAGGTCCTTTTCTGCCTGTTCGAGCTAATCAGCATTCATTCCGGGAGGTCGAACGAAACCTCGTCGCCGACCTCGACCCCGCGCTCGGTCGTCCAGTCGAGGACGACTTCCAGGACGAACTGGCCGGTGCCCGGGTAGCGTTGGTCCTCACCGTCCTCGTCGGGGGCGGGCGCCGGCGCGTGATGGATCTCGGTGATGCGCCGGTCGGCACCCACGTAGACGATGTCGATCCCGAAGTCCATCTCGCGCATCACGAACGTTCGCGTCGCCGCCGCCTCGTAGACGAACAGCATCCCGCGGTCCGCGGGGAGGTCCTCGGTGTCGCTGAGGCCCAGAACACGCAGGTCCGAGGTGTCCGCGATCGCGGCCGTCACCCGGCCGCGCTCGGTCCCGTCTGGCGAGGTAACGACGACCTCGGTGCTGTCGTAGTCCCGGTGGACGGGCGTCCTCGTCACCTCGTCGGAGCCCTCCGCCGGAGCGCCGGCACAGCCCGCGAGCGCGGCCGACAGCATCGCTCCCGCGCCGGCGAGAACGTCCCGTCGGGCGCGTCGCGTCTCGTCCGAACCGGTGGGCTGTCGATCGCTTTCGGAGGGCCGTCGGTCGCTCACGCCTACGGGTACGGCCGATGTCGGCAAAGGCCTTCCTCTCGGGACGTTTCTCGACCGGCGGGGTGAAACTTATGTGTCTCGGCGGCGTGAGCACGTGCATGGAACACGACCGCGAGCGCGCGCAATCGGAGCCGATCGGGGTGATCCTCGTCCTCGGCATCTCGCTCGCGGTCATCATCGTCTCCGTCGGCATCGGGAGCGCGCTCGTCACGGAGTCGACCTCCGACGTCGAGACGGACCGCATGGAGAACGGGATGTCCCAGTTCGGCTCGAAGGCGAGCCTCGTGGCGCTCGGCGAGTCGGGACAGAAGCGCGTCCCCTTCGGCCAGTTGGACAGCGGCGACGTGACGGTCGACGGCGGGAGCGGGAGCGTCACGATCCACCACCGGGTGAACGGGAGCCTCGACGAGATCCACAACACGACGCTCGGCGCGGTCGTGTACGAGAACGACGGCGACCGCGTCGCCTACCAGGGCGGGGGCGTCTGGTCGGTCTCGGACGACCGGTCGCGGATGATCTCCCCGCCGGAGTACCACTACCGGAGCAGCACGCTCACGTTCCCCATCGTCCGCGTGACGGGCAACGACACCGTGTCGGGGTCCGCGGCCGCACGGATCAGCAGCGACTCGGTCGGCCAGCCCATCTACCCGAACGGGAGCTACACCAACCCGCTCGACGAGGGCGTGATCGTCGTCGAGATACAGAGCGACTACTACGAAGGCTGGGCCCAGTTCTTCCGCCAGCGTGCCGAGGGGGAGGTGACGGTCCACGACACCAACCGGACCGTCGTCGCGGAGCTGGTCGTCCCCGAGGACCTGACCGTCAGCAACGCCGTCTCCGCCCAGCAGAACTACAACGAGAACGGCAACGCGGGGACCGACGACCGCGTTGAGGAGGGGGAGCCGCTGCCGGGAGTCGACGGCATGTTGCAGGACGAGGTCAACGACGCGAGCGCGAGCAACGACAACGACCAGCACTCCTGTATCGACACGTCCGGGATCAGCGCCGGCTGCACCCTGACTGCCGGAACGTACTACATCGATGGCGACGCGACGCTCGGTGACAACCTGAACATAAACACCTCGGCCGGCGACGTGAACATCGTCACGAAGGGCGACTTCGACATCGGCGGAAACGACGTCGAGGTGGTCGACGGCTCCGATAACGGCGTCACCTACTACGTCAACGGCTCCCTGGAGGCGAATGGCGGCGCCTGGGTCGGGACGAGCGCCGCGTCGGTCGACTCCGACCGGAACGTCTTCCTCGTCGGCGACCAGGTGGTCGACGACTCGACGGGCGGCGGGAACGTCCAGTTCGACGCGGTGATCTACGCGCCGGACGCGAACATCGACACGAACGGCAACCTGCAGTTCAACGGCGCGCTCTACGCGAACGACATCGACGTCGGCGGGGACGTCCAGATCGACTACGACGAGGAGTCGCTCGTGGAGTTCCAGATCGAGCTCACCTCGACCGAGAACACGATCACGTACCTCCACATCAGCGAGAACACGGTCGAAGTCGAGCTCGAATAGCGGT
>NZ_LKIR01000069.1:7114-22959 GCF_001462205.1 Haloparvum sedimenti
GCGTTCGGCGACGATCCGGGCGGTCGTCTGCCCGCCGATCGCCCCCTGGCTCGCGGCCCGCGTGCTCAGGAACACGAGCGTGGTCCGGTTGGTCCCGCGAACCGTGGTCGGCGGTCGGACGACGGTCTGCCCGCCGCGGTCGACCCGGAACAGCGCACCCCCCTCCACGACGTAGCTGGTGGAACCGGACTGGTAGCGGACCGGCCTGACCGTCGCGTTCGTCGTGTTCGCGGGATCGACCCACCCGCTTCCGTTCTCGTACACGCCGGCTCGAACCGATACCGAGTCCGCGAACGACAGCGTTCCGCCGGCGAGCCGAAGCTCCGTCGCGCGACTCGGAGCGTCGTTGCGGTGGATGTCGCGGAGGTTGTCGTGGAGCACGTCGAACGCCCGCTCGACGTTGTTCACCTGCTCGGCCTGTCGGCGGTCGTCGAGCCCGCCGAGTCCGGCCGCGAAGACGGTCCCGATGGACGCCGTGATCAACGCGAAGACGAGGACGTACCCCACCACGTCGCTCACCCCGCGGTCGTCGCGGATCACGCCGACCGCACCTCCAGCGCCACGCCGGTGTACCGGATCTCGACATCCCCGCCGGGGATCCGGCCCTCCTCGATCGGCGTCCGGAGCGCCGGCAGCCGGTGGGTGACTCGCACGTCCTCGCTCTCCAATACCAGTTGAGTCCCGTTGTTCTCGACGGCGATGGTGTAGCTCCGTCCCGCGACCGTTCGCGGCAGCTCGATCCGCACGGCGACGGTCGGGGTCGAGGCGTTCGAACTCGCGGCGACGAGCCGGTCGGCGCCCGCGACCTCCGCGGCCACCTGCGAGCCCAGCACCTCGAGTTGCGCGTCCGCGGACTGCGTCGCGCGGGAGTCCATCATCCCGCCCGCCGCAGTGATCAGGCCGCCGATGAGGATCGCCGCGACTGCGAGGTTGAGGACGTACCCCACCATCACCGAGACGCCGCGCTCGTCGTCGCCGAACCCCGCGAGCGCGTCACGCATCCGTCTCACCCGGTGCGACCCGGACTCGCGTCTCGTAGTCCACCGACTCGCTGCGGAACTCGAGATCGACGGTCACGGCGTAGACGGCCGGCGAGACGAGCGGCGCGTCGTCCACGTCGGCCTCGTCGACCGGCCCGGCGACCGTCAGTTCGTAGGTTCCGTTGGCCGCGTCGCCGCGGTCGTACTCCACGTCGTAGGTGCCGGTGGAGTTCCACAGCGGCCGGCCGCAGGATCGGTCGTCGACGGCGCCGTCGGTGAGGTCCACCGCGACGACGCCGCTGGGCGCGACGGGGCGACAGACGACCGTCGGGTCCGGGTCGCCGGCGTCGCCGACCGCGACCGTGAGGTTCCCGCCGTCCGAGGCGTTCCGGTAGACGTAGATCTGGCGGGCGCTGTCGTTCCGGGAGACGGCGAAGGAGTCGTTGGCGGGGTCGCTCGTCTCCGCGACCTCCGTGGCGTTCACGCGCAACACGAACGACCGCGTCCGGCTGACGTTCTTCGCCAGGGTGAAACTCGGCGTGCCGCCCGCGCCGACGAAGGCGCCGCTCTCGTTCTGTTCGATGAAGAGCCCCGGCTCGCGGTCAACCGTCCTCGTCTCGATCACGACGCCGCGGCGACCGTACCCCTTCGCGAACAGCTCGTCCAGCCGCTCGGTGTCGTTTTTCACGGCCGCCAGCACCGCGGCTTCCGTGTCGTAGTGCTGCCGGTTCTCGGCGTCGACGACGCCGCCCGTCGTCGCCCGGACTTCGCCGACCGCCGCGAACGCCGCGGAGGTCTCGTCGCCGCTCCCGCGAGTCGCGAGGTTCTCCGAGTAGATGGCGCCGTTCAGGAGGACTGCGAGGACGACCAGGATGGTCGCGATGACGAGCGCGCCGACGAGGAACAGCTGCGCGCGGTCGCCTCGCCGGAGGTCGGTCACATCCGCCATACGACCAGCCTCACCTCCACCAGGTTGTACAGCTCGTCCGACGCGACGTTCTCCGCGTAGAAGGACTCGTCCGCCGACGAGCCGACCGCCTCCAGCGTGCGGTTCTCGTAGCCGTCCACCGTCAGCGTGCTGTCGTTGTACAGCGCGACGGAGCGCGTCGCCGAGACCGCGTTGTCGCTCGGCGACCCCATGTACACCACCCGCTGTGCGGACATGGTTCGCCCCTCGCGGTGGTGTGCGACGTAGACGTTGTAGGCGATCCGATGTGACCCGAACGTCGCCTCGAGGGTGTCGCCGAAGGTGAGTTCCTCGGGGAGCCGGTTCGGGTACTGTTCCGTCTCCCCGCTCCCGTTGAACCGCTCCTCTTCGGGGTTCCAGTGGAGGACGAACTCCGTGAGGTCGCCGTTCGCGGCGCCGGTCGCGAGCACGTCGTTGGCCGCCGTCCGCTGCTGGTTCTCGATGTGCTGGCTCGACGTGCTGGCCGACAGCGGCGTGACCGCGGTCGCCTGAAGCGCGAACATGAGCGCGCCGACGATCAGAAGGGCGGCGACGAACGCCTCGAGCGTGTGTGCCTGCGCGCGGTCCACGGCTACCACACCCTCACGGTCAGCCGGTAGATGGTTCCGTCGAGCGAGACGACCCGCCTGGCCACGGAGACGTCGGTCGGAACGGTGTCGCTGTTCGACCGACGGAGCGTTACGGAGTGCGTCGTCCCCTCAACCGGAATCTCGACGGTCGCTTCCTGCGTCACGGGGTCGGTCGGTTCGTGGATCACGACCTCCGCGCCGTACTCCTCGATCCCCACCGCCGACGCGAAGTCAGTCGTTCCGCTCGCCGTACAGTCGTAGTCGGAGGCGAGGCTGTCGTTCGCCGTGAAGAACGCGACCGTGCAGGGACCGCTCAACACGCCGGGCTCCGCGCCGTCCGCGACGAGCAGCCCCTCCGTGAGCTGCGCCGCGCCCGCGTCCGCGACCGTGAGCGTCTGGCTCTGCACGCCGATGAAGGGGTCGAAGAACGCCGACACGCCGGCGAGCACGCCCGCGAGCGTAACCAGGAACACGCCGGCCCCCACCGCGAAGTCGAGCGTCGTCTGCCCGCGGGCCGATTCGTCCCGCTCAGCCGACATAGATCCACACTCCCAGCGCCATCGTGATCAGGATCACGACGAACTTCACCCCGGAGATGACGTCCGCGCTCCGGATGTAGCCGCTGATGAACCCCGAGAGGATCGCCTGTAGCGTGACCGCATGGAAGAACAGCAGCGACAGCAGCTCGGGGTTGACGCCGCCGCCGAAGTCCATGCCGCCGCCGGCACCGCCGCCCCCGCCCCCGCCGCCCTGATCGACGAGGTCGGCCATCACGTCGATGAACTGCGTCTGGAGGATCGCCATGACGCCCAGAAGCGTCACGTACGTCATCAGGATGATCGCCACCTGCATCCGGGTGCGTGACTTCCGCTCGCGCTCGATGTCGTCCTGGTTCTCGGAGGCCTGGGCCGCGGTCGTCAGCACGTCGGTGATCTGCGAGGACGCCTCCTGGGCCTCGGAGATGAGCTTGATCGTCCGCGCGAGCCGCGGGATCCGGTACTTGTTGTTGAACTCCACCATCGCGTCCCGGAGGCTCATCCCGTAGTTCACCTTCGCGTACATCATCTCGAACTCCTCGGCGAGCTTGCCGGAGGAGGTGTCTGCGACCGTGTCGATCGACTCCAGCAGGGTCTGGCCGGTGTCGTTCGCCGAGGAGAGCTTTCGGAGGTTATCGGAGAGCTTGCCCGTGATCGCGCCGCGAGCGCGCTCGTTCCAGGCGTGGAAGAACGCCAGCGGGACGAGCGTCAGGTACGCCGGCACGTAGATCCAGATGAACGTGCTCCAGATGGGCTCGGCGATCCACTCGTCGACCGCGACGGGCGCGGCCCCGGCCGCGAAGGCGACCCCGACCAGCACGAGCGCGGCCGGGACCGTCAGCGCCAGCGTGTAGAGGGGGTTGTCCCGGAAGAAGTGGTGCGGCGCCGCCAGCAGCTCCTTCGTCTTGTGGGTCCCCTCGCGGTCCTTGATCCGGTTGAAGACGCCGAAGCGGCCGACGAACCCCTCGACGAGTCCGAGGTGAAGCAGTCCCTCCTTGCTCGACTGCTGGAGCCGATCGCTTCCGCCCTCCGGCCGGAGCATGCCGTCGCCCGGCTCGTCCTGTTTGACCGTCGAGACGAGCACGAGGAACCCGACCCCGGTCAGCGGGATGAGGACGTAGACGGTGCCGTACAGCAGCTGGTCGTTGGCGTTGCCCAGCATGCTCATGATGACGAGGATGATGATCAGAAGCAGCGGGAACAGCGAGAGGGTCATGTACATCTCGCCGAACAGCTCCAGCGTCTCCAGCGTCATCTCCTGCTGCTGTTTGGCGGTCCGCATGTGCTTGTCCTTCTTGTCCTTCAGGAACTGCTCCATGTCCCCTCCGGAGTTGACGATGGAGAGCATGTCCGTCAGGAACTGCGACAGCTCGTCGCTCGGCGTGTCCATCGCCTGCTGGCGGATGGCGTTCCGGTAGTCGGTGCCGAAGTACTCCGTCTCGTTGACGATGCTCCGGAACTCCTTGGACACCTCGCCGTAGGTGTCCTCCGCGCCCGCCATCGCGCGCAGGATCTCGAGCTGGTTGAGCCCGCCGACCGACAGCGCGTACATGAACGAGACGGAGTCGGCGAGCAACATGTCGATCTCCCGCTTCCGTGAGGACGCCGTCGAGTAGGGGATCGCGAGCAGGCCGCCGAACCCCATCGCGAACCCGATGCTCCCGAAGAACAGCCCGCTCACCAGGACCGCGGCGGGCATCACGAGCGACCGCATCAGCTCCGCGGCCCCCTCGCTCGGGGCGGGGATCCCGATCGAGAGCGCCTCCGGCGTGATCAGCCCGATCGCGAAGATGCCGTAGCCGAACAGCGTTCCGACGACCCAGAGCAGCAGCCCGACGAGCAGCCCGACGCCGAGCGCGCGGGAGATGTAGAGCTCGACCGTGTCCGACATCCGCGCCTGGGTCAGCTTCGTCTCCACGTCCGCCACGAAGTCGCCGTCGGGGTCGAAAAGCAGCTGGAACAGCGGATAGAAGGCGTCCGCGAGCACCCCCGAGTCGCCGCCGTCGCCGCCAAAGCCCGTGTCGAGGCTCACGCCGACACCCCCTCGATCGACGCCGCGCGTCGCCAGGTCGAACCCGACACGGTCAGTCCTCCTCGTCCTCAACCGCGCCGAAGCCCCACTCGTCTATCTCCGCCTCATCGTCCTCGTCGTCGTCCGCGGTCTCGTCCTCATCGTCGGTGTCCGACAGGTCCTCGTCGTCCCCGTGGACGTCCGGCCCGTTCTCGGCCAACCCGTCCCCGCCGTCATCATCGTCGGACGCCGCGGGACCGGCCGGGTCGTCGTCCGGCTCTCCGTCGCCGTCGGCTCCCCCAGCGTCCCATTCGGGCGGATCGATGCCGACCTCCTCGGTCCCGCTCGCGTCGCCGCCGTCGGCGTCGCCCCCGTCCGCCCCGTCGTCGACCGTCTCCGGATCGCCGAGGATCATCGGCTCGTCCGGCACCGCCGGGCCGTCGTCCCCCAGCACGGTCGGCGAGTCGTCCCCGTTGCTCGCGTCGAAACGTATTCCTCCGGTGTCTACGTCGAACGGGTCCGACCCGCCGGAATCCGCGTCGGCATCGTCGGCATCGACGGCGTCGACGGCGTCGTCGCCGCTCACGTCGTCATCCAACCCTCCGTCATCCCGTGTCTCCTCGTCCTCGCCGCTCGAGCCGCTCGGATCGACGGCCGGCTCGCCGTCCTCGGAGACGTTCTCGTCAGAGGTGTTCTCGTCGGAAGCGCTCTCGTCGGGAGTGCCCTCGCCCGGCGCGTCGAGTGCGGGTGCCTCGTCGTCGGCCCCCTCGACCGAAGGCGCCTCGTCGGTCGCCTCCTCCAGTGCGGGTCGTTCGCCCTCGGTGACCGACGCCTCCACGTCCGCGGCCGGCGTCACGTCGAGTAGCGCGTCCGCGACCGAGTCGGGCATCTCGCCGCGGTACTGCTCGAACAGCTCCTCGGCCTCCTCGAGGATCCGGCGGGCCTCCTCGCGCCCCTCCTCGTCGGGCTTCGGTCGCGGGACCATCTCCTCCTTCTCCGGGTCCACGTCGATGAGGACCGACTCCATCTCGCGGAGGTCCTCCAGCGACCGTTCGAGCCCCTCGTTGGCCATCAGCGCGAGGATCGTCTCCGGGTCGTTGATGAACGCCTGGAACGTCGCCGCGACCTGCGAGTAGGTGTTGAGCCCGCGGTCGATCAGGTACGCCAGCACGACCTGGCGCTGGAACATCTCGTCCTCCAGCTTCTCCTGGGTCCATCCGCGGTCGAACTTGATCTCCTCTAAGGTGTTCGAGTCGCCCATCTGGAGGAACTCGTCCGTCTCCGCCTGCCACTGGTAGACGTCCTGGACGTTGATCTCGTCGTTCTCGGCGTCGTAGTGGTTGATCTCGGTGAGCGACTTGTTCCGGCGCACCTTGTGCCCCTCGACGCGCGTCGACGCCTGGATCGAGACCAGGTCCAGCGCCGTGAACATGGTCTTCGAGACGTTGATCGGCTCGGTCGTGAACCGCTTGAGCACCTCGCCGACGGAGTCGGCGTGGAAGGTGGTGTAGGTCGTGTGCCCCGTGGACATGACCTGGAACGCCGTTCGCCCCTCCTCCCCCCGGATCTCGCCCATCACGATGTAGTCCGGGCGCTGGCGCAGCGCGGCCTCCAGCAGGTCGAACTCGTCCACGTCGCCCTTGTCGTCGTCCGAGAAGGAGGGCCGCGTGACCGAGGCGATCCAGTTGCGCTGGGGCAGCTCGACCTCGCGGGTGTCCTCGATGGAGACGATCTTGGAGTTGGAGGGGATGAACAGCGACACAGCGTTCAGGCTCGTGGTCTTCCCGGACGCCGTCCCGCCCGCGAAGATCAGGCTCTTGTGGTTCTCGATGCAGAGCCAGAGGAACGCCATCTCGTCGAGCGAGAACGTCTTCCAGTTGATCAGGTCGATCGGGGTGAACGGCACGTCCTTGAACTGCCGGATCGTGTAGTTGGTCCCGTGGTCGGAGACCTCCTTGCCCAGCGTGAGCTGCGCACGGGAGCCGTCCGGGAGGGTCGCGTCGACCTGCGGCCGGCGCTTCGAGATCCCCTTGCCGGAGCGCTGGGCCAGCTTCACCACGAAGTCGTCCAGCTCGTCGCGGTCGTGGTAGATGTTCGAGATGATCTGCTCGTAGTCGGAGTGGTAGACGAAGACCGGGGAGTCGTACCCGTCACAGGAGATGTCCTCCACGTTGATGTCGTACTTTATCGGGTCGATGCGCTCGTAGCCGATGAAGTCCCGCTTCAGGAAGTAGAGCAGCTTCTCGACCTGATACTCCGTGAGCGTCGCCGCATCCTCCGCGAGCACCGCGGGCTCCGGGCGGGCCGCGATCCCGCGGATCTCCCCGTCGTCCTCCTCGGGGGGCGCGTAGCCGAGCGACTGGGCGATCCGCCCCGCGATCCCCTCCGTCGGCTCGAAGCCGAACCGGTCCGCGAGGTCGGTGACGAACCCGCCGCCGTCCGACTCGCGGCTGTAGAGGTCGTACCGGTCCAGCAGCGAGTAGGTCTCCTCGGAGATCACGCGCTTCCGGTGTTCCTCGTCGCCGCCCGCGACCGACTCGTCGGAGTACTTGATCGAGGTGCGGAGCTTGCCGGTGAGGTAGTCCTGGAGCTCCGCCTCGATCTCCGTGAGGTACGGCTGGACCGCGTAGTACTTCTTCTCGTTCTCCTTCGTGGAGTGGAAGATGATCACGAACGAGTAGGGCTTGTTCACCCAGTAGCGCTCGATCTCGCGGAAGTGGGACTTCTTCGACATCGGCACCGCGCGCTCGAGGTCGTAGCGGTTCGTGAGCGTCGTCGCGCCCGACTCGGTCGAGAAGAACGCGTCCTCGTTCAGCTCCTCGTTCACGTCGACGGTCCGCTCGTCCTCCAGCTCCAGCGTCTCCTCGGCCGCCTGCGCGCCCGCGGCGAGCGCGTTCTCGATCCGGTCGGGGTCGAACCCGAGCGCCTCGCCGCGGTCGAACGGCTCCTCGTTGCCCTCCTCGTCGGTGGGCGGGTTCCCCTCCTCGTCGTAGAAGTACTCCTTCTTGTAGTCCTCCCACGCGTAGTAGCCCTTGATGACCGGCGTTCGGTCGAGGGGGTGTTGGGCTGCACAGAGCTCTCGGAGCGACTCGCCGACCGCGTCAGCGCCCCAAAACCGATGGGGGAGCTCGTCGGGGTGAAACCCCAGGAAATCGGCCGGGTCGACCCCCGCCCGCTCCCAGTCCTCGGCGGTCAGCTCCTCGGTCGCGTCCGCCTCGCCCCAGCGGTCGCTGCCCGGTGCCGCGTCGAACCGCTCGTAGAGCGCGTCCGCGGCGGCCTCGTGGCCGTGCTCGCGGAGGAAGTCGTCCCACGTGTACTCGCCCACCCGCGCGCCGACGGATGCCGACGGCGACTCCGCCCCCGACGCCGCGGTCTCCCCCTCCAGCTCCGGCGTCGCGGCGTCGTCCTCGGTTGCCATTGTCCATGGAACTCCGTCCCCGGGCAAAAACCCTTCCACCGTTTCCCGTCAGTACCCCAACCGTTTCCGGTCGGTATTCCGGCTTCGATCCCGCTTCAGTCTCCCGATCGTCGAGGATCGCTCCGCTCCGGCCGACGGCGGTCGACGCATATCGTTATCAGGACTGAGAGGCACGCGCCGCGCGGACGCGAGGGCTTTTTCGCCCGCCGGCCCGATGCCCGCACGTGACGCGTCTCGCCGCGATCAGGGACCGGCTCGCCCCGCTTCGGGAGTCCGCGGTGCGCCGCCGCGTCCGCGACGCGTTCGCCGAGGTGCTGCTGGGCGACGCGCGCAGCCTCGCCGCCGTCGTCGGCTTTACCGCGTTCATGTTCCTGGTCGGCGTGCGGTACTACGTCGCGACGATGCCCGGCGTTCCGACGGCGCTGTGGCCGCTCTACGCCGACTCCGCGACCGCGGTCGCGCTGGCGACGCTCGCGCTCGTGACGCTTTTCCCCCTGCTCGCGCTCGACCGGCCGGTGACGGAGCCGCCGGCGAGCCGCCCGCTCGCGTACCTGCACACGCTCGCGTTCGTCTGGCTCGTCAAGTACGGTCTCTGGCCGCTCGTCTCGCTGAACCTCGCGGTCGGGACCTACCTCGCCGCGCCGGACGCGCTGGTCTACTACTGGGGGGTGCTCGGCACCCACCTGCTGTTCGTCGGTCTCGCGCTGCTGCTGCCCGCAGTCGGTCGCACGACCCGCGGCGCGCTGGCGCTGGCGCTCGGGCTCTCGCTCGCCAACGACCTGCTCGACTACGGGTTCGGCTACCACCCGCCGCTGCAGTACGAGCCCGGCCTCGTCCTGCCGGCGGCGACCGTCGCCCTGAGCCTGTTCGCGACGTGGGTCGCGTCGCGGTCGTTCCGCCGGCTGGACGCGGCCAGCCGGGTCAGATGATGTTGAAGTACCAGAGCGCCGCCACGACCACGCCGATACCGACCACCGCGAACGGCAGGACCTTTCTGGTCGTGCTCTTCGGGTACGAGCGGGCGCGCGGTTCCCCGTCGACGTGGTAGACCGTGTACTCGTCGCCGTCGTACTCGTAATCGAGGATCGAGACGGGGACCTCCCGGATCTCCGTCTCGTTCCGGATCTCGTCGTCCGCGGTCGCGTTCTTCTCGGTGGTGATCTTCTCACCCTCGGCATCCTCCACGTACTTGTCCGGGGTGCGGTCGGTCTCGACCTCGACCGTCTCGGTCGGGTCGTACGAGCGCCGGACGAAGTCCATCTTGTACGTCTCCCCCGTGCCGTCACAGGTCCCGCAGGTCGTGCTTCCGTTGCCGCTACAGGAGTCGCAGACGACGGTCCCGCTCCCGCCACATTTCGAGCAGGTCGCGGACTGGTCGCTGTTCGTCCCGCTCCCGTTACACCGTCCACAGCGGTTCGCGCCGCTCCCGTCGCAGTTGGTACATCGGTTCCGACCGTTCCCGTCGCAGTTGGTACAGACGTCGACGCGCTCGGACTCCGGGATCGGGAAGTCCAGTTCCAGCGACTCGAACGCGTCCGGAACGAACGAGTCCCGGTCCGCCGCGTGGACGTCCATGAACTCGCTTTGCACGTCGGTCCGCTGCGCCTCGTTCGGGGCGAGTTCGATGAACCGATCCTCGTCGTCGAACGCGAGCGTGCGGTGGATCCGCTTCGTGCACTCGACGCCTTCCAGGTTCGTCGGCTTCGCCTCGTCGACGAGGTCGTTCACCACGCCCCAGTTCCCGTCCGCGTACTGTTCCAGAATTTCCGTCTCCGCACCCTCGATGAACCCGTCGTCACCACCCACGTCTTGGTCTTCCCCAGTAGTTGCCATGGTAGCCAACTTGTGTGGATAGATTATATATAAGTTCGGGCTGACAAGTCCCCGGCCGTCCGTTCTCTCTTGCGGCATCGGTGTCACCCATAATAACATTTATACCGCCTATCATACACCAAAATGACATGCCAGCAGAGCCACGTATCCCAGGAACACACGTTCCGTACTGGATGGTCATCGCCTTCGTTCCGATCGCGAGTCTCGTCGCGCTGCTTCTGTACTTCGTCCTCTACGCGGCGATGGGCGGGGTCGAGTCGGGGTCCGGGGGGCCGGTGGAGACCTACATCCTCTGGTCGATCGCCGGGATCGGCGTCGCGTTCGCCGCGGTCGTCTACGCCGACATCCGGTACGTTCGGCAGGCCAGCCGCTGGACGCCGCAGACGTTGCGGTGGGTCATGGCGGCGCTCGTCTCGCCGTTCTTCATCTACTTCGGTCCGTTCCCGGTCGCCATCTACTACCTCCGGAAGCGCCGGGCGGCGCTGGGCGTCCCCGAGGAGGCGTGGGTCACCGTCGTGCAGGAACGCATCCGGGACCTGGAGATGCCCAACTGATGTCGGCGCGTTTCTCACTCGTTCCGACGGGGCCGACGGAGGCGACCGAGGCGCCGGCGGCGACGCGGGCAAAGACGCCGACCGAGTCGTGCGACGACCGGAAGGGGTGGTAACCGATGGAGCCACAAGCGGACGACGACATGATGTACATCTGCTCGGAGGACGGGCTCGCCCTGACGGGGCGTGAACTCCGCGAGCGGGCCCAGCAGGGCGAGCGCATCTCCCCCATGGAGTCCGCCGGCCGCGTCCTCCACGCCTGGGACGTCACCGACGACTCGGGCGAGCCGGTGTCCCGTGAGTACGTCACCACCTCCGGCTTCCTGGTCAGCGACGAGGAGGTCCTCACGAACTCGCAGGCGTTCGCCGAGACGTACGTCGTGCCGACGATCCTCGACCCGGACGAGATACGGCAGGCGGCCGCGGACGCCGCGGAGGAGCGCTCGCACGGCGGATTGAAGAAGCGCCACTCCGACGACTCGATGGACTACCTCACGGAGAACGCGGACGCGCTCTCCGAGGCCATGTTCGAGTTCCAGACGTATCTCTCGACGCTGTTCGTCGGAACCTGGGAGAACGCGCACCCGTACCTCGTCGGCCGCGACCACGTCTACCTCCTTCCGATCAAGGGACAGGACGCGGTCGGCGACGTCCGCGACGAGTTCGTGAACTTCGTCACGAGTTACGACGACATCGACCGCCGGAAGGCGCTCGTGCTCTGGGAGGCGGCGGACCCGTTCCTGCAGGTCAACATCGACCTCTACCTCGACGGTGAACAGGTCGCATGACGGAGACCTACTACGACGTCCTCGGGGTCGACCCCGACGCGGACGAGGCGGAGATCGAGTCCGCCTACCGGAGCCTAATCCACGAGTGGCACCCCGACGTCAGCGACCACCCGGACGCGCGGGAGCGTTTCCTCCTCATCAAGGAGGCCCGCGAGGTGCTCACCGACGACGCCGAGCGGAAACGGTACGACCGGGTCGGCCACGCGGAGTACACCGGCGACGGGACGACCGGCAGCCAGGCGAACGCGGACGCCGAGCGTGAGGAGTCGGGTCGCTCCGAGACCGGCGGAGACGAAGGTCGGGGGCGGACCGACCGCGACGACCGGACCGACCGCGAAAGTGACGACCGGACCGGATCGGACCGGAGCGGCGGCACGGACCGCGGCCGGTCGCGCCAGGAGCGCTCGACGGCCGACGAGTACCGGCAGCGCCACCAGCGCAACCGGGGCCGACAGGGGCGGTCGCGGAACGATCACCGCTCCGGCGGCCGCCAGTCGGAGACGGCCGACTCGGGTGGCTCCGGCGGCGCCGGAAGGTCCGGCGACTCCGGCGGAGCGTCGGCGGGCGGAACGAGTTCGGGCGGGTCGACCGCGGAGACGAGCACCGCCTCCGCGCGGGGAAGCCCGGGATGGGGACAGCCGTCCGCGACCGGGAGCCCCCTGAACCCCGACGTGGAACTGCTGAAGTACCCGGCGTTGCTGGTCTACTGGTGGCTCGCGTCCGCCGTGAGTCCGATCCTGCTCACGGCCGCGCTGCTCCCGGTGTACTACCAGTACCGGCGGATGAAGTACACGGACCGCATCCTGCGCGAGGGGACCTCGCCGGAGGGGTGGGAGACCGTCGTCCGCCGCCTCGCGGTCGGTGTCGGGGTGGTCGTCGTCGCCACCGCCGTGCTCGGACTCGAGATCGGGGGCGCGACGGGGGAGGGACTCTCGGTCGTGGCCCTCCTGATCGGGCTGTTCCTCTGTCTCCGGTACTTCAAGGAGACGCTCGTGCGCGACTGGTTCAACGCGGAGGGGACGAGCCAGCCGGTCGCGTGGGACGCCGCCTCGCGCGTGACGCTCATCGCGCTCCCGCTCCTGAGCGAGGCCGGCATCGGCAACGTGGGCGAGGCCGTGCTGCTCTTCGTCCCGCCGGTGGTCGCGACGGGGTACCTCCTCGCGACCGACCGCCGGTCGGACGTCCGCGCGGCGATCGGCCTGTAGCGGCCGCCCGCCGAAGGAGCTTTATCTTGGCTTGCGAACACATCGCCACATGGATCGTGGCATCACCGTCGGTATCGACCTGGGAACGACGAACAGCGTGCTCGCCGCGCCGGTCGGCGGGTCACCGGAGGTCGTCGAGAACGCCGCCGGAGACAGAAAAACCCCGTCGGTGGTCGCGTTCGACGGCGACGACGTTCTCGTCGGCCGCGAGGCGGACAACCAGGCGGTCCGGAACCCGGACCACACGATCTACTCGATCAAAGGCGAGATGGGGAACCGCGAGTACGAACACCGGACGCCGAGCGGCGACTCCCTCTCCCCCGAGGAGATCTCGGCGCTCATCCTGACGAAGCTGAAGGAGGACGCGGAGGCGGAGCTGGGACATCGGATCGACAGCGCCGTCATCACCGTGCCGGCGTACTTCGGGAACCGGCAGCGGGAGGCGACGAAACGTGCGGGGAAGATAGCCGGACTGGACGTCGAGCGCATCATCAACGAGCCCACGGCGGCCTGCCTCGCCTACGGGCTGGACGACTCGCGGGACGCGGAGGTGCTCGTGTACGACCTGGGGGGCGGAACGTTCGACGTCTCGCTCGTCTCCATCTCCGACGGCGTGATCGAGGTCGTCGCGACGCACGGCGACACACAGCTCGGCGGGGACGACTGGGACGGCTGCCTCGTCGACGTGATCCTCGACCGCGTCGAGCGAGAGACGGGCGTCGTTCCGGAGGACCCGGAGGCCATGGAGCGCATCTGGCAGGCGGCCAAGGAGGCGAAACACGACCTCTCATCCGCCCGGACCGCGACGGTGTCGCTCCCGTTCCTCTTCGAGACGGCCGACGGGGCGTACGACCTGGAGATGCGGATCGACCGCGACACCTTCGTCGACGCCACGGCGCACCTCACCGACGCGACGATCGACATCTGCTACGAGCTGTTCGACCGGACCGACGCGACGATCGACGACGTGGACGACGTGCTGCTCGTCGGCGGGTCGACGCGGAATCCCCACATCGCGGCCGCGGTCGAGGACGCGCTCGGCCACACCCCATCGAAGCGGATCGACACGGACGTGGCGGTCGCGCTCGGCGCCGCGACGCAGGCCGGCATCCTCTCGCAGTCGGCGCTCCCGAGCGGCGAGCCGGGCGAGCTCGTCCCGGCGGACGAGACGGACGGCGTCGACGACGTGGTGCTGCTCGACGTTACGCCGAAGACGCTCGGCGTACGGGCACAGCTCGGCGGCCGTGAAAACCAGCTCAGTCGGCTGATCCCGAAGAACAGCTCCATCCCGGCGAAGGTGACGAACGAGTACTACACCGTCCAGGACAATCAGGAGGTCGTCACCGTCGAGGTGTATCAGGGCGAGAGCCAGGTCGCCACGGAGAACGAGCTCCTCGACTCCTTCTCGCTGCGGGGGATCCCGCCGGCTCCGGCGGGCCAACAGAAGGTCGAGGTCACCTTCGAGCTGGACGAAAACGGGATCCTCGACGTCTCCGCGCGCAACCCGGACTCCGGCGTCGCGGCGGAGGTGACGATCGACTCCGAGTTCGGCGTGAACCAGGGGGAACTCGACCGGATGCGTCGGCGGCTCCCCGAAGTGAAGTGACGCTCCCCGGCCGTCGAGGCGCCGACGCGCTCGCGGTCGGCGGACGGGCGCGGCGGGATTCGAACCCGCGGTCTAGAGGTTAGGAACCTCTCGCCCTGTCCACTAGGCCACGCGCCCACGGCTCTCGGCGTGGTCGGTCCGAAAGCGGTCCGAAAACGGCCCGAAAATCGGCGGGTTACTCGTTCTTCTCGGTCGCTTCCTCGGTCTCCTCGTCGGCCTCGTCGGCCTCGTCCGCGCCGGACACGGCGCCCGCGTCGGAGTCAGCACCCTCCTCGAGGCCGTCGCCCTGCATCTCCTGTAGCTCCTCCTCGACTTCCTCGCGGCCCTTCTTGAACTCGCCCATCGCCTGCCCCGTCGAGCGGGCGAGCTTGGGGATCTTGTTGGCGCCGAACAGGAGCACCAGCACGAGCAGAATGATGAGCAGCTCCGGTCCACCGGGGATCGGGCCGATCAGGGGAATCGTACCTACCATCTCTGTCTCCGAGTAGCCTTGTGGTGATTATAGGCTTTTTGCCTCAGTCGGTCCGGTAATTACGGAAAATTCGAGGCGAAAGCCTCGCCCTTCAGGGCGGGGATGAAGCCGACCAACAGTATTCAACCGCCGACGATGGCATAAACGGGGTTCCAACGCAATCTTTAAGCTGTCAAACCGTGATAGTATGCATAGATGGTAAAGAGTACCCGTCACGCGAAATACGAACTCTACTACCACATAGTGTTCGTACCGAAATATCGGCGTTCGCACCTGACGGGGAAGACGAAGGAACGTCTCGAAACCATCTTCGCGGAAATCTGTGAGGACAAAGACCTCGAACTGCCCGAGTCCGAGGTCATGCCCGACCACGTGCACCTGTTCATTGGGAGTCCACCGAAGAACGCCCCGTCACTCATCGTCAACTGGGTGAAGGGCATCTCGGCGCGGAAGTATAACCAGCGGTACGACGACCGCGTGAAGTGGACTCGTTCGTACTACGTCGGAACGGCGGGAAGCGCCTCGAAGGGCGCTGTCGAACAGTACATCGCTGAACAGGAAGGTGGTGACGAATGAAGCGCGTCAACACCTTCGAGGTCGTGCCACAGACCGAGAACGACAAAGAGTGCCTTCTACGGCTGCTCGACGCCTCCGCCTCCCTGTGGAACGAACTGACCTACGAACGTCGTCAGAACTACTTCGGTGACGGCGACGTGTGGGACACCTCCGAGTACCGGGGGCGCTACAACGGTGTCGTCGGTAGTGCGACTGTTCAACAGGTCACGCGCAAGAACAGCGAAGCGTGGCGATCGTTCTTCGCCCTCAAGGAGAAAGGCGAGGACGCCAACCCTCCGTCGTACTGGGGCAACGAGGAGGACGGACGCGAGCTCCGTACCTACATCCGAAACA
>NZ_LKIR01000007.1 GCF_001462205.1 Haloparvum sedimenti
GGTTAACAGCCTAAACGAAGCCAAAGCCAGACTTCCCTCCACCAATTACTCGCTGGAGGGGCGTCGTTGGCGTACCTACTCAGGATTCGGCACCCAGGGATGGGTCTCCCAGCGTGCGAAGCTGCTCTTCTATAAGCAGAAGTTCTCATACAATCGATTGACGTGCTTCTCTGTGGCTGATAAATGGGCCGTGCTGCATACAGGGCGCGTATCGCGCATGGTTGGAAACCACAGACCGTCCCAACAAGCCCCCATTCAGGTGATTGAGCCACAGCAACCGATCTGATAGCTACCGATACTGCTCACACCGTTGATCACCAATCCGTTCATCTGAAACCGAACCGTTTCACATCACAGTAGCGTCCCATCGTGAGGGAAAATCCCGTCGATTAACTACAAACTCCAGCGCCACGTAGCGTCTTCCATGTCTCATCGAGACATGACACCACCGACAGGACATCGCACAGAACTCCTACCGGACGAGCAGAGGGAGGGATGATGAACGAACGAGAGATGGTGGATTATCTTATCTTCCGTGAGATCGATCCACCCGTGACTCACGCCGAGCGAGAACGTGCCAGTGAGCGGTCGATTGCGGCGCTAGACACGGTCCGTGACGACGGCGATGCTATCGAATGGGTCCAATCCGAGATCATGACGAACGAGGAGGACATGGTGACGGGGACACTCTGTCACTTCCGAGCCGAGACGGAGGAAACTCTCCGTGAACACGCCGACTGTGCCGGGCTTCCAGTCTCACAGGTCTATCGCCGGGGGGAGCACGTCGCCGGTCCGGATGGATAGAGAACTCCTCGAACACCGATTCGGGAACAGAGATCAGCAGATCTGTTCGAGGGGGAGAATACGTTACGATCTGGACTCGAGTGCCTCCTTGAGGGATTTCGGATTGAACCGTGGCAGCTGAATCGCATTGGTCCAATACAGTTCGAAGAGGGTCTTCGCCCAGGCACGTCCCTCTGGTTCGTCTGTATCGATGAACGCTCGCGGAGCGCCGGTATCAGGGTCGCGGAGACCGATACCGATGTGGGAGTCAAATATGATGAGTCCGAAGGGGAGATTATCGTGTATCCGCATCGTGAGAAACTCGCTCGCACACAGCTCAACGCACTTCTTTGGATAGTTTTCCATGACGTCCGCCGCTACGTCCGGTCGTTCGACGACTTTCGTCTCCAACCCGTCGAGAATCCGCCCGTGGATTTCGTCCATGTAGGTCGGGGCGATGGCGTATGAATCGAACATTCGCAATGACTCCGTCCCCTGAACGAGGGAGACGAACCGCGCCAGCGGACCAAACGGATCACCTCGGTCAACTGTCGTGACCGTCGCGTCTGAGAAGGCGTCGATGGGACACGGCGGTTGGATGCCGGAAACGGCCTCGAACAAGGGAGCAAGCCGAACGGTCGTTCGCATGTCCTCTTCGAATCTCGCGACAACCTCAGCAACAGCCTCACCGAGTTCGGTGAGGCTGTATTCCCCGTCCCTTCGCTCGACGAGACCCCGCTCAGCGAGGGAACTGGTGTTTCGATGGGCGGTCGACTTCGATATTCCAAGACTCTGTTCTAACTCTCGCCGATCTTTCGCCCCCTCGCGCAAGGCCGCGATCATCGGTGATCGGTTGACGACCTCGATGAGAAGGTCGGAATCTACCGGGATGTCCTCGAACATGACTGTGACTGTCGGTGTCAATGTACAAAGAGGTTCCACTCGTCGTGTCCACCCGCTGGGGATAAATCGTTTCGAGATATACCCTCTCTATTCAGCACGCCGATTTCAACAGATGGGAAATCTGTAATGACGAGGAGTATGAAGACCTCTGCGAATTCCTATAGCGTGAACGAGCTGGATTCCTCGGTTGCACTCGTCGCGAAGTGATCGAGAGTCGCTTTCTGAGTCATGCTGACCACTGCTCAACTGTCGTTTGTGTGCTATCGTGACCACTGGATACCTCACACACGAATCGCCATTTCGGCGTCTCACGAATCGGCTTGTCCGGTCGATTCCCTGCTTGGCCTGTCCCCGTCTTTCCCGTACAGCGCCACCCCTTGGCCCGGAGTGCTTTCACCATTGATCCAGAGTAATCCGCTCGAACGAACGTCAGGAGGAGTCGAATCCCGCGTCGACGTGCTTCACGTCGAATGAACTGATCCATCGACTGTGCAAGCGCTGCCGATGCGAGGTTTGGGAAGTCGACGCCGATACAGATGCGAGCTGCTTCGACGATCTCGTCGCCTTCGTACCGGGTTTCATCGTGATTCAATGACCGGATGAGCGGGTGTCGCCATGTAATCGCGCCCATGAGCTGTCCTTGGTAGCTCAGACCGTGATGAACCAGGTTGGTGAGCGGGACGCTATCCATGTAGGAGTGATGGGCCTCATAGATTGCGCCGGCGACGTGCCGGGGAATCGTCTCGATTTGGACTCGCTCGGCGAACCGTAGTCCAAGCGGCGCCGTGGGTGGATCACTGTCGCGATGGATTGGACAGTCACACCCGCCCGACGCCCGCGTGAACTGAAACCCAGTCCGGCCAGTCGCATCATCGTGGTAGACGCTGGTCATGAATCGTCGCGCCCCGCCGAGACGTCTCTGTTCTCGGCTCTCTCACGTTCCTGCTTGTCGTTGTATCGCTCGAGTTCGTGGCCGATGTGCTCCAGTGCCTCAACAGCGCGTTCGATGAGCTGGTAGGTGGCCCGGGAGAAGCGAAGACTCCCCATCACACATCCTCCTCCGGCTCGACGAGGTCGTTGCTCTCGGCAACGAGTTCCCGCACGGCGGGAGCAGGATCCTCCTCAATCGGAGCGGTACGTATGTCGAGCGGAGCGGGATACGCACGGTCGCCCTGCGCACAGAGCAGGAGCAGCCACTCCTCGGTCCCTTCACCGAGGACGACGTAGTGGTCGACGTCTCGCCGCTGGAAAACTGTCCGTTCTGACTGATTCACGGCACTCCAGTTTACTGGAAGTGACGGGGTTGGCGTTCCACCATCCGGCGTGAGCGCTTCGTGCTTGGTGACGCCCGCGAGTGCGGCTTCGATATCGTCGCCGGTGAGATGCCAGCAATTGGCTGGTCCACTGCACTCCAACTGGCTCACCACGTCATCGCGGAACTGGATGTAGTGCTGGGAGGCAACGGCTTCGTCGTCGGTGTAATCGAGGAGGAGTCCACAGGCGAGCTGTGCCGAACCGCTGCCAGTGTCACCCCACTCGAAGCCTGGCCTACTCTGTCGTACGAGATCGAGGCTTCGGTTGGGGACGAGTCGCTCGTGTTCCGTGAGATTGAGTACGACCGGTCTGTCGTCGACGCGCATCCCCACATACTCGACGTGGTCTCTGTTCGTCGAGCAAGGGTCGCTCGCAGTCTGTACCTCTGTTCTGGGATAGTCGGTCGAATCCGTCTTCATATGTCGAACGCGGGTAGTCGAATACCCCGCACCCCTACCGGGGGTAAAAACTCTCTGCGAATCTATCGACTCCTCGAAAGCCAGCCTATTCAAACGGCGAATCGAGTCAGTTCCACAGACTCAGGCTACAGGCTGGAGGAACATGACGTTCACACGCCCAACAGCATCGAAATCCCGGAGTTGATACACTAACTCACGAATCCGATTTGCGGGGCCGGTACAGAAAATGGTCTCCAGACACCAGTCCCCGTGGTGCATATGTTGGGTCGTTCCAATGACGTCCTCGAACTCGTGTTGAATTGTATGAAGCTCTCCAATGACGAGTGTATGTTCGTAGTCGAACGCTATTGCCGCGACAGCTTCTCCTTTAATCTCTTCTAACCGCGTGTGGCGCTCGATGTATTCTTGCATCGCTTCACGGACTGCTCGCGACCGTGATTCCATCCCCTCGGACTTCCACGTCTCGTCGAATGAATCGAGCACCTCCTGTGGAACGTTGAGGCTCGTTCGCATATGCGACCTTACGTTGAGAGCTACTTAGGGCTCTGTTATTACGATTCCTCAGAAGCAAAATAACGGAACGTAATTGAGTCTCTCTTCCCGATGTCCGAATAATGGGCCGTCTCTCTGGCTCTCTCTTGAATGCGTCCGCACCTGGTAGTATCATCAAATACTATCTCTACAAATCCACCAAAGCGGTCGAATTCTACCGGCCGATAATGTACCTCTTTTTCCTGGCACAGGGACTCAACTTCACCCAAATCGCCATTCTCGAAGCAATATACAATCTAACCACACTACTCGGTGAAATACCGACGGGGTACATCGGAGATCGCGTTGGTCGACGGAATAGCCTCCTTATCGGGACGGTGCTGATCGCTGTAACGCTTCTGGGGATTGGTTTTTCTGAGTCGTTTTTCGCGTTGGCGGTTCTCTATGTCTGCTGGTCTGCGGGGTACAACTTTAGATCCGGGAGTGAGGATGCGTGGCTATACGACACGCTCACAGACGACCTTTCGGAGGACGAGTTCGCACACGTTCGAGGGCGAGGAGAATCTGCAGCTCTCGCAGTTGGTGCTGGTGCAGCCATTGTTGGCGGATATCTCGGAAGTATCGATCTCTCGTACCCGTGGTTCGTTGCAGCTGCAGTTACTGGGTTTGGCGCCGTGGTACTGCTCACACTAGACGAACCTGAAACGTATAAAAAGACAGATACGGACGCGTTGAGCTTCCGCCGAACCGTTGGTATCGTCAAGGAGGCGCTTTCCGAGCGGAATCTCCGGGCATTCATTCTCTATTATTACGTCCTCTACGCCGCTGTGACGTACCTTGTGTTCGTTTTTCTCCAACCAATATTCCAGACCGTCGTTGTCGATTTAGGCGTCTCCCTTGGACAAGTCGAATCACTTCTGGGGTGGTTCTACGCAGCGTACAGTCTCGTCGGTGCGGTACTCAGCTACTATACCGGTGCGATCAAGGATTTCATCGGTATCCAGACGTGGTTCATCATCTTGCCATTCATCGTCGGTGCAGCACTGGTCGGGATGTACTTCATTCCCATACTCGCGCTTCCGACCTTCCTCGTCGCTCGAGGGCTCTCGGACGTTACGCGGTCATTCGCTGGACAGTACGTTAACAACCGAATTGAAACACTCGGACGCGCAACTGTGTTGAGCGCTATGGCGATGGTCAGCGGCTTAGCAGTTATTCCATTTCAACTTGGAAGCGGTGTTCTCTCGGACTATGTGTCCCCACTGTTTGCGCTAGCTGTCGGGGGAGTTGTCCTCATCGTTGGTTCCGGAGTAATCCTTTCGTGGGAGCTCCCTGTAACCGAGCCATGATGTTACTGAAGGCTCCGAAAACGACGATTGCGGGTTGGCTCACCTCTCTTGGGAACGGATATCGTCGGCCTGCTGCTTGAGCTGGCGAAGAATCCGAATACGCTGTTGATTTGCGTTCTCGTAGGCGACACACGCTCGCAGCGTCTCCATATCGTGAATCGTCACGATCCCCGCGTTGATGAGGCGCGAGTTTGGCGGTTCGAGTCGCTGTGCTGGCGACAGTTCGTTCGAATTTCGTTCTTGTTCTTCTGAGTCGCTCACTGATGATCGCCTCCGCTCTTACAGAGGCGAAATAGACCGCACCTGCCCGCTACTCGTCGTCTTCCCCCGGTTGGATCTGGCGGGCGTCTTCGGCGAGGTCGTGGATGTACCTCCGAAGCGTCTCCATGTCCTCGCGGGCCTTTTCGAGCGTTTTCGCTTTCACTTTCGCTGTGACCTTATCCTGATCGCGAGTCCCAGTACCGCGAGTCAGCTTCACGGTGAGGGAGACCCCGACATCGCTTCGCTCGACGTACTCAGTTGGTGCCTGTCGCGCACTGTTCTCGGTCGATTCTACGTTCGTACGGGACTGCTGGGTGGGTTCTGGCATGGATTGCTCTCTGACTGTTAGTTGACGGATGGTGCGACTGGTTCGTCGACTGTCTCACGAAGGGCCGCATCTATCTCGTGTCCTGTGAGTCGCCAGCGCTGTTTGGGACCATTACACTCCAATCGGCTCACTACTTCGTTCTTGAACGCCATGTACTCCGCCAGCGCGACATCCTCGTCGTCGGTGTAATCGAGCAGGAGGGCGAGCGCGAGTTGGGCCGGCCCGCTGCCACCATATCCCCATTCGAAGCCCGAAGGACTGTGATTCGCCAGCTCCAGACTCCGATCTGGGGTCAGCGGTTCGCGATCAGGATGCTTTTTGACGATTGCGCGGCCTCGCTGTCGGTAACCGACGTAGACGATGTCGGGATATCCCTCTAGAAGTGTCTGTTCGAGCGAATGTGGCTTGATGGTTCCACTCATGGTTCTGTCCGCGAGATTCTCGTTCGAGCACCTCCGCACCCTTCAGGGGGTGAAAAACAACCACAATGAACGCCGACCTAGACTAGGGTTCGATTACTCTTCTACGGAAGCCAATTCGTTGAGCCTGTTATGGAGGAAGGTGGCGGTCATAGATATTCCGCCGGTGCCCGACGGCTTCGACAACGAGTAAGTCCTCGTCTCGATCCCACGTGATAATCGCACGGTAATCCCCCGCACGAAGTTTGTAGTACGGGTAGCCGGTGAGTTTTTCGAGTCGATGGGATGTCCAGTCCTTTGCTTCGTCGAGCTTTTTGACTACTCGTTCTTGGGCCTCAGCTTCGAGTCCGTCGAGGAGTTCAATTGCTTTTGGCGTCCACTCGATCTCAGTCATCGATGCCGAGACGTTCCTTCACATCCTCGTGCGAGACAGTCTTGCCTTGCTCTCGCTGCTCACGGCTTTCGGTGAGGTGCTGGAGCGCCTCCTCAGAGAGCTGTGTCGGCGGGGTGACTGCGTCGCGGAGTGCATCGCGGATAAATTCGGACTTGTTGGCGTAGCCGCGTTCCTCCCAGACTTCGTCTATTTGGGTGAGCAGCGCTCGGGGCACCCGGACGTTTATCTTCTCCATTTCGCCGTTCGATCCGGAATTGCTGTCG
>NZ_LKIR01000070.1:0-32710 GCF_001462205.1 Haloparvum sedimenti
GGGTGGTGCCGTCCCGATCAACAGGACCTGCAACAGACACAGAAACACCATCTTCTGACAGAAAAATGGAACAACGCACGTAGTAGACCCAGTATCGCTGTCGCTCGGAAATCGCTCCATACGCTACTCCTCGACTGAATCCGCATCCAGATCGAGCGCCATCGAGGGGTACCAGCCGGCCACGGCGGGCAGGTAGACGCCGAGGAAGCGGTCGACGAGGATGGCCGACACCGCGGCCGCCTCCGGGACGCCGAGCGCGACGAACACCACCGTCGTCGTCGCCTCGGTGACGCCGATGCCGCCGGGCGTCAGCGGCAGCAGGGTGACGCTGTAGGCCGCGACCAGATACAGCGGCAGCAGGGCCGCGGGCTCGAAGGGCGCGCCGAACGCGGCGAGCAGGACCAGCACGCGGAGACCGGGCGCGAGCACCGAGAAGACGGTCCATCCGGCGGCGTACTTGCCCCAGAGCCCGGGGTCGACCGCGAGCCGGCGGAAGGAGGCGCTCGCGGCCGCGGTGAACTCCCGCAGCCCCGCGACGCGCTCCGCGGCCGCGGCGCCGATCCGCGGAATCCGCCGCGCGAGCGCCGCGAGCGCGTCCACGAGCCGGTCGAGCAAGGTGAGGTTGACCCCGGCCAGAAGCACCGCGCCGCCGGCCGCGAGGTAGAGCCCGGTCGAGAGCGCGAGCAGGATCAGGACCCCGGCGGAGAGTCGCGGCGCGGCGGCCGCCACCCCGACGGCGGCCACGACGCCGTACAGCACCGCGTAGATCCCGGTGTGGACGCCCGAGACCGAGGCCCCGTCGGCGTAGGACATCCCGGTCCGGCTCCGCAGGACGAACGGCGCCGCCACGCGGCCGGAGAGCCGCGAGGGGAGCAGTTGGTTGAGGAAGTAGACCGTCAGGTCGACGCTCGCGGCCGCGCGGAACGACGCCGCGCCGACCCGCGCCATCAGCACCTGCCAGGTGTAGAACCGCGCGAGCAGGCCGACGACCGAGACGCCGAGCACGACCGCGATCTCGGCGGGACCGAGGCGCCCGAGGAGGCCGAGCACCTCGCCGAAGCGCACCTGCGTCGACACCCACGCGAGCGCCGCGAGCCCGAGCCCGTACTGGAGCGCGGCGACCGCCAGATCGCGGGGGGAGCGGTCCGCCACGCTACGCCTCCCCGTGGTCCGATTCGTCCGTCCCCCCGCCCGCCGATCCGGTCCGGCTCCCGCCGCCGAGCCCGGCGTCCGCGAGCACGTCCTCGCAGGCGACGAACGAGAACTCCGTCGAGAGGATGCGCTCGACCGCGCGCCGCATCCAGTCGCCGGTCCTGACGTACACTCGCTTCGGAACGCCCTCGACGGCCGGGAGGTCGACGAACTCCCACGGGTGGACGTACAGCACGGGCGCGATCCCCCGGCGCGCGAGCAGGCGCATCCCGAGGATCGCGTACCGGACGCCGAAGAAGCGCAGCCACGTCCCCGTCAGCGGGAGCCCGATACCGGGGAACACCGCGGTCGGCACCTCCGCGAGGTCGGCCGACGCCGTCGGGTCGACCGCCGTCGCGGGCGCGGGCCGGTGGAGGTCGTACTCGCCGCCGTACCAGCCGGGAATCCGCCGGCAGGAGACGACGCTCGCGTCGTAGGCGTAGCCGGCCGCGTCGAGCGCCGCGAAGTGGCCGTCCCCGAAGTCGAACGCCGGCGCGCGAAAGCCCGCGACCGACGCGCCCGTGACGGCTTCGAGTCGCTCCTTCGACCGGACGAGCTCCTCGCGGCGCTCGTCGGGCGAGAGGTCGGTCAGCAGGCGGTGGGTGTGCGTGTGCGAGCCCACCTCGTGGCCGGCGTCGACGAACGCGCCGACCGCGCCGGGGTGCTCCTCGGCCACCTCGGAGACGACGAACGCCGTCGTCCGGGCGTCGTGGCGCGCGAACGCCTCTCGGAGGAACCGCGCACCCTCCAGTCCGACGCTCGGGTCGTCGAGGGTCCCCGAGGCGTTCCTGTACGCGGGCGTGTGTCTGAACAGCTCCACGTCGACCGAGAGGACGGCTCGGCGGGCGTCACTCATGGTCGTCGCTGTGGTCGCCGCGGGCGTCGCGGTCGCCGCGGTCGCCGCGATCATCGCGACCCCCGGCCGCTTCCAGTTCGGCGTCAAGCAGGCTCAGGCGCTCGTTCAGCCGGGAGACGCGGTCGTACAGCCGCCCGATGCGGTTGAGCAGGTAGATGACCAGCGCGAACAGCGTCAGGTTGGAGACCACGAGGATGGCTCGCGCGCGCAGCTCCAGTCCGAGCAGACGCGCCACGAGGTCGAACGCGCCCGGGAACAGCGCCACGAAGACGAGCCCGCCCCCCACCGCGACCGAGAGGACGAACACCGCGACCGCCTCCCGGCCCTTCCGGACGAGGAAATAGCCGTTCGCGAGGAACAGCAGGCCGACGAGCAGCGCGGCGACGTTGACCAGCGAGTAGTCGAACGTACCGAGCACCGCCGGAGCGCCGGCGGTGACGGGAGCGTCGAGCGTGACGAGAGCGCCGGTCGTTGCGAGGGTGTCGATCATGGGAGTCACCGGAACAGCAGGACGCGCAGCACCACGTCGGTCATGCGGAGCGGGTAGAGGACGAACGTGTCCAGCGTGAACTGCGAGTCGCCCTCCTCGCGGGTCGGCATCGCGACGGACACCTCCGTGATGCGCTGGTCGCGTTTGGCGGCGTCGAGCGTCTGCTCGACCGCCCAGTGTCTGTCCGATCGGTGGAGGATCTCGGCCAGCGCGTCGACGCGGTAGACGCGGAAGCCGCTGGTCACGTCCGTGATGTCGACGCCGCCGAGCACGTTCACGACGTTGGTGAAGAAGCTGATCCCGAGCCGTCGGACGAAGCCGTACTCCTCGAAGCTCTCGTTGAGGTAGCGGCTCGCGATCACCATGTCCGCGTCCGCGGCCGCCTCCATGAGCCGCGGGATGTGGGCGGGGTCGTGTTGGCCGTCCCCGTCCACCTGCACCACGAAGTCGTAGTCGTTGCGGATCGCGTACTGGTAGCCGGTCCTGACCGCGCCGCCGACGCCCGTGTTGAACACGTGCTCGACGACGGTCGCGCCGTGCTCGCGGGCGACCGCGGCGGTCGCGTCGCTGGACCCGTCGTCGACGACGACCACCTCGTCGACGTGTTCGCTCGTGCCCTCGATCACGGGGCCGACCGTCTCGGCCTCGTTGTACGCGGGGAGGACGGCTACGGTTCGCACGTGCCCGAGAGAACCCGCGGCCCGCACTTATGAATGTCGTTCGCGGGAGGGCGCCGCGGCCGCCGCGACCGCACGAAGGAGGTGGCGCCGGACCGGCCGCGGCGGCCCCCGACCGCCGACCGTCGCTCGCCCGCACGACGAAAGCGACTTGTGAGTCGGCGCGGTCGGTCCCGACATGAGCAGAACGGTCGTCGTCGGGCTCGACGGGTCGAACTGGCGCTTGCTCGAGCCGTGGCTCGACGACGGCACCCTTCCGAACCTCGCCGCCCTCCGCGAGGAGAGCTCGTGGGCCGAGACCGAGAGCTGCCTCCCGCCGGTCACTTTCCCGAACTGGAAGTGCTACTCGTCGGGCAAGAACCCCGGTAAGTTCGGCGTCTACTGGTTCGAGCGCGTCGATCTGGCCGCCGGCGAGATCGAGGTGACCAACGGCGCGGACTTCGAGACGCTCGAGCTCTGGAACTACCTCAACGACGAGGGGAAGCGCGCGGGCGTGGTCAACATGCCCACCATGTACCCGCCTCGCGACATCGACGGGCCCGTCGTCGCCGGCGGCCCCGACGCCGTCGAGGGCGAGTACCGCTCCATCAGCGGCGGCTACGCCACCCCCGAGGGGCTCGCCGACGACCTCGAAGAACGCTTCGACTACCGCGTCCACCCCGACCCCCTCCTCTCCTCCAACGAGGAGACCGGCGCGGAGGTCGACGCCATCCTCGACCTCCTCGAGAAGCGCTTCGAGGTCGCGCTCGCTCTGCTGGAAGAGGAGGACCTCGAGTTCGTCCACGTCACGCTGTTCTACCTCAACGTGCTCCAGCACTTCTTCTGGAACGACGAGCCGACGAAGCGCGCCTACGAGATCGTCGACGAGTGGGTGGGCCGGATCGACGAGATGGACGAGACGAACCTGGTGATCATGTCCGATCACGGCTGTGCCCCCACGACGACGGAGTTCTACGTGAACGAGTGGCTGGCCGAGAACGGCTACCAGACGCGGTCGACGAGCGTCGATAGCGTGCTCCAGAAGGTGGGGATCGACCGGGAGAACGTGCTCGCGGCCGCGAAGGCGGTGGGAGCGGTCGACCTCCTCGCGACGGTCGTCCCCGAGCGGCTCCAGCAGCTCGTCCCTCAGAGCGCGGGCCTCAAGCGGGACAGAAAACTCGAGGCGATGGACCTCGCGGAGACGAAGGCGGTCGCGAGCGGGCAGGGACCGATCTACCTCAACCCCGCCTTCGACACGGAGGCGGTCCGCGAGGAGCTGATCGCGGACCTGAAAGCGGTCGCGGACGACCACGGCCCGCTGTTCGACGGGGTGTACCGCGCGGAGGAGGTGTACGAGGGTCCCCATCTCGGCGAGTCGGACGCGCCCGCGGTCGTGGTCGACCAGCGCGACGGCGTCCACGTGAACGACGGCGTCGGCGGCGGCGACGTGCTCGCCGGCCCGGACCGCTGGCGCGCCGAGAACACCCGCAACGGCCTCTTCCTCGCCAGCGGCCCCGACTTCCAGCACCGCGGCGAACTCGAGCAGATCAGCATCACGGACATGGCCCCGACCCTGCTCGGGGCCGCCGGCTGTGCCGTCCCCACCGACATGGACGGCGACGTGCTCCCCATCCTCGCGGGCGAAAAGGCCGAAACCGTCGAAACGCGCGACCCCCTCTCGCCCGACGCGGCCGCGACCGACCGCGACACCGACGGCGTCGAGAACCGACTCAAACAGCTCGGCTACATGGAGTAGCGGGGCGTCCCGCGAGAGCGACAAAAGGTGCCGAGATCGCGAGACTGTGCCGTTCCGGGCACGGCCGTCGCGGTAAACCGTATACTTAACCACCCGGGCGGGCGACGGGCCGGTAATGACGAGTCGCGACGACGTGTGCGTCCTCCTGCCGACCTACAACGAGGCCGCGACCATCGCGGACGTGGTCGAGGGCTACCGGGCGGAGGGGCTGGAGAACGTCCTCGTGATCGACGGCGGGTCGGGGGACGACACCCGCGAGCGGGCCGCCGAGGCGGGCGCGCGCGTCGTCGAGCAGTCCGGCGACGGGAAGGGACAGGCGATCCGGGAGGCGGTCCGGGAGCACGTCGACGCCGACTACGTGCTGATGGCCGACGCGGATGCGACCTACGACGCCGCCGACGCCGACGTGATGCTCGAGCCCCTGCTGGCGGGCGAGGCCGAACACGTGATCGGCGACCGGTTCGCGGACATGCGGGAAGGCGCGATGACCCGACTCAACCGGATCGGCAACCGGCTCATCAACGGCGCCTTCCGACTGATCCACGGCGAGGACTACGGCGACATCCTCTCGGGGTACCGCGCGTTCACCCGCGAGTCGTTCCAGCATCTCACGCTGAGCGCCGAGGGGTTCGGCATCGAGACCGAGATGGCCGTCGAGTGCGTCAAACACGACGTGCCGGTCGCGGTCGTCCCCATCACCTACCGCCCGCGCCCCTCCGGGTCGGACACGAACCTCAACCCCGTCCGCGACGGCGGGATCATCTTCCTGGAGCTGTTCCGCAAGGCGAAGACGAACAACCCCCTGTTCTACTTCGGGAGCGTCGGCGCGGCGTCGACGACCGCCGGCCTGTCCGTGGCCGCCTACGTGCTCTACGACTGGCTCGCGTACGGCATCGGCCACCAGATCCTCGCGATCGTCGCGGCCGCCGGCGTCCTGTTGGGCTTCCAGCTGCTGATGTTCGGCTTCCTCGCGGACATGATGCTGTCGCTCCACCGCGAGCAGATCCGGCGGCTGGACGGACAGCGGGACGGCGGGGGCTGAGAACGAAACGGCGCGACGGAAAGCGGGTACAGACTAGTCGTCGCCGTCGGAGACGGTGACCTGCGCCTCGCGGATCACCTTCTCGCCGAGCTCGTAGCCCGGCTGGTACACCTCGTGGACCGTCCCCTCGGGCTGGTCGCTCTCGACGCGGAGCATCACCTGATGGCGCGTCGGGTCGACCTCGGCGCCCGGCTCCGGCTCGATGGGCTCGACGCCCTCCTCCTCCAGCACGCGGTCGAACTCCTCCAGCGTGGACTCGACGCCCGGCCGGATGTCCGCGCCCTCCTCCTGGTCGAGCGCACGGATCAGGTTGTCGCGGACGGGGACGATACGCTCCACGAGGTCCTCGGCCGCGCGCTCCTTGATCTGCTCCTGTTTCCGCTGCTGACGCTGCTTGTAGTTCTGGAAGTCCGCCTTCGATCGCTTCAGCCGGCCCTCGAGGTCCTCGACGGTCTCCTCCGCCTCGGCGAGCTCGGCCTCCAGCTCCGTCACGCCCGCCTCGAGGTCCGCGACCGCGGCCGCGAGCTCCTCGTCGTGGGCCGCGACCCGGTCCGCGAGGGGCGTCTCGCTCGCGGCGTCGCCCGCCGCCGCATCCTCCTCCGCCGCACCGTTCGCGTCGGCCGGTTCCTCGGCGGCGGCCCCCGCGGCGCTCGCCGCGTCCCCGGCCGCGCCCGATTCGTCGTTCGGCGCCTCGACCTCGACGTCGACGGCGTCGTCGTCGCTCATGTGCGAGGGGAGGCCCGCGCCGGGCTTAAGGCTTGCAGAACGCCGCGGCGGGGGTTCGCTTCCCACGGCCGCGTTCCGATCGCCGCTGTCGCGTTCCGCCGGCTTATAAGCCCGCGACCCCCGAACGGGAACCAATGACCGCACCGAACCGGAACACGCTGTGGGCGTCCGCTATCGTCGAGGAGCTCGCTCGCGCGGGCGTCTCCGCGGCGGTGGTCTCGCCGGGGAGCCGCTCGACGCCGCTCACGACGGCGCTGGCTCGCCACGAGGACGTACACGTCTTCTCCCAGCTGGACGAGCGCTCCGCGGCCTTCTTCGCGCTCGGCCGCGCGCGGCGGACGGGCGAGGTGACGCCGCTGGTCTGCACCTCCGGCACCGCCGCCGCGAACTATCACCCCGCCATCGTGGAGGCGGACGAGGCGCGCGTCCCGATGCTGGCGCTGACCGCCGACCGCCCGCCGGAGCTGCGCGACTCCGGCGCCAACCAGACCGTCGACCAGGAGAAGCTCTACGGCGACGCCGTCCGGTACTACAAGGACCTGCCCGAGCCGGCCGCCGACGAGCGCGCACTGAAGTCCGTCCGCACGACGGTCGCCCGAGCGCTCGCGACCGCGGAGGGCGCCGAGGCCGGCCCGGTCCACCTCAACGTCCCGTTCGCCAAGCCGCTCGAGCCGACGCCGGTGGCGGGCGACGTGCCCGCGGATCTGGACCCCGAGGCCGCCGCGGGCCGCGACGGCCCCTACGTCTCCCGCCACGCCGGCGTTCCCGAGCTCGACGACCGCGCCCTCCGCGAGCTCGCGAGCGCGCTCGAGGCCGACCGCGGGCTGATCGTCGCCGGCCCCGCGGACCCGCCGGGGCTCGACGCGGAGGCGGTCACCGCGCTGTCGCACGCGACCGGCTTCCCGGTCCTCGCCGACCCCCTCTCGGGCGTCCGGTTCGGCGGCCACACCCGCGTCGCGCCCGTGATCGGCGGCTACGACGCCTACCTCTCGCCGGACCTGACCGAGGCGGACGCGTTCCCGAACCCCGAGGTCGTCGTCCGGCTCGGCGCCTCGCCGACCTCGAAGAACCTCCGCAAGTACCTCGCGGCGACGGACGCTGACCAGTACGTCGTCGACCCCGCGGGCGCGTGGCGCGAGGCCGAGTTCGCAGCGACCGATCTGGTGGTCGCGGAGCCTTCGCGGCTCTGCGGTCGGCTCTCTCGACTGCTCCCGGGCGGCGGGGACGCCGACTGGCGCGCGCAGTGGGAGGACGCGGACGCCGCGGCGTTCGACGTGCTGGAGGAGGACGACGCGGACGCCGCTCCCGACGCGTTCCTCGAGGGGCGCGTCCTCGAAACCGTGGTCGAGGAGTCGCCCGATCCGGCGACGCTGTTCGTCTCGAACTCCATGCCCGTCCGCGATCTGGACCGGTTCGCCGCCCCGTCGACGAAGTCGATAACCGCGCTCGGGAATCGCGGCGCCTCCGGCATCGACGGCATCGTCTCGACGGCGCTCGGCGCCGGCTCCGCGACCACCGACGACCTCACGCTCGTGACGGGCGACATCGCGCTCTACCACGACTCGAACGGCCTGCTTGCGCTCGACCGCTGCGAGGTGGACGCGACGGTCGTCGCGATAAATAACGACGGCGGCGGCATCTTCCACAAGCTCCCCGTCGAGGCGTTCGACCCGCCGTTCACCGAGCAGTTCAAGACGCCACACGGCATCGACTTCGAACCCCTCTCGGCGCTGTACGACGTGGAGTTCGCGCGGGTCGACGCGCGGGGCGGAACGGCCGACGACGGGGAGAACGACGACGCGGCCGGGGACGCGCTGGCCCCCGACGAGGCGACCGCGGCCCTCCGCGACGCCCTCGCGACCGCCCGCGAGGAGCCCGGCAGCCATCTGATCGAGGTGCGGACCGACGCCGAGGCGAGCCACCGGGCGCGCGAGGCGCTGCGGGAGCGCGTGGGCGAGCGGGTTCGTGAGGAGTGAGAAGCCGAGGGACGGCCCAGTGAAGGTGCCGGGAGCCGGCGCTCGGTGAACCCCACGCGCGACGCGGGGAGCACTCGCGCGACCGGCGCTCCATACTCTATATATCCGACAGTACCGATACCACAGGCTCCGAGGCGCTACCGTCGGGTCATGGTCGCTCCGTTTCGGTCCAGTCACCTATTATAAACGTGTTTAATAGGTCGACGGGTGCTCTTACTCGATGTCACGTGACGCGGCGCATCAGGTGGACACGGTATCACGTCGAAAGTACCTGCTGACGCTCACCGCCGCCGGGGCGACCGGTCTCGCGGGATGTAGCGGGCAGAGCAACAGCGGCGGCGGCGAGAGCGGGACCAGCAGTGGCGGGAGCGGCGGCGGGAGCGGAAACGGCGACGACGCCGACGAGGGAGGGAGCGGCGGGTCGTCGGCGCCGGCCACGGTGACCGCCGAGGGGTCCTCGACGGTGTACCCCATCTCGAACAAGGGGAGCTCTTACTGGAACTCCAACTCGCCGGCGAGTGACGGCGAGTACTGGGGGTCCAACGACGAGTCGTCGGTCGCCGGGTGGGACCAGATCGACACTGACCAGAACATCGCCGACTACTTCGCCGGGCTGTACGGCTTCGAGCCGACCGGCGAGCGGTCGAACCCGCCCTTTGCTACCCGCGTGGCACTGAGCCACTCGGGGACCGGCTGTGAGGCGGTCCGTGACGGACTGGTCGACATCGGGAACTCCTCGGGACCGATCACGGCGGAACTCGACATCAGCGAGGAGCAGCGCGACGAGAACTACGTCGACCACGTGGTCGGCCGGGACGGGCAGCCCGTCTTCGTCAGTCAGGCCATCTACGACGCGGGAGTCGAACAGCTCACCGGCGAGCAGATCCGCGGCATCTATCAGGGCGACATCACCAACTGGAGCGAGGTCGGCGGCCCCGATCAGGAGATCTACGTGGTCGGTCGCGCCGAGGGGTCCGGGACGGACACCTCGTTCCGGCTGAACATGCTCGGCGACGCCGACGCGCCGATGGATGTCGACACGCGCTTGGGACAGAACCAGCAGGTCCAGCAGGTCCTCCAGGACAACGACAACGCCATCGGGTACATGGCGCTGGCGTTCTCGGGATCGGGGATCCAGGCGATCGCGATCGACTTCGAGGGTACCGTCTTCCGCCCCGACCCCGACGCCGAGAACACCATCTTCGATTCCGAGTACCCGCTGAACCGGGACCTGCACATGTACACCCGGATCAACGAGGAGACGCCCGACGGGACGGACATGCGCGAGGCCGCGTTCCTCAACATGTTCCTGACCGAATTCGGTCAGAAGACGTTCGTCGAGGACGTCAACTACATCACGCTGCCGACGTCCGACATCGAGGCGGAGCGCGAGAAACTCCCCGACCAGGCCTAGCGCCGCGGTCGCACCGGCATTCGCCTCGCGGCCATTTATCCAAATGTCACTCACTAACACAACCACCGACTGGCGTGCGGGCATCGAGCGGCGGTTGACCCGGACACGGGAGTTCCTCGACGAGACCGACCCGGAGGCGTTGACCGTGGTCACCGTTTCGATGGGCTCGCTTCTGGCGGCGTTCCTCGGGTTCCTGCTTGCATCCCCGTGGGCGGCCGTCCCGTTCGGCGCGTTCCTGACAGCCACCGGCTACGGATGGGCGCGTCATCAGGCACTCATCGCCCGCGCGGTAACCCTCGCGATGACGACGGTGACGCTCGTCACGCTCGGGCTCATCGTGGTGTTCATCTTCGCCGAATCGATTCCCGCGTTTCGGTACGAGACGGCGAGCGCCTTCGGTATCTCCGTGCCGGGGCTTGGGATGTTCGCACAGCCCCGATGGGACGCCGTTTCGGAGCCCGTTCGCTATTCGCTTCTCCCGATGATCCACGGGACAGTGATGGTGACGACCATCGCGACGCTCGTGGCGGCCCCGCTCGGGGTCGCCGCGGCGCTGTTCATCGCAGAGATCGCCCCGCCGACCGTTCGCGAGCTCGTCAAGCCGGGGATCGAGGTGCTGGCGGGCATCCCCTCGATCGTCTACGGGTTCATCGGCTTCACCGTCATCAACCCGTGGGCGAGCGGGGCGTTCGACCTCAACGGCGGCTCGACGTACCTGTTCGTCGGAATCGTCGTCGGGCTGATGGCGTTGCCGACCGTCGTCTCCGTCGCCGAGGACGCGCTGACGAGCGTTCCGGACGTGATGAAACACGGGTCGCTCGCGCTCGGGGCGACCGACTGGCAGTCGATGACCTCGATCACGTTACCCGCCGCCTTCTCGGGCGTCTCGGCGGCCGTGCTCCTCGGCGTCGGGCGAGCCATCGGTGAGACGATGGCCGCAACGGTGATGCTGGCCGGCATTCCGCGGATCAGCGAACCGCTCGTGAACGTCTTTTACGGCTACGAGACGCTCACCTCGCTCATCGCACGCGGCTACGGCAGCGCGAACGGCGTCCACGAGAGCGCGCTGTTCGCCGCCGGCGTCGTCCTGTTCGTGACCGTGTTGTGCCTGAGCATCGGTTCACAGTACATCGAGGCGCGAATGCGTCGGCGTCTCGGGGGTGCCGAATGAGTCGCGCCACCCGGACCGCGCTCGTCCGGGACGACCGCACGGCCTACGAGGCCGCTGCCGGGGCTGCGGTCGGTATCTCCGGAATCGTATTCGTGGTCGGCCTCGCGACGCTACTCGGCGTCGTCGGGATCGACGATCCCGTCGCTGGACTCGAGCTATCGGTGCTGTTCGGCGTGGTGCTGCTCGCGCTCGGGGTGACGGTCGTCGGCTTCGGGATGGCCTCGCGGCTGGGATACGTCGACGCGGCGCCCCAACCGAGCGCGGGGATCGTCGCCGCGGCCGCGTTCACGGGGATCTGGTTCGCAGTGGGCGCGGCCGTGTCCGGAGCGGCGGGGATCGGAACGGCCGGTCGGCTCGCTGTCGGCGCGGTCCTCGGCGGGAGCGCGTTCGCGGTGACCGCGTTCCCTCGCGAAGATGTCGGGTCGACGGTACCCGTGGGGGCCGTCGCCGGTCTGTGTGGACTGTCACTCGTTGTCGGCGTCATCGGCCCCGGGTGGGAGCAGGCGCTCGTCGGGTACAACGCGACCCTGTTCGGCGACACCGTCGTTCCCGTGGTCGTGCTGTTCACCTCGCTAGTGACCGGATGGAGCGCCGCGAAAGCGTACGGCGGGTTCGGTGCTCGCGGACGGAACGTCGGCGCGTACGTGCTCATCTACCTCGTCGTCGGTTCGATACTGACGGTGCTCGTCGGGCTCGTCGCCTTCGTCACAGTGAGGGGACTCCCGGGGCTGTTCGGCGGGTTCTCCGTCGGAGGCGCCAGCCTCGTTAGCTGGCCGTTCCTGACCAACGGTGCCGGCCTGACGGCCGACGTTGCCGGCGTGTTCCCCGCCCTCCTCGGGACGGTCTGGCTGGTCATCGGGGCGGTCCTCTTCGCCGTCCCGACCGGGGTCGGCGCGGCCGTGTTCCTCAGCGAATACGCCGAACAGGGCCGGTTCACGGGAGCCGTCGAGGTGGCGACCAACGGCCTCTGGAGCACGCCGAGCATCGTGTTCGGCCTGTTCGGTGCCGCCTTCCTGATCCCCCGTTTCGGGAACCAGAAATCGCTGATAGCCGGGATGTTGACGCTCGGGTTCATGCTGCTGCCGCTCGTCCTGATCACGAGCCGCGAGGCGATCCTCGCGGTTCCGGACGAGTACCGGGACGCCAGCGCGGCCCTCGGCGTCTCCAAGTGGAAGACGATCCGCAGCGTCGTTCTCCCCGCAGCAATCCCGGGGATCGCGACGGGCGTCATCCTCGGCGTGGGCCGCATCGCCGGCGAAACCGCGCCCATCCTGCTGACCATGGGCGGTGGCGTCCTCCCGGGGAAATCGGCCGCTCCCGACGTATTGGGCGGCTTCCAGCTGAGCGGCTCGCCACCGTTCGTCAGCAATCCGGCGCTGTTGGAGGCCACGAGCGCGCTCCCCTATCAGCTGTACGCGCTCATCACGGCGGGGCTGAGCGGCAACATCGAGAACCCGCAGGAATTCGCGTGGGGACTTGCACTGACGCTGCTGCTCGTCGTGTTGGTCTTCTACGCGGTCGGCATCGCGACGCGCTACTACTTCAGACGGAAACTCCACCAATGAGTCAAACAGACACCGCAGAGACCACGGCGAACCGCACTGACGGCGAAGGGGTCTCCACGACCGCCGGCGAAACCGTCGAGGAGACGCGTCCCGAGTGGACGTGTCACGAGACCGACGGAGAGACGAAACTTGCCGTCGGCGACCTCGACGTCCACTACGGGGACGACCACGCGCTGAAGGGCGTCTCCATGGATATTCCCGAAGAGAGCGTGACGGCGCTCATCGGTCCGTCCGGCTGTGGAAAGTCGACCTTCCTCCGGTGTCTCAACCGGATGAACGACCGTATCCGTGCCGCCAGTGTCGACGGAACGGTCGAGTTCGACGGCGAGAACATCTATCAAGACGGCGTCGACCTCGTCGAGCTGCGCAAGCGCGTCGGGATGGTGTTCCAGAGCCCGAATCCCTTCCCCAAGTCGATCCGCGAGAACGTCTCCTACGGACCGCGGAAACACGGCGACATCGAGACGGGACTGCTCGCACGGCTGACCGGCCGCGCGGAGCCCGACCGCGAGGAGGACCTCGTGAAGCGGTCGCTCGAACGGGCCGCGCTCTGGGAGGAGGTGCGGGACCGCCTGGACGACAACGCGCTCGGGCTCTCGGGCGGCCAGCAACAGCGGCTGTGTATCGCCCGGTGTCTGGCCGTCGATCCGGAGGTCATCCTGATGGACGAGCCGGCCTCCGCGCTGGACCCGATCGCCACCGCGAAGATCGAGGACCTCATCGAGGACCTCGCGGAGGACTACACCGTCGTCGTCGTCACCCACAGCATGCAGCAGGCAGCCCGCGTCTCGGACCAGACTGCCGTCTTCCTGACGGGAGGCGAACTCGTCGAGTACGACGACACCCAGAAGATCTTCGAGGACCCGGAAAGCCAGCGCGTCGAGGACTACATCAGCGGCAAGTTCGGGTGATCGCCGTGGCTCGTGACGACTACCGCGAGTCGCTGGACACGCTGCGTTCCGATGTCGGGTCCATGGCCGCAGCCGTGCTCGAACAGCTCCGACGGGCGCTCGCAGCGCTCGACGCCGACGACCACGCGTCCGCACGTGAGGTGATCGACGCCGACGAGTCGATCAATCGACGATACCTCGACCTTGAGGGCGACTGCATCGACCTCTTCGCGCTGCAACAGCCCGTCGCCTCGGACTTGCGGTTTATCGCGGCGTCGTTCAAGATCCTGACCGACCTGGAGCGTGTCGGTGACCTCGCCACGAACCTCGCACGCTACGCACTGGCGGACGGTCCGGAAGTCGTCACGGACGTTCGCGTCCACCAGATCGGAGAGACCGCCGCCGACCAGGTCGAAGCGGCCATCGACGCGTACGTCGAGGGCGACGGCGAGGCGTGTCGAGCGATCGCCGAGCGCGACGACGAACTGGACGCGCTGTGTCAACACGCCAGCGAGGCGGTCGTCCGCGAACTGGTCGCCGGCGAGCCGGACCGCTGGGAGATCGAACGGCTTCTCGACGGGATCTCGAACCTGCTCCTGACGATCCGCGACCTCGAGCGGGTCGGCGACCACGCCGTCAACATCGCCGCGCGGACGCTGTACGCGACCGACAGTGACCCTGAGCTGATCTACTGACCATGGAGACGAGAAAGCTCCAAGAGGTCGGCGGCGGGACGTTCACCGTGTCCATCCCCAAGGGGTGGGCGACGAACCACGGGCTCGAGGAGGGGATGGAACTCCGGCTGTACACCCACCACGACGGGTCGCTCCTCGTCAGGTCCACCGAGGCGGACCTCGGATGTCTGACCGAAGCAACTGTCACGGTCGACGGTGGCGGGGGCGACGCCGTCCGACAGGCGGTCCGAGCCGCTCACGCCGCCGGGTTCGAGACGATAACGCTCCGCGCGACCGAGTCGTTCACCGACGCGGAGCGCAGGGCGGCGCAGGCGACGGTGCGCGAGCTCGTCGGAACGGACATCGCCGTCGAGTCGGAGACGGAGATCACGGTCAGACACCTGTTGGACGCGTCGTCCGTCTCCGTACGCCAGTCGATCGTTCAGCTCCAGTACGTGGCCGTCTCGCTCCACGGCTGCGCAGTCGCCGCGTTCCTCGAGGGGGACGCCGGCGCGCACGCGAGGGTCCGAGACCGAGCCGACGAGGCCCGGCGGTCGGCGGAGATGATCGGGCGACACTTCTCGCGGTCGCTCGTCTCACAAACCGAGCTGGACGTGTTGGACGTGTCACGCCCCGAGCTGTTCGGCTACTACGTGGCTGCCGAGCGCCTCGAAACCGTCGTCGACCGAACCGTCCGGATCGCGGGCGTCGCGGAGAGGCTGTCCCGCCCCGTCCCCGAGAGCGTCGCCGGGGAGGTCCGACCCGCGGCGGACAGCGTCGGAAACGCGGTCGACGACGCCGTGACCGCGCTCCTCGACGGCGACATGGCGAAGGCACGGTCGGCGCGCGAGCGCTGTGAGGAGGCGGCGGCGCGGCTCGACGGCGTCGAACGAAGTCTGTACGAGGGGGAGAACGTGGAGTCGGTTCCGATGGCGGTGGCGCTGTCCAGCACGCTTGACCACCTCCGGCGGACGGCCGCCTGCGGTCGTGCCGTCACAGATACCGCCGTGCGGGCCACGATTCGCGCCGAGAACCGCGACATCTAACCGGTACGGCGTCCGGCCTACGCGAGGTCGGGGCGGTGCTCATCGACCACCGCCTCCACGTCCGCCCAGTCGATCGGCGGCTCCATCCCCCCGAGCGCCCTCTCGACCGCCGTCAACCGGTCGTCGAACCGCTCGGTCCACGCCGGATCGGCGCGGTCGGCGAGCCGGTTCCCGGCGGTCTCGTGGCGCGCCGCGAGGTCGTCGATCCGTGGGTCGACGTTCGACGGCGGGTCGATCCCCTCGCGCTCGGCCCACGTCCGAAGCGCCGACAGCTCCGCCCGAAGGTCGGCGATCATCAGCGACAGGACGCGGTGGCGGATCGTCGCCGCGGCCCATCGTCGTGCCGCCGCGTCTCCGCCGTCCTCCTCGGTCGCGGCCGGGATGTCCGAGACGGTCGCGTCGAGGCCGTCCAGCGCGTCCGCGACCGCGTCCACGTCGTCCGCGAGGTCCGCTTCGCGCCGGTCGGCGTCCGCGAGCCACTCCCGGAACGAGTCGAGCTCGAGTTGCAGGTCGTCGGCGACGCGCTGTGTCTCCCTCGCAGCGTCCGTCACCTCCCGGATCCGGCGCGCGACCCGGTAGAGGTCGCCGTCGTCCTTGCGTTCGAGGATTGCCTGTACGTCGTCGCCGAGAGCCTCCGCTCGGTCCTCGATGGCGTCGAGCCGCGCCGCGAAGCCGTCGACTCGCGACGAGACGGGGGGCAGGTCCAGCACGGGGTCGGCGTCCTCGCGTGCCTCGGACAGCTTCCGAGCCGCGAGCTCCGTCCGCGTCTCGGCGGTCGTCACCACCTTCGAGGCGTTCGCGAGCGCGTCGTCGACCGCGGCTCGGCGGACGGTGCCGTCGCTGGCGACGATGGCGAGCGTCTCGCGCACCCGACCAGGGTCGGTCCGTTCGTCGTCGACCGCATCGACCGCCGCGTCGACGGACAGACCGTCGAGGTCGCCGTGTCCGTCGCCGCGCGTCCCACGCCCGTCTCCGCGGTCCTGACTCATGCGTCGTGATTGCGGTCAGAGGTCCGTCAGTCATTCGGTGTGGACCACCGGGAGAGTGATGCGGCGGTGCTGCCCGGCCCCGGGCTCGGCATCCGAGACGCGAGCCGCCCCGGGCGGAGACGGCCCTCAGACGCCGCCGTCGAACACCCAGAAGGCGACCGCCGGCGCGAGCGCGATCAGGACTCCGAGCCCGACCGTCGCGAGGGCCGTTCGCCGGTCGAGGTCACCCGGAGGCGCATCGTAGCGCCACAGTTGGAGCGCGACGAAGGCGCCGCCGACGAGGAGTCCGCCGAGGTAGAGGAAGGACGGCCGCAGGAACGTCGGCGTCGCCGTGGGACCGCTCCGCAGTCCGATCTGCGCGCCGAGGCCGATGGCTCCGACCGCGGCCGCGCCGAGGACGTACGCGACCCCGGCGACGACGTGTCTCACCGACGCCTCCGCGGAGAAGGAGTGGGGACCGTCGGCCGTCCGCTGCGGCGCCGCGAAGCTCGCGATCCCCGCGCGAAGCAGCGGGAGCGTTCCCAGCGCGACCAGCACCGCGTAGGGGAACGCGGCCCCGACGGCGAGGATGAGTATCGCGGCCGCGATGGCGTACGTCCGCGTCGTCACCTCGCCGAGCACGAGCGGCGGGACGACGAGGACCGCGAGCGTCACCAGCCCGAACAGGACCAGCGGAACCGAGTGGCGTCTGAACGACCGGCGGATGGAGGGCGTGGACACGCCTCGGGATCCTCGGCAGGCCGATAAATGCCTTCTGCCGCGTCACGACTCGCGGGCCTCGCGACGCCCTTCGCGGCCGACCGCCGGCTCGCCGCCCTCAGTGCAGCGACAGCGAGACCGACCGGCTCGACGCGGCGACGCTCAGGAGGTAGAAGCCGATCCCGATCAGGACGACGGTTCCGCCCGCGGGGAGGCCGGTGACGTACCCCACGAGCAGGCCCGAGACGACCGACACCTCGCCGACCAGCACCGCGAGGAGGAGGGCCTCGCGGAAGCTCTCCGCGACCTGCGAGGCGGCCGCGGTCGGGACGACGAGCATCGCGGCGACGAGGATGACGCCGAGCACCTGCATCGAGCCGACGACGACCATCGCCGTGAGCACGACGAGCAGCTTGTTGTACAGCGACACGTCGAACTGCGCGACGCGGGCGGCCTGCTCGTCGAAGGTGATGAAGAGGAGCTGTTTGTACTGGGTCGCGACGACGCCGACGACGAACGCCGAGAGCGCGACCATCACCCACGCGCCGCCGACCGGGACGAACGAGATGTTTCCGAAGAGGAACGAGTCGATGTTCAGCCCCGAGAAGCCGCCGCCGTAGGAGATGATCACCGTGCCGAGCGCGAACGAGCCGGTGAGCATCACCGCGATGGGCACGTCGCCGTACGTCTCCGTGCGCTCCGCGAGCCACTCGACGCCGAACGCGCCCAGGACGGCCGCGACCAGCGCCGACAGCAGCAGCGGCGCGGACCAGTCGGTCGCGGAGGCGACGAGCAGGCCCGCGGCGACGCCCGCGAAGGCCGTGTGCGCCAGCGTCTCGCCGATCAGCGCCATCTCCCGGTGGACGACGAACATCCCCACCAGCGGCCCGACGACGCCGATGAGCGCGCCCGTCGCCAGCGAGTACCAGACGAACCGGAACCGGAACATCTCCAGCCCCGTGAGCGCCTCCAGCACGCGCCCGAGCAGGACGAGGAACTCCGCGAGGCCGCCGCCCGGAAGCCCCGCGCTCCCGAGCGCGTCGCTGGCCATGAACAGCACGAGCAGGCCGACGAACGCCGCGACCGCGACCGTCGCGCCCTCGACCAGCCGCGTTCGCGTGGGTTTCCCCGCCATCAGTGGTGGTGATGGACGACGCTGCTCGTCGAGCCGTACGCCTCCTCCAAGGCGTCGCTCTCCACGAACGACTCGGTGTCCCCGTGGTGGAACAGCTGGCGGTTGATGCAGGCGATGCGGCTCGCGCGGTCGGTGACGACGCCGATGTCGTGTTCGATCAGGACGATCGTGATCCCGTCCTCGTTGAGCTCCTGTAACAGGCCGTAAAACCGGTCGCGAGACTCGGCGTCGACGCCGACGGTTGGCTCGTCGAGCGCCAGCAGGTCCGCCTCCGACGCGACCGCGCGGGCGATGTACGCGCGCTGGCGCTGGCCGCCGGAGAGCGCCGCGATCCGACGGTCCGCGAGGTCGGCGATCTCGACCCGCTCCATCGCCTCGCGGACCGTCCGCCGGTCGGCGTCCGTCAGCCGGCTGGAGCCGCGGTGTGGGTACCGCCCCATCTCGACGACCTCCTCGACGGTGACCGGCATCGCGGAACCCTGCTGGGTCGCCTGCTGAGCGACGTAGCCGATCCGGTGGCCGTCCGCGAACTCATCGATCGGCTCGCCAAACAGGCTGACGGAGCCCTCGTCGGGCTCCAGTAGCCCGAGCATCAGGTGGAGGAGCGTGGTCTTCCCCGAGCCGTTCGGGCCGACGAGACCGAGGAACTCGCCGGACTCGACCGTGAGCGTCACGTCCTCGACGGCGAGCGTCTCGCCGTAGTCGTAGGTGACGTCCTCGACCGCGACGACCGGCGGGTCGTCCCGCCGTGCTGCGTCCTCGCTCACTCGGTGATCCCTACCGCCGCTTGCAGGGCCGGCAGATTAACCTCTTCCATCTGTTCGACGTAGCCCCAGCCGCGCTCGTTCCACTCCTGGGTCGTCCCCTCGGCGGGCGAGAGGTACTCGACTCGGCTCGCGCTCGACTCGCGGACGACGGTGTTCGCGAGGTCGTCGGAGCCGAAGTGGTCGGCCAGCACCACGTCGATCCCCTCGCTGTCGATCAGGTCGACGACCGCCGATATCTCGTCCTGACTCGGTTCGGCGTCCGGCGAGACGCCCTGCGGGGAGACGACCTCCAGCCCGTAGCGGTCCGCGAGGTAGGCGTAGGAGTTGTGCGCGGCGACGACGACGGTGTCGCGCTCGCGGTCGGCGAGGCCGGCCTCGAAGGCCTCGTGGAGCGCCGTCAGGCGCTCGACGTAGGCGTCGCCGTTCTCCGAGAAAACCGCCGCGTTGTCCGGGTCCGCCTCCTGGAACCCCGAGACGATGGTCTCGACGCTCTCGGCCGCGTGGACCGGGTCGACCCAGAAGTGGGGGTCGTAGTCGCCGTGCTCGTGCTCGTCGTGGCCGTCCTCGGTGTTCTCGTGGTCGTCGTGGTCCCCTTCGGTGTGCTCGTCGTGGGTCTCCTCGGTGTGGTCGTGGTCGTCGTGTCCGTCCTCGGTGTGTTCCTGCGTCGCCGTATGCTCGTCCGCGTGACCGTCTTCCGTGTGATCGTCGTGACTGTCCCCGTCGAGGGCCAGCAGGTCGACGCCGTCGAGCACGTCAACGAGCGCCACCTCGGGATGGTCGGACTCGATCGTCGCGGCCGTGTTGCGGGCCCACCGCTGGAATCCCGGCACGTCCATGTAAACGAACGCTTGGTGGGAGACGACCTCCGTCGCCAGGTCCGGGCCGGGCTCCCAGCGGTGGCCCATCGTCCCCGCAGGGACCGGATTCTCGACCGGAAAGGCGTCGCCGCCGACCTGTCGCGCGAAGTCGGCGAGGGTGAAGAAGGCGGCGTACGCGCCGTCCTCCAGCTCGCTCGTGCCCGCGACGCGCTCGAGTCGCTCGGTACAGCCGGCGAGCGCGCCGACGCCGAGCGTCCCCGCGGTCGCGCGTAACACGTCGCGGCGTGAATGGGTCATACACGACCCTATCGGGTTCTCCGAGAAAAGGGTTGTTATCCTCAGCTCTTATCTTAATAACTTCGGCCAGTAGTCGCGGGCGAGTTATTATCCCCGCCGCGACCCTCACTCGGTGAGGTCCACGACGGTCGCGTCGGCGGCCGCGCGCAGGCGCTCGGGCGCGACCGGGAACACGGCGTCGGGGGTGCCGGCCGCGGCCCAGACGGTGCCGTACTCGGTCAGCGTCGGGTCCATCACGGTCGGGAGGGCGGCGTCGTGGCCGATCGGCGGGACGCCGCCGATGCTCCAGCCGACCTCCTCGCGGATGCGGCCGGGGTCGCCCATCGCCGCGGCGTCGGCGTCGAAGTGCGCCGCGACCGCACCGAGGTCGACGCGGTTCGCGCCGCTGGTCACCGCGACCGCGAGATCGCCGTCCCGCGGGCCGCCCGAGAGCTCGACAACGATGCTGGAGGCGATCTGTGCGGTCTCACAGCCCACGGCGTCGGCGGCCGCGGCCGCGGTCTCCGTCCCGGCGTCGAACTCCTCGACGGTCACGTCGAGGTCGTGGTCGGCCGCCGCCCGCTCCGCGAACTCCGCAGCGCGTTGGTGCATGTCCCGCCGCAGGTCACGGGGTGACAAAAGGCTGCGGACGCCGGCGGAACGTGCGAGCAGGGCGGAGCGTGCGAGCGGCGCACCTGTCGCTGTTCGGTATCCGTCGAAGACAGAAGGGCCGGAACGGACCGCGACGTTAGTGCGAGTGGCCGAGCGCGTCCGCGAGCGAGGTGCCGAAGCGCGCCTCGAACAGCTCCTCGGCGGTGTCGTTCATCTCCTGAATCTCCTCGGGGACTTCGCCCTCGCCGTGGTGGGCCATCATGTGCGCCTGCTGGGCCATCGCCTGCAGCACCACGTCGCTGATGACCTTCGCCGGGTTCTCGCCCTGTTCGGCCATCGTGCCGACGAGCCCCGCGGGCAGTTCGACGGTGTCCTCCTCGCCGTTCGGTCCGGTCACGGTGTAGGTCTCGGTGTCAGCCATACGCGAACGTGGTCGTCGGAACATAAGGGTCTGTGGAAACGCGGCCGGCGCGGTCCGCGCGGTCGGTGCGGCCGCTCGGCCGCTCGGCCGCCGCGGTCCGTGCGGGCGCCCACGAGGCGGCCGGGAGCAGACCACCTCGGATTCCCGGGGTCGTGCACACGGCGTGCACACCGTACTTCCATGATGTGTTCGCCTACGCGCCCACGCGCGTGCGGCGCCTTTATCAATGGGCATCGAGTAACCCGATCAAGTACGATGGACGAAGAAAACGAGTACGGCGCCGGGCAGATCCAGGTGCTGGAAGGCTTACAGGCCGTCCGCAAACGACCCGCGATGTACATCGGGTCCACGGACGCCGGCGGACTCCACCACCTCGTCTACGAGGTCGTCGACAACGCCATCGACGAGGCGCTGGCCGGCTTCTGTGACGACATCGAGGTGGAGATCCACGACGACGGCTCCGTGAGCGTCCGCGACGACGGGCGCGGCATCCCCGTCGACACCCACGAGGAGTACGACCGCCCCGCCCTGGAGGTCATCATGACCGTCCTCCACGCGGGCGGCAAGTTCGACTCCAAGTCCTACCAGGTGTCGGGCGGGCTCCACGGCGTCGGCGTGAGCGTGGTCAACGCGCTCTCGAAGCGGCTGGAGGTCGAGGTGAAACGCGACGGCGGCGTCTACCGCCACCGCTTCGAGACCGGCGAGCCGGTCCCGGACGCCTTCGAGCGCGTCCGCGACATGGAGCCGGACGAGGAGACGGGCACGCACATCCGCTTCTGGCCCGACGGCGACATCTTCGAGACCACGGACTTCGACTTCTCGACGCTGTCGAGCCGCCTCCGCGAACTGGCGTTCCTCAACTCCGGCGTGGAGATCACGCTGGCCGACGACCGGAGCGGCGAGTCGGAGACGTTCCGCTACGATGGCGGCATCCGAGAGTTCGTCGAGTACCTCAACGAGACGCGGTCGCCGATCCACGACGAGGTCATCTACTTCGAGGACGAGGCGGACGGCATCCACGTCGAGGTCGCGATGCAGGCCACCGAGGAGCTGCAGGGCTCCGTCCACGCGTTCGCGAACAACATCAACACCCGCGAGGGCGGCACCCACCTCACCGGGTTCAAGACCGCGCTGACGCGCGTCGTCAACGACTACGCGAACGACCACGGTCTCGTCGACGACCTCGACGCGAACCTCAAGGGCGAGGACGTGCGCGAGGGGCTCACCGCGGTCGTCTCCGTCAAACACCCCGATCCGCAGTTCGAGGGGCAGACGAAGACGAAGCTCGGCAACTCGGAGGTCCGCGGCGTCGTCGAGTCCGCGACCCACGAGCAGCTCGGCACGTTCTTCGAGGAGAACCCCGACACCGCCCGGAAGGTCGTCCACAAGGCCGCGGAGGCCGCCCGCGCCCGCAAGGCCGCCAAGAAGGCCGAGGAGCTAACCCGCCGCAAGTCGGCGCTGGAGTCGACCGCGCTGCCGGGCAAGCTCGCCGACTGTCAGACCCGCGACCCCGACGAGGGCGAGCTGTTCGTCGTGGAGGGCGACTCCGCGGGCGGCTGTTTCACTGGGGATACTGAGGTGGCGCTTGCGTCCGGTCGATCGATCACGTTCGAACAATTGGTCGAGGAGCACGAAAACGGCGAATCACACTTCTGTTACACCATGCAGTCCGACGGCAAAATCGGGCTGGAGCGGATCGAGAACCCGCGCATCACGCGAGAAGATGCGGACCTCGTCGAGGTTACCCTCGACGATGGGGAGTCAATCCGATGCACCCCAGATCACGAGTTCATGCTGCGGGATGGGAGTTACTGCGAGGCCCAGGACCTCAAACCGGGCCAATCGCTCATGCCGCTCTATCGGAAGACCTCGGATACTGACGAGGAGAACATCACTATTGACGGCTACGAGATGGTCAAACAGCCGTTCATGCGTGGGCTTTGGGAGTTTACCCATCTCCTCGCCGACCGGTATAACTTAGAAGAGGGCGTGTACGAGGAAGCCGACGGCGAACACAAACACCACGTCGATTTCGACAAGCGAAACAACCGTCCGGATAACGTTCGGCGTCTCGAGAAGGAGGATCATCTCGAGTTGCATCGCGAGCACGCGTCACAAACACTCCACACCGAAGAGGTGTTCGAGAAACTCCGCGAACTCAAGCGGACCGAAGAGTTCCGCGAGAAAATGAGCGAGCGGATGCAGCGTGAGGAGACCGTCGAAATCCTCCGAGAACAGGCGGAAGAGCAGTGGGAAGACGATGAATACCGCGAGTTCATGCGAAACGCGTGGTTCGAGTACTACGAGAACAATCCCGAATACAGGGAGCGCGTTCGCGAGCGGCTCACCGAAGAGGCCCGTAAGTACTGGGCGGACGAAGAGAACCGAGAAGAACAGTCCGAACGCGTCGAGCGGTATTTCGAGGAGAACCCGGAAGCCGTCGAAAAACGACGCAAGGAGGCGGAAGCACAGTGGGACGATGAGGACCTTCGTGAGTGGCGCAGCGAGAAAACGAAAGAGCAGTGGACCGAAGAGTTCCGTGAGCAACGGAGGGAGGCATACAACCAGACGTACTTCGAACATACGATCCCGTTCATGAAGGAGGTCCTGGAAGAGGAGGGGGACCTACAGAACTACGACGAGCGCCGGCGCGAGGAAGGCGGTCCGAACGTCTTGACGAAGGAAACGACGATCGAGAAGTTCTTCGACGGGGAAGCGGAGCTGATTCAAGAGGTTCGCGCGCACAATCACTCCGTTGCATCGGTCGAGCCGCTTGAGGAAACCGAAGACGTGTACGACCTCGAGGTGCCAGAGACACACAACTTCGCGCTCGAGTCAGGGGTATTCGTCCACAACAGCGCCAAGCAGGGCCGCGCCCGCGAGTTCCAGGCGATCCTCCCCATCAAGGGGAAGATCCTCAACGTGGAGAAGCACCGCCTCGACCGCATCCTCGAGAACGACGAGATCCGGGCGCTGATCACCGCCATCGGCACCGGCATCGGCGAGGAGTTCGACCTCGACGAGGTCAGGTACAAGAAGATCATCCTCATGACCGACGCCGACGTCGACGGGGCTCACATCAGGACCCTCCTCCTGACCCTGCTGTACCGCCACATGAAGCCGCTCATCGAGGCGGGCTACGTGTACGCGGCCCAGCCGCCGCTCTACCGGATCCGGTACAACGGCGAGACGTACGACGTGATGACCGAGGCGGAGCGCGACCGCGTCGTCGAGGAGAAGTGCAACGGCAACCCCACGCAGATCCAGCGGTTCAAGGGCCTCGGCGAGATGAACCCCGAGCAGCTGTGGGACACGACGATGGACCCGGAGAACCGCATCCTGAAGCAGATCAACATCGAGGACGCCGCGGCCGCCGACCGCATGTTCAACGTGCTGATGGGCGACGCGGTCGAGCCGCGCAAGCAGTTCATCAAGGAGCACGCGACCGACGCCGAGTGGGTGGACATCTGAGATGAGTTCCGAGACACCGAACCCCGACGACGTGCGAGCCGCACAGGTCAAGACCGCCCGCATCGAGGACGAGATGGAGCAGTCGTACATCGACTACGCGATGTCGGTCATCGCGGGTCGCGCGCTCCCCGACGTGCGCGACGGGCTCAAGCCCGTCCACCGCCGGATCCTCTACGCGATGCACGAGGCGGGCGTCACGAGCAACACCTCCCACCGGAAGTCCTCCTCCATCGTCGGCGAGACGATGGGCGACTACCACCCGCACGGCGACTCGCCCATCTACGACGCCTTAGCGCGCATGGCGCAGGACTTCTCGATGCGGTACCCCCTCGTGGACGGGCAGGGGAACTTCGGCTCCGTCGACGGCGACCCGCCCGCGGCCCCGCGCTACACGGAGGCGCGCATGGCGCCGTTGGCCGAGGAGATGCTCGCGGACATCGAGCGCGACACCGTCGACTTCCAGAGCAACTACGACGACCGGCTCACGGAGCCGGAGGTGCTCCCCTCGGCGTTCCCGAACCTGCTCGTCAACGGCTCCTCGGGCATCGCGGTCGGGATGTCGACGAACATCCCGCCGCACAACCTCGGCGAGGTGATCGACGCGACCGTCGCGCTGATCGACGACCCCGAGGCGACCGTCGAGGACCTGATGCAACACGTCAAGGGCCCCGACTTCCCGACGGGCGCCAACATCGTCGGCCGGAACGCGGTCCACAAGGCGTACAAGACCGGTCGCGGTCGGATCCGCGTCCGTGCGGAGTTCGAGGTCGACGAGGAGGAGGGTCGGATCGTCATCACCGAGCTCCCCTTCCAGCAGAACAAGTCCCGGCTCGTCGAGCGCATCGCGGAGGACGTCAACGACGGCTCCATCGAGGGGATCCGCGACCTGCGCGACGAGTCCGACCGCGACGGGATCCGCGTCGTCGTCGAGCTGAAGCGCGACGCGATGGCGGAGGTCGTCAAGAACCAGCTGCTGGAGAGTCACCTCGAACGCACCTTCGGCGTCATCAATCTCGCCTTAGTCGACGGCCAGCCGCAGGTGCTCGACCTCAAGGAGACGCTCCAGGAGTACCTCGACCACCGTCGCGAGGTCGTGCGCCGGCGCTCCGAGCACGAACTCGCCGAGCGGCAGGACCGCGCCCACATCCTCGAGGGGCGGCTCCGCGCGCTCGACCACGTCGACGACGTGGTGGAGACCATTCGAGAATCCGAGGACCGCGACGCCGCGAAGGCGGCGCTCCGCGAGGGCTTCGACTTCTCCGAGGAGCAGGCGGCCCACATCGTCCGGATGCAGCTCGGCTCGCTCACCTCGATGGAGACCGAGGAGATCGAGTCCGAGTACGAGGACGTGACCGCCCGCATCGAGCGGCTGGAGGAGATCCTCGACTCGCAGGCGGAGCTCGACGCGGTGATCGAGAAAGAGCTGCTGGAGATAAAGGAGGAGTACGGCGACGAGCGCCGCACCTCCTTCATCGAGGACACCGGCACCGTCACCCACGAGGACCTCATCCCGGAGGAGGAGTTCGTCGTGGTCATGTCCGAGGACGACTACATCAAGCGGATGCCGCTGGACGCCATCCGCGCGCAGAACCGCGGCGGGAAGGGGGTGATCGGCACCGACCTGAAGGAGGAGGACGCCGTCTCCTCCGTCTTCGTCGCCAACTCCCACGACTACCTGCTGGTGTTCACCAACGAGGGGCAGATCTACCAGCTGAAGACCTACGAGATCCCGGAGCTGTCCCGCACCGCCCGCGGGAAGTCCGCGGTCAACCTGCTGGACTTAGACGACGGCGAGGAGATCCAGGCGGTCGTCAACACCGACGACCTCGACGATGACGAGTACCTCACGATGGTCACCCGCGACGGCTACATCAAGCGGACCGGCGTCGAGGAGTTCGAGAACATCCGCTCGACGGGGATCCGCGCCATCCGGCTGGAGGACGGCGACCAGCTGGTCGACGTCGACGTCACCGACGGCGGCTTCGACATCGTCATCGGCAGTCGAAACGGGATGGCGATCCGCTTCGCCGAGGACGAGGTGCGCGCGATGGGTCGGACCGCCCGCGGTGTCCGGGGGATCGACCTCCGCGAGGGCGACGCGGTCGCGGGGCTCGCGGCCGTCGACGCCGACGCGCACGACTGGCTCCTGACCGTCACCGAGAACGGCTACGGCAAGCGCTCGGACGTGTCGGAGTACCGGCTCCAGTCCCGCAACGGGATGGGCCTCATCGACATCAAGACCGGCGACAGAAACGGCGAGGTCGTCTCCGTCGACGCGGTGTCGGCCGGCGACCACCTCGTGACGATGAGCCGCGAGGGGCAGATCCTCCGGACCCGCGTCGAGGACCTCTCGAAGGTCGGCCGCAACACGATGGGCGTCGTCGTGATGGACCTGGCGGCGGGCGACGAGGTGTCCACGGTCGACATCGTTGACGCTGAGACGGTCGCGTCCGCGGCCGCGGACGAGGAAGGCGACGAGGACGCGGACGGCGAGTAGCTCGCTCGCGAGCCGTCCACGCCCGCTCGCCGGAACCGGCTCCGACACCCGGAATCGGCAGCCCCTTTTCTCCCCCCGCCGAACCGCCGCGCGTGAACGCCAGCGACCGCGCCGTCGCCGCCTTCACCGCGCTCGGGCACGGCACGTTCCACGGCTTCGAGCTGTCGATCCCGCTGTTCGTCCCGCTGTGGATCGCGGAGTTCGGCGTCTCGGCGACGGTCGTCGGCGCCGTCACGGGCGCGAGCTACGCCCTGATCGGCCTGCTCGCGCCGCTTTCGGGCGCGGCGGCGGACCGGTGGGGCTCCCGTCGGCTCGTCCTCCTGTCCATCGGGGGAATGGGCGCGGCGTTCGCCGGCCTCTACCTCGCGTCCACGCTCGTCGGCGTGACGCTCGCGCTGCTGGCGTGGGGCGCGGCGGCGAGCCTCTATCACCCCGCCGGGCTCTCGCTGATCAGCCGCGGTGCCGACCGCCGGGGGACGGTCCTCGCGGTCCACGGCGCGGGCGGCAACGTCGGGATGGTGGTCGGCCCGCTCGCGGTCATCCTCGCGCTGACGGCCGCGGAGTGGCGAACGGTCGCCGCGGCGCTCGCGGTCCCCGCCGCGGTCGCGGTGCTGGTCGGGCTCCGCGTGCGGATCGACCGGGACGGGGAGGGCGAGGACGCGGACGCTCCCGACACCCTCCGCGGCGCGCTCGGGGCGGACTCCCGGCGGCTGTTCGCCGGCGGCTTCCTGCTCGTGTTCGCGATCCAGATGACCTACGGCGTCTACTACCGCGGCGCGTTCACCTTCCTCCCGGACGTGCTGGCGGGCGTGTCGGTCTTCGAACCCCTGACGCTCGGCGGGCGCGACCTGGAGGCGAGTCGGCTCGCGTACACGTGGCTCCTGCTCGTGGGCGTGGCGGGCCAGTACGCCGGCGGGATCGCCAGCGACCGACTCTCCCCCGAGCGGACCCTGATGGGCACCTTCGCGGCGCTGGCGCTCGTCTCCGTGGCCTTTCTCCCCCTGTCGAACGCCGGCGTCGGCCCCCTGCTCGCGGTCTGTGCGCTGCTCGGGTTCTTCGCGTACGCGGTCGCCCCCGTGGCTCAGACCGTCGTCGCGCGCACGGTCGACGAGGCGAGTCACGGGCTCTCGTTCGGCTTCGTCTACCTCGGCACGTTCGGCGTCGGCGCTCTCGGCGCGCTGCTGGCGGGTATGTCTCTCGATATCGGGGGCTCGGAGGCCCTGTTCGCGGTGCTGACCGTGGTGGCGGTGCTCGCAGCGGCGCTCGCCGGCGCGTTAGCGGTGCGAACCGCCCGTGCGTCGTGATTCGGAAGCTCGGAGGCGGCTGGCGAGAGGATTTATGTCCGCGTTCCGCGTAGTTCTCCGACGATGCGCGACCGACTCGCCCGGATCCCCATCGTCCCCGCCCTGCTCGGACTGATCGGCGTCGCGGCCGCGATCTCGCCGTTCATCGCCGGTTCCGCGACTGCATGGTCCGCCCGGATCGCCGCCTTCGGCGTCCTCCTCGTGATCGTCGCGATCGTGGTGGCCGTCGGATCGGGATCGGAGGACGAGGGAGCCTATAGCCGAGGTCTGTAGAAAGAGGGGACGGAGCGAGGTGGGTGCGAGGTATTTTCGTCCGACCGAGACCGTTCCGTGTTCGGCAGTGGTACTAACCGTGGCGGCGGGGTCGGGGACGCTTTGGTCGGGCCTCCGTGCCTTATCCGGGCGTTTTCTGTACTGGATGTAGATCCTGCTGTTCTGGACCGCATTATCCAGAAAGCCCCAGCCGGCTCTCTGTACGACGCGTTTTCTGTCTCGGTTGCAGAATCTGCTGCTCGGAACAGCAACGCCCAGAAAGCCCCAGCCGGCTCGACCGGCCGCGCCTCGCTGCGCGCTCGCGCCTCTCCGCAACACCCGGCGCGAGTGCTTACGTCGTCGGGGCCGGATCGAGCCGGCTGCCCCTTTCAGTCCCACCCGTACCGCACAGTACCGCAACTGCCCCGCACCGCACCGCGACCGCACAGCAGCCTCACCCCTCCCCAGCCTCGGCCGCGGGCCGGCCGCGGAACCGCAACGCACCGCAATGCGGCCGGCCCGCGGCCTCCCTCGCGCGCGTTGCTCGCGCGCGCCGACCACATCAGCACCGCCACGAGTTTCAGTAAACGGCCCGCAGCGACTGGCACCACCTCACCACGCTCCGCGGAATCTGTCGCTCTCCTGTTCGGAACCCGCCTATAAATCCAGCGCGTCGAGCAGCGTCTCCGCGGCCGCCTCGGAGGACCCGGGCCCGCGGGCGGTGATCAGGTCGCCGTCGACGGTGACGCTCGTGTCCGCGTCGAGTTCGGCATCCCAGAGGCCGCCGGCGGCGACGACCTCGTCCTCGACCCAGTAGGGGAGCTTCCGGCCGTCCGGGAGCACGTCGTCGTCGTCGACGATGTCGGCCTCCCACGCGTTCGGGAAGCCGGTGACCTCGCGGCCTTCCACGAGGAAGGAGCCGTCCGCCTCGCGCGTGAACGCGAGGATCCCGGCCGCGTGACAGACGACGAGCGCGACGCCGTCCTCGCCCGCGACCGCATCGAGCAGGAGCTGGCGCGCGTCGCGGTCCTGGTTCACGTCCCAGACGGTGCCGTGGCCGCCGGGGAACACGACCGCGTCGTGGTCGGCCGCGGAGGCGGCGGCCAGCGGGACCGGGTCGGTGAGCGCCGGGTTCGAGCCGGCGACCTCGCGGTAGCGCTCCGCGGTCTCCTCGCCGACGCTCTCCGGGTCGAGCGAGCGCTCGTCCGGCTCGGGGGCCGCGCCCGAGGGCGTCGCGACCGTGACATCGACGCCGGCCGACTCCAGCGCGGACAGCGGCTCGATGCACTCCTCGGCCCAGTACCCCTCCTCGCTCACGACGAACAGTGCGCTCTGCGTGTCGCTCATGTAGTCGCTTTGGGGCCGACGACGCAAAAGGGCGTGGTGGCCGGCAGGTCGGACCGGGACCGGAAGCGGGCCGGCCGCCCGCGCGTCCGACGGTCCCGAGACGGCTTACCCGTCGCCGTCCTCGTCGACGATAACGACCTCGCCGTCCTCGACGGTGACGTTGATCAGCGTCTTCACGTCGTAGTCGGTGTCGTCGAGTTCGTTCTCGCCCGCCTTCTTGATCACCGCAAGCACGTCGACCACGTCCGCGCCGACCTCGTTCGTGAGCGCGTCGAGGATGGCCTTCATCGTGCCGCCCGTCGAGAGCACGTCGTCGAGGACGAGCACGCGGTCGCCCGCCTCCACGTCGTTGATGTACATCTCGGACTCGGAGTAGCCCGTCTCCTGGAACAGCGGCACCTCGCCGTCGAGGCCGTACTGCCGCTTGCGGATGACGACGAGCGGGATGTCCGTCATCAGCGAGAGCGCGGTGGAGATGTGGATCCCCATCGCCGCGGGGGTGACGATCTTGTCGACGTTCTCCAGCTCCGTCTTCCGGATCATCCGGATGACGATCTCGCGGAGGAGCTCCGGCTCCAGCATCGGAACGCCGTCGCTGATGGGGTGGACGAAGTACTCGTAGTCGCCCTTCTCGATGATCGGCGCGTCGAGGAGTGACTGCCGCAACTGGTCCATGTCGCGCGTACCAACCCGGGCGGATAAAGTCTGGCGGTTACGCCGCCGACTGTGAGGTGTCCACAGACGGCTCGGCCCCGAAGCGCGGTCGGACTCCGGCGGCGCGAGACGCCTCAGTCGTGCGGGAACGACGCGTCCGGGTCGTGGTCCGGCGCCGCGGGCGCGTCCGCGAGCGTCTCGAAGAAGCGCCCGGAGATTATGTCCTCGACCACGTCGGTCAGGGTCTCCTCCGCCTCTTCGTCGACCTCCCCGAGGATCCCCAGCGGGACCTGTGCGCCCGCCATGTCCGCGTGCCCGCCCGCGGAGCCGATCTGGTCGAGCGCCTCCCGGAGCGTCTCGCCGAGGTCGATCGACGCGCCGCGGGCGCGGCCGGAGACGTAGACGACGCCGTCCATGTAGCCGTAGACGAGCGATACCGTCACGTCCTCCATGTTCAGCAGGCGCTCGGCCGCCTGCGCGAGCGCGTCGCGGTCCTTGATGCGTCCGACGCAGGAGGCGACCGCCGACCCCCGCACGTCCCGTCGCCGGATCGCCTCCGCGAGCGTCTCGACGGTGTCCACGCTCACGCTCGGCGACTCGACGCGCTCGAGCACCTCCTCGTCGACGAACGGGAGGAGATTCGCGCCCGCCTCGAAGTCTGCGACCGATACCTCGCGGGTGAACTCGCGCGTGTCGACGCGGATCCCGTACAACAGGGCGGTCGCAGTCCGGCGGTCCGGTTCGATCTCGAGCCGGTCGAGGTACTCGGCGAGCATGGTGCTCGTCGCGCCCAGATCCGGCCTGATGTCGACGTACGATCCCTCCACCGGCCCACGCGGCGGGTGGTGGTCCACGACCACGTCGACCGCCGTCTCGGGGGCGAGACTGTCGTTGACGCCCGCACGCGAGTGATCGACGAGAGCGATCCCGCCGTACTCGTCGGGGTCGACGGATTCCACGTTCCGGATCGGGATGTCCAGCAAGTTCACGAGCGCGCGGTTCTCCTGATGGGAGATCTCGCCGTGATAGCACGCTTCCGCGGGCACCCCCACCGCCTCCGCCACGCGAACCAACGCGATGGCGCTGGCGATGGCGTCGGGGTCGGGGTTGTCGTGGGTCACGACCGCCAGCGGCCCGTTCAGTTGCCGGAGCGTCGAGAACAGCGACGCCATGCGCTCGCCCTCGTCCGCGCCCGCGGCCGCGACGACGCGGTCCGCGAGCGCGTCGACGGGGTCGATGAGTCGGTCGACGGTCTCCCGAAGTCGGTCGCGGACCGCGTCCGCCGGGTCCTCGCCCGCGTACGCCACGATCAGCGCGTCGGGGAACGCCGCCCGGGCCGACAGCGCGGCGGCGAGATTCCGGTCCGGATCGTCGCTCGCGACCACGACGACAGCCGCCCGGTCGGGATAGTTGGCGGAGTCGGTCGGGTCCGCCTCGACGGCGGCGACGTTCGCCTCCCGGAGCGTCGTCACCCAGCCGGTGTCGTCCGCGACGACGTGTAACTCGCCGCGGCGCTCCCGCGCTCGCTCGACGAGCGTGTGACCGACGGAGTCGCAGCCGAGAACCAGCCGCCGTACCATGTGCCCGTCCCTGCGGGACGCGGACTCAAAACGGTACCGTCACGGTGAGTCCGGTGGCCCGACCCCCGAGGCGATGGGCTGCGAGCCATCCCACCCAACGGCACTCACGGCGGGAGTCCTTCGGTATCTGCCAAAAACGTTCGTCCCACGTGCGGTCGCGGTGCTGTGCGTGGCGGTGCGGTCGGCGTGCGCCGCGGCGACCCCGTGTCGCCGCGACCGCGCGAGGGAGGCGACGGCGCGGCCGCCTGCGGTGCGGTTTCGCGGCCGCGCCGTCGCCGAGGCTGGGGAGGTGTGAGGCTGCTGTGCGGTCGCGGTGGGTGGGACTGAAAGGGGCAGCCGGCTCGGTCCCGCCCGGACGACGCTCTCGCGAGCCTGCCGAGCGAGAGTCAGCAAGTCGCAGCCCGGACCCGTCCGTCGGGCGGTGCGGAGAGACGC
>NZ_LKIR01000070.1:32720-37692 GCF_001462205.1 Haloparvum sedimenti
TCTCCAGCGCGCCACTGCACGCTGGAGGCTAGCGAGACGCGGTTTGTCTCGCCAAGCGGAGAGCGAGGAGCGCAGCGAGGGTCCCGCGAGCCTGCCGAGCGGGACGACGGCAGTCGCAGCCCGGCAGCCCGCTACCGCAGGCAGCCCGGACCGCCTGCCGGAACCCGGCGCGGTCGAGCCGGCTGGGGCTTTCTGGATGTTGCTGTCTAGAGCAGTATTTGTAGCAGATCCAGATCTGTAGGAGGGAGAGCCGGCTGGGGCTTTCTGGATGTTGCTGTCTGGAGTAACCGGATCTGCAGCCGACACAGAAACCTCGCCGTCCGAAGCGCCGGTAGAAACGCTCTACCAGTCACAAATACGTCGCCGGTCAACGACCGAATGCGCCGTCGGAAAAACGTGTGAGAAGCGTCCGCGTTACGCGAACAGCGCGTTCGCGGCTGCCTGCGCGCTCTCGATGACCGGCCCGAAGCCGGGCAGCACGAGCACCGTGCCGACCGCCGCGAAGATGATCGCGACGTACAGCGCCGTCGGCCGCGAGTCGACCGCGTCGAGGTCGCCCGCCGGGTCCTCCAGCCAGAGCGCCTTCACGACGCGGCTGTAGTAGTACAGCGACAGCACGCTGTTGAGCGCGCCGACCGCCGCGAGCCACCAGAAGCCGTTGAAGATGGCGCCCATGAACAGGAAGTACTTCGAGAAGAACCCGCCGAGCGGGGGGAGCCCCGCCAGCGAGAACATGAACACGGTCATCGCGAGCGAGGCCATCGGCGCCTTCGTCGCGAGGCCGTTGTAGTCCTCGAACGTCTTCCCGACGCCCCACGTCTCCGCGAGGGCGATGAACAGGAACGCGCCGGTGTTCATGAACCCGTAGACGAGCAGGTGCGCCATCGCGGCGCCCATCACGTCGCCGTTGTGGGTCCCGCCGACCGAGATCGCCGCCAGCCCGATGAGCGCGTAGCCGGCGTGGCCGATGGAGGAGTACGCCAGCATGCGCTTGACGTTCTCCTGGACCGCGGCCGCGAAGTTGCCGAGCGTCATCGTGAGGACGGCGACGATGCCGAACGCGAGCGCCCAGTCGACGCCCGCGACGAGCTCGGTCCCGAGCGCGAAGCCCTCGGTGAACACGCGGAACGCGAGCGCGAAGCCGGCCGCCTTCGAGGCGGACGACAGGAACGCGCTCACGGGCGCGGGCGCGCCCTCGTACGCCTCCGGCGCCCAGAAGTGGAACGGCACGGAGGCGGTCTTGTACGCGAACCCGCCGAGCACCATCAGCACGCCGATGCCGGCGACGCCGACCGGGGCGTCACCGCTCGTCAGGCCCGCGGCCACGTCGGACAGCAGCAGCGAGCCCGTCGCGGCGTACACCAGCGAGATGCCGAAGACGAACACCGCGGAGGAGACCGCGCCGACGAGGAAGTACTTCAGCCCCGCCTCCACGCTCCCCTTGTTCTTCTTGAGGAACGTCACCAGCGCGTAGGAGGGCAGCGACGCCATCTCCAGGGCGACGAACGCGACCGCCAGCGAGTTGGCGGACGCCATCAGCGACATCCCCGTGGCCGCGAACAGGACCATCGAGTAGAACTCGCCGGGGCTGTCCACGTCCGCGAGGTAGTCGTGCGCCGCGACGACGACCAGCGCCGTCACGACCGCGAAGACCACCGTGAAGAACAGCGCGAGGCCGTCCACCACGATCGCGTCCGCGAACAGGGTGATCGCGCCGCCGGTGCCCTCCTGTCCGGTCCCGGCCAGCAGGAACCACGTCGCGGCGCCGAGCGACGCGAGCGACCCCAGCACGGCCACGACGGCCGAGGAGGTGTTCGAACGACTGTTCGGGTTGATCGTGTCCACGAGCAGCAGCGCGAGCCCCGTCAGCGCGAGCGCCAGCACGGGGGAGAGCGCGGCCCACTCGGGGAGTTGCGTCGCCATTAGTTGACACCTCCTGCGACCACGTCCGCGACGGCGTCACGGATCATCTCGAAGAACAGGTCCGGCGCGACGCCGAGCAGGATGATCGCGCCCAGCAGCGCCATCAGCGGCGCCACGTCGCGGACCGGCGCGCGGCCGACCTCGTAGTCGGTCGCGAGGCTGAACGGCCCGAACAGCGTCTTCTGCATCGCCAACAGCAGGTAGCCCGCCACGATGACGATGCCGAACATCGCCGCCGCGGTGAACAGCGGCATCAGGCCGCCCGCGACCGGCGAGCCGAACGAGCCCACGAAGATGAAGAACTCGCCCGCGAAGCCGGCCATCAGCGGCAGCCCCATGTACGCGAACGCGCCGGCGACGAGGATGCCCACCGCGACGGGCATCCGGTCGGCCATCCCGGACATGTCCGAGACCATGCGCGTGTGCGTCGCGTTGTAGACGACGCCGACCGCCATGAACATCAGCCCCGAGATGAGCCCGTGCGCGACCATCTGGAACGTCGCGCCGCCGACGCCGTACTCGGTGAACGCGATCAGGCCGAGGATGACGTAGCCCATCGACGAGACGGACGAGTAGGCGACGATGCGCTTGAGGTCCTGCTGGGCCAGTGCCAGCATCGCGCCGTAGATGACCGATACGACCGCTATCGCGGCGATCGGCACCGCGAGCGCGGTCGCCTCCTCGGGCAGCATCGTGAAGTTGAACCGGAGCAGCGCGTACGTCCCCATCTTCAGGAGGACGCCCGCCAGCAGCACCGACACCGGGGTCGGCGCCTCGACGTGGGCGTCCGGCAGCCAGGTGTGGAACGGCACCATCGGCACCTTCACCGCGAAGCCGACGAACAGCGCGAGGAACGCGAACAGCCGGATGGCGTCGGGGGCGATCCCGTAGAACGCCTCGACCTCGCCGGCCGCGAGCGCCGCGGTGATCGCGGGCATCCCGAACGTCTCGACCGGGAGCGCGAACACCAACGCCATGAACCCGATGAACATGACCAGCGACGCGAGGTTCGTGTACGCGAAGAACTTGATCGCGGCGTACTTCCGGCGCGGACCGCCCCAGACGCCGATGAGGAAGTACATCGGGACGAGGACGGCTTCCCAGAAGATGAACCAGACGAAGAAGTCCAGCGCCGTGAACACGCCGAGCAGGTTCGCCTCCATGAACAGCAGCAGCGCGTAGAACTGGCTGATGCGGTCGGAGATGGGCGTCCACGCCGAGAGGATCGCCAGCGGGACGAGGAACGTCGTGAGCACCAGCAGCGGCATGCTGATGCCGTCGACGCCGACGAACCACTGGAGCGTGTAGCCGCCGACCTCCAGCCAGTCTATCTGTGTCTCGAAGGCGATGCCGCCGCCCGTGAGGGCGTTGCCGGCCGCCTCGAACTGTGACCACATGTAGAGGCTCCCGACGAACGGGAGCAGACTGAGCGCGAACGCGAGCCGGCCCGCCCACTCGTCGGGGGCGAGCGCGACGACCACGGCGCTCACGAACGTTACGGCGATGAGCGTCTCGATTATCACAGGAACCACCCCCCGAGCACACCGAACAGGAGAAGCAGGCCGGTGAGCCCGAGCGTTAACATTGCGGCGTAGTGCGTGACCACGCCCGTCTGGACCCGCCGGACGCGCTGTCCGGCCGCCAGACTCACCGACGAGACGCCGTTGACGACGCCGTCGACGATGCCCTGGTCGAAGGTGTCCGCGCCGCCGGAGACGTCCTGCGTCCGGGCGGCGAGCCAGACCTGCACCTCGTCCTGGTAGTAGTTGTTGTACAGCACCGTCTTCAGCCCGCCGAGCTTGGCCGTGTGCTCCGTCGGCTCGGCGACGTTGTACAGCGTCCACGCGACCGCGAGGCCAGCCAGCGCCAGCCCGAGCGAGACGCCCGCGCCGATCAGCACGGTGGGCACCTCGCCGCCCGCGATGTAGCCGCTACTGTACGGACCGATGTCCGCGTAGTGGTGCGAGGAGAGGCCGTCGATGCCGCCCCACTCGTTGTCGAGCCAGCGGTGGAGCACGTCGATGCCCTCCACGCCGAGCACCTTCTTGACCGGCACCATGTTGATGAAGCCAGTGACGACCGCGAGGGTGCCGAGCACCGTCAGTGGCCCCTTCACGTTCCAGCGCACCGAGTGCGGGTCCTCGGCCAGCTCCGTCCGCGGCTCGCCGTGGAACGTCAGGAACACCATGCGGAAGGTGTAGAACGCGGTGACCGGCACCGCGAGCAGGCCCATGACGTAGCCGCCCAGCAGGAGCGGGTCGTTGAGGCCGTGGACGAGCGCCTCGTAGAGGATCTCGTCTTTCGACCAGAAGCCCGCGAACGGGAAGATGCCCGCGAGCGCGAGCGAGCCCGCGAGGAACGTCCAGTAGGTGACGGGTAGCTTGTCCTTCAGCCCGCCCATGTCCCACATGTCCTCGTTGTGGTGCATCGCGATGATGACCGACCCGGCGCCGAGGAACAGCAGCGCCTTGAAGAACGCGTGGGTCGTCAGGTGGAAGACCGCGGCCACGTAGCCGCCCGCGCCGAGAGCGAGCATCATGTAGCCGTACTGCGAGATCGTCGAGTACGCGAGCACCTGCTTCAGCTCGTCCTTCACCACGCCCATCGTCGCCGCGAACAGGGCCGTGAAGCCGCCGATGAACGCGATGACCGCGAGCGTCGTCGGAGTCAGCGCGTAGAAGCCGTACATCCGCGCGACGAGGTAGACGCCGGCCGCGACCATCGTCGCCGCGTGGATGAGCGCGGAGACCGGCGTCGGGCCCTCCATCGCGTCGGGGAGCCACGTGTGCAGCGGGAACTGCGCGGACTTGCCGACCGCGCCGCCCAGCACCAGCAGCCCGACGGCGGTGAACCACGTCATCGCGTCGAGCCCGAACGGCGTCCAGGCGTCGAACTCGCCCGCGAGCGCCGCCTCAGCGAGCGCGGGGAACGATTCGGCACCGGCGAACTGCGCGGTGCCGAACGTCGCGAACACCGCGACCACGCCGACGAGGAAGAAGTAGTCCCCGAAGCGGGTGACGAGGAACGCCTTCTTCGCCGCGGACGGCGG
>NZ_LKIR01000071.1:0-4143 GCF_001462205.1 Haloparvum sedimenti
ACGCGAGATAGGTCCGGAGCGTCCGAACGGTCTCGTCGGCCAACTCGATCTCGGTGTAGCTCGGCGTGCGGTCGGTCGGGTAGTCCTTCTGAAGGTCGGCCGGGAGCGCGAGCACGCCGTCGTCTAAGTCGACGTGGTCGGCCACGTCGAGCGCGACCGCCTCACCGACGCGCAGGCCGGTGTCGTAGAGCGTGGCGATCAGCGCGTCGTTGCGAGCCGCGAGATACGGCGCGCTCGCTTCGACGGTCGCGGAGCGCATCCGGTCGACCTGATCCGGCTTCAGCCAGACGGTCGCTTTCTGCTCAGTTTGGGTTTCCATTGTGATCGTGATTCCGAGGTAGTTGGTTTATAAACGGTGCAGGGTGGGAAGGGTGCGAGTTTGGGATTCTGTATAGAGAATCCAAAGCTCGGCTGAAGGTTTCACACACCCCCATCAGCGAGGAGTGTCCGCTGTTCGGTCTTCGGCGGTTCGGGAGAGTCGGTTAGGTGAGGTGAAAAGCGTCTGAGGTCTTCGATCAGCTGTGCGCCGGCCTTCGCTGCCTGTACTGACATGCGCTCGGCACCGGCGTCGACGCCCGCAATAGCCGTCTGCATTGGCGTCGAATAGTCCACGCTGTCGAGGAGATCGGGATTCTCGTGAACGGCAGCGACGACCGCGTCGGTCGCACCCCAGCCGAGTCCGTGGAGCCACGCCCGCGGTGCCTCGTTCCGAACGCACCGAGCGGCTTCGACCCGCCGATAGTCCGACGCGGCCGAGTCCTTCAGCCCGCCAATCGCGTAGCGGTCGTGAGACGGCAGCTCCTTCACCGCGTCGGCGTGAGGTGCCTGAAGTGGAACGATGATCTCGCCGTCAAACGGGTGAGACTCCGCGAGATCGAGTCCGTCCCGAACGCTGTGGATGCTCGCGGAGTACGCATCTCCGAACTGACGTTGGGCGGCCTCGTAGGCCTCCCACTCCTCCGGGTCTTCCTCGGGGTCGAGGATTTCGTCGTAGAGATCGAACGGGAAGTAGTCCGCGAGCAGCACCATGTCCGCATCGACACGAACCGCCTCATCGAGCACGTCCCGATTCCCGATGTGGGGCGATTGCGGCTCGCTGTCAATGATGTACATCTCGCAGGCGTTCCGGTACGCTCGCGACGATTCCGCGGGCGGCTGCATCCGCCACGGCCAGTAGATCCGGTGACCGTCGTTTGCCGAGAGGTAGAGGTCGACGAAAGCCTCGTCGACGAGCCGCCGAAGGTACTCGTCACGGAGCATCAGTCGAGGACCTCCACCGTGTCGCAGTCGTCACACAGGTAGCCGGCGCCGAGACCCTCACCGCACTCACGGCAGCGGCTTTCCTTGTTTCCCTCGCCGCCCGTCATCGGTCGATCCTCCGGTACTCGACGACGTGCGAGGCGTTCGCGGAGTCATGCTCCCACGGCCGCGTCCGGCCGGCCTCGAACAGCACGCGCTGTTTCTCTCGACACGTCAGGCAGGTGCAGACGAACGCCCGCGGCCGGTCCGGATCCCGCTCGTAGGGGGCGCGGACCGCGTCGGGCGTGACGATCGTGTCCGCACCGTACCGCGACTTACTCGCCATCGGCGTCCACCTCCCGACCGGTCGCGGGATCGATGGTGATCGGTCCGTTCTCGGGGTCCGCCTCTTTGACGGCTTCCGCGGCCCGCCGCGGCGTCCGGTCGGCGGGGTGCCGGTCTACGAGCGACTGGCGCACGGACTTGTACCGGACGGTCCGGCGGAGATCGTCGGTGTCCACAAGCCCGGCGTGGATCAGGCTGTTCAGGTCGGTCTCGAAGTCGGCCCGCTTCCGTCGTTCGTGCTCCCACGCCATCCACATCACCGAGGTCCCGAGTAGGCCGGCCACGAGCGCGCTTCCGGCTTCGATCATCGTCCTCCCCCCGCCTCGTCGTCCTCCTCGAAGACGAGGCTCTCGCCGGCCGCGTCGACGTTCGGCGCCGCGCCGACCACGTTGCTTACTCTACTCGCCATCGCCCTCACCTCCGGCGACCGCGTCCGCGTCCCGCACGACGACCGTCACCTGATTGATCCCCTGATGGAGCGCGATCACGTCCGCGTTCCGCATCGGCCGCAGCGCGACGTGCCGCACCGACTCCGTGCTGATGTTCAGCTTCTGCGCGAGGATCGACTCGGCCGCGCCGAGTTCGATCCGTCCGCCCACGCCGGCGTAGTCGACCAGCTCCTCGTAGCCGTCGCGGGCCTTCATCGGCAGGTCCGCGAGCGCACCGGCCGCGTCGTCGGCCGCGTCCTCGCCGTCGACGAGCGCCACGCGGACCGCGAACCGCAGCGCCTCCGACCGCGATCCGAACTCCTCGGCCGCCTCGTCGAGCGCGTCCGTCAGCGTCGGGTCGTTCATCCGCGCCGACACGCGCTCCCCGTCCGCGCTCATTCCGACCCCCCCATCAGGTTGATCGGCTCATGCCACGGCCGCTGTTTCTCGACTCTCTCACCCGTCTCCAGGTCTACCACGGAGAGCATGTTCCCGCCGTCAGTGGCGCCGCAGTAGGGACACGCGGGCGGCGTCGACGCCGCGAGCCCGCCGCAGTTGCGACACTCGTAGAGCTTCTCGACGTTCTTCATGCCGCCACCTCCGCGGCCGCGTCTCCGCGTCCGGGCGTCGCTTCGCGCAGCAGCGCGCGCGCCGCCTCCAAGTTCGCACGCACAGGCGCCCCGCGTACGTGAGGGCGCCGTTCTCGATGCCCCCCCGTGCCTGTGTGACAGAAGCCGAAGCGGTCGGTAGAGTCGTTGTTACCCCCGTCCACCAGCATATCGGTCTGTCTGACAGCCGTTCCGTTTGTCACACAAACGGCGCCCGTCATCGGTCGACCCCCTCGCCGCCGACGCGGCGCGCATCGGTCGCCGGGTCGCGGCGCACGTCCGGGCCACCGTCGGCGCGGAGCTGCGTCTCGTGCTCCTCGATGCGGTCGCGGGCGCTCCGGAGCAGGTTGCTCGCGGTGCCGGGCGAGACCTCCTCGCGGCGTGCCCACTCACGGACGCCCATCCCGCTGATCTGGGTCTCCACGTAGATCTCGCGCTCCCGCTCCGTGAGGAACGAGAGGGCCGGGAGGCTGGTCTCCGCGTCCCGCGCCTCGTCGGCATGCGCGACCGTCACCCTGTTGCCGCGGTCGTCCGGTAGCCCGCCGAACGCGGCCTTCCGGAGCGTGCAGAGGTGGGCGCACGGGCCGGCGTTGAACTTGAAGCCCTTGCAGTCGCAGTAGCCGGTCCACTCGCCGCCGTCGATGGCGAGCGCGACCGTGTGGGGCTCGCCGCCGGGAAGGGCGACCCTCCAGCCGATCCGGCTCGCGCGCTTGATGCTCGCCGCTCGCGGCTCGCCACGCTGCCACGAGGTTTCCTCGGTGCCGGCGAGTCGCTGGAAGTCCAGTCGCTCGCCCGTGTCGCTGTCGAGCGTGCTCCACTCCCAGAGGGTGCTCATGGCGGCGAACACCCCCGCGCAAAGTTCCCGGCTCCTCCCGCTTTCGGGTCCTCGATGTGGTTGTGGATCGCCTCGGCGACATCCGCAGGGTTGACGGCTCTCTCTACGATATACTCCCTCTCCGTTCGCACGTCGGCGCCGTCGATCACGGTGTCGACGAGCACATGAACGTGGTGGAACGAATCGCCCCGGCGCTCGAAGCCACTCCAGCCGGCGGAGTCACTCCACAGGATGAGCTGCGCGTCGCACTCCTCTCTGTCGACCGGCTGAAAGAGGCAGTCAATGCGGACGCTCTCGGTTTCCCGACGCACGATCTCCAGCGAGTCGCCCACTACGTCAACGTCAACGTCCACGTCCTCGATGCGGTCGATGTCGGCGCTCAGGTCCGGCACCGGATCGGGCTCGCGCTCGGAGCTCATGCCGCACCACCGTCCAATACGCGATCCGCCTGAAGGCGACGGGGGGCGGCTGGTTCCCAGTTCAACTTACGTTTTTGCCCCGATCTTCTCGAAGCCAGATCAGCCGCGTAGACCCGTCTTCTCGTGGGGAAAACGGGCTTTGCTGGTGAACTACGGTTCGGCTGAAAATGAAGTCCGGCCTCCCCGTTGGGAACGGTTCTACTGTTCGTCGGCACGAGTAATCGGCTTGTGGTTGCGTTGCTCATAGGTCGAAGTACCTCCGGCGCTGG
>NZ_LKIR01000071.1:4153-8395 GCF_001462205.1 Haloparvum sedimenti
AATTGAACGGGGGACAAGCCGATCTACAGTCGGCTGCTCTACCAGGCTGAGCTAAGGCCGGCCTGTCTACGAGTAAGCGCTGGCCCCGACTTAAGGATTCTCTTTCGGGGTCGGAGTGGGTGTGCGTGTCGTGGGCCCCTCGGTCGGTTTCGCGGGCGTCGATCTGGCGGGCATCGATCGCGACCCCGAGCGCTTTTTCTCCGTCGGGGCGCAGGTCCGGGTATGAGTGACGAGGGCGACCGTCAGGCGACGTTCGGCAGCGACGGGGACCTGGAGACGGAAACGCCGCCCGAGGCGACCGGAGAGAACGACTTCGGGGAGCGGAAGGAGCCCGACGAGACCGACGGCGGGTACAACCGGTACGACGTTTCCAGCCTGCTCCAGAAGGCCGTCCGTCGGTCGGACGAGGAGGTCGCGGCGTGGGCGGCGTGGGAGCTGGCGCGGTCGGGGTACGCGTGGAACCTCTGGGACCGGCTCAACCTCTACGTCGTCGAGGACCTCCGGGCGGGCCACGAGGTCGCGCTGGCGATCGAGCGCTACGAGGACCTCGCGACCGAGCGGTGGGAGCCGAGCGAGTGGAAGGGCCGGATCTGTGCGATCCACGCCGCGCTCGCGGCCGCGCGGGCGCCCTCGACGCGGGAGTCGCCGAACGCCGACGAGTACTTCCGGACGGTTGCGGACCTGCGCGCGGACGCGGAGGCCCGTGACGCGACGCCTTCCCACGAGTTTCCAGTCGGTGACCTGGAGCCCGAGGGGGAGTTCGACGTGGTGTTCGACCAGCACACCGGCGAAGGGGCCAAACGCGACCGCGGAACGAAGTTCTTCAAAACGCGGGGTGCACGCGTCGGCCCGAAGGGCGAGGACGAGCAGAGCGCGCGCTGGCAGCGGCTGTCGATGATCCTCGACGACGAGGTCGACTACACCGAGGCCGAGTTGGAGCAGGCCGTGGCCGCGGTCGACCCTGATTCACGGTGGGGAGAGCCGTCCACTGGTGGGTCGTCGAAAGGTGAGGAAACGGACGCCGGTGGTACAGAAAACGGCGATACGGATACCGCCGGTCGAAATGCCGAGACCGATTCAGAAAACGCGAACGGGAACGAGAACGGAAGCGGGACGCTCGAGGATTTCTCGTAGGGGTTTCGGGTCGCCCGGTTACGGACTGCTTTCGGACTACTTATCGGGTTTTTGACTACTTATCGGGGTTCAGGGACTACTCGTCCAGATTCGTCTCGCGGACGCGGACGCCTTTCTGTGCGAGGTGGCGCATCTGTCGCTGAGCGAACTCCTCCTCGGAGGAGCCCCGGGTCGCGAGAACGTAGACGAGCGCCGACCCGGTGGGGCGCATGGTTCGGCCCGCGCGTTGAGCGCCCTGCCGGCGTGATCCGCCGAGCCCCGAGGCGACGACCGCCAGTTCCGCGTCCGGGAGGTCGATCCCCTCGTCGCCGACGCGGGAGACGACGAGCGTGTCGAGGTCACCCTCTCGGAAGCGCTCGAAGAGCCTGTTGCGTTCGCCGTGTCTGGTCTCACCGCTGATGAAGGGCACGTCGAGCGCGGCCGCGAGGTTCTCGCCCTGATCGAGATACTCCACGAACACGAGCGCCTTCTTGTCCGGGTGCTGGGCGAGGAGGCGCTCCGTCTCCTTGATCTTCGCGGGGTTCTCGGCCGCGATGCGTCTGCGCTCGCGCCCGCGCGTGCTGACGTACTCGTTGCGGGCCATCTCGTCGCGCCACGGGACGTACCGTATCTCGACCTCCGGCTCCTGGACGAAGCCGGCCTCGAACAAGGAGTCCCAGTCCGCGCCGATGGGCGGCCCGATGAGCGTGTAGATCTCCTCCTCGCTCCCCGTCTCGCGGACCGGCGTCGCGGAGAGTCCGAGCCGGTGTTTGGCCTGCAGCTCCGCGGACCGGGAGAAGACGGGGCTCGGGATGTGGTGGGCCTCGTCGTAGACGATCAGGCCCCACTCGCGGGAGTCGAACAGGCTCCGGTGTCTGTCCATCCCCGCGGTCTGGTAGGTGGCGACGGTGACCGGCGCGATCTCCTTCTCGCCGCCGTGGTACTGACCGATGTCGTCGGGCTTCAGCGTCGAGTGTGCGAGCAGCTCCGCCTCCCACTGGTCGGCGAGTTCACGGGACGGGACGAGGACGAGGCTTTCGCCGCCGACCTCGGTGAGGGTCGCGATGGCGGCGACGGTCTTGCCGGAACCGGGCGGGCCGACGTACACGCCGGAGCGCTCGTCGAGGAACGTGTCGACCCACTCGCGCTGGTACTCGCGGAGGTCGGTGGTGAGATCCGCGTCGATGGGGTCGCCCGACTCCAGGTCGCGGTCGTCCTGGACGGGGTATCCGGCCTCGTAGAGCGCGCGCTTGATCGACGCGACCGCGCGGTCGTCGATCCACGCCTCTGTCTCCGAGATCGGCGCCTGTATCTGCCCCTCTTCGAGGTGGTCCCCCGCGACGTTACTGAGGAGGCTCTCCGAAGCCGCCTCTAGGACGACGTAGTCGTCCTCGTGGGTGTACAGTCGAAACCGGTTCGCGCGCTTCCACTGGTCCGTGATCCAGTCCTCGAGGTGCGGGTAGCGACGCGGGAGCACTTCGCGGACGCTGGCGAGCAGGTCCTCGACGGTCTCGAACGGAGCCGCCCACACGTCCTCCTGTCTGACTCGATAGAGGTAGCCGCGTGTCCCCGGACGCCTCCGGCTTTTCACGCGGTTCTGACTCGTCGGGTCTGACTGGGCTGCATCTGCCTCCGACCGTGCTGCCTCTGCTTTCGACCCTGCCGCGGCCGATCTTGACCCTGCCGCGGCCGATCTCGACCGTGCCGCGGCCGACCCGTCACCGCTCGTGTCGACGAGGTGGGCGAACTGGGCGAGCTGTGCGCGGGTGTACTGCGTCGGGTGGTCGACCACGATTTCGCGGCGGGTCGGAAAGACCACGACGCGCTCGCGTGTCGCGAGGTTGCCCCACTCTCGCGGGTAGTACACGACCGGGTCGGTTTCGACATCGAGCCGGTCCGCTCGGTCCGCGTCCGCGAGCGCGTCCAGACGGTCGCGGGCGGTCGCTTGCGAGACGCCGAGCCGGTTGGCCACCTGTTGGGCGGTCGCGAGGGGGCGTCCCTCGGCTTCGAGCGCGTCGTGGAACGCGGCTTCGTCGATGGTGGTGTCGTTGCCGGTGGTGTCGTTGCCGGTGGTGTCGTTGCCGGTGGTGTCGTCGACGGCGGCCTCCGGTTCTGACGTCTCGGTTTCGGAGGGGCCGGGATCAGCCATTGGACTGGTTTCGGTGTCCGGAAGGATATGGGTGCCGCCTCCGGGTCCGGCCGCTTTTCAGTCCCGGCAGGGACGGTCTCTGAGCCGGGCTTTCGATCGGAATCGGCGGTTGCAGTCGGCACAGACGACGAACCCATCTCCGGGTCGTGTCGAGATGCGGTGGTTCCCGACGACGAAGGGGCGATCGACATCGCAGGGGCGTATCTCGTCCGGAACGTGGCTGTTCGCGTCGGTGCTGAGCGCGGTCCGCAGGCGGATCGTGTGCACGTCCGCGGGCCCCCAGCGTCGGGAGGCCATCGCGCGGTCGCGGTCAGCGACCTCCGTCCACGCGGTCACGATGACTGGAGAGGCGGTCTCGGTGTCCTCCACGACCACGACGACGCGGACGCCCTCCTCAACGAGCGCGAATCGCCACCCTTCGGTGTCGTTCCACCTGAGCTGGCCGTGCCGGATCGCCTCGCTGACGAGTTCCGTCGACGCGTATCGTCCGGGCTGGCCGAGTCGCTCCAGAAAGTGGTCGGTCAGGGAGTAGCGAGTCGGGTCGCGGACCGGAGGGTCGGCCCTCGTGCGGCGTTTCGCGGACGGTTGCTCCGCCCGGGGCAGGTCCCCGTGGGTCGGTCCTGAGTCCCCGTTCCGGGATGCCACTAGTTCACAACACGTAGCCGTCCATTATGTACATTGCGGCGATGTGAGATCCCGTCTATGTGGGGCGAAGACGCCCGCAGAAACTGGGTCGTGTAGTCACACCGTGTTTCCGGTGAATCGGGGCGAGCCCGGAGACACCGTATTTCCGGTGAAGCGTACCGCTCCGGGAGCTGGTTCGCGGAACCGAGACCGTTCCTCGGGGAAAGGGGGTCGTTCTCCGAGTTGCGGACACCACGTTTCCGGTGAACGCGGTCGGCTTCCGGTGAACGCGGTCGGCTTCCGGTGAACGCGGTCGGCTTCCGGTGAACGCGGTCGGCTTCCGGTGAACGCGGTCG
>NZ_LKIR01000071.1:8437-11646 GCF_001462205.1 Haloparvum sedimenti
ATGAACGCGGTCGCGGGCGGTCGGATTACGGGACCCGTCAGCAGTATCACACCGTGTTTCCGGTGAAACAGATGTCGTTCTCGATGAAACAGCCGTCGTTCTGTGGCGCACCTTCGATTCGTCTGGTCCGAACACGGAGAGGGACACCGCGTTTCCGGTGAATCGTTGTTGATCCGGCCCGGTGAATTCAGACCCAATGCATCCAGCTCCAGTGCATCCAGCCCCAGTACATTCGGACTTCTGGTCTTTGTAGACCCTCTTCTGATGTTCGTGGTTCAGCACCGGTTCGGGCGAGAGTGACACACCGTGTTTCCGGTGAATCTCGGATCGAAGTCGGATCAGTATTCCCGGGATGGTTCCAGGAGGTACAAGAAATGAGAAACTTTATTAGAGTTTTCTGAGTATCCCCCTCCGAGTCCACTGCGAAATATCTTGTTAGCGAACGCTGCAGCTCCATCGACTCGAACCATCGGTGTTGGAACTGTAGTCGAACGCCGTCGTTCACACGACGATATCGGTCGGAATCCTCCAGGCGCCTCCGCGAGTAGCGAAGCGTCCATCTCGGTTTTCGAACTTTGACAACCTTTGATTATCGGCTTTCAGTCCCCCCTCTAGCTGGACTCTCGGCTCTCGGCTGCCTTTTCCACTGTCATCACGCACCTTGTTTCCGGTGAAACTAAACCCCCGTTTCGACTCCCCCCTCACCCCAACGAACGTATTTCACCGGAAACCCGGTGTGTGTGTCCTCTACCCTTTCTAGCACAACTGCCGTCTCACGCCCGCCGAAACACAATACATTTCACCGGAAACGCGGTGTCTCTCCTATGGACGCAGCGGACGACCTCTTCACGCGCGAGGATCCCATCTTCGCGAACAAGGAGCTCCTCGAGATCAGCCACTTGCCGGGAGAGGGTCGGATCGTCGGCCGCGACGACGAGATCGCCGACCTCGCGACCGCGGTCAACCCCGCCATCTTCGGTCAGAGCCCGAGCAACGTGCTCATTTACGGTAAGACGGGTACCGGAAAATCCCTCTGTGCGAAATACGTCTCTCAGCGCCTCGTCGATACCGCCGGCGAGGAGGGCGTCAACGCCACCTTTGCATACGTCGACTGTGCGCAGGACACGACGGAGACACAGGCGGTCCAGACGATCGCCGACGGGGTCAACGACCCAGCCGAAACCGGGATCAACGTCCCCGACAAGGGGCTATCCACCTCGACGTACTACAAACGCCTCTGGCGGATTCTCGACGAGCGGTACGACGTGGTCCTGATCATCCTCGACGAGATCGATAAGCTCGATGACGACGCGATCCTCATGCAGCTCTCCCGCGCCGGCGAGGCCGGTAAGATCACCGACTGCAAACTCGGCGTCATCGGGATCAGCAACAAGATCCAGTACAAGGACCGGATGGATGAGCGCGTCAAGTCCAGCCTCTGTGAGCGTGAGTTCGTCTTCCCCCCGTACGATGCGACGCAGCTGGGGGACATCATGGAGGCTCGATCCGACGCCTTCCACGACGGCGTGCTCGAACCGTCCACCGTCCCGCGCGCGGCCGCGCTCGCCGCCCGCGAACACGGTGACGCACGCAAAGCGATCGACATCCTCCGATACGCCGGCGAGATCGCACAGGGGAACGGCGAACGAACCGTCCGCGAGGAGTTCGTCACTCAGGCGCGCGAACGCGCCGAAACCGACCGATTTCGCGAGCTCATCCGCGGGTCGACCCCCCACTCCCGATACGTCCTCCAGGCCCTCGCACTACTCTCCCTCTCGAGCGACAAACAGGACGGGTTCCGAACGAGCCGCGTCTACGAGATTTATGAGAACATCTGCCGCCAGGAGGGGTCGGACAGCCTCTCGTTGCGCCGCGTTCGCGACCTGTTGAAGGAACACGCGTTCCTCGACATCATCGAACAGTCGAAACACAGCGGTGGCAGCGCTGAGGGGAGCTACACCAAACACCAACTGCTGGAGGATCCGAAGGTCGTGAAGGACGTTCTTACTGAGGACACCGAAGGATAATCGCACCGTGTCGGTGGCTGCTCGGGGTTCGATCGAAACTGTCGCGAAGCGGTGGCCGAGAACGCGCTATCCGAGGAGGCCGAGGCTCTCGATCCGCTCGACTATCTCCTCGACGGCTCCTTCGGCGTCGTCCGTCTGCTTCCCGCCCGTGATCACGATCTTCCCGCTGCCGAACAGGAGAATGACGACCTCGGGGTCGTCCATCCGGTAGACCAGTCCCGGGAACTGCTCGGGCTCGTACTCTACGTCTTCGAGACCCAAGCCGATCGCGAGCGCGTTTAGGTTCAGATTGTGACCGAGGTCCGCGCTCGAGACGATGTTCTGTACCGTGATGTCCGGGTCCTCTTCGACGGGGATACTGAGTCCGCGAAGCTTCTCGAAGATGATTCCGAGCGCTTCATGCACGTCGTCGATGCTCTTTGCGCCCGTGCACACGATCTTCCCGGAGCGGAAGATGAGTGCGGCCGCCTTCGGGTCCTGGGTTCGGTACACTAACCCCGGGAAGTTGTCCGGATTGAAGTCAGCTCCGGGAAGGTCCTCAGCCAACGCTTCGAGGTCGAGTTCCTGCCCAATACCCGTCGATGCCACCACATTTTGGATCTCGATTGATTCTGCGGGGTCTGCCATCGTTCGCTTTTATATGCACGCCCCTCCCTTATAAACGCCCGTGTTATCTGTGGGTCGCTTCCGGTAGCTCGGAATCCCTTCTCGGAACTATCTCTTCCGTCTGGATCAGCTGTCTGTCGGCATTCGTTGGGCCCCGCGATACTGTCACTCTCCACGATGCGTGAAACCGCATGCCGTACGGCGATCGCTTCGACGGGGTTAAGTACTGGCCTGCCGTTCGAATGAATGCGAAGAACGCTCCCGCGAGGGGGCGACCGGGACCCTTCGGGGTCTCGGGCAACCGTTCCGACGCCCTTATGTGTGGGCGCCGATTCGGAACGTAATGCGAAGAACGCGACGCGAACTCGGACCGTTCAACCCGGTCCGCTTTCGCAGAGTCGGCCCGGTTTCCATGCCGACGTCGTCCGCGGGGCTACCCCCGGGCGGCGCACCCCGACTCGACCCATGAGGATCCCACCCCTGCGGTCCGCCGTAAGACGGGATCTGATGTGAGCCAACGACGTTCGGTGTCACCCGCTTTCGCGAGTGACCCGAACACGGACCATGCAATGGTGC
>NZ_LKIR01000072.1 GCF_001462205.1 Haloparvum sedimenti
CCCACCGACAACACCCGCGACGACCTCGATGCCCGGATGGACTCGCTCCTCCCCGTGTTCGACCCACTTGATGGACCGTTCTACGAGGTCGAGGGGCAACGCCTCCGAGACACCGGCTTCCGTGAGAAAACGAAGGAGAAGAAGGCACGGGCCGCTCTCCAGCGCCTCCTCAATCGCGAGTTGACGACGGGCCGGGGGAAGACACGCCCCGAGCTGGTCCTCAGCGGGACGGAGCTCGCGAACTTCGTCCTCGTCCCCTCCTCCGAACAGTTGACCGTCGAAGGGACGCGGGGAACGAGGGCCGAACAGCAGAGTCGGAATCCGCTCCCGTGGCCCAATCCGGATCTGATCCAGCAGTTCCAGGACGGGATGGCCATCGGCTACGCGCTCGACGAGAATGGTGAGCCACGGCCGGACCCCATCCGGATCCCGCCAGATCTGTTGCCGACGCATTACGGGCGGTTCGCCTCGACTGGTGGCGGGAAGTCGAAGGCCATCATCAACGACGCCCTCTCGCTTCGCGAGTCGACGGGTGGCCCCGTCGTCCTCGTCGACCCGAAGGGAGACGGGATGTGTGAGAACTACCTGCGCTGCCACTACGAGCGGTTCGGTGGTCTCGACGACGTCTACCACTTCCGCGTCCCGGAGACCATCCCCGCGTTCTCCTTCTTCGACATCCGGCCCGCGCTCGAGGCCGGTCGCAACCGTGAGGACGCGATTCAGGACAAGGTCGACCACTTCCACGACATCCTCCGGATGATTATGGGTCGTGAACAGTACGGGCAGGCGTTCGTCGCGAACGAGATTCTGAGCTATCTGATCAAGGCGCTGTTCGACGAGGAGTACGGGAACGACGTGTTCGGGCTGGACGACCTCTTCGCCGCCGCGCTCCGGATGCAGCGCGATCAGACGATTCCCCCGGTCTCGGCGGACAACCAGAACATCGAGGAATCGCTGACGCGCCACTTCGCGAAGGACAACCACCAGTTCCAAGTGTCGATGGACGCCGTCGGGAACCGCCTCGACAAGCTCAAAGAGGACGCGCATCTACGGCGGATCTTCAGCCACGTCCCCGAGCAGAATGACGCCGGCGAGTACGTCGACAACCGCTTCGACTTCCGCGAGTTCCTCGACGAAGACGCTACCATCATCTTCGACCTCGGCGACCTCCGGCCGGAGGCACAGCGCGCAATCACACTCCTGCTGTTGAGCAACCTCTGGGACGCTGTCCAGGTGCGCCGGCGCGACGGTCAGACCGACTACGAGAAGCTCACGAACCTCATCATCGAGGAGGCGGCGCCGGTCGCGTCGACAAAGCTCGTCTCCGAGCAGCTACTGCCGCAGGGCCGATCGTTCGGGCTGAGTATGGGGCTCGTGATGCAGTTCCCTGAACAGGTGCGGAACCGGAACGAGCGGGCCTACGACGAGGTGCTGAACAACATCAAGACGAAGCTCATCGGGAACATCTCGATCGAACGCGACCTCGCGGAGTCGCTTGCCCACGAGGACCTCAGCCCGACCGAACTCCGCAACCGAATCAACACGCTCCCAAGTGGCGAGTGGATCGCCCAACTCCCGAGTCCATCGTTCGGCGAGACTGGTCCGCCGCCGTTTTCGCTGAAACCGCTCCCGATTGCGCCGGGGCATCCAGAAAGCGACCAGCCGCTCACAGAGCCCCAGGAAGACCATTTCGAGTCCGTGTCCCGGCCACGGATGGTCGAGCGGACACAGGCTCAGTACGGGCTGACAGAGCCGACTGAGTCGAGCACTGCTCCGGAAGAGACTGGCTGGGGGAGTTCGGGGGCCGAGACGACGGGGTCGCCTGCCGACGGCGACTCAGGAACGGACCCGACGCAATCCGCGTTCATCAGCGAATCGACGACCGAGGACGCGTCGATATCGACCACCCAGCCCGAGACGGACAGCGACCCAGATGCAGACGAGTCAGAGATGAGCCCCCTGTTCGGGCAGGCCACCGAGGCGGACGAAATGTCAGCTGCTGACCAAGCAACACAGCCGGAGAACGGGGCAACACCCGTTCAGGAAAGTAGCGTGCCCGTCCCCGATGACGAACTCCAACAACGCGGGCTCAGTCGAGACGACGTCCAGTTCCTGAATCGGGTCCTCGACGTGATGAACCGAGAGGACGACGAGTACACGCTACTGGACAGGATGAGCCAGCTTCGGGACGAATACGACGACCTCCATGTGGAGCGGCTCACGGAGCAGGACCTCCTGGACGCGGACTCCGCGGCGGGGCGCAAGTACTACACCGTCCTCCCGGACGGTCGAGACCTCCTCGGGAGAGAATTGAAGGCGGGGCCAGGAGCGGGCGATCTCGGCGAGAAAACGCCACACAAGGTTGGCGTCCGGCTCCTCGAGCTCTGGCTCCAGCAGCGGGACGACGTGGTTCGCGTGGAACCGTACTACGAAACCGACGACGGCACCGTACTGGACGTGGCCGGCATCGACGAGGACGGCGATCTCGTCTGGGCCGGCGAAGCAGAGCTCGCGAGTAACAACCGGCACGCCCCGGTCGAGGATTACGACA
>NZ_LKIR01000073.1 GCF_001462205.1 Haloparvum sedimenti
TCGAGGTAGAGGTCACCTCGACCGCTGGCGATTCGACGCTCTCGCGCATCATCGAGATGGTACAGGGCGCACAGGCGAAGAAGACCGAGTCTGAGCAGTTCGTCGACCGCTTCTCCGGCTACTACACACCCCTCGTCGTCGTGCTGGCAATCCTGACCGCCGCTATCCCGCCGCTGGTTATCGCCGACCCCATCTCGGTGGACGTGGCCGGGTACGGGTTCACTTTCGCCGGCGACTGGCAGACCTGGTTCATCCGGGGGCTCACCCTGCTGGTGATCGCCTGTCCGTGTGCGTTCGTCATCTCCACACCCGTCTCGGTGGTGTCGGGCATCACCAGCGCCGCGAAGAACGGCGTCCTGATCAAGGGCGGCAACTACCTCGAAGCGATGGGCGGGGTCGACGCCGTCGCGCTCGACAAGACGGGGACGCTCACGAAGGGCGAACTCGCCGTCACCGATGTCGTCCCGGTCGGCGACACCACTGAGGCCGATCTGCTCCGTCGCGCCGCCGGGCTGGAGCGGCGCAGTGAGCACCCCATCGCTGCGGCGATTCTCGCCCGTGCTGAGGAGACGGGCGTGGGCGACCTGCCCGACCCGAGTGGCTTCGAGAGCCTCACCGGAAAGGGCATCCGCGGGGAGATCGACGGCGAGACGTACTATGCGGGCAAGCCCGCGCTCTTCGAGGAGCTGGGCTTCGACCTCGCTCGGGCACGCCGCGAGACGGACGGCGGCGTCGCGGCGGAAGAGGCGGCCGAGTACGACGACGGGGCATTCGCCGAGGACGCGCTCACCTCACTGGAGCGGGAGGGCAAGACGGTCGTTATCGTCGGGACGGAGTCGGAACTGCTGGGTGCAATCGCCATCGCCGACGAGGTACGCCCGGCCTCGAAGCGGGCTGTCGAACGCCTGCACGAGCTGGGCGTCGAGCGCGTGGTGATGCTGACCGGCGACAACGAGGGCACCGCCCGCGCCATCGCCGAGCAGGTCGGTGTCGATGAGTATCGCGCCGAACTCCTACCCGACGAGAAGGTCGACGCAGTCGAAGAGTTACAGGCGGAGTACGGGGAGGTCGCGATGGTCGGCGACGGCATCAATGACGCCCCCGCGCTCGCCACTGCGGAGGTCGGCATCGCGATGGGCGCCGCCGGCACCGACACCGCCCTCGAAACGGCTGATATTGCGTTGATGGGCGACGACATCGGGAAACTCCCGTACCTGTACGACCTGTCGCATACGGCCAACGGCGTGATCCGGCAGAACATCTGGGCGAGCCTCGGCGTGAAGCTCCTGCTCGCGTTAGGCGTGCCGCTGGGCCTGGTCAGCGTTGCGCTGGCAGTCGTTGTCGGAGATATGGGGATGAGCCTCGGCGTCACCGGGAACGCGATGCGGTTGTCCCGGATTGAGCCCGACCGGTTCTCCGACACCTGATTCTGCGGCTGAAAAGGCGGGCAGGGCGCTCTTCTTTCGGGACTTACCTCCGCTACATCGAGACAAGTTGTGGTTTGTCTGGGGCAGAAAGGACTGAGCCCCACCGTGGGCTCTGATTTGATGCCCGAGAATCCAGACGACGATCCGTTTCACGATTGCGAGTTAGGTCCCGACGCAGTCCTCGGGACGCACACCTTCCACGATGTCCTGTTCACCGACGACACGGAGACACCGGTGAACGTGCTCACTGGCGAGACACCAGCGCATTCGCAAGCCACCGTCGAGGAAGTGAAGGCGTTCGCTGCGAGTATCGACACGGACACACCACAAATCGCGCTCCCCGCATCCGTCGAGTCGCAGGTCGAAACACAGAGCAAGCCCTACACCTCAGCTGCGTTCTTCCATTTCAAGGCGACGGGGTCACTCGAACGACACCGTGCCTACCACGCCGCGTACGACTCGGATGCGTTCACCGTCGACTTCGAGGCCGACTACGCGTCGGGCGATCTAACCATCACAGTCGACCGAGCGAACGAGTCCTAAGAATCGACCGCTAGATCAGGTTTTTCGAGCGCCGGCGATGGGTGCCGGCGCAGCAGGAGTGAGCGAGCAATCATTCCCGGTGCGTCGGCGCTTCGAGGTGTTCGAGATGCACATGGTCATTTACAGTCTGGTAGAAGCATCGACAGAAGACGAAGCACTATCCACCGGAAAGTCGGTGTTCGACCGCCTGGTCGGCGCGGACCCACACGCCGGCGCCGTCTTCGACTACCACGTGACTTTCGATGAGGAAGACACGTCCGTTGCGGGGAAGGCGCGATGGGGTGAGTTGCCGACTGCAGCCCCCATCGACTCCGATGACGGCCAAGACCTACTTGAGCGTGGCTGGGAGGCGACGAAAGAGGAGTTCGAGCGCAACCTCGAGCGGGTGAGGGAAGCACTTGACGAACTCTCCGACGAGGAGATTATGCGCGACGAAGATCTCGCTCGGCACGCGTTCCACCAGGTCGGCGCCTACGACGGGCCAACGATCTTTCTGTACAACGAATATTCGAACGGTATCCGTCACCGTGAGCAGCTGGATCGAGTGCTGGAGGAGAGCGAGGAGCTCTGGATCGTA
>NZ_LKIR01000074.1 GCF_001462205.1 Haloparvum sedimenti
CGTCCGGGTCCTCCCAGCGCACCTGATACGGCGCGGAGATGCGCGCCTGAAGCTCCATGTCGGCCCCGAGGAACCGCTGAAGCGGCGACTCGTTGAGCGACAGGAACTCGGGCTCCTCCGACTGCGGCGCCTTGTGAACGAGGCCGAGGTTGACCTCGTAGAGCGATTCGGAGTTGCTGGTCGACGCGGACGGCGCCGCCTTCCGGAGCTCGAACGAGGCCGCCTTGCCGCTCACGTAGTAGGCGTGAACGGTGACGACGGCTCCCGGTCCGGTGATCGTGAACTCGTCCGCGTCGTGGTTGACGGAGTCGGGCGACCCCTGATAGTCGCCATCGAACCAGACCACCACGTCCTCGGTGTCCGCCGACTCGATCAGGTCGTGGGTGACGCTGAAGGTCTGAGAACTGCCGTCTCCGGCCGTCTGGAACGACTGATACGCCGGGATGACGATGCGGAGCGGGTGCTTACGGCCGGTGCGGAGCGCAGTCGCCACGTCCGCGGTCAGACCCGCGATCTCCGACATGGTCCCCTGCGAGTTGGTCGACGTTTCGAACTGGCGCGGGGAGAGCGTCGTGTTGCGACGCTGCACCTGCCTCAGCCGGGCCATCACGTCGGACATCTACCGCGACCCCTCCTTGACCGCGGAGCTGTCGACGTAGATCTCGGAGTTGTTCCAGTCGATCTCCGCGGCCGAGTCGATGCTGATGAACGCATCGTCCACGTCGCGGATGTCGACGTGCGACACCGGTCCGGACTGCGGTGCGCTGTCGGGGTACTCCAGCACGACCTTCGCGGCGTCGACGTTGTCCACGTTGCGCTGCTCGCTGATCGTGGACTGGTTGTAGTGACTGATCTGCTCCAGCTTCCCGTAGAGCAGGGTGTCCTTCGCCCCAGCACGCTCGATCTCGATCTCGACCTCCGTGTTCGTCGGGAGCGGGTCGCCGTTGCTGTCGCGGAGGTCCATGTAGATCGGGACGCCCACCTCCTGCTCGCCGCGAGATACGGAGTTGAGGATGCGGACGAAGGTACCGCGCTCGGCCACGATCCCGATGATGGGCGTGGCCCGCGGGACGCCCGCCGCGTTCGTGTACGTCTCCACGATGTCGGACGTAGCGCCCATCGAGGCGTAGAGGTCCGCCATCA
>NZ_LKIR01000075.1 GCF_001462205.1 Haloparvum sedimenti
GCGGGAGATTTGCGTCATAGACAACCGCATTCTCTCGCTTCAACTCCTTTGATTTAGCGGCCTAACTCGCTGCTGTATGGCGATTCAACACAGCCGTAATAACTGACGTAGAAGCGTGGGTAGGAACGTTCGGAGGAAGCTCTCGCCGGGAGATACAGAAACTCGTAGAATCGAATCAAGATCGAATACATAACATCCGCGACATTCACGCTAAGGTAGTTATCTCCGACTATTCTGCTATTCTTGGGTCTGCAAATCTGACAGAAAAAGGAGTGACGGGACGGAGGGAGATGGGTGTTCAATTTGAGGAGGACGACATCATCGAGGAGTTGCAAGATTGGTTCCTCAGCCTATGGTCGAAAAGCTCGTCAATCGACCTCGATGAATTTGAAGACCACATTCAATCCCTCTCTGCAATGCCGACGACGCATTCGGGAACCACGTCGTCGGTTACGTCCGAGGCTCCGCGAGTGAATGCCAGCTTCGTGAAGCAGGACGCCCTGTCTGAGGACGACGTGGAGTCGGACGACGAAGCGCGGGAAACGTTGGTAGATATTCTCCAGATGGCTCCGAGTCAAGAGTGGGCGGATTCGTTCTTCGATCTGCTGGCCGACGTTATTCTCACTTGGGAACTCGAAAGCGACGACCCTCGTTTAGTGACCTCCATCGCTCAGAAAGACCGTATCGCGGTGTCCATCAACAACCGATACGTGTTGGGTGCGTTCCCAGCGGATGAACCTTCGACAGGTTTCACCATCGAGGATAGCACGAAGAACGTGGAGAGCCTCATCGAGGAGGCTGACGAGTATATGGCGTTCGAGGCACTCTCAGGAGAGGACGAAGGCAGAACGCCGCATTGGGTCGAGTATAGTGCTTACCCCAAGCGGATGATGAACGACTCGTTTCGCCGTGGGTGGATGAAAGCGATCTCCGACGAATTAGAGCGAGCATCTGGCTCCCCGTATCAGCAATATCACGAGCCACTGGTGTATCGAATGGCCGTCGATGCGGACTATAGAGAACTGATACTGCGGGATGCCTTCTTTGGGGGTCTGTGAGTAACCATTAATCCAGATTTACCCAATCCACCGACGCTCGCCCCACCTCGATGGGTCGAAGTCCAGTGTCGATCGTGACCGCGATCAGCTGGATGTCGGCACTAAGCCCCTATCCTCAAAGGAGCGACCGCAGGGAGCGGATTGGGAGGAGATACAGCGTCGTTATCACTTGTCTATACATCGATACGCTTAGATGACCACAGGTCTACACAGTCGCAACTTTTTCGCATTGGGATACTATACAATTAGAGGAACCCAATGGAATATGACCTCGACTCGGGAGCGCACTCGACGTATTCCCTGCACTACCACCTGATACTCACCACGAAGTATCAGCGAGGAGTGCTAACCGAGGAGCGAACCCAATTCATTCACGAGGTCATCAGCGGGTTCACGGACAACTACGGTGTCGAACTGACGAACCTCGACGGCGAGGACGACCACGTACACATCCTTTTCCGAGCGAAGCCAACGACAGACCTCGTGAAGTTCATCAACACGGTCAAGGGCGCGACCGCCCGCCGTATCCGCAATGAGTACGCGGACGAACTGAAGACCGAACTGTGGGGCGACTCATTCTGGAACGATTCGTACTGCCTCATCTCGACGGGGCAGGTGTCGCTGGATATGCTGAAACAGTACGTCGAAGACCAGCGGGAGAGCTGATGTACTACACCTACAAGTACCGTCTCAAGCCGTCCGACGCCCACCGCGAGGAATTGGACCGCCACCGAGACATTTGTAGGCAACTGTACAACCACACGCTCTACCGTCTCAACGAGTACCAAGACGAACACGGCGAACTGCCGTCTATGACCACCCTCCGGTCGGAACTTCCCGACCTCAAGGAGTGGTGGGACGGTCTCTCGGACGTGTACTCGAAAGTTCTCCAAACCGTCGTGGAACGCCTGTTCGACAACCTCAAAGGACTCTCGGCGCTCAAGAAGAACGGCTACGACATCGGTCAACTCAAGTGGAAGCCGCCACGGGAGTTCCGCAGTTTCACGTACAGTCAGTCCGGCTTCAAGCTCGACAAGAAGGGCGGTCAGACTGTCCTGTCGCTCTCGAAACTCGCGGATATTCCGATCCGGCTTCACCGCGCCATCCCCGACAATGCGACGCTCAAGCAAGTCACGGTCAAGAAGGAACCGACGGGCAAATGGTTCGCCACGTTCGGCGTCCAAATGGAACGTGAGGTACCCGAACCGCCTGAGAATCCCGAGAAATGCGTCGGCATCGACGTAGGGATTCTCAAGTACGCTCACGACACGGATGGAACCGCCGTGGGATCGCTCGATCTCTCCGACGAGCGTGAACGATTGGAGCGCGAGCAGCAGAAGCTCTCGCGGAAGCAACACGGGTCAAACAACTACGAGAAGCAACGACGACGCGTTGCGGAATGTCACGCAGATATCCGACGGAAACGCCGCGACTTCTTGCATAAACTCTCGGCGTACTACGCTCGGAAGTACGACCTTGTGGCGGTCGAAGATCTGAACGTGAAGGGGATGATGGAGTCACCGTCGAACAGCCGCAACATGGCGTCTGCCGCGTGGCAGACGTTCCTCTCGTTGCTCGAATACAAGTGTGAGCGCGAGGGGACGCACCTCGTGGCGGTCAACCCGAGAGGGACGACCAAGGAGTGTGCGTCCTGCGGCGTCTCGACGGAGAAACCGTTGTGGGTCCGTGAACACTCCTGTCCTGCCTGCGATTTCGAGGCGGACAGGGACGCGAACGCGGCATGGAACATTCTTTCTCGTGGCCTCGAAGACGTAGGAGTGGGATACTCCGAATCAACGCCTGTGGAGACTGCGCTCCCTGTGGATACGCCTGTATCTGCAAAGCGCGTCGTGGAAGCAGGAAGCCCTACCCTCAAGGAATGAAGGGCGTCAGCCGTAAGCGAGTAGGGTAGTTCACGCGTTTCGATCCGGACGCCGTCCGCGAGGTCGTCGCACGGTCGCGGTCCGGCCGTCGGCGCTCGCCCGATCGCTTCGATCGCGCCGGTAGAGCCACCGCTCCCGGTTCGAGAACGGTCGTGGGCCGCAAGCCGGCCGTCGCTGCCTGCCCGCCTCAGGCGCGCTCCTCGGAGAGCGCGGCGATGCGGTCGGCGGTGGCGTCGGGGAGCGCCTGCCCCGGCGGCGGGAACTCGCCGTCGTAGTCGGCGGCGAGCTCGCGGGCGTACGTCTGCAGCTCGGTGGGGGGGTCGCCGCCCACGGCGGTCGTCCCGGCGACGACCGCGAGCTCGAAGACGTCCTCCTCGAGGTTGCGGTCGAGGTCCGCGGCCGCGGCGGGCGCGGCCTCCTCGCGGCGGGTCTGGTCGCGGCCGAACGCGCGGACCACGTCGACGGCGGCCGCGGCGGCCTCGGTGCGCGCGAGCAGGTAGAAGCCCCGCGAGACGAGCACGTCCGCGGCGAGGATGTCGAGGTCGGCGGCGATGTCCGCCTCCGCGGCCGCCTCCTCGACCCACGGCTCGTCGTGCGCGAGCCGGCGGGTGAGCCGGAGCCCCTCGTAGATCAGCTGGACGCCGGCGGCGCGGTCCGCGACGGCGTCCATGTCCGCGGTCGGGTCCAGCGCGCGCGTGGCGACGAGCGCGAGGACGCCGGGCGTCACCGCCGCCGCAGCGAGTCTGTCGTCGAGGACCTCGCGGAGGCGCGCCGGCTCGATGTCGGCGACGGCCTCGCGCGCGGCGGCGCGTGCCCGCACGGCGTCGTCCATCGCCGGAAAGGAAGGCCGGGAAGGGCAAAGACCTTTGGAAACGACCCGTCTCTCCCCACCGTGATCCGCGCGACCGCGGACGGCCCGGTCCGGGTCGTCACCATCGACCGCCCCACTCGCCGCAACGCGCTCCGTCCCGAGGACCTCGACGCCCTCGCGGACGCCGTTCGCGAGACGAGCGAGCCCGTGGCGCTGCTCCGCGGCGCCGGCGACGCCTTCTGTGCCGGCGCCGACCTCGATGTCGTCGCAGACCTCGACGACCCCGAGGCGTTCGCACGTCGCGGGCAGCGGACCGCGCACGCCATCGAGACTGCCGACGCGGTGGTCGTGGCGGGCGTCGACGGCGCGGCCCGCGGGGGCGGGGTCGAACTCGCGCTCGCGGCCGACGTGCGCGTCGCGACGCCGGCGGCCACCTTCGGCGAACCGGGCGTCACCTTCGGCCTGTTCGGCGCGTGGGGCGGGACCGCTCGTCTTCCGCGGGTGATGGGCGAGGGCGAGGCGCTCGACTTCGCCTGCTCCGGACGCGTGCTCGACGCCGACGCGGCGCTCCGGACCGGCCTCGTCTCGCGAGTCGTCGACGACCCCCGGACCGTCGCCGATGAGATAGCGGCCAACGCGCCCGACGCGCTCGCGGTCCTGAAGCGCCGACTCCGCGACCGCCGGAGCGCGGAGGAACAGGAGGCGGCGGAGGCGGCCGCCTTCGGCGACCTCGTGCGGGAACACGCCGCGGATCTGGCCGCGGACAGGGAGTGACGGCGCCGTCGAGCGTGACGGCACCCTGTCACTCGACCGGGATCCGCGTCCTCCCGCGCTGCCGCCGACGGCGCTCCGCGTCGGCCCGTTCGGCCAGCCGCTCGACGCGCTCTTCGGTCGGGGGATGCGTAGAGATCCACCGCTCCAGCGTCGACTCCGTCTCGCGGTTGGTCGAGAGGGGACCGAGCGGCCACGCCGTCTCGGTCGCGCGCTCGATCCGCCGGAGCGCTCGCGCGAGCGCCAGCGGGTCGCCGGTCACCTCGACCGCGCGGTCGTCGGCCGCGAACTCCCGCCTGCGCGAGCGGGCGCGGACGAACAGCGTCGCCGCGAACAGGACCAGCACCGGCGCGGCGACGACGGCCCGGCGGAGTCGGCTCAGTGGACCGCGGCGGTCGCCCGGTCGGCCGCGCATCCACGCCGACCCGCGCGCGAGCCCCGACAGCGCGAGGATCGCGGGGAGGAAGGCGAGCGTCACCAGACCGACCGCGGTCTGGACGACTCCCTGCGCGAGCGCGCGGCGGAGCCCGTCGTTGCGCTCCAGGTGGGCGAGCTCGTGGGCGACGATCCCCTCCAGTTCCGCGGGATCGAGCAGGCGGAACAGCGAGCGGTCGAGGACGAGCGCGCCGCGGTCGCTCCCGCCGACGGCGAAGGCGTTGGGTGCGCCCATCTCCCCGACGTACAGCGTCGGCCGGTCCACGCCCATCCGCGCCGCGAGGTCGTCGATCCGGCGGTGGAGCCCGGGCGCGGCCGACCGCGGCAGCCGGTCCGTCGAGAGGGCGGCGAGCAGTTGGCTCGTGCCGACGCGGTAGCTCAGGTACGCGGACAGCAGGGTCGCGCCGACCAGGATCGCCGCCAGCGTCGGGGCGTCCGGGCGCGTCGCCCACAGCCACAGAAGCGCCCGGTAGCCGAGGAGCGCGGCCGCCAGATAGCCCGCGAGCAGGGCGACGCCGACCGCGGCCATGGCGACGCGCGCGGCGACTCGTCGCATCGGCCGGAAGTACGCGGGCGGTCCTGAAACAGGTTCCGGCGGTCGAGGCCCTCGGGACACACAGCGAAACCGGTAACACGACCGGCCGAGACGGGCGCGTATGGACCCGCGTATCCGCGAACACGCAGAGATCATCGTCGACCACTCCGCCGGGGTCGAGGCCGGCGACGACGTGGTCATCCAGATGCCCAAGGAGGCCGAGGACCTCGCCGTCGCGCTCCACGAGCTGTGCGGCGACCGCGGCGCGAACCCCCTCTGGCTCAACAACTCCGACCGCGCCGACCGCGCGTTCAAGCGCGCCGCGGGCGAGGCGTTCGAGGAACCGGCCCACGAGCGCGCCCTCTACGAGGAGACGGACGTCTTCATCATCGCCCGCGGCGGCGCCAACGCCACCGAGGGCGCGGACGTCGACCCCGAGACGAACGCGGCGTACAACCGCGCACGCGCCGAGATCAAGAAGGAGCGCCTCTCGAAGACCTGGTGTCTCACGCAGTACCCCACCAGCGCCCACGCCCAGCTCGCGGGCATGAGCACCGAGGGCTACGAGAACTTCGTCTACGACGCGGTCTCGCTCGACTGGGACGAGCAGCGCGAGTTCCAGGCGCAGATGGTCGAGATCCTCGACGACGCCGACGAGGTGCAGATTCGTAGCGGCGAGGAGACGGACCTGACGCTCGACGTCTCGGGGATGAAGACGCTCAACGACTACGGCGAGGCGAACCTCCCCGGCGGCGAGGTGTTCACCGCGCCCGTCCGCGACGGCGTCGACGGCGAGGTGTACTTCGACCTCCCCCTGTACCGCTACGGCCGGGAGATCGAGGACGTGCGCCTCACCTTCGCGGACGGCGAAGTGGTCGACCACTCCGCCGGCCGCAACGAGGACCTGCTGACCGGCATCCTCGAGACCGACGCGGGCTCGCGCCGCCTCGGCGAGCTCGGCATCGGGATGAACCGCGCCATCGACCGGTTCACCTACAACATGCTGTTCGACGAGAAGATGGGCGACACCGTCCACATGGCGGTCGGATCCGCCTACGAGGACTGCGTTCCGGAGGAGAACGAGTTGAACGAGTCCGCCGAGCACGTCGACATGATCGTCGACATGAGCGAGGACTCCGTCATCGAGGTCGACGGCGAGGTCGTCCAGCGCGACGGCACGTTCGTCTTCGAGGACGACTTCTAGATCGGCGCGTCGAGCCGCCGTCCACTCCGCGCCTCGGAAGTCCGGTCCGGCTCGACTACGCCTCGCGCTCGGCCTCCCGGATCCCCAGATCCGGCCCGAGCGTCACGGTCAACGTCTCGTCACTCTCGGGGATGGCCACGCGGAGCGCCCACGGGTCGCGGTCGAGGACCTCGACGTACTCGTCGCTGACGCACCACGGGAGCGTCCAGTAGGGGGTCGCCGAGAGGTCGACGCCGCGCTCGCGGTAGAAGGACACCACGTCCGACTGGTCCAGAAGCGAGAGGCCGACCGACGAACGGAGCCGGTGGCGGCACTGCGCGCAGACGTGTTCGACGTGGACCGAGAGCCCGAGCGGGGCGTCCTCGGGCTCGTCCGCCTCCACGATGTTCGTGGTCATCCGACCGTTACACTCGGGGCAGACCCCGTCCGCGGCCAGACAGTGGAGGTGGCGCACGCGCTGGTCGAACGCGCGCAGCAGTTCGGTCTCGTCGCGGTCGTTGAGCCCGCCCGGCGGGAAGGCGTACTTCCCGTGGGGCTTGCCGCAGTCGGGGCAGGCGACCGCGAACGTCTCGTCGGCGTAGCTCGCTCGCAGCTCCGCGCCGCAGTCGACGCAGGGGTCGCCGACGCCGAACGGCTCCACGTCCGGCGACTCGTTGAAGGTGCCCGCGAGCACCGCGCGCACGACGGCCTTGCCCGCGTGTCTGAGGTCGTACCCCTCGTCGGTCCGCACCACGAACTGGTCCGTGAGCTTCCCGAGGTGGTAGTTGAACTGCGCGGAGTCGCGCATGCCGACCTCTCGGCGGAGGTCCGAGAACCGCACCGGCGTCTCCTCGCTCCGCCACAGCGCCTCGAGGATGGACAGCCGCGTCTCGCTGGCGACCACGGAGAAGGCGTCCGCGGGCGACATGCAGTCGTCGCAGGCCAGAAGCTCCTCCGCGTCCGCCTCGCGTCGCCCGCGCCGGTCCCGCTCCGGTGACGTGCTCGCCTCGCTCATGCCCCTAACTGGCGCGTCCGGCCCCATAACCGTTGCCCGAACCGGATTTTTGTAGAACGTCTGAAACGAACGACGACCGCCGTCACCACAAAGAACTTGCTCACCGGGGGCGATTCGCCGACGATGCTCACCACGGTAGCCCTCCAGGGCGGCGCGGGAGCGATCTTCGGCCTGATCGGGATCCTCCTGCTCGTCGCCCACCTCGCGCTGATCGTCTGGACGTACAGCGACGCCGAGTCCAACAGCAGTCACCCCGCGTTCCTCTGGGCCATCGTCGTCTTCCTCGCGCCGCTCCTGGGGATCGTTCTGTACCTGCTGCTCGGCCGCGACCGCCTGTAGCGCGGCCGCCCGGGTGGCGACGAAGTGTCCCCCGACGGCCGGCAGTTCCTCAAACGAGTTTCAGTAAGCTCCGGTACATAATTGTTCTTCTGCTTACACTTATCTGGGTTTCGGTCCATCGTTTACACGAGTCATGACCCCATCCGACTCGACCCGACGGCGCGGACGCGAGACGACCGGCCCCGGCGGCGTCGGCCGCCGCGAACCGCCCGCAGCCCCCTCGATCCGCGCGGTCGCCGCGACGGCGCTGCTCCCGGCCGCGCTCGTCGCGGGCGTGACCGCGGCGCTGTGGCTCCGCGAGGCCGCCCGCGCGATCGATCCCTCGGCCGAGGCGGTCGCGCTCGCGGTCCTGCTGGTCGGCGTCTCGCTCGTCGCCCGCCCGCTCCGGCCGACCGCGCTGCTCGGCCGGATCGCCAGTCGGCTGCCGGCCCCCCGGCGCACGGCCGCGGCCGACGGGGCGTAGAGCGGCGCGCGGCCGGCCGAGCGGACTCGGCGCGTCCGCGACGGTCTCCGAGCCGAACCGGTTCGGGGACCGGTCCGAGCGGTCGGACTCCCCCGACCGTGTGCCGCCTTTATCCGCTACTCGGCGAACGCGTTCGCGGTCGTTCTCAGCCGCGTGGAACGCGGTCCACGCTTGACCGGGCGCCCCCCGTACGCTCGCGTACGGACCCGTCACGCGGACGCGTCGGTCGCGTGTGGCCTCCGGCGACGTGCCCGACGGCACCGCCGGCCGCGCGCGGTCGGGTCCCGGGAGACCGACCATGAGCACTGACGACGACATCGACACGCCACCCGACGACGAGGAGCGGCACAGGCGACTCCTCGACGAGACGGACTACGACACGGACCTCGGGCTGGAGCTCGCGCGGGACGCTCAGCGCGTCACCGCCGGCGAGCTGAGCGAGGCCGCGTTCTACCGGCGCTACCACGACCGGATCGTCGAGGAGTTCGAGATGGACGACCGCGAGATCGACCTTCCCGACCCCGACGCGCTCGCCGCGGGCGAGGGGGGCGACGGCGGCGTCGGCGACGGGAGCGGCGACGCCGGCGGCTTTCTCGACCGCCTCGGGGACGCGCTCGAGGGTTTCGACCCCGACGACGGGGAGTCCCGGCGCTCCGTGATGAAGAAGGGGGCCGCCGCGGGCGCGCTCGCACTCGGCGGGCTCGGAAGCACCGGCGGCGCCGGCCCCGGCGACGGCACCGCGGCCGGCGCCGCGGGGTCCGGCGAGGAGGGCGACGGCACCCGCTGGGGGATGACGATCAACCTCAACAACTGCGACGGCTGCCTCGCCTGCATGGTCGCCTGCGACCAGGAGCACAACCTCTCGCGCGGCGCCAACTGGATGTACGTCTTCGCCTTCGAGGACGAGAATCAGGGCGAGGAGACGAACTTCCTCCCGCGCACCTGTCAGCACTGCACGGACTCGCCGTGTACGAAGGTGTGTCCGGTCGGCGCCCGCCACACGCGCGAGGAGGACGGGCTCGTGCTGACGGACTACGACATCTGCATCGGCTGCCGCTACTGCGAGGTGTCGTGTCCCTACGGCGTCAACTACTTCCAGTGGGGCGAGCCCGACGTGCCGGAGTCGGAGATCGACGACGACCACCAGATCGACGACCGGGGCCGGTGGGTCGGCTCCCGGCCGCCCGAGGGCGTCATGGGCAAGTGCACCTTCTGCGTCGACAGACAGGACGGCCAGATGGGCGAGGAGAAGATCGGCACCACCGCCTGCGAGGAGGCGTGCACGATGGACGCCATCCACTTCGGCGACCTGAACGACCCGGAGAGCCCGCCGAACCGGCACCTCCGGGAGTACCGCGAGTCGCAGGAGAACGACCGCTCCGACTACCCGAACCGGAAGGAGCACACCGTCTCCACGTTCCAGCTGCTGGAGGAGCGCGGCACCGACCCCAACGTCACCTTCGTCGGCAACGCGCCCTCGCAGGACGCCCGGCAGGTCGACGGGCCCGTCACCTACGAGGAGATGGGCCTGACCGATAACCGCAAGGAGGTGCTCGATCAGGGGGCCGAGGCCGCGGGAGGTGAGACGGCGTGAGCGTCGACGTGACCGGCGTCGACCGCGACACGCTCGTCCGGCCGATCCGGACGGTCTCGACGCGCTACCTCGCGGCGCTGTCCGTGGCGCTCGGCATGATCGGCGTGTGGCTGTTCTTCTACCTCCAACAGCTCCGGCACGGCCTGATCGTCACGAACCTCGCCGACTGGGGTTCCGGCGGCGGCGTGCCGTGGGGGCTCTACATCGGCGCGTTCATCTGGTGGGTCGGCATCGCCCACGGCGGGATCATCCTGTCGGCCGCGGTCCGGCTGCTCGGGATGGACACCTACCAGCCCGTCGCGCGGCTCGCCGAGCTGTTGACGATCGCGGCGCTGACCTGCGCGGGGATCTTCATCCTGATCCACGTCGGCCGGCCGGACCGACTCGTGACGAGCGTCATCCCGGCGTGGCCGACCCGGGTCCAGTGGTCGCCGCTGATGTGGGACGTGACGGTGATCACCGCGTACTTCGTGCTGACCGCGACGTACCTCGGGCTGACGATCCGGTACGACCTCCACCGGCTCCGCAACCGGCTGCCGAACCGGCTGGACCCGATCTACGACGTCCTCCTCGTCGGCTACTCCGAGACCGAGGACGCGGTCGTCGAGCGGATGGTCTGGTGGATCGCGTTCGCGATCATCATCATGGCTCCCCTGTTGCTCCACGGCGGCGTGATCCCGTGGCTGTTCGCGCTGCTGCCATCGATGGCGGGCTGGGCCGGCGGGGTGCAGGGGCCGTCGTTCCTCTCCATCGCGCTCACCTCCGCGGTGAGCGGGATCATCATCGTCGCGGCCGCGTTCCGGTACGCGTACGGCTGGGCGGAGCTGATCCCGGAGGCCGTCTTCCGCGGGCTCGGGCAGTGGCTCGGCTTCTTCAGCCTGCTGTTCCTGTGGCTGCAGCTCCAGCAGGTGATCACGGGGATCTTCGCGGCGCCGACGACGCTCCAGCACGCGACCGAGGTGAAGATCGCGACGCCGCTCTACTGGGTCGCGATCGGCGTCGTCGCGCTCGCGATGCTCTACGTCTTCGCGGCGTCGCTGCGCCCCTCGCTGTTCAGCCTCCCGCTGCTCGTCGCGCTCTCGGTCGGCGTGCTCGCCGGGACGCTGATCGAGAAGGTGCTGTTCGTCGTGGAGGGGCTGATGCACGCGCACTTCGACCTCTACGCCGGCGTTCCCGGCGCGTACACCCCCTCGGCGGTCGAGCTGTCGGCGCTCGTCGGGACGGTGGGGATCGTGGTGCTGTTCTTCCTCGTCGTCTCGAAGGTGATCCCGGTCGTGGAGCTCCACGCCATCGAGGACCACGGGGAGGTGGAAGGATGACGGCTGCGCCGGCCGCCCTCCCGCCCCTCCTCGCGCTGGCGTCGCTCTCCGCGCCCCTGCCGGCGCTCCCCCTGCTCGCCGGCTCGGCCGACTACACGCTCCCGTTCGTCGGCCCGGGGACGTACCTGATCTTCGGCATCGTCCTCCTGCCGGTGTACGTCATGGTCGGCGCGTGGTTCCTCGGCGACCCGAGCGACCGGTTCGCGAACCTGCTCGGCGTGGGCTACCTCGCCGGCCTGACCACCGTGCTGTGGGGGAGCCTGCTGGTGGCGACGCTGGTCATCGGGGCGGTGTTCTTCTGAGCCCGCCCCGGCGCAGCGAGCGATAATCGAACACAGTACCGCCCGCCGACCGATCCGCGACCCTGCATCGCCCGCCGACCGATCCCGACGCCGCATCGCGCCGCAACCGACCGCGGTCCGACCGCGGTCCGACCCACACCGAACCCATGACCATCACCGAAGCAGAACTGACCGACCGGCTCCGAGCGGTAGCGGACCCGACGAACGACGACGACATCGTCTCGATGGGGCTCGTCAACGACGTGACCGTCAGCGACGGCACCGCCGAGGTCTCGCTGGCGTTCAACGCGCCCTGCGCCCCGGCGGAGATCGAGATCGGCGACCGCGTCCGCGAAGTCGTCGCGGACGCCGGCCTCGAACCGGACCTGAGCGCCAGTTTCGGCGAGGCGCACGGCTTCGACCGGAGCGTACTGCCCGGCGTCAGAAACGTGATTGCGGTCGCGTCGGGCAAGGGCGGCGTCGGCAAGACGACCGTCGCCGCGAACCTCGCGGCCGGGCTGGACGAGCGCGGCGCCCGCGTCGGCATCCTCGACGCGGACGTGCACGGGCCGAACGTCCCCCGGCTGCTTCCCACCGAGAACGAACCGGGGGTGATGCCCGACGGCGACATCGTCCCGCCGCGCTCCGACGGGGTGCTCGTGATGAGCGCCCACCACATGCTCCCGGGCGACGACCAGCCGGCCGTCCTCCGCGGGCCGATGGTGAACAACGTGATGATGAAGTTCGTCAACGAGGTGGAGTGGGGACAGCTCGACTACCTGATCGTCGACCTCCCGCCGGGAACGGGCGACGCCTCGCTGAACCTGCTCCAGTCGCTGCCCGTCGCCGGCGTCGTCATCGTCACGACGCCACAGGAGATGGCGGTCGCGGACGCCCGCAAGGGGCTTCGGCTGTTCGACGACCACGACGCGCCCGTGCTCGGCGTCGTCGAGAACATGGCCGCGTTCCGGTGCCCCGACTGCGGCGACACCCACGAGGTGTTCGGCGAGGGCGGCGCGGCGTCGATCCGCGACGACTACGGCGTCCCCGTGCTCTCGCGGATCCCCGTCCACCCGGACTTCGACAGCGAAGGGGCCGAGGGGCCGACCGTCCGCGACGACGACAGCGACGTGCAGGACGACCTGTTCGCCCTCGTCGACGACGTGGCCGATCGCGTCGGAACGGTGACCCGCCGAAAGGTCGCGGAGCGGGTCGGGGACTGGAACCCCGAGGGCAGCGAGGAACGCGCCGCCGAACGCGGCGGTTCCGACGACACCACCGGCGAGAAGCACGCGGCCGACGGCGGCGAGGACCCGTCGCGCTGCTCCTGCTCGGAGTGACCGGCGGCCGTTTCGGGGCGGTTTTTCGGGACAGTTTTCGAAGCGGGTTTTCGGAGTGAGGCGGGTCGGCTCCCCCGGAACCCGAACATCTTCGGCGGAAGGGCCGGGATGGCGGCGCTCGAGCGTGTGCACATGGGCGCGACACGATTCACGACACTCCTGACGGCGAGCGTCGTCGGCACGTACCTCGTTCTCGCTCTCGGCGCGACGACCGCGACGGCGGGGGAAGCGGCGACGCCCGGGCCGCTCGCGTGGGTCGCGAGGGGCCACTACGCGCTCGCGGCCGCGGTCTGGCTGCTGGTCGCCGCGACCGCCGCCTCCGCGTGGCGCGATGAGCGCGCGGCGGGCGTCCGTGCGGGGCTCGCGCTGGCGACGGTCGGCGTCCCGGTCCAGGGGGTGGTCGGCATGGCGGGACGCGTCGAAGGCTTCGACGGCGCGTGGTGGGGTATCGGCGTCGGAGGGGTCCACCTCTTCGGCGGCGTCGCGGCGTTCGCCGTGCTGCTCGTCGTGCTGGTCCGACACCTCGACGCGACGGTCGCCGAAGGGGACGCGACGGCGGAGAACGTGCCGACCGGGACCGGTTCCCGGCCGCCGCCGACCGACGCGTCCGCTCCGGACGGGCCCGCGGACCGCCTCCGCGCGTACCTCGCGCTGACGAAGCCGCGGCTGATGTGGCTGCTCTGTCTGCTCGCGCTCGCGGGGATGGCGCTGGCGGCGGCCACGGGCGCGGCGGTCGACGGCGTCACCGTGGTCGCGACGCTGGCCGGCGGCGTGCTCGCGGTCGGTGCGGCCGGGACGTTCAACCACCTGTTCGAGCGCGAGCGGGACCGGAAGATGGCCCGGACCGCCGACAGGCCGGTCGCGACGGCGGCGGTGCCGCCGCGGCGCGCGGCCGCGTTCGGGCTCGGGCTCGCCGCGGCGTCGATGACGCTGCTGTGGACCGTCGTCACCCCCCTCGCGACGCTGTTGACCGCCGCCGCGATCGGCTACTACGCCGTGGTGTACACCGTCCTGCTGAAACCGACGACGCGCTGGAACACCGCCGTCGGCGGCGGGTCGGGCGCGCTCCCGGCGCTCATCGGCTGGGCCGCGGTGACGGGCGGGATCGGGCTCCCTGCCGTCCTGCTGGCGGGCGTCGTGGTGCTGTGGACGCCCGCGCACTTCTACAACTTCGCCATCGCGCACCGCGAGGAGTACGCCAGCGCCGACTACCCGATGCTCCCGGTCGTCGCCGGAGTCCGGGCGACGCGCCGGCGCACGTGCTACTGGCTCGGAGCGACGCTCGTCGCGGCGGTCGCGCTCGGCGTCGTAGCGGAGTTTGGCGCGCTCTACGCCGTGACGACCGCGGGCGCCGGGGGCGTCTTCCTCGGGTCGCTCGTCCGACAGTACGACCGAGGGACGGACGCGGCCGCCCTCCGGACCTTCTACGCGTCGAACGCCTACCTCGGGCTGCTGCTCGCGGCGGTCGTCGCCGAAGCGGTGGTGGTCTGAGTGGCGGACGCGACCCGGACGCGACTCGGTCCGCCGCGGGTCCCTCGCCCCGCCGCGCTCGCGGCCGCGGCCGGCGACGTGACCGCGATCTCGGCGTTCCTCGGCGTCGGCCTGCTCGCACACGCGATCAACCCCCTCGCGTTCCCGCGGCACGCGGCGCTGACCGCGCTCCCGTTCCTGCTGGCGTGGGCGGTCGTCGCACCGCTCAGCGGAGTGTACGGGCGGGAGATCAGGGGGGACCTCCGGGCGCTGGTCCCACGGGTGACCGTCGTCTGGACCGTCACCTCGCTGCTGGGGGCTGGGCTCCGCGCGACCCCGATGCTCCCCGGCGATTCGCCGCCGACGTTTCTGTTGGTGAACGTCGGGATCGGGCTGGCGTTCCTGCTTCCGTGGCGACTGGCGTTCGCGGTCGGGATTCGCCGGTTCGAGGCGAAATGAAGGGGTTCGCGGTCGGGTTCGGAGCGCCGGCTCCGGCCCAGTGCTGCACCCTCCGAATCGCCACCACGTGAGCGAACACTCCGGTTCGGTGCTGTGGCAGTGAGGTGCAACGGCAGCGCTCTTCAACTGCGGTATCGCCTGCAGCTGTTGTGGCGATGCGGTCGGCGCGCGCGAGTAACGCGCGCGAGGGAGGCGGCGGCGCGGCCGCCTGCTGTGCGGTCCCGCGGCCGCGCCGCCGCCGAGGCTGGGGAGGTGTGAGGCTGCGGCTGCGGGGCGGTCGCGGGGCGGCTGCGGGGCGGTGGGACGAACAGGGCGACCGGGCGGAGCCAGAACAAGGCCCACCGACCGCGCATCGGGCGCCACAGCCATTAGCCCCGGGCGCACAGACACCGCGTATGCAGACCTCCGAGGCGTTCGTCGGACTCGACTGCGTCGACTGTGGCAACCGCTTCGACCCCGGCGAGGAACCGGGGCGCTGCCCGGACTGCGGCGGGATCCTCGACCCGGCGTACGACTACGACCGCGTGGACCTCTCGCCGGAGCAACTCGCGGACCGGCCCTTCGAGTCGATGTGGCGCTACGCGGAGCTGCTCCCGTTCCCCGCGGAGGCGGCGGTGTCGATGGGCGAGGGCGGAACCGCGCTCGTCGAGTGTCCCGAGCTCGCGGACGCGATGGGCGTCGGCCGCGTCCTCCTGAAAGACGAGGGACGCAACCCGACGGGGACGTTCAAGGACCGCGGGCAGGCGGCGGCGATGACCGCGGCGGCCCAACACGGCGCGGGGACGGTCGCGCTCAACTCCGCGGGCAACGCGGGACAGGCCGCGGCCGCCTACGCCGCCCGCGCGGGGCTGGACGCGCACGTCTACCTGCCGAAGCGCGCCGGCTTTACCCAGAAGGCGATGACCGAGGTCCACGGCGCGGAGCTCCACGTCTGTGACCCGGTTGGAGGGGCCGGCAAGAGCTCCCAGATCGGCGACGCGGGCGCCGCGTACGCGGCGGCGATGGACGACCACTCCGACTGGTACTCCGTGAAGACGTTCGTCACGCCGTATCGCCACGAGGGGAAGAAGACGATGGCGCTGGAACTCCTCGAACAGCTCGACTGGGAGGCGCCGGACGCGGTCGTCTACCCGACCGGCGGCGGCGTGGGGCTCGTCGGCATGCACAAGGCCGCGGTCGAGGCGGAGAAACTCGGCTGGACCGACGACCTCGTGCCGATGTACGTCGCGCAGGCCGAGGGGTGCGCGCCCGTAGTCAAGGCATACGAGGCCGGCGCGGATGAGCACGAACCGCTCGCCGACGACGAAGTGGACACCGCCTGCAACGGCATCGCGATCCCCGACCCGGGCGCGAGTCCCCTGATCCTCGACGCGGTCCGGGAGTCCGACGGCGGCGCGGTCGCCACCTCGGACGCGGCGATCCTCGACGCCGCCATCGAGGTCGCGCGCCGCGAGGGGCTGGAGGTCGGCGCGACCTGCGCGGCCGCGGTCTCGGGCGCGTTCGAACTCGCCGATCGGGGCGAGTTCGGTCCCGACGACACCGTCGTCCTGCTGAACACCGGCGCGGGGAACAAGGACGTGGACGCGCTCCGTGCGCATCTCGGGGAGCGGGAGGCCGCGGAGGAAGCCGCGGATGGGGAGGTCGCGGAGTAGCGACGCCGCGGACGCCGACCCGACCGAGGCATAGTTCGGCGCGACGGTCCGGATCCTCCGAAATCGTTTTTCGCGAGTACACACAACGTACGCGTATGAGTGGCAACCCCGACGACGAACGACTGGAAGAGCTTCGCGAGAAGAAGATGCAGGAGCTGCAGGAGCGCGCCGGCGGCGAGGGCGGCGCGGGCGGGGCCGACGCCGAGGCCCAGCAGGCCGCCCAGGAGCGCGCGGAGGCCCAGCAGGAGGCCGTGCTCAAACAACACCTCACCGACGACGCGCGCCAGCGGCTCAACGCCGTCGAGATGTCCAAGCCGGAGTTCGCCAAGAAGGTGAAAAAGCAGGTCGCGGCGCTGGCCCAGAGCGGCCGGATCCAGGGCCGGATCGACGAGGACCAGATGAAGGAGCTGCTGCGCGAGCTCCAGCCCGACCAGAAGAGCTTCGACATCCGGCGGCGGTAAGGGGATGGAGCTGGCCCTGCTGTACAGCGGGGGGAAAGACTCCTCGCTCGCCGCCCTCCTGTTGGACCGCTTCTACGACGTGCGCTGCGTGACGGGAACGTTCGGCCTCACCGACGACTACGAGCACGCCAGGCGGGCGGCCGAAGCGCTCGGCTTCCCCTTCGAGCGCGTCGACCTCGACGAGGCAGTCGCCCGCGAGGCCGCGGCGACGATGCGCGAGGACGGATTTCCCCGAAACGGCATCCAGCGCATCCACGAGCACGCCCTCGAGACGGTCGCGGAGCTCGACGTGGACGCCGTCGCGGACGGCACGCGCCGCGACGACCGCGTCCCCACCGTCTCACGCGCGCAAGCGCAGAGCCTCGAGGACAGACACGGCGTCGACTACATCGCCCCCCTCTCCGGGTTCGGTCGCCACGCCGTCGACCGGCTCGTGACCGCCACCTTCGAGGTGGAGCAGGGGCCAAGCGAGAAGATCGAGAAGGCCGACTACGAAGGGGAGATCCGCGCGCTCCTCCGCGCGGAGGACGGCGACGAGGTCGTCGCCGACGTGTTCCCCGACCACGAACAGACGTACGTCCACGGGCGCGCCGAGTAGCGCGCCGCGGGCGTAACCGCCCCCTTTCTTCCGTCTCCCGGCGGCTACCGCTCCGTCTCCGCGATCACGTCGCTCGCGAGGTCCCGGACGTCCCGCGCCTCCGCGAGGCGGTCGTGAACCGTGCCGGAGGCGACCAGTTCCAGTTCGTCGTCGTCCAGCTCCGCCCGCACCGTCGCAGCCTCCCGAACGCGCTCGTAGTCGTCGTTTCGCGTCGCCGTCAGCACGTCCCGGAGCGTCGCGACCGTCTCCTCGTCGGCGAACCGGGAGACGACGGGGATCAGCTCCTCGATCCGGTAGCGGAGCTCCTCGGCCGACTCCGGGGGCCACGCCAGCGCGAACGGCTCGCCGTCCAACCGCTCCAGATACGTCCGGTGGACCGCGACCGTCCGGCGGAGCGCACCGGGGTCGTCGACGTAGTGGTCCAGCTTCGACTGCGAGTAGTCGGCGTACTCCAACAGGTCCGGCACCGGCTCCTCGGCGGCGGGGTACTCCTCCACGTACTCCGTCAGGTCGGTCGGCGGCTCGTCCACGTCGATCAGCGGCGCGGACCCGGCCCGCTCCAGCAGGTCGAACAGCTCGCGGGCGCTCTCGTCCTTCTTGAACCGGCGGAAGTCCGCCTCGACCGCCTCGTTGTACTCCGTGACCGGCTCGCGGAGGCGGTCGACGGGCGCGTCGAGGTCGACCTCCGCGGCGTTCGCGAGGTCCGTCAGCTCGTCCACGCGGTCGTCCAGCTCGGAGCGCGCGGCGTTGGCGTCCCGGCGCGCGCGCCGATAGTCGTCGAGCGCCTCGTCGCGGCGTTCCAGCAGGTGGACGTACTCGCGGGCGGCCTCGAGGTGGTCGCGGGCCGCCTCGAAGTCCGACTCGGAGAGCCGGCGCTTGTCGACCGCCTCGTTGGCCGCCGCGAAGGCGTCGGCGGCGAGCGCGTCCGCCTCGACGTCCGTGACGCCCTCGAACGCGCTCTCGAACTGGACGTACGCGCCGAAGTCGCCCGTCCCGACCGCGTCCTCCTCGTAGTCGTCGAGCACCCGGACCGCGTTCCGGTAGCGGTCCGCAGCGGCCTCCACGCGCTCGCGTCCGAGGTCCGCGATCCGCGCATCGATCGCCGCGAGGTCGTCGTACGCCTCGCGGAGATCGGCCGCGGCCGTCGCCGCCTCTCGGACCGCCCCCGCGGTCGGTCCCGGTCGCCCGTCGGCGGCGGCGTTCGCGCCGGGTCCCGAGTCATCCATCGGTCAGTACACCTCGTCGGGATCGAACACCCGCTCGCCGACGTGCTCGCCGTCGACGGTCCGGTGGAAACAGGAGCGGTGCCCGGTGTGGCAGGCGCCGCCCGCCTGCTCGACGACGTACAGCAGCGCGTCGGCGTCGCAGTCGACGCGGACCTCCTCGACGGTCTGCGTGTGGCCCGAGGAGGCCCCCTTGTGCCACAACTCGTCGCGTGACCGGGAGTAGTAGTGCGCCTCGCCCGTCTCGCGGGTGCGTTCGAGCGCCTCGGGGGAGACGTACGCGAGCATCAGCACCTCGCCGGTCTCGGCGTCCTGTGCGACGGCGGGGACGAGACCGCTCTCGCCGAAGTCCATCTCGACCTCGCCGCGGGCCCCCCCGTCGTCCGCATCGCCCGTCTCACCGGTCGTCGCGTCGTCACTCATGAATGAGGGGACGGGCAGGCCGCGAATAGTCCTTTTGTCTGTCTCGGGGCGACGGGAATCGCTCCGAGGTCGAACGTCGGCGCCCGATCAGGCCGCCCCGACCGCACGCAACAGCGCGAACAGCAGGTCGCCGTACGTTAGCCCGAGCACCAGTCCGACGAACAGCGGGACGACGAACGGCATTCCGGGGGAGACCCAGACCGTCTCGCGCGCGGCGACCGTCTCCAGTCCCTCCCGCAGGGCCTCCGGGTCGGTGCCGTACGCCGATCCCTCGATCTCCGCGAGGAACCGCTCGGCGGCCCAGGGGTCCGCGGTCGGAGCCGCCTTCGACTCCGCGGCACGACCCGCTTCCCACTCCGCGGCCGCGTCCTCGAGATCCTCCCCGACCGACTCCCCGCCGTCGGTTGCGGGACCGACGTGCGTCCCGCCGTCCGTCGGGTCGTGCGTCTCGCCGACGCTCGCGGGATCTCGGAACCGATCGGGGTCGGCCCGCACGTCCGTGAGCCTCAGCCCGCGCCAGCGCAGGTACATCCGGAGGGCATCAAGGTCCAGCCCGCGCCGGGTGAACCCCGCTCGCGTCTCGAACAGCCGCCCGTGGAGGTGCGGGAGCCGCCCGATCGGAACGCGTTTGGCGAGGAACATCGCCGCAGAGAACCGACCGCGTGCGGCGTTGTACGCACCGAGTCCGACCGGGTACAGCGCCCCGAGGATAACGGCGTTCGTCAGCACCGTCAGCGAAAAGACGCCGACGTAGGTCCGCACCGCCGGAAACGCCGGGAGCCACGCGATCGGTAGGTAGTAGCTCGGGTAGGTGGGGAACAGCAGCGCGAGCGCGATCAGCGCCTTCGCGTCCGCACCGCCGAACCCCCCCACGTACCAGAAGGCGTAGCCGAGCGGCGCGACCACGAGCAGGCTGACCGCGATCCGGGTCAGAAAGAGGTCGCCGCCCACGCCCGCGAGCGGCCAGCGCGCGGCCACGTCCCACAGCAGCAGGGCCGCGCCGAGGAGGTATAGCGGCGGCCAGACGCGGTTGGGGACGCGCCGCGTCCGCACGTCGCGATAGGCGGCCCACGCGAAGACGGGGACCGCGACGAGCCGGAACAGGTCCGGCGCCGAGGCGATCATACTCGAGCCGCGGTCGCCGGGGAGTTAGGGGTTCGGATCGCCCGCGGCCAGGCCCGCAGCCGGGAGCGGGTCCACAAGAACGAGTGACAAAGAGGGGAGAAAACGGGGGGTTGGCGGGCGGCGGTGGCGGCGTCAAAAATCGGGGAGCGATATGGCCTCGCGGCCGGGCAACCTCAGATGACGCGGTTCTGAAGGTAGTCGAGGTGCTTCGCGTTGTAAACGATCCGGACCTCCTCGGCGTCCGGACTGCCGATGCAGGTCAGGCGTACGTTCTTCTCCTCGACCTCCTCGTCGGAGAGGATCTGCTGCATGTCCATGTTGATGTCACCCTCCTTGACGATGGCCGCGCAGTTCGCGCAGGCACCGGCGCGGCAGGAGAAGGGCCAGTCGTAGCCCTGCGCCTCCGCAGCCTCGAGGATGTACTCGCCCTGGTTCACGTCGAGGGTGCCGTAATCCTCCCCGTCGAGACCGGCGTCCGCCGCCTTCTCGAAGAGGTCGTCGTCGTCCATCGACCAACCGTGGTCGTCGAGCACTTCGTAGTTGAGGTATTCTACCGTGGGCATCAGGCGCGAATTCGACGCCCACCTCATTAGGCTTTGCTGTTCGATAGAAACGAGCGCCGCCCCGCCACGGATCCGTGACGCGGTGATAAATGAGAAGACGCGATATAGAAATCGCAATGCCGGAGCCGGTCCCGCAAGCCGGGGACACAGATCGGCACTGAACCGAGGCACAGATCGGCAGTGAAGCGAGACACGGGCCGGAGACAGGATCAACCGCCAGGGACGGAACCGAAACGGACACGGAGAAAAGCGCGGTGTCGTGATACCCCCACCCCGCAGTATCGACGCGGCGCTACAGCTCGTAGCCCGCGTAGTCCATCAGCTGGGCGAAGATGTCCGAGTCCATCGCCTCCTCGTAGACGATGCCACCGACCATCCCGCCGGGGTAGCTGTTCCCGTTCATCGCGTGGCTCACCTTGTGGCAGTGGAGCAGGTAGATCCCGGGGTCGGCGTCGGCCTCGAACTCGATGGTCTTGCGCTCGGCCGGCGCGATGTTGACCACGTCCTGGTCGTACTGGGCGACCTCCGGGATCGGCGAGCCGTCCTTCTCGACCACCTTGAACCGGTGGTTGTGGGTGTGGAGCGGATGGCTCATGTAGCCGTTGTTGGCGAAGTGGACGCGGACGGTGTCACCCTGCGAGACGATGATCGGCGAGCCGTCCTCGGGGTGGAGCGTCCGCGGCGCCGACCGGCCGTTGATGGTGAACGTGTCCGGGCTCCGGTCGCGGGCGCTGTAGGAGACGTCCTCGCCAGCGAACTGGCGGTTGAGCCGGGAGTCCCAGTCTTTCACCGTCATGAACAGCTCCTGATCGGCCGGCTCGTACCCCTCGGGGTCGACCCGGAAGAAGCCGTACATCCCCATGTCGATGTGGCGGTGGGTCTGGTAGTGGCAGTGGTAGAGGTGCGTACCGGGGACGTTCGCGGGGATCTCGTAGGTGTGGCTCTCCCCGGGCGCGACCGTGATCCCGGTGGTCGTCGGGACGCCGTCGTTCTCCCAGGTCTTGCTGACGCCGTGGAAGTGGACCGTATGAGGCATGTCGGCCTCGGTGTTGTCGAGCGTCACCTCGATGTCCTCGCCCTCGGTCGTTCGGAGGACCGGACCGGGTACGCTCGGCGCGCGGTCGTCGGCCTGCCACGCCCACACGCGGGGCAGCTCGACCGGCCCACCCATCGCGTCACCGGGGTGAACGGGGAGCCGCGAGGTGACCGACCGGAGCGTCACCTGGTTGTTCTGCTCCGGGAGGTCGACGACCTGCGGCGCCGCGGCCGCGGGGAGGTCCGCGTCCCCTTCGGCCTGCGCGACGCCGTCCCCGTCCGAGGTCCCGTTCCGGGGCGCGGCACACCCCGCAAGCCCCAGAACGCCCGCCGATCCCGTCGCACGTACGAAATCCCGCCGTGAGAGCTCCGTCCCGGGAGCACCGATCTGGTTCGTCATAAGCAGGTGAACGTATTCGGGGCGACCTTACAAACCCGAACGCACGTTCTCAGAGGGTTATAACGCGAGAACGGGGGAAGCACTTATGTTTCCGTTTCTCGAAATAACGGCCTTGGACCGAAAACGGCCCTCACCGCCTGCACAGTTCTCACCGCTGACAATCGGGGCCAAACACTTATCGCTCGCTCGGCGTCGATTCATGTATGGACGTTTCTTCCGTCGTGAGCACGCGGATAGTGGCCGCTCGCGGACCCACGACATGACGCAACTCCGTGCCCAAAGAGGGAGCGCTGAGGCAAGATGACCCCACTTTCCGCGGCCGTGGAAGCGGCCGACAGCGTGCTCCTCACCGGGCCACCCATGAGCGGGGAGTACGACCTGTTCCACCGCCTGCTCCACGAGTGGACGTCGTCACCGATCGTGATCTCCACCGGTCGCACCGCCGAGAAAGTCAGGGCCGACCACGAGCGAATCACGGGCGCGACCGACGACCGCGTCGTCGTGATCGACTGCATGACGCGCGACCGCGAGCTTTCGGCCGACGGCGCCGACGAGACGCGGTACGTCGCCTCGCCCGGCAACCTCACCGACCTCGGTGTCCAGTTCACGGAGCTCACCGATGAGGCCACCCCCGCGACCCCTCACGCGGTCGGCCTCGACTCCCTCTCGCAGCTCCTGATGTTCTCCGACCCCGACCGCGTCCACCGCTTCACGCGCGCACTCGCGACACAGGCCGCGAACGAGGGCTGGCCGTTCGTCGCGACCCTCGGGTCGACGATGCACGACGAATCGGTCAGACACACGCTCCACGAGGCGTTCGACGCGCTCGTGGAGACGCGCGTCGAGGGCGACGAGCGCCAGTTCCGCGTCCGCGAACGCGTCGACGGGCCGAGCGACTGGACCGCATTCTGAGCGATAGCGATACTGAGTGATGCAGACCGATTCAGACACCTCGATTTTTTGAAACTCGCGGCGGTGCGGTGCTGTGTGGTCGCGGAGCGTTGCGGTTGCGGTGCCGTACTGTCGGCGCGCGCCGCGGCGCCCCTGTGGCGCCGCGACCGCGCGAGGGAGGCGGCGGCGCGGCCGCCTGCGGTGCGTTGCGGTTTCGCGGCCGCGCCGCCGCCGAGGCTGGGGAGGGACGAGGCTGCTGTGCGGTTGCGGTGCGGGGTGGGGCTGAAAGGGGCAGCCGGCTCGATCCGGCCCCGACGACGTAAGCACCGCAGCGGGCTGTGCGGAGAGCGAGGAGCGCAGCGAGGCGCGGCCGGTCGAGCCGGCTGGGGCTTTCGAGGTGTTGCTGTCCAGATCAGCAGGATCCGCACCAGTCACAGAAACAACGCAATCTGACAGAAAGACAGAACGAACCGCGTAGTAGACTCAGTATCGTTATTAGTCGGGCCTCGGCGCCAGTTCGAGAGCCAACAGAGGACCAGGCCCAGTCGTTCTATATCGCGCTATGAGATATATTGTCCGAGCCGTACGCGGCTCCGAGCGTTCGAGGCGCGTACCGGCCGACTTTTTGCCGGCCGCGGCGGACCGTCGGCCATGACCGACTTCGACCCCGAGAAGTTCGAGGACAAGTACGTCCACTACTTCCAGGAGCTCCAGCGCGCGTACAAGAACGCCTTCAACCAGATGAACGAGCGGTACGACTCCGAACTGATCCACGGCATCGACCAGATGGTGCTCAACGAGTCGGAACCGTTCTACGAGGACGGGGAGTTCCGGGTCGAACTCCCCGAGAACCCGCGCGAGCGGCTCACCGGCGTGCTGGTCGACGACGAGAAGTTCGAGGAAACGCTGGAGGTCTACGTCGAGACGATCGAAGAAGAGCTCCATCGAGTTCTCGGGGTCGAGAAGCCCTGAAACCCCGGTATTCGGAGTCCGTACTGCGGGAATGAACCAAAGGCATAAGCCGCCACACTGCCAAGCACGGGTATGAGCACGGAATCCGCGGAGACGGAGGACGACCTGCGCGACCGCATCACGAACTTCCTGCGGCGCAACTTCCCCCAGATCCAGATGCACGGCGGCGACGCGGCCATCAGCCACCTCGACCGCGAGGCGGGCGAGGTCCACATCCAGCTCGGCGGCGCCTGTTCCGGCTGCGGCATCTCCCCGATGACGATCCAGGCGATCAAGTCCCGGATGGTCAAGGAGATCCCGGAGATCGACACGGTCCACGCCGACACGGGCATGAGCGCCGGCGCGGACGGCGACCTCGGCGGCACCAGCAGCGGTGACAGCGGCATGAGCCCCTCGTTCCCCGGCGAGTCCGACGGCGAGGACGACGAGGGCCCGCAAGCTCCGTTCTGAGGGCGTCTTCTTTCCGTTTTTCTCACCTTCCGGAGCGGCCGCGCTGTTCGAGCCGCTCCCGACACGCCCGACCGAGGCGCTCCTGGCCACACGACTGAGAGACATCCGCACGATCGTGCAGCGCTCCCGCCTCCGGCTACGGCGTAGATCGCGGTCTCGAACGACATACCGCCGATACCGCCCGAGGCATCGTGTTCGACCGTGGCCGATGCCGACGCCACGATAAATCAGATACTGCGATACAGAAATCCGACCACACGTCGCAGCCGGCGGCGATTCGCGGCGGACGGGGAACGCTTTTTGCTCGCGGCGCGTCACTCGACTCCATGAACTACCGGGAGGTCGAGTCGAGCGCGGAGTACGTCGCTCGACTGGAGACGGGCGCAGACTGGCGCGAGGAGATCGAGTCGCTGGCCCGCGCGGAGGACGTGGAAGCGGGCTGGTTCACGGCGATGGGGGCGGTGCAGGACGCGGACATCTGGTTCTACGACCAGGAGGAGACGGAGTACCAGTCGGTGACGTTCGACGAGCCGCTGGAGGTGGCCGCGTGCGTCGGGAACGTCTCGCTACTGGAGGACGAGGTGTTCGCGCACACGCACGCCGTGCTCTCGCGGCCGAGCGGACAGGCCCTCGCGGGGCACCTCGATTCCGCGACGGTGTGGGCGGGCGAGGTGTACCTGCGCGCGTTCGAGGAGCCGCTGGAACGGGCCCACGACGAGGCGACCGACCTGGACCTCTGGCTGTGATGGCCGGGGGCGCGTGGCGGGGGGTGCGGTGACGTGCGGCCCGACGACGAGCGCTATTTCGCGCGGATCGAGGACCGGTTGGACGAGGCGTTCGAGGTCGCGGAGGCCGCGAAGGCGCAGGGGAAAGACCCACGCGAGGAGATCGAGATCCCGGTCGCGCGCGACATGGCCGACCGCGTCGAGAACATCCTCGGTATCGACGGCGTCGCGGAGCGCGTCCGCGAGCTGGAGGGGCAGATGTCCCGCGAGGAGGCCGCCCTGGCGCTGGTGACGGACTTCGTCGAGGGGACGGTCGGCGACTACGACTCCCGCGCGGGCAAGGTCGAGGGCGCGGTCCGGACCGCGGTCGCGCTGCTGACCGAGGGGGTCGTCGCGGCCCCCATCGAGGGGATCGACCGCGTCGAGCTGCTGGAGAACGACGACGGCACGGAGTTCATCAACGTCTACTACGCCGGCCCGATCCGCTCGGCGGGCGGGACCGCGCAGGCGCTGTCCGTGCTCGTCGGCGACTACGCCCGCGCACTGCTGGGTATCGACGAGTACAAGGCTCGGTCCGAGGAGGTCGAGCGCTACGCCGAGGAGGTCGCACTCTACGACAAGGAGACCGGCCTGCAGTACACGCCGAAGGACAAGGAGTCGAAGTTCATCGCCAAGCACATGCCGATCATGCTGGACGGCGAGGCGACCGGCGACGAGGAGGTGTCGGGCTTCCGCGACTTAGAGCGCGTGGACACCAACTCCGCCCGCGGCGGGATGTGTCTGGTCCTCGCCGAGGGGATCGCGCTGAAAGCACCGAAGATCCAGCGCTACACCCGCGAGCTCGACGAGGTCGACTGGCCGTGGCTGCAGGACCTCATCGATGGCACCATCGGGAAGGACGATGGCGGCGAGGCGACGGACGACGACGCAGCGGTAGAGAGCGAGGGCGCGGAGGGGTCGGACGAGTCCACGGCCGCGGACGCCGACGACGCCGGCGAGAGCGTGGCGGTCGAGGGCGAACCGGAGAGTGACGCCGCAAGCGACGAGCCGCCCGGCCCGGAACGCGTCGAGCCCGCCACGAAGTACCTCCGCGACCTGATCGCGGGACGGCCAGTGTTCTCGCATCCCTCCGAATCGGGCGGGTTCCGGCTCCGATACGGCCGCGCGCGCAACCACGGGTTCGCGACCGCGGGCGTCCACCCCGCGACGATGCACCTCGTGGACGACTTCCTCGCGACCGGCACGCAGATCAAGACCGAGCGCCCGGGGAAGGCCGCGGGCGTCGTTCCGGTCGACTCCATCGAGGGACCGACCGTGAAACTCGCCAACGGCGAGGTGCGCCACATCGACGACCCCGAGGAGGCGCTGGCGGTCAGGAACGGCGTCGAGAAGATCCTCGACCTCGGCGAGTACCTCGTCAACTACGGCGAGTTCGTCGAGAACAACCACCCGCTCGCGCCCGCCTCCTACGTCTTCGAGTGGTGGGTACAGGATTTCGAGGCGGCGGGCGCGGACGTGCAGGCGCTCCGTGACGACCCCCGCGTGGACCTGGAGCACCCCTCCGTCGAGGAGGCGTTCGAGTGGGCGCGCGAGTACGACTGCCCGCTCCACCCCGACTACACCTACCTCTGGCACGACGTGAGCGTCGAGTCGTTCCTGACCCTCGCCGAGGCGGTCGCGGCCGGCGACGTGGTCGAGGGCGTCCTCGCCATCGAACACACCGACATCACGCGCGCGGCGCTTGAGCGCCTGCTCGTCACCCACACCGAGACGCCGGACTCGTTGCGGATCCCCGAGTGGCGGCCGCTCGCGCACTCGCTCGGGCTCGGAGACGGGCTCCGTAAGGAGTGGGACGAGTCGGACCTCTCCGAGGCCGCCCTGAACTGGGCCGACGGCGAGAACGCGACGAAAGCGGTCAACGAGGTCGCGCCGTTCGAGATCCGCGAGCGCGCGCCCACCCGGATCGGCAACCGGATGGGCCGACCCGAGAAGTCCGAGAGCCGCGACCTCTCCCCCGCGGTTCACACCCTGTTCCCCATCGGCGAGGCCGGCGGGACGCAGCGCGACGTGGCCGAGGCGTCCCGACAGATGGACGACCAGGGTCGCCGCGGCGTGTTGAACGTCGAGGTCGCGGATCGGGTCTGTCCCGACTGCGAGAGCCACACTTACCGCAACGCCTGTCCGGACTGCGGGACCCACACCGAACCGCACTACGAGTGCGGCCAGTGCGGCACCGAGTGCGAGCCCGACGAGGCCGGCCGCGTCGTCTGCCCGCGCTGCGAGTGGGAGGTCACGGCTGCGGACCGCCGCGAGATCGACGTGCACGCCGCCTACCGCGACGCCCTGGACGGCGTCGGCGAGCGCGAGTCCGCCTTCGAGATCCTGAAGGGGGTGAAGGGGCTCACCTCGACGAACAAGACGCCCGAGGCCATCGAGAAGGGCGTCCTCCGCGCGAAGAACGGCGTCACGTCGTTCAAGGACGGCACCGTCCGCTACGACATGACGGACCTCCCGGTCACGTCCGTCCGCCCCGCGGAGCTCGACGTGACCGCGGACCACTTCCGAGAGTTGGGGTACGAGACGGACATCGACGGCGAGCCGCTCCGCCACGACGACCAGCTGGTCGAGCTGAAGGTGCAGGACATCGTCCTCTCCGACGGCGCGGCCGAGCACATGCTCAAGACCGCGGACTTCGTCGACGACCTGCTGGAGCAGTTCTACGACCTGCCGGCCTTCTACAACGTCAACGAGCGCGACGAGCTCGTCGGCGAACTCGTCTTCGGGATGGCCCCCCACACCAGCGCCGCGACCGTCGGCCGCGTCGTGGGGTTCACCTCGGCGGCGGTGGGTTATGCTCACCCATATTTCCATGCAGCAAAGCGCCGGAACTGCTTCCACCCCGAGACGAAGGTGTGGTACGAGGACAAGTCCGGAACGTCACACCACGCGGAGATCGCCGACTTCGTCGAGCGCTATCTCGAGCGTTCCGAGGTCGAAGAGGACGACTTCGGAACTGTAGTCGGGAGGCTCGACGGCGTCGAGTCCGAGGTTCGTGTCCCGTCGATGAGCGCTAACGGAGAACAGGAGATGCAGCGGGTCGAGGCCGTGAGTAAGCATCCCGCACCTGACCACCTGATCCGTATTCGCACGCGATCGGGCCGTGAACTGAAACTCACACCGGACCACGAGGTCCACGTGTACGAGGGCGAAGCCGACGAACTCGTCGGGAAGGAGGCGCGAGAACTCGACGCGACCGACCGGCTCGTCACGCCCAGCTCGGTCGACCGGGACGGACGGACGGAGTCCACAAAGCGGTTCGATCTGCTCGAAGAGTTCATCGAGACCGAGGAGATCGCGAACGACCGCCTCATGGTGAAGGGGATGGAGAAGGACTGTCTCTACGACCTGTTTGAGGGGACGTTCGCGGACGACTGGGAGGGACAGTTCTACCCGCTGCAGAGCATGACGGAGGTCTTCGGGACGAACAAGAAGACGCTGAGCAACTACCTCTACCGCGGCAGCTTCCCGGTGTCGTACCTCGAACAATGCTTCTCGTCCGTGGACGACCTGCTGGCGTTCGTGCCAGAGGACGTGACGCTCGGAGTGAAGCGCGACCGGACCGAGATCGATCGGTTCGTCGAACTCGACGAGCGAGTCGCGACGCTCCTCGGATACTACGCGGCGGAGGGCTTTGCCCGGGAACAGGAGACCCCGAAGGGAACGATCCATCAGACGACGATCTGCGGGACCGAAGAGGAGGCACGCCAGTTCTTCCTGCAGACCCTTCGTGACGAGTTCGGGGTCGAACCGTACGAGGAGAACCACGCGAAGGTGACGGTTTCTGGGCGTCTTCTCCGGATATTCTTCGACACGGTTCTGAACGCGGGGAACGACGCGCACACGAAACGCGTTCCGGCACCGATATTCGACGCGTCCGAAGAGGTGATCGCGGCGTATCTCGGTGGGTACGTCAGCGGCGACGGAAACGTCGATGCCGACTCGCTTCTCGTTCAGGCGACGACTGTCAGCGCCGAACTCAAGGAAGACGTGCTCGCACTTCTCTCCGCCCTCGGAATAAAGGCGACCGTCGAGCGGCCGACGCGCGTGCCGCTACACGTGAAGTTCCCCGAGTTCTACGAGGAGGACTACGATTCTCTGACGGCACAGAGCTACGTCATCGGGATCTCCTCGGAGGACGCCGTTCGGTTCTCCGAACTCGTGAACGTTCACATGACCCGGAAGCAGGATCGTCTGCAGAGGCGCACTACGGAGATCGAACCACGGAGTCGTCGCGTGTTCGACGGCGGGTCTGGAGAGTACCTGCTTGAGGAGATCGACGACATCCGAACCGTCGAAAGCGACGCCGACCACGTCTATTGTCTCACGGTCGCGGAGACGCACTCGCTTGTCGCAAACGACATGTCAGTTAAGCAATGCGACGGGGACGAGGACTGCGTCATGCTCCTGATGGACGGCCTGCTGAACTTCTCGAAGGAATTCCTGCCGGACAAACGCGGCGGCCGGATGGACGCGCCGCTGGTGATGTCCTCGCGGATCGACCCCTCGGAGATCGACGACGAGGCGCACAACATGGACATCGTCCGGCAGTACCCCCGCGAGTTCTACGAGGCGACCGTCGAGATGGCCGACCCCGAGCGCGTCGAGGACCTGATCAAGCTCGGCGAGGACACCCTCGGCACCGACGACGAGTACCGCGGCTTCGAGCACAGCCACGACACGACGGACATCGCGATGGGGCCGGACCTCTCGGCGTACAAGACCCTCGGCTCGATGATGGACAAGATGGACGCCCAGCTGGAGCTCTCCCGCAAGCTCCGCGCGGTCGACGAGACCGACGTGGCCGAGCGCGTCATCGAGTACCACTTCCTCCCGGACCTGATCGGCAACCTCCGCGCCTTCTCGCGCCAGGAGACGCGGTGTCTGGACTGCGGCGAGAAGTACCGCCGGATGCCCCTGTCGGGCGACTGCCGCGAGTGCGGCGGCCGCGTCAACCTCACCGTCCACGAGGGGTCGGTGAACAAGTACATGGACACCGCCATCGAGGTCGCCGAACGGTACGGCTGCCGCGACTACACGAAACAGCGCCTCTACGTGCTGGAGAAGTCGCTGGAGTCCGTCTTCGAGGACGACACCAACAAGCAGAGCGGGATTGCGGACTTCATGTAGGACCTTTTTCTGCGGTCGGGTTCGCGCGGCGCGGGCGCCGCGCTCACCACTCCCTTGAAAAATCTCCACCAAAAACCGCGCCGCGGTCGGCGCTCCGGGCGCTTCGCGCCCTCGCGCCGCCGCGGTACCACAACCGAAACCGAGAACCGCATCAGCACCGCACCGCGACCGCACCAGCACCGTACCGCGACCGCACCGCGACCGCACCAGCACCACACCGCGACCGCATCAGCACCGCACCGCGACCGCACCAGCACCACACCGCGACCGCATCAGCACCACACCGCGACCGCATCAGCACCGCACTCCGAGGTTCAGAAATCGGTTCGCGGCCGTGCCCCGGGCCGAAACCGCTTACCTCCGGGCGGCCGCATCGGGGGGCATGACCGAGTCCGAGGGCGGCCTCGAGGAGTTCCGGCTGGAGCGCATGACCTGGCGCGACGTGGAGGCGGCGACCGCGGAGACGTCCACGCTCCTGTTACCGGTCGGCGCGACCGAGCAGCACGGCCACCACATGCCGCTCGGCGTGGACACGCTGATGCCCGAGGCCATCGGGGAGCGCGTCGCCGAGGAGGTGCCCGCGCTGCTCGCGTCCGCCGTCCCCTACGGCGTCAGCGAGCACCACACGTTCAAGCCGGGGACGTTCACCGTCGAGAGCGAGACGTTCCGGCGCTACGTCCGCGACGTGGCCGGCTCCGCGGCCGAGTGGGGGATCGGCCACGTCCTCCTGCTGAACGGCCACTACCTCGCGCAGGACCCCGAGCTCGAGGTCGTCGTGCGGGACCTCCGGACGGAGTTCGACCTCGCGGCGTTCCACGTCCCCCTGATCGACGTCTTCTCCGACGCCGCGGCGCGCGTCCGGGACAGCGGCGTCACGTTCCACGCCTCCGAGTTCGAGACGAGCCTGATGCTGGAGCTGTTCCCCGACCTCGTCCGCATGGACGAGGCCGAGGCCGTCGACCCGCCAGCGGAGAGCCTCCCGCTCACCGACTACGACGCGCTCGGCGACAACCGCGTGGGGTGGGCGCTCACCGCGACCGACATGGCGGCGCTGACCGACACCGGGAACCTGGGCGATCCCACGAGCGCCACGGCCGCGAAGGGACGCGAGATGACCGACGAGGCGGTCGAGAACCTCGTCACGCTCGTCGCGGCGCTGGAGCGCGGCGATCGGAACGGGGTCGCGACGACGGACGCGGCGGACCGTGATGGCGTCGCGGACGACCGTGGCGACGGCGCGAACCGCGGCCGTGACGACGCCGAGGCCGGCGACCGCCGCGACGGGGCCTAGAGCCGCTCGGGGATCCAGCCGCCGTCGATTTCCACGTTCTCGCCCGAGAGGTACGCCGACCCCTCGTCGAGGAAGAACAGCACCGCCTGCCGCACGTCCTCGAAGGTGGCCCACCGCCCGCGAGGCGCCTCGTCGGGGAACTCGTCGCTCGACTCCACCACGTACGGCGAGACTGCGTTGACCGTGACGCCGTCGTCGGTCGTGTCCCGCGCGACCGCCCGCGTGAACATCAGGACGCCCGTCTTGGCGATGAAGTACGGGAGGTTCTTCGGGTTCGCGAGCGCGCGGTCGCTGCCGGCGTAGCCGACGTTCACCACGCGCCCCCATTCCGCCTCGCGCATCGCGGGGAGCGCGCGGCGCGTGCAGAGGTAGGTCCCCTTGAGGTTCGTCTCCAGCACGCGGTCCCACGTCGCGACGCTCATCGCCTCCCAGTGCTCGGGCGCGAAGTCGCCGACGTTGTTCACCAACACGTCGACCGCGCCGAGCTCCGTCTCGACCGCGTCGAAGGCGGCGTCGACGCTCGCCGGGTCGGTCACGTCCGCCCCGACCGCGGTCGCGGCCGGCGCGCCGCGGTCGCGCGCCTCCTCCGCGGTCGCGACCGCGGCCGCCTCGCTGGTGTTGTAGTGGACCGCGACGGCCGCGCCCGCCTCGGCGCACGCGAGCGCGATCGATCGCCCTAGCCCCCGCGCACTCCCGGTGACGAGCGCCACGCGCCCGGACAGGTCCGGCTCGATCATACCCGACGATCCGCTCCCATCGGGAAAGTCTCGTCGTGTGAGATGATACCACGGGCCTGAAAATTAATTCAAAACCGAGTAAACAGACGGTGGTTTTAAGTTGTCGGGGGAGCAAAGGGCTGCCATGAGCATCGACACGATGTTGCTGGCGGTCGGCGCGGACGACCGCGAGCGCGTGGAGCGACTCGGTGAGGAGACGACTGACGTGGCGGCCCCCTGTGGCGCGGAGGTCGTTCTCGCGCACGTGTTCACCGGAGAGGAGTTCGAGGACACATGCGAGAAGCTGAGCATCGACCCCGACAGCGAGGAGGCGACGCCCGACGGCGTGGCCAAGCGCCACGCGACGATCCGCGACCTGACGACGATCATGGACGAGGCGGGCGTCGACTACGCGATCCGGGGCGCGGTCGGCCACCGCGGCGAGGAAATCGTCGACGTCGCGAAGGACACCGACGCCGACCGCGTGGTCGTCGGCGGGCGCCAGCGCTCCCCCACCGGGAAGGCCGTCTTCGGGAGCGTCGCTCAGGAGGTCATGCTCTCCTCGCCGTGCCCGGTGACGTTCGTCCGCGAGGGGACGAAGTAGCGCTCGGAAGCGTCTCAATTAAGTGCCGCCGGAGCCCCCCTTCGCGTAGATGCACTACGTGGGCGTCGACCTCGGCGCGACCAACGTCCGTGCGGTCGTCGGCGACGGCGACGCGACGATCCTCGGCTCCGCGAAGCGCCCGACCCCGCGCGGGCCGACCGGCATCGCGGTGACCGAGGCCGTCCTCGGCGTCGTCCGCGAGGCCTGCGCGGAGGCGGGCGTCGATCCGGCGACCGTCGCCGCGGCCGGGGTGGGCTCCATCGGCCCGCTGGACCTGGCCGCCGGCGTCGTGGAGAACCCGGCGAACCTCCCCGACGCCATCGACCGGATCCCCCTGACCGGCCCCCTCTCCGAACTGCTCGACACCGACGAGGTACACCTGCACAACGACACCAACGCGGGCGTCATCGGCGAGCGGTTCCACGCCGACCGCAACCCCGACGACATGGTGTACCTCACCATCTCCTCGGGCGTCGGCGCGGGCGTCTCCGTCGACGGCAACGTGCTCGCCGGCTGGGACGGCAACGCCGGCGAGGTCGGCCACATGACGCTCGACCCCCACGGCTTCATGCGGTGCGGCTGCGGTTCCGACGGTCACTGGGAAGCCTACTGCTCCGGCAACAACATCCCGCGATACGCCCGCGAGCTACACGCCGAGGACCCGGTCGAGACGAGCCTGCCGGTCGACGACCCCGACTTCTCCGCGAAGGACGTCTTCGACGCCGCGGGCGACGACGACTTCGCCGACCACGTGGTCGCGCAGGTCGCCCACTGGAACGCGATGGGGCTGGCCAACGTCATCCACGCGTACGCGCCGCTGGTCGTCTCGGTCGGCGGTGCGGTCGCGCTGAACAATCCGGAACTCGTGCTCGACCCGGTCCGCGAGCAGCTCTCCGAGATGGTGTTCATCAACCTCCCCGAGATCAAACTCACCGACCTCGGCGACGAGGTGGTCGTGAAGGGTGCACTCGCCAGCGCGCTCACCGGCGGGACGGGCGACCGCTCCCGGTTGTAGAGCCGACCCTGCTTCTCGACGCCTGACCCGCCGGACGCGACACCGAGTCGCACAGACACCCGACCCGACTGCACTCACGGCGGGAGTTCCGCCGCATCCGCGAAAAACGTTCGTCCCACCGCAGTGGTGCGGTGCTGTGCGTACAGTGCGGTCGGCGCGCGCGAGAAACGCGCGCGAGGGAGGCGGCGGCGCGGCCGCCTTGCGGTGTGGTGCGGTTTCGCGGCCGCGCCGCCGCCGAGGCTGGGGAGGTGCGAGGCCTGCAGTGCTGTGCGGGGCGGGACTGAAAGGGGCAGCCGGCTGGGGCTTTCTGGGTGGTACTGTCCAGCACAGCAGGATCAGTAGCAGACACAGAAAACGCGTCGTCGGGAGGGCCGGCCGAGGTTTCCGACCGTCGCGTTCCGAGCAACAGGAGCGACACGTCGACCCCTCGGGTGAGAAACCCTCATACGCGCGAGCCCCCACCGTCCGGTATGGACAGACGGCGCTTCCTCCGGACCGGCGCGCTGGGCGTCGCCGGAGTGGCGTTGGGCGGCGCGGCGACCGGCGGGGTCGGGACCACGGCCGCCGCGGCGACCGCGACCGAGCAGGAGTCGTCCGCCTACGCCCCGATCGGCCGCCTCGACCTCGACGCAGCCTACGAGGCGGTCGTCGCCGAGGACGGAGCGACCGCCTTCGTCGCCACGGGCGACGGGTTCGTCGTCATCGACCTCTCGGACCCCGCCGACCCCCGTCAGGTCGCCGAGCGCAGCGACCTGCTCACCGACCGAGAGAACGGCCCGCTGACCCGCGTCTGGGACCTCGCGGTCGACGGGACCGACCTGCTGGTCGCCGGTCCCGCGAACCCGAACCGGAGCGTGAACGCCGCCGTGCGCTTCGACGTGTCGGACCCCGCCGACCCGGAGCAGGTCGCCGTCGCCGAGGTCGGGTTCCCGATCCACAACTGCGCGCTCGCGGACGGGGTCGGCTACCTCACCGACAACGACCGCGACCGGAACCCCCTCGTCGTCGTCGATCTGGGGGCGGACGCGGCGCGGAACGGAGACGGGGGCGCCGGCGAGGAACTCGCGCGCTGGTCGGTGATCGACGCCGACCCCGCGTGGGACGACGTGCGCCAGACCCTCCGCGTGGTCCACGACGTGAGCGTGACCGACGGCGTGGCGGCGCTGGCCTACTGGGACGCCGGCACGCACCTGCTCGACGTCTCCGACCCCGCGACTCCCGAGTACCTCGGCGGTGTGACGCCGCGCGAGCCCGACGACCTGGCCGCGCTGTCGGCCCACGAGGTCACCGTCGAGAACTCCGCGCTCCCGGGCAACCACCACTACGCGGAGACGGACGATACCGGCGACCTGTTGGCCGTCAACGCCGAGGCGTGGGCGGTCGAGACCGGTGACGGACTGCGGGGCGGCCCCGGCGGCGTCCACCTCTACGACGCCTCGGATCCGACGGACATCGTCTCGCTCTCGACGATAGCGCCCCTCGAGAGCCCCGACCCGACAGGCTCGGGCGTCTGGACCACCGCACACAACTTCGAGCTCCGGGGCGACCGCCTCTACACCGCGTGGTACGAGGGCGGCGTGACGCTCCACGACGTCTCCGACCCCACGGCGCCCGCGGAGCTGGCGCGGTGGCGCGACCCCGCCCACGCCAGTTTCTGGACCGCGCGCGTCGGCGTCCCCGGCGAGTTCTTCGTCGCCCCGAGCACGAGCCACCGCCCCGCGCAGGCCGCCCTCTACACCTTCCCCGACCGCGCCGGCGAGCAGGCCGACCCGCCCGCGCTGCGCGACGCCCTCCCGGACGCGTCGACCGAGACCCCCGCGGCCGCACGAACACCCGCGGACGCGACCGACACGCGGGCCCCCGCGAACGCGACCGACGGCGCCGCAGACGACGCCGAGACGGACGGCGAGGCAGCCGGCTTCGGCCTCGGGACCGCGACCGGCGCGCTCGCGGCCGGTGCCGGCCTCCTCCGGGCCGCCCGGCGGGTCCGCGATGGTGGTGACGACGACGGCCGTGCGGAATAGTGACACAGTTGCTTACAGGGTCGGATCGGCCGGCCGAACCGCAAGCTTCCAAAGGCTCCGGCGCCAACTACGGACAATGAGCGACGAGAGCCTCGCGGACCGAGTGGAGCAGTGGATGGTCGGCCAGATGCCGATCATCCAGATGCACGGCGGCACGAGCGTCGTGCGCGAGGCGGACGCGGAGGCCGGCGAGGTCGTCGTCGAACTCGGCGGCACCTGCTCCGGCTGCGGCATCTCCAACGTCACCGCCGAGAACATCCGCCGCGACCTCATCATGGACTTCGACGAGGTAAGCGAGGTCCACGTGAAGGTCCCCTCCTCGGGCGACCAGGGCGCCGCCACCGTCGAGGGCGGCCGCGGCGGCGACCTCCAACACGAGACCGAGAGCGCCGAGCACTTCTAACCGACCGTTTTCCCGCCGACCTTTTTCTGCGTCGGGTCGCGCCGGCGCTTCGCGCCGGCTTGACCGCTCCTTGAAAAATGTCGATCAAAAAGGGGCCGCGGTCGGCGCTCCGGGCGCTTCGCGCCCTCGCGCCGCCGCGGTACCACAACCCTCGACGGAAACCGCAACCCGACCTTTTTCTGCGGTCGGGTCGCGGCGGCGCGGGCGCCGCCTTGACCACTCCCTTGAAAAATGTCGATCAAAAAGGGGCCGCGGTCGGCGCTCCGGGCGCTTCGCGCCCTCGCGCCGCCGCGGTACCACAACCCTCGACAGAAACGGCACCGCACAACCACAGCACCGCCACCGCACCGCCACCGCGACCGCGAACGGCAGAAATAGTGTATCACGCTACCGTGACACATAATTAAGACGATCCGGCACGTATTGCCGCGTATGGCCTCCGAAGAACCCGTATTCGCGGACGTGACCATCGGACAGAGCGTCTACGACGACGAAGGGAACGAACTCGGGTCGGTCCGCGGCGTCGACGACGACGGCTTCTACGTTCGGTCCCCGGACACCGGCGAGGCGCTGTCGCTCACGCGGGCGCGGGACGTGTTCGGCACCGCCTACGTGATGTGGCGATGCTGGGAGTGCGGCGAGATGGGCGAGATCGGCGACCAGCTCCCGGCGAACTGCCCGAACTGTGACGCGCCGCGCGAGGATCTCTACTACTGGGCCGAGGACTGACCTAGCGCGCTTCTGACCCCGTCGGTCAGGGGGTGACAACACCTCACAGGTTCCGAGAGCCGGCTCTAGCGGCGCGAGAGGAGCGCTTTCGAAGGCTTTATTCGCGGCGCGGAGGTGATATCCGACAAGTAACCATGTCAGACAAGCCCGCCTCCATGTACCGGAAGATCGACAAGCCGTCGTACACGCGCCGTGAGTACATCACGGGCATTCCGGGCTCGAAGATCGCACAGCACAACATGGGCGACCTCTCCACGGACCCGGACGACTACCCCGTCGAGATCAGCCTCCGCGTCGAGGAGACGCTCCAGATCCGCCACGGCTCGCTCGAGAGCGCGCGCCTGTCGGCCAATCGCCACCTGCTGAAGGAACTCGGCGAGGGCAACTACAAGATGGTCCTCCGCAAGTTCCCCCATCAGGTCATCCGCGAGAACAAGCAGGCGACCGGCGCGGGCGCGGACCGCGTCTCCGACGGCATGCGACAGGCGTTCGGCAAGCCCGTCGGCACCGCCGCCCGCATCCAGAAGGACGAGGCCGTCTTCACGGCCTACTGTACGCCCGAGCAGGCCTCCGTCGTGAAGGAGGCCTTCCGCCGCGCGTACAACAAGATGTCGCCGCCGTGCCGGATCACGGTCGACCGCGGTGAGAAGCTGCTGATCTCGTAAGCGGCTCGCAGTCTCTCGTTTTCTCTCACCCCGCCCAGCGATTGCGCCCTTCTTCGCCGGCCGCGACGCGCCGGCCGTTTTACCTCCCGCAAACGCGTATCCCGAGCCATGCACGCGTACCTCGCTCTCCCCGACCGACTGCTGGTCGCGGACCTCGCGTCCGGCGCCGTTCGCGAACGCCTGCCCGACCGCGAGCCGGAGTGCGTCGCCGTCTCGCCGGTCGCGCCGGACCGCGTCTTCGCCGGGACGTTCGACGACGGGCTGTACCGATCGACTGACGGCGGCGACTCCTTCGCGCGCGTCGGCGCGGACGCGATAGCGCCCGACGCCGTCACCGCGGTCGCGATCAGTCCCCACGACCCCGACGAGGTGTGGGTCGGGACGGAGCCCTCCGGCGTCTACCGCTCGACGGACGGCGGCGAGACGTTCGCACGCCTGTCGGGATTGACCGACCTCCCGTCGGCGTCGGACTGGTCGTTCCCGCCGCGCCCCGACACGCACCACGTGCGGTGGCTCGAACCCGACCCCGGCGACCCCGACCACTGGTACGTCGCGATCGAGGCCGGCGCGCTCGTGGAGACGCCCGACGCGGGCGAGACGTGGGACGACCGCGTGCCGGACTCGCGCCGCGACGTGCACACCCTCGGGACCCATCCGGACGCCTCCGCGCGCGTCTACGCCGCCGCGGGCGACGGCTACGCCGAGAGCGACGATCGCGGCGCGACGTGGGACTACCCGCAGGCGGGGCTCGACCACCGCTACGTCTGGGGGCTCGCGGTCGACCCGGGCGATCGGGACACGGTGCTCGTCTCCGCGGCCTCGGGCGCGGGGGCCGCCCACCGCCGCGGCGAGGCGTACCTCTACCGCCGGCGTCGCGGCGAGGAGTGGGAGCGGATCGGCGGCGGCCCACGAGCGAGAAGGGCCGAGAGCGAGGCCGCTGACGGAGCGTTCCCCGACGGTGAGGGGACCTACCGCGCGGTGCTCGCCGCGGGACCCGAGGCGGGCGAGGTCTGGGCCGCCACCGACCGCGGACTGTTCCGCACCGACGACGCCGGCGACTCGTGGGACCTCGCGACCCCTCCGGAAGCGATCGACGGCGACGGCGACGACAGCCACGACGGCGAGGCGCGGTGGAAGCCGCCGCGGGGACTCGCGGTCGTCGGGTGAGGCGCCGCTCGTCGGGAAGTGCTTATCAGTCGCGGCGCGGTGCGTATCGGTATGTACGATTTCGCCGTCGTGGGCGTCGGCCCGGCCGGCGCGCGCTTCGCCCGCCGCGCGGCGGAGGCGGGGTACGACGTGGTCGCCTTCGAGAAGGGTGAGGTCGGGACCCCGCTGGCCTGCTCCGGGCACGTCTCCGACGACATCTGGGGCTACGTCCCCGACGAGGCGCGCGAGGAACTCCTCCAGAACGAGGTGTACGGCGCGCGGTTCCGAGTCGGCGGTCCGGACTCGACGCCCTACCCCTTTTATAAAGAAGAGCGCGTCTCGAACGTGATCGACCGCGTCGAGTTGGACCGGACGCTCGCCGACTGCGCCCGCGAGGCCGGCGCGGACGTGCGCGAGGGACACACCGTCACCGGTGTCGACGAGCGCGACGACCGCGTGGTGCTGGAGGTCAAAAAGGCCGACCGCGTCGGTGGGGGCACGGAGACGGTCGAAGCGCGGATGGTCGCCGGCTGTGACGGCCCCGTCTCGCGCGTCCGGCGCGCGGTCGGGCTCCCCGAACCCGAGGAGAAACTCCACGGCGTGCTCGCGTTCGACCGGACGCCGGACGGCGGCGACTTCGTGGACGTGCACCTGACGGCACCGACCTTCTTCGCGTGGCGGATCCCCCGCGGGGAGGCGGGCGTCGAGTACGGGCTCGCCGCGCCGCCGGGCGTCGAGGTGAACGACATGTTCGACGCGCTCACCGACGCCTACGACGTGGAGACGGACCACTTCTGTTCGGGCGCCATCCCCGTCGGCCCCCCGGAGACGGTGACGACCGACCGCGTCTTTCTGATCGGCGACGCGGCCGCGCAGACGAAGCCGTTCACCGGCGGGGGGATCCGCTACGGGATGGCCGCCGCCGACGCCGCGGCGGAGACGATCGATCCCGCTGACCCCGCCACGCTCGACGACTACGAGTCGGCGTGGCGCGACGAGTTGGCCAGGGAGATCCGGCTCGGCAAGCTCATCAGGAAGTGCTACTCGCTGCCGGAGCCGGTCCAGCGGCTCGGGCTCCGGGCGCTGTCCGGCGAGATCGGGGTCCACATGGACAGGCCGTCGTCGTTCTTCTCGCGGACGCATCTCCGCCGACTGCTCCGCTGAGGGGGAGTCGCGGGGGGTCCGGAGCACCTCGACTCTCCCGACTGCTCCGCTGCAGCGCCGAGAACGGAGTCCGCGCGGTCAGTCGCCGGCTCCCGGTTCGGTCCCGTCGTCGTCGAGCGCCGGGAACCGGAGTTCGACGACCGCGCCGCGGGGCTCCGCCTCCCGGTAGGAGACGGTTCCACCGGCTGTGTTGAATCGCCATACAGCAGCGAGTTAGGCCGCTAAATCAAAGGAGTTGAAGCGAGAGAATGCGGTTGTCTATGACGCAAATCTCCCGCTT
>NZ_LKIR01000076.1 GCF_001462205.1 Haloparvum sedimenti
TCGAACCCGCCCCGACGACGTAAGCACCGCAGCGGGCGGTGCTGAGAGCGAGGAGCGCAGCGAGGCGCGGCGCGGTCGAGCCGGCTGGGGCTTTCTGGGTGGTGTTGTTCCACGCAGCAGGATCTGCAACAGACACAAAAACCGCGTCCAGAGAGCCGGCTGGGGCTTTCTGGGTGTCGCTGTCCCCAGCAGCAGCACCGACAGCAGTCACAAAAACACCGCCCAGTAACACAAAAAAGACACAAACACGCCGCTATTCCCAGTATCGGTATCAGTCAGCACTCGCGACCACGACCGGCCGCTATCGGGAACGGAAAGCGGAAACTGAAGGTCGGATCGAAGGAGGAAAACCGGCTTACAGCTCGTCCTCGAAGTCGTCGAGGGCGTAGACGGTGTCGGCGCCGCGGCGGTCGAGCGTCTCGTTGGCGAGCAGCCAGTAGACGACCGACAGGGCGCGGCGACCCTTGTTGTTCGTCGGGATGACGAGGTCGACGTTCGAGACCTGGTTGTTCGAGTCGCACATGGCGATGACGGGGATGCCGACCGTGATGGCCTCCTTGACCGCCTGCGCGTCACCGATCGGGTCCGTCACCACGAGCACGTCCGGCTCGATGTAGCCGGCGTAATCGGGGTTCGTCAGCGTGCCCGGGATGAACCGCCCGGTGCGGGCGCGGGCGCCGATGGCGTCCGCGAACTTCTCGGCCGGGAAGCGGCCGTACTGCCGGGAGCTGGTGACGAGGATCTGCTCGGGGTCGTAGTTGGCCAGGAAGTCGGCGGCCGTTCGGATGCGGCCGTCCGTCTGGCTCACGTCGAGCACGTAGAGCCCGTCGTCACGGACGCGGTGGATGAACCGCTCCATGTCCTTGGTCTTCTGCTGGGTACCGATGTGGACACCGGCACCGAGGTAGTCCTCGACGGGGATGAGGAGGTCCGCCTCCTCGTCGGGCATGACGTCCTCGTCGAACGGGGACGCGTCGTCTTCGGCCTCGGCTGCCTCGTCGGCCGCCTCGGCGGGCTGGTCGTCTGTCGTGGCGGTCTCCTCCTCGACGGGCTCGCCGGCCTCCTCGGGCTCGGCATCCTCCTCGAGTTCGACCGCGTCGTTGTCCTCGGTCATACTGCGTCGTCCGCGATGCGGATCAGTTCGTTGAGCTTGGCGGTTCGCTCGCCGCCGACCGTGCCGGTCTTGATGTAGCCGGCGTCGGTCGCCACGGCGAGGTGTGCGATGGTGGTGTCCTCCGTCTCCCCCGAGCGGTGGGAGATGACGGTCTCGTAGCCGTTGCGCGCCGCAAGCTCGACGGCGTCGACGGTGTCCGAGAGCGTGCCGATCTGGTTGGGCTTGATCAGGATGCTGTTGGCCGCGCCCTGTTCGATGCCCGTCCGGAGCCGGTCGACGTTCGTGACGAACAGGTCGTCACCGCAGACCAGCGTGCGGTCGCCGACCCGGTCGGTCAGCTCGGCGAACCGCTCGTAGTCGTTCTCGTCGAGCGGGTCCTCGACGTACGCGAGGTCGTACTCGTCGACGAGGTCTGCCACGTAGTCGACCTGCTCGGCCGGCGACTTCTCCTCGTCGCCGTAGACGTAGGCGCCGTCCGAACCGGCGTCGGCGTCGAACAGCTCCGCGGCGGCCATATCGAGGCCGAAGCGGATCTCGAAGCCGACCTCCGACTCGACGCGGTCGGTCGCCTCGTCGACGATCTCGAACGCCTCCGCGTCCGTGACCGCGGGCGCCCACGCGCCCTCGTCGCCCTTCGCCGCGGGAACGCCGCGCTCGTCGAGCACGTCGCCGACGGCCGCGTGAACCGCCGCGTTGGCGAAGACGGCCTCCTCGACGCTCGGCGCGCCGACCGGGGCCGCGAGGAACTCCTGGATGTGGGTCGCCTCCTTGGCGTGCTCCCCGCCGCCGACGACGTTGCCGAGCGGAACCGGGAAGTTGTCGCCGCGGAACGCGCCGCCGAGGTGCTGGTACAGCGGCGCACCGAGCACGTCGGCGGCGGCCTTCGCGGCCGCCATCGAGATCGCGACCGCGCTGTTGGCGCCGATCTCCGAGAAGTCCTCGGTGCCGTCGGCACCGCGCAGGGCGGCGTCGATCTCGCGCTGGTCGCCGGCGTACAGCCCCGTCAGCCGGGGGACCGCCAGCTCGCGGGCCGCCGCGATGGCCTCGTTTGGCGGGAGCTCGATGGCCTCGTACTCGCCGGTCGACGCCCCGGAGGGCGCCGCGGCGCGGCCGAAGCCGCCGGACTCCGTCAGCACGTCCGCCTCGACCGTGGGGTTGCCACGGGAGTCGAGCACGCGCCGGAGCGACACCGACTGGATGCGGGTCACTACTGCTCCTCCCGGCGCACCGTGAAGGGCAGGACGCCCGCGTCGTACTCCTCGGCCGCGACGAGGATCGGTTCGGTCCGGTCGGTCTCCGTCAGCACGGGCGCTCCGTGTGACACCTGCAGCGCTCGCGCGCCGAGGATACGGGCCTTCTCGTACCGATTGTGGTGTTGTGTCGTCATGGTTACTGGTAGGGGGAGACCACGTCGACGAGGTCGCGATGGCTGACCATCATCCGGCGACAGCAGTGCCGGTCGACGCCCAGATCGTCGAGTACCTCGCCGGGGTCCTCGTCGCCCTCACGGGCGCGGGCCTTGAACTCCTCCCAGTGTTCACCGATGACGTTGCCGCACGTGAAACACCGGACGGGAATCATCATGGATGGATCACCTAGCGGTAGGACTTCTGGTAGCGCGCGCGGGCGCCGGGACCGCCCCACTTCTTGGGCTCGGCCTGGCGCACGTCGTTGACCAGCAGCGTGCGGTCGAAGTCCATGTAGGCGTCGCGCAGCTCGGCGTCGCCGAAGTGCTGCACGAGGCCGCGGGCGATGGCGGTGCGGGCCGCGTCGGCCTGGCCGCTGAAGCCGCCGCCGGAGACGTCGATGTCGATGTCGACATCCTCGCGGAGCTCCTCGCCCGCGATGCGGAACGGCTCCAGCATCTTCAGGCGCGCCTGCTCGGGTTCGACCAGCTCGACGGGCTGGGAGTCGATGCGAACGCGGCCGTTCCCCTCGCTCACGGTGGCGCGGGCGACGGCCGTCTTCTTCTTGCCTGAGGTGTTCGTTACCATGTGACGTTAGCTCCCAGTGTCTCGGAGACCTCTCCGAGCGTGGTGAACTTGATGTTGGACAGTCGGTCCAGCGAGGTGCCGTCGAGGACGACCGCCTCGTGGTCGTCGTCGCGCTCGTAGGGGTTGCCCACGTAGACGCGCACGTTCGAGAACGCCTCGCGGCCGCGGTCCGTCTTGTACGGGACCATGCCGCGGATCGTCCGCTTGAAGATGCGGTCCGGGCGCTTCGGGAAGTACGGCCCGCTGTCCGAGCCGAGGTCGGCCCGGGTCTGGTAGGTGTCCATCGTGTCCTCGGTGTTGCCGGTGATGACCGCGTGCTCGGCGTTCACCACGGCGACGCGGTCGCCGTCGAGCGCGGCCTGTGCCACGTTCGAGGAGACGCGTCCGAGGATGCAGTCGCGAGCGTCCACGACGAGGTCGGCGTCGAATTCTGCCAGACTCATCGGAGGATCCTCACGTCGTTTCCGTCGGGGTTCTGTTCGACAGCCTGTTCGAGCGTCAGCGTCTCGCCGGCCTGTTCGATCTTCGTCCGGGCGCTCCCGGAGAAGTCGACGGCCGCGACGGTGACGTTCTTCTCCAGCGCACCGCTTCCCAGCACTTTGCCGGGAACGATCACGGTCTCGTCTTCCTGGGCGTACCGCTCGATGCGGCCCAGGTTGACCTCCGCGTGCGTGCGCCGGGGCTTCTCCAGCCGGTCCGCGATGTCCTGCCAAACGTTGGCTCCGGACTCGCGCGAGACCGACTTCAGCTCGGCGATGAGGTTCTGTAGTCTCGGGTTCGTCTTGCTACTCATAGGTGTCCCTCCGTGTGTGAGGGTCTGAAAGAAGTGGAGTGCAGGGAGCAGGATTTGAACCTGCGGACCTCTACAGGACAGCGCCCTGAACGCTGCGCCGTTGGCCTGACTTGGCTATCCCTGCGTGCACTCCACGGTAGTCGACCACCCGTAAAACCACTTTCGGTCCCACGCCCGCGTGCGAACGGCTGACGGCACGTACCGTCGGCGCCGCTCGCGGCGGTGCCGCGGCCGTCGACCGCGGTGGTCGACGGGGCGGCGAGCGTCGGTCGGGAAGTGGTGGTGCGGGTGGTCATACGTCGTTAGACGCTAACTTTCGTGTGCAGTTCGTCCGCGCGTTCCTCGATGGTGTCGATCGCGCGGAGCAGCAGTTCCTCGACGGACAGCGAGCCGTCGGTCTCGATGTGGAAGACGAACGCGCCGGGGACGTCCTCGACGGTCAGTTCCTTTCCGGGGTACTTCTCGGAGAGGTCGTGGTCGAACGCCGCGGTCGGGACGATGTCGCCGTCCTCGGTCTCGATGACCCCGCGGAGCACGTTCGTCTCGTCCTCGTCGAACTCGCCGCGGTCGCCGTCGACGGTGACGTGCTGGAGGTGGCGGTAGCCGACGGAGACGCCGCCCTGATGCTTGGCGTGCTCCTTGCCGGTGTCGAGCACCGCGTCGGCTTCCAGCTCGATCCGCTGGCCCTCCTTCAGCTCGATGATCGGGACGTTGTCGTCGGCCGGCTCGACCATCGGCTCCGAGGTCTCGATGTCCCCGGAGTAGGCGGTCGCCGGTCCCTCGACGTCGAGCGCGAGGGTGACCTCGTCGCCGACCTCGAACTCGTCGAGCGGCGTCGTCAGCGGCACGAGGCCCAGACGGAGGCCGATCATCTCGTCGAACATGACCGAGGAGTTCTCGACGAACCGAACGGTGTCGATCGAGAACGTCGGCACGTCGGCGATCATCGCGCGGCGGATGCCGTTGGCGAACGCCGGCGTGAGCCCGCGGATCAGCACCCGCGCGCTGCGGTCGTCGCGTTCGATGTACTGGACGTCGAAGTCGGCGTCGCTCATGTTAGACTCGCTTGTTCTTCGGCGCCTTCGTCCCGTCGTGCGGGATGGGCGTCACGTCCTCGATGCGGCCGATCTCGATGCCGGCCCGCGCCAGCGCGCTGATCGTCGCCTGCGCGCCGGGCCCCGAGGACTTGTTCAGGTTGCCGCCGGGGCCGCGCACGCGAACGTGCACGCCCTCCAGGCCGGCCGCCTTGATCTCCTCCGCGATGACCTCGGCCATCTGCATGGCCGCGTACGGCGAAGCCTCGTCGCGGTTCTGCTTCACGACGGTCCCGCCGGAGGACTTGGCGATCGTCTCCGCGCCGGTCTCGTCGGTGACCGTGATGAGCGTGTTGTTGAACGACGCGTACACGTGGGCGATGCCCCACTTGTTCTCTTCTGTCTCGCTCATTGGTGGTTACTCCTGTCCCTCCGCCCGCTCGGGGTGGAGGTCGTCTGCCAGCGGGCTGTTCTCGTCGAAGGCCACCGCGTCCTCCTCGGACGTCTCGACCTTCTTCGACGGCCGCGTGACGCGGGCGCCGTCGACGGTGATGTGCCCGTGGACGATGAACTGGCGTGCCTGGCTGGTCGAGGACGCGAGGCCCTCGCGGTAGACAACCGTCTGGAGACGGCGCTCGAGCAGGTCCGTCACGTCGAGCGACAGGACCGCGGAGATGTCGTCGTTCTCGCCGAGGATGTCGAGTCGGCGAAGCCGCGCGACGAACTCCGAGCCGGCCTCCTGGGCCGCCTCGACGTCACCCTGTGCGTCGCCGAGCAGGCTCCGCGCCTCGCGGCGCATGTTGCGCAGCTCGGACTGGGCGCGCCAGAACTCCTCTTTGTTC
>NZ_LKIR01000077.1 GCF_001462205.1 Haloparvum sedimenti
ACGAACAACGCGGCGTGCTCAGCCACTCTATCGATCAACGTGCTCGCGAACGGCTCGCGGAGCTGTGTGAACTCGTCGTGCCGGATGCGCCCACGTGGGGCGACCACTGGGACACGATGCAGATCGAGGCAGCCGTCGCGGAGGCTCGCACCTGGCTCCGGACCAACACGAACGCGGCCGAGCGTGCGGATGTCCAGTATGGGGCAGCGTTGGAGAGTGAGAACCGGTCCACCGGCCGGCACGCAGCGGGCCGCGAGCACGACGGAAGCGAGGAGAACGGACAGTGAGCCGTCTCAGGTACGACCTTGAGCGGTACATGCGCCGTGAGGAGTGTCCCGTCTGCGGCGCCGTTGGCGGGGAACACGAAGTCGGCTGTCCGGAAGATCACGTCGAGGTCCACGTTGTCGATAGAGAGCCCAAAGACGACGAGTAGGACCGGCCCGCGGTCGGCGCCGGCCGCGGCCGGCCGCGATCCCTGGAGACGACCGTGGGACCGAGTTCGGAGCGTTCTCACAACAATCTTAACCAACACAGCTATGCTTGTGGGCGCCTTTGTTGGTTAACACAAAGTGTCGATGTCCGACAGCCACCCAACACCTCCCGAGGACCTCCCCTCCGATGTCGTCGAGACACTCGACGACTGTTCGCCAGAGGTACTCCGGCAGATCGCGACGTACGCCGAAGACCTCGCGGAGTCTCGTGAGGAGGAAGATCGTGCCGGAGAGGAATCCGACGAAGACACGGTCGACGAAGAGGTGGACGACCTCCCCGAAGGCGTCCCATCGAGAGCAACCCTCACGATCAAAGAGATCAACGACAACCGCTACTACTACTGGCAATGGAGGGAAGGAGACCAAGTGAAGTCGAAGTACAAAGGACCCGTCAATCCAAATGAGTGAAGGGATACCAGCAAGCGGATAGGATCAATCGCGGATGACTCCCAGCCGGGACGGTTCCACGCTCCCGAGAGACACGAAGCCGTTACCGTCACACACGAACGACTTCAGGATCGGTCCTCCCAACGCCGGCGACCGCCAGCACGGATCTTGCAACATCGTAGACAACCTGCGTACCGTGGTTCCTTCTACTCCGTGTGGCGACCG
>NZ_LKIR01000078.1 GCF_001462205.1 Haloparvum sedimenti
TCATCGCGTCGTCGAGCTTCTCGTTGAACGGGCTGGCGTCCTCGCCCATCGCCCGCTGGACGTGCTCGGGCGTCTCCCGAATCTCCAAGGGGTTCAGCCCGAGTGTCCCGCCGACAGTGATGCGTTTGGCATCGAGCGCTTCGGCGACGCCGGCCCAGTTATTCAGCGGCTCGAGGATGATGCCGATACGGTCCTTACTCTGCTCGATCGACCGGATGAAGTTCTGCTTCGAACTGAACGACTTCCCCGAACCCGTGTCGCCGACGGTGAACATCGCGTACCCGTTGTCCCGCGCGAACGGGTCGATGACCACGGGACTCTGGTTGTCCTTGTGAATCCCGAACTCGACGCCACCCTCCTCGAGAATCGTCGCGTTGTGCGGCGAGGACAGCAGCGCGCCGACGGCGCCGCCGAGCGCAATCGACGTCCGGCCGAACTCGTTGTCGCCGATGGGCGCGGCGGACTGGAGGGCGAGATCCTGCCGACAGATCGCTGTCTTCGGCGTGAGGTTCGCCGGATCGTCGCGGAGTGCGCTCTTGACCTTCTGGACGGCGTCGCGTAGGTCCTCCTTCTCGTCGGCTCTGACCGTGATGAACATCCCCTGGTCGAAGACGTTCGCGCCGTTCTCGACGGCCTTGTACGTCGCTGCGGCCTCGTTGGCGCGTTCCTGTAGGTAGGCACTCCGCACGCTCTGTTCGAGGTCAGCGTCCACCTGAAGGTCGTCAGCGATATCCTGCAGTTCGTTCCGGGCCCGCTCCTGGTTCTTCGGCGTGATGTGGGCCGTCAGGTCGAACTGCACGTCCGTCATCTCGAAGAGCTCGGAGAGGTAGCCGTCGTTGGGGTAGTCCGGATAGTCAGCGATGTACAGCGTCGTCGTCCACTGCTCGCCGACCCGTGCCGCGCGCGTCTCCCACTCAATCGCCGCCGGCGCGGTCACCGTTTTGTGTGACTCGGCGATGTCGTCGAGAAGTTGGCGTTCGGCCGCGCCCTGTTCGATGGTCTCCTCGTCGAGCAGATCCGAGAACTCGACCTCTTCCTCGTCGTCTTCGGTGTA
>NZ_LKIR01000079.1 GCF_001462205.1 Haloparvum sedimenti
CTGTCGACGACAGTAGCCATCATCTCGTCGAGATGTGCGTCCCGGTGCTCCGTCCGGGGATGCTGTGCGCGTTCGAGTACGAGTTCGAATACATCGTCAACTGATGCGTGCTCGGGATTCTTCGTTCGTTCACGAACGTCGTAGAGAGCGTCGTTATCGGGCATTCCAAATCACTTCGAAGGATCCTCCACGGTGTTAGGGCTCTTCGAGCAACGAGCGAGCTCGCTGCACGTAACTGTTCGCGCCCCAGCTACGGGCGTCACTGATCGCATCGAGGAGCAGCCGCGCGTCGGCAGCTGATAGGTGTTCAGTTCGAACGAGCACCGAGAGTAGTGTCGGTGTCGTGACGAGCCGGGTATCAGCGAGTGAGGCGTGGATCAAGCCAAGTTGGTTGAACTCGTCACAGAGGAAGAGCGCAGCATCGAGATTATTCGCGAGCGTCACCGCCGCGTTCTCACCGTCATCGAGCGGGAACTCGGCATCGAGGTCGACCGACTGTGTCGTGAATGCATCCACCTGGTCAAGGACGGCGGACGCGGCGTGTCCATGGACGTCATCGTAGGAGGCGATCTCTCGGAGTTCATCGATGACCGCCGTTGGGACGACGACCTCGTACCGGGAGAGACAAAGTGCGAGTGGATCGGGATCGTCGTCAGTAACGATTCCGAGACTCACGAGGGCGGAGGCGTCTGCGATAAGCCGCGACATCTAAGCGTCGGCGACCTCGTCGATGAAGTCCTCGTCCAACTGCTGTTTCAACACTCGGAGATTTGCCGCCTCCTCGGCGCCGACGAGCGCTTTGAGTTGCTCGAAGGTGATCTCATCGTCGTAATAGGCGGCAGCGATCTCCTGGGTGAGTGCGTCGTCGTGAGCGGCGTCTTGGAGGTACTCCCGAAGCGCGGTCACGAGGATGTCTGTTCGGTCTTCCCCGAGGACTGCGGCCAGTGCGTCGGCCCGGTCGATGAGCCGATCGGGGGCCCGAAACTGCACGCGCTTCTTATCGGTGCTCATAATGTGTACATTGTGAGCCAACGCACTTAGCCGTTTTCGTGTGTACGATGTGAGCCTCACTCGGCCAAGCGTCACCCATCCATGAGATGCTCCTCGAGGTCACGCGTCCAGTACGTCGCGAGCCCACCAGGGCTACAGCGAGCACACAGTTGGAGCGGCCCCTCGAGATGGCCGAGTTCGACACGGAACCGGATAAGTGCCGCGAG
>NZ_LKIR01000008.1:0-488 GCF_001462205.1 Haloparvum sedimenti
TCCCAATTAGAGATGTGTTTAGTTAATGGTTTGTATCACGAGTTGTCGGATTCAACCCCGGGGTCAAGCCCCGGGGCATTCTCCTTGCATTCTGTAAATCCCGCCCCGGTCGTCGCCGCCCGCGGCCGCCTCTCCGTCACGCGCCCGCGGCCGCCTCAGCGTCGCCGTCCGCGCCCGACCCACAGGGTTATCTCCGCTCGTTGACACCCGGGCGTATGAACAGGCGAGAGGTGCTGCGGCGTTGCGGCGGGGTCACGGCCGCGAGAGCGGTCGGTGTGACCGGGGCGGTCGGAACCGTCGGCGCGGCGGGCTGCCTGGGCGCGCCGGCCGCGGCCGACTTCTCCGAGGGGTTCGAGGACGGCCTCGGCGACTGGGAGACGGACGCCGCCATCGGCCCGGAGGTCGCCATCGCCGACTTCGAGTGGGAGGTCGACATCTCCGAGGAGGAGGCGTTCGCCGGCGACCGCTCGCTCCGGGTCTGGAACGAG
>NZ_LKIR01000008.1:498-8291 GCF_001462205.1 Haloparvum sedimenti
GGCCACCGCGCAGTTCTGGAGCGAGTCGGAGTCGTTCAACACGATCCGCCACGCCGTCATGCGCCTCGGCGCGGAGCGACCAGAGGCCGAGGAGGACTTCCCGGACCTCGGGCTGAACACGACCGACCTCGGGGAGACGCCCTACGGCGGCCTGCGCGAACCCCTGTGGCTCGCCGACGGCTGGCGCGAGTACGCCTTCGAGTGGACCACGCCGGAGATCGCCACCGACACGCTGTACGTCGCGGTCGGGACCGCCGTCATCTGGGAGGCGGACGCGACCCACTACGTCGACGAGATCAGCGTGACGCTGGAGGAACGGTGAACCGGCGTCGATTCCTCACGCGGAGCGCGACGGGCACGGCGGCTGCGGTCGCGATGACCGCGGGCCTCGCCGGCTTCGCGGGCTGTCTCGGCACGTCCGATGACGAGGGGCGACTCGACCTCACCGTGCAGAACGAAGGCGACGCGCCCGTCGAGGCGCGGGTCGTAGTGACCGGCGCGGACGGGAGCACCTACGCGGACGAGACGGACACCGTCGACCCCGGCGTCGCGCGGGCGTTCGAGGTGACGGTCGCGACGACCGGCCGCCACGAGGTCGTCGCGTCGGGCGAGGAGTGGGAGGGAGCGCTGGCGTGGGACGCCGAGCGGTGCGCGCTGTACGACGGGACGGTGCGGGTCGCCGGCGACCGCGTCGCGGTGGCCGGCGAGTGCGCGGAGCCACGCTGATCCCCGTTTCTGTCGCTGCCGTCGTTCACCGGAAACGCGGTGTCTCGCGTCGCGGGGCGCGCGACCGAACCTTCGAGGGCGCCCTCCGTCTCCCCCGGCTTAAGTAGCCCGCGGCGGTAGGGGCGGCCATGCACGTGGGCGTCGTGGTGAACCCCGTCGCGGGGATGGGTGGCCGGGTCGGGTTGAAGGGGACCGACGGGAAGGTGGCGGAGGCGCGCGAGCGCGGCGCCGAACCGCGCGCTCCGAACCGCACCCGCCGGGCTCTCGCGGCCCTGCACGAGCGCGCGCCCGACGCGAGAGTCTCGACGGTCGCGGACCCCATGGGCGCGTCGCTGGTCCGCGAAGCCGGCTTCGACCCGGACGTGGTCGCGGAGCCCGTCCGCGCCTTTTCTGAGCCCCCCGCGGACGACGACGCCTACGCCGCGGCGGAGACGACCGCGGCGGACACCCGCGAGGCGGTCCGGGCGCTCGCGGACGCCGGCGTCGACATCGTCCTGTTCGTCGGCGGGGACGGGACCGCCGCGGACGTGGCCGAGGCGCTTTCCGGGACCGACACGCCGATGCTCGGCGTCCCCGCGGGCGTGAAGGTGTACTCCTCGGTGTTCGCCGTCTCACCGGAGGACGCGGCCGCGGTCGTGACCGACTTTGAGCGCACGGAGCGCCGCGAGGTGATGGACATCGACGAGGACGACTACCGCGCGGGCGAGGTCCACCCGGAGCTCCGGGCGGTCGCGTGGGTCCCCGTCGCGGAGGATCTCCAGTCCTCGAAACAGACCGGGGGCGGCACGGTCGAGGCGCTCGCTGAGGGATTCGCGGCCGACGTGGAGGCGGGCGTCACCTACGTCCTGGGTCCCGGCTCGACGCTCGGAGCGATCAAGGAGGAACTCGGCTTCGAGGGATCGCCCATCGGCGTCGACGTGTGGCGCGACGGCGAGGTACTGGTCCGGGACGCGACCGAGGCGGAGATCCTCGACGCGCTCGGCGAGCGCAACGTCGTGGTCGTGACGCCCATCGGCGGGCAGGGGTTCGTCTTCGGCCGCGGGAACCCCCAGCTCTCGCCGGCGGTGATCCGCGCGTGCGAGGTGTCCGTGGTCGCCTCGCGGAGCAAGCTCGACGACCTCTCGGTGCTCCGCGTCGACACCGACGACCCCGAGCTCGACGAGCGACTGCGCGGCTGGACCCGGGTCCGCGTCGGCAAGTTCGAGACTCGGATGATGAAGATCGTCTGAGGCTGGTGGGGACCCCCTCGAAGGGCCTCTCACCGACCGCGGTTGCGGCATCGCCGCCGGACAGCGCAACGTACAAACGGCCCGCTGGCGAAGGTCCTGTATGAGCGACGACATCGTCGAACACCGCCGGCTGATCATCGCCGGCACCGGTGCAGCGGGGCTGACGGCGGGGATCTACGCCGCCCGGTCCAACAACGACCCCCTGATCCTGGAGGGCGACGAGCCCGGCGGACAGCTCACGCTGACGACCGACGTCGAGAACTTCCCGGGCTTCCCGGAGGGCATCTCCGGCCCCGAGCTGATAAACGACATGAAGGCGCAGGCCGAGAAGTTCGGCGCCGAGGCGAAGAACGGCGTCGTCGAGTCGGTCGACGCGGACGACCGCCCGTTCCGCGTCGAGCTGACCAACGGCGACGTCTACACCGCGGACGCGTTCATCGCGGCCTCGGGCGCCTCCGCGCGCACGCTGGGGATCCCCGGCGAGGACGAGCTGATGGGCTACGGGCTCTCGACGTGTGCGACCTGCGACGGCGCGTTCTTCCGCGGCGAGGACATGCTCGTCGTCGGCGGCGGCGACGCCGCGATGGAGGAGGCGAACTTCCTCACCAAGTTCGCGGACACGGTCTACATCGCGCACCGCCGCGACGAGTTCCGCGCGGAGGACGTCTGGATCGACCGCATCATGGAGAAGGTCGAGGAGGGCGCGGTCGAGATCCTCTGGAACACCGAGGTGACGGAGCTCCACGGCACGCCCGAGGAGGGCATCGACCACGTCTCGCTCGTCGAGCACCCCGAGGGCCACCCGACGGAGAAGCTCGACGACCCCGAGACGGCCGACGAGGTCGAGGCGTACGACTTCGACGTGGGCGCGGTCTTCTTCGCCATCGGCCACACGCCGAACACGGGCTACCTCGAGGGGACCGGCGTCGAGACGGACGAGGAGGGCTACCTGCTCACCGAGGGCGGCCGCGGCGCGAACCAGACCGCGACGGGCGTCGAGGGCCTGTTCGGCGCCGGCGACGTGGTCGACTTCCACTACCAGCAGGCGGTCACCGCCGCCGGTATGGGGTGTCAGGCCGCGCTCGACGCCGACGAGTACCTCACCGAGTTGGAGCGCGCGGGCGAACTCGGCGAGGCCGTGAGCGCCGACGCGCCGACCGCGGACGACTGATCTGACCGGCGGTCGCGGTTCGGTCCCGCTCCCGACTCAGTCGGAGAACTCCTCCGTGACCGCCGCGTCGGGCGAGTTCTGCATCACGCTCCGGAGTCCCTTCAGCGCGTTGTGCTTCTGCGTGTAGCCCTCGCCGCCGGTCGCGATGACGTTCCCGTTGCGGTGCCGAAGCCGCCAGCGCCACTCCCCGGCGGCGTCCGAGTAGACCTCGAACCGCGCCAGCGACTGCGTCGCGTCGGCCGCCTCCGCGACCGCGGGCGTCTCGGTCTCGTCGACGGGCGGGGACTCGTCAGTCCAGGATTCGGCGGGCTCAGAGGCCGAGGATTCGGCGGCGGAGGGGGGCTCCACGGAGGCGTCGTCCACCTCGGACTCCGGCCACTCCAACTCCAGGTCCAGACTCCGCTCGCCGTCCTCAGTCTCGAGTTCGACATCCAGCGTGAGTTCGTCGGGCGTCGCGACCGTCACGGCGTCGGCGTCCGTGCCGAGCCGGACGGCGCCCGAACGAACGCCGTCCGCGACGTCGTGCAGCGCCGTCGCGATCTCCTCGCGGCTCGCGGTCAGCTCGTGTTCGTACTCGTCGTTGGCCATACCGGGGGTTCTCCGAGGAGCGGGATAAGGACCGCCCACGGTCCGAGGTAGGAGCGGCGACTGACGAGCGGCGACGGTTCCGTCACCCCCTCGTCCGTCGGAACCCTTCGTACGCGGCCGGCAATCCGAGCGGGAGCGCGAGCAGTCCGAACCCCAGGAGCGCGACTCCGTCCGCGCCCCGGCGTCGCGCCGCGAGAAGCGTCGCGACGATTCCACCCAGCGCGACGAGATACGCAAGGTTGCTCCACACCACGTCGTACGAGGAGCAGTACAGCCAGCAGACGAACGTGTAGGAGGGAGCGTTCCAGGTCGGCGGGTGGAGCTTCGGCCAGAAGAACCGACAGTAGGTCGTCCAGCCGAGCATCGCCAGCGTCGGGAGGCCGGCGAGCCACACGGTCGGTCCGAAGGGCCGGCCAGTTCCGAACCGGCGGTACCCGGCGAGGAACACCGCCGGAAACCCGGCGACCCACAGCCAGATGCCGACGGTGTAGCTCACGGGCCAGTGCTCGATCCGCGGCTGCTCGAACGGGAGTCGAAGCGACTCAGGAACGGTCGCCCACGGGAACGAGGGATCGGGAACCGGGTTCGTGACGAACGCGACCAGACAGAGCCCCGACCCCACGAGCAGTCCGCAGAGGCCCGCCGTCGTGTATCGGTCCAGCCAGCCCGGCAGCGGCCGACGCGCCGCGGTCCGCTCGGCCGTCGACGTCATTCCTCTCGTTCCCTCGCGCTCGTGTCGCGTTCGAGCCTCTCGCGCCGCTGATCGTACTCGTCGTCGGTCAGGTCGCCGCGAGCGTACGCGAGCCGGAGCTCTTCGAGCGCCCGGTCCGAGCCGCGCTCACGGCCGGCCACCGCTCTGTAGATGAGGTAACCAGCACCGACGACGGCGACCAAGAACAGGAGCTGTATCACGATGCCGACGGCGAACAGCCATCCCGACACCGCTCCGTCGCCCCACATCCCGCCCCACATGCCGCCCATCATCGGCCCGAATCCCATCATCCCGAAGCCCATGAAGAGCATCGGGACGACGACGAGCGCAGCGACGATAACCAGAAACACCGTGACTAGCGGCGTGTCCTCCGTTTGTTGTGTCATTTGTGGTCCCTCCGTGGCGTCAGTGCTGTTAGCTACTACGGGCGCACCATTCAATGCGGTTGTGGCTTAGATATCCCGAAACTGGCCGGCCCTGAGTTTGGATGTCCCGGTCTCTCCCCCGTTCTCTGACGGATATTCCAACGAAAACTGCAATAGATGATCCCTCCGATAATACATCCATGCAGGCGACGATAGTCGACGGCGTCCTCGAGGCGCTGCGCATCGGCGTCGGATTCCTCTGGACGGCGGCGTGGGCGATCATCATGGGGCTCACGGTCACGAGCCTCGTCCAGGTCTACGTCTCCAAGGAGCGCATGGCGCGGGTCCTCGGCGACGGCGACCTGCGCGGTCTCGCCAAGGCGACCGCGTTCGGGGCGGCGAGCAGCGGGTGCAGCTTCGGGGCCGTCGCCATCGGCAAGGGCCTGTTCAAGAAGGGTGCGCACGCGGTGACATTCCTCGCGTTCATGTTCGCGTCGACGAACCTCATCGTCGAGCTCGGGCTAATGATCCTGATCCTGCTGGGCTGGGAGTTCCTCGTCGCGGAGCTGCTGGGCGGGCTCGTCCTCATCGCCGTCATGGCGGTCATCGTGCACCTGACGCTCCCCGAAAACCTCTTCGACGAGGTCAGAGAGACGCTCAACGAGCGCGACCGCGAGTCGGGCGTCACCGAGGACCCGACCTGCGGAATGGAGGGGAGAGACGAGTACAGCCTCACGACCGACGGCGGCGAGACGCTGAAGTTCTGCTCGGAGGGGTGTATGGAGACGTACCGTCAGCAGGCGTCGAGCAGCGGCGGGTGGCGCGAGGAACTGCGGTCGTGGGGCGGCTGGTACAGGGTCGCCAACCAGTTCCGAAAGGAGTGGTCGATGATCTGGAAGGACGTCGTCGCGGGCTTTCTGATCTCCGGATTCGTCATCGTCTTCGTCCCACAGTCGGTGTGGAACGTCCTGTTCATCCGGGGCGACGGACTCCTCGTGACCGCCGAGAACGCGGTCATGGGCGTCGCCATCGCCGTCGTCAGCTTCGTCGGCAGCATGGGCAACGTCCCGTTCGCGGTCGCGCTGTGGGGCGGCGGGATCAGCTTCGCCGGCGTCATCGCGTTCGTCTACGCGGACCTCATCACGATCCCCGTGTTGAACGTCTACCGGAAGTACTACGGCTGGAAGGTCATGCTGTACATCCTCGGCGTCTTCTCCGTGACGATGGCGTTTACCGGCTTCCTCATGGAGGTGCTGTTCGACGCCCTCGGAATCGTTCCGAACCTCGCCGGCGGGAGGACCGCGACCGAACGGACGTACTTCGAGCTCGACTACACGTTCTCCCTCAACCTCGTCGCCTTCGCTCTCTCCGGCTTTCTCCTGTACGTCTACCGCCGCGGCCTCGGCGCGCCCGGCCAGTACCGCGACCCGGTCTGCGGCATGCGGACGGACGAGGAGGGGCCGGCGGCGACGCACGACGGCGAGACGTACCACTTCTGCTCGCGGACCTGCAGGGAGGCCTTCGAGGAGGACCCGGACGAGTACGCCACCGGACACCCGACGGTGATGGAGGGACACGACCACTGACGGCCGATTTCGCGCGGAGTCACCGCGCCCCGGGACCGAGGGATGCCGATGGCGCGATCAGCTCGCGCGCTCGAGGCCGATGGTGACGGTCACGTCCTCGACCTCCCACGCCTCGACGGCCCCGTCGGCCGCCTCGGGGTCCTCGAGCCACTCGGCGGCGCGGGTCTCCTCGGCGATCAGGTCGCGGTGCTCGTCGACGAAGCCGGCCACGCGGTCGTCGTCGACCGCGACGCCGAGGCGAACGGGCTCCTCGACGTCGAGGTCGAGGTCCTTCCGCATCTCCTGCACGCGCCGGATCACGTCGCGGGCGTATCCCTCGGCCTCGATCTCGTCGGTGAGGCTGGTGTCGACGTAGACGACGCCGCCGTCGAACTCGGCGCCGGAGACGTGCTCGGGCGGCTCCGCGACGTACTCGACCATCTCGTCGTCGAGTTCGACCGGCTCGCCGTCGACCAGCACCTCGCCGTTCTCGACTTCGGCGCGCGTGGCGCCCTGCACCGCGTCCATCACCTTCTGGGCGTCGCCGCCGAAGGCGGGACCGATCTCGGCCATCTGCGGCTCCGCGTGTTCGACGAGTTCATCGAAGCCGTCGGTCACCTCCAGCGCGCGGGCGTTCACGCGGTCGAGGATCAGGGCCTCGAGGTTCCGGACCGCCTCGGCCACCTCGTCGTCCTCGGTCTCCACGACCACGCGCGGGACGGGCCACCGGAGCTTCCGTCCGGCCTGCTGGCGGGCGTTGGCGGCCGCCTCCTCGACGTCGCGGAGGACCGCAACGTCGCGCTCGAGTTCCTCGTCGTGGAGCGCGGCGTCGTACTCGGGGTGTGAGAGCGCGTGGACCGTCGTGGCCTCGCCGTCGAGCGTCTGGTACATGCGCTCGGCGAGATAAGGCGCGAACGGGGCGAACATCCGGACCGTCTCGTCGAGGACGGTCGCGAGCGTCGCGTAGGCGCCGCGCTTGGAGGGGGAGTCCTCCTCCTCCCACATGCGGTCGCGGACCGCCTTCACGTAGAACCGGGAGACGTCCTGCGTGACGAACTCGATCAGCGCGTTGACGGCGTCGCTGACGCGGTAGTCGTCCCACGCCTCTTCGACCTCCCGCTCAACGGACTGGAGCCGCGAGAGCACCCACTCGTCGACGACCTCGAGGTCGCCGTCGGAGAGGTCAGCGTCGGCCGGGTCGTAACCGTCCAGGTCCATGTACTCCAGCGGGAACCGGAAGACGTTCCAGAAGATGTTGAGCTTCCCCTGGATCTCGCCGAGGCCGTCCCACTCGAACGCGAGGTCGACGCCCTGCTGGTCGTGGCTGAGGAGGTACGTGCGCAGGGGGTCGCGGCCGGCGCGGTCGATGGCCTCCTCCGGCGTCACGATGTTGCCGACGGACTTCGACATCTTCCGGCCGTCGCTGTCGTTGGCGAA
>NZ_LKIR01000008.1:8301-32048 GCF_001462205.1 Haloparvum sedimenti
AGCACCTCCTTGTAGGGGATCTCGCCAACCGCGGCCGTCCCCATACCGAGCTGGGACCAGAACCAGCCGCGGGTCTGGTCGTGGGCCTCCACGATGAGGTCCGCGGGCCACAGCTCGTCGTGCGCCTCCGTCTCGCCGGGGTAGCCGAGCGTGCCCCACGAGGCGACCGAGGAGTCCAGCCACACGTCGAAGACGTCCTCGACGCGGCGGTAGGTCGTCCCGTCCTCGGTGATCGTCAGGTCGTCCACCGAGGGGCGGTGGAGGTCGATCTCCGCGGGGTCGATCTCCTGGTCGACGCGGTCCGCGAGCTCCTCGCGCGTGCTCACGACGACCGTCTCCTCCTCGAGGTCGATCTCCGCGGGGTCCTCGCCCTCGGGCACCCAGATCGGGATCGGGATGCCCCAGTAGCGCTGGCGGGAGACGTTCCAGTCCGGCGCGTCCTCGATGAAGTCCCGGAAGCGGTTGTCGCGGGCCCACTGCGGGTGCCACTCCGACTCCTCCATGTTCTCGAGGAGCTCGTCTTTCACGTCCGTGATGGAGATGAACCACTGGTCGGTGACCAGCTGGATGATCCCGGTGTCACACCGCCAGCAGTGGCCGTAGCTGTGGTGAACCGTGCCGTGCGCGAGCATGTGTCCCTCCGCGACGAGGTCCGCGATGATCTCCTCGTTGGCGTCGCGGACGAACTGGCCCGCGTAGTCGCCGGCGGCGTCCGCGAAGACGCCGTCCGGGCCGACGGGACAGAAGATCTCCAGCCCCAGCTCCTGCCCGCGGTGGAAGTCCTCCTCGCCGTGCCCGGGCGCGGAGTGGACGAGGCCAGTGCGGTCCGCCTCCACGTAGTCGGCGGGGTACACCTCGCCGGCGCCCTCGAAGTCGGGGTAGTCCTCGAGATGGTCCGCGAGGGGGTGGTCGTACGCCCAGCCGACGAGCTCCTCGCCGGAGAGCTCCGCCTCGACCGTGTAGTCCTCGTAGCGGCCCTCCTGTAGCACGTCCTCGACGCAGGCCTCGGCGACGTACAGGACCTCCTCCTCGCCGTCCTTCTCGGCGCGGACGGCGTTGTAGGTGAGGTCGGGGTCGACCGCGACGAAGGTGTTCGCGGGGACCGTCCACGGCGTCGTCGTCCAGATGACGAGGCTCCCCTCGCGGTCCGCGAGCGGGAACTTCACGTAGATGGAGGGGTCCTCCACGTCCTCGTACTCGACCTCGTTGTTGGCGAGGCCCGTCTCGCAGCGAGGACACTGCGAGATGGAGCGCTTGCCGCGCTCGACGAGGCCGCGGTCGGCCACCTGCGAGAAGGCCCACCACGCCGACTCCATGTACTCGGGCGAGACGGTCTTGTAGGGGTTCTCCCAGTCCATCCACGCGCCGATGGACTGGAAGTCCTCGTCCATCGCCTCGCGGTTGGTCTCGGCGAACTCCTTGCACTCCTCGATGAACGCCTCCATCCCGTACTCCTCGATGTCCGTCTTGGAGTCGAAGCCGAGTTCCTCCTCGACTTTCACCTCGATGGGGAGCCCGTGCATGTCGTAGCCCGGACGGTCGGTGACGCGGTGGCCCGTCATCCGCTTGTACCGGATGATCGCGTCCTTCAGCGTCTTGTTCCACGCCGTGCCGAGGTGCATCTGTCCGGAGGTGTACGGCGGTCCGTCGACGAAGAAGAAGGGCGGGTCGTCCGCGTGCGCCTCCTTGGCGGCCTCGTAGGCGTCGTGTTCCTCCCAGTAGTCCGAGACGCCTGACTCGACGTTCTCGGGGGTGTACTGGTCGTCTACCTGCTCCATATCCGAGCGTCGCCGCCCGCGTATTTCAATACGGCGGAGTTGCAGTCGCGGGGAGACCGCTCGACGACTTATCTCCCCGGACCCGGCTCACTCCGGCCCGCTCCCGGACCCGAGTCACCCCGACCCGATCCCCGCCTCCGCGAACGTCGCCATTTCGTCGTGGGTCGCGCAGGCGGCGCGGTAGGTCGCGAGCGCCAGACACGCCCCGCTCCCCTCGCCGAGCCTGAGGTCGTGCTCGAACAGGGGCTCGAGTCCGAGCGCCGCCAGCTGGACCGCGTGACCCGGCTCCGCGCCGCCGTGGGAGGGGAGGAGGTACGGCCGGACCGCGTCGTCGACCGCGGCCGCCACGAGCGCCGCGGCGCCGGAGACGACGCCGTCGACGACGACCGGCGTGCGGTCGGCCGCGCAGCCGAGCGCCGCGCCCGCGAGCAGTCCGACCTCGAAGCCGCCGACGCGCCGCAACACCTCGACCGGGTCGGTCGCGGTCACGGTTCCGGTCGCGGTCTCGGTCGGCCGGCCGTCCTCATCGCGGAGGCCGTTCTCCGAGAGGCCGCGCTCCACGACCGCGACCTTGTGGGCGCGCGTCTCCTCGTCCACGCCCGTTCCGGGGCCCGTGACCGCCTCGGGGTCCGCGTCCGCGAGGGCGGCCGTGAGCGCGCTCGCGACGGTGGTGTTCCCGATGCCCATCTCGCCGAGCGCGACGAGGTCCGCGGTCGCCAGGTCCGTCTCCGCGACCCGGACGCCCGCCTCCAGCGACGCGACCGCCTGCGCGCGGGTCATCGCCGGCCCGTCGGCGAGGTTCGCCGTCCCGCGGGCGATCCGCTCGTTTCTGACTCCGGGGACTGGATCGCCGTCGACGCCGGCGTCGACGAGGACGGTCTCCGCGTCGACCACGTCCGCGAGGGCGTTGACCGCCGCGCCGTCGTTCGCAAAGTTCTCCAGCATCGCCCGTGTCACGTCGCCGGGATACGCGGAGACGCCCTCGGCGACGACGCCGTGGTCCGCGGCCGCGACGAGGACGGCCGGCTCCGCGAGCGAGGGCCGCGCGTCGCCCGTGAGTCCCGCGAGCGCGACCGCCAGGTCCTCCAGTCTGCCGAGGCTCCCCGGCGGCTTCGTCAACTCCTGCTGGCGCGCGCGAGCGGCGTCCGCGGCTGCGTCGTCGAACGCGGGGATCGGCGGCGCGTCGAACGCGGCGCGGTCGTCGGTCGACTGATCGAGGTTATCCCCCCTCACGTCAGGCCTCGAAGTCGGGGAGGTCGTCCGGCGCCTCGTAGTCTGCCTCCCAGTCGATGTACTCCTCTTTCAACGTCTCGCAGACGATCTGGCCGAGTTCGGTCAGCCCGGCGTTGATCCCCGAGACGGTCGACCACGAGTCCAGCTCCGGGTGGAGGTCGCGCTCCTTCCAGTCCTCGGGGATGCCCGGCGCGTGGTAGCCCACGCGGTCGGCGAAGTCGTCCCAGAAGAAGTCGAAGCGGTCGACGAGCCCCATCTCCTCGACGATGCGCCACTCCTCGGCGTCGAGGTCGCTCGTCGCGGCCCACTGCTCGAACGCCTCCGCCCACGCGCCCTCGCGGAGAAATCGTTCGAGGTCGTCGCGGCGGTACTCGTCTTCCGTCACCTCGTCGGCGGCGTCCTCGTTGCCGGTGCCGCCGACGGTGGTGTCCTCGTACTGGTTGGGGTCGACCGCGACGAGCGTCGGCGGCTCCGGCGGGTCGACGTGCAGGGTCATGGGCGCCCTTCGCTCCGGCGGGCAAAAAGCCCGTGGCGTCGCGGCCGCGCGGTCCAGACCCTCGATCCGGCCGCGTTCGGACCGCCGCGGTCCGGGCGTTTATGCGGCGGCCGCCGTAACCGGGCGCATGGAGCAGACCCGACGCGGCTTCCTCGGCGCCGTCGGCGCCGCCGCGGCCGCGACGGCCGGCTGTATGGCCCCCGCCAGCGACCCCGGCGGGACCCAGCGGTTCGAGCGCGCCTACGAGTCCGTCTCGGGTGCAGTCGCCCGCGTGCGGACGTACACCGACGCCGGCGGCGGGCAGGGGTCGGCGTTCCGCGTCGACGGCGGCCACCTCGTCACGAACGAGCACGTGATCGCGGCCGCGAACCGCGTGAGCGTCCAGTACGCCGACGGCGCGTGGCGCGACGCCGAGGTCGTCGGCGCGGACCCCTACAGCGACCTGGCGGTGCTCCGAGCCGAGTCCCCGCCGCCCGGCCCGGAACTTCCGTTGCGTGAGGACCTGCCGAACGTCGGCGCGGAGGTGCTGGTGGTCGGCGCGCCGTTCGGCCTCGACGGCAGCGCGACCGCGGGCATCGTCAGCGGCCGAAACAGAACGATCCCGGCGCCCAACGACTTCTCGGTCCCGGACGTGGTGCAGGTGGACGCGCCGCTGAACCCCGGCAACAGCGGCGGCCCGATCGTCGACCTCGACGGGAACGCCGTCGCGGTCGCGACCGCGCGCGTCCCCGGCGCGGACAACCTCGGCTTCGGCGTCTCCTCGCGGCTCGCTCGTCGAGTCGTTCCCCGACTCGTCGAGGCGGGAAGCTACGACCACGCGTACATGGGAGTGGGCGTCGCTGGCGTGGACCCGGCGATCGCGGCCGCGAACGACCTCCCCGAGGCGCGCGGCGTCTACGTCGTGAGCGTCGTGGACGGCGGCCCGGCTGACGGGACCCTTCGGGGCAGCACCGGCGAGGCGACGGTCGAGGGGATGCCGGTGCCCACCGGCGGCGACACCATCGTCGGACTCGACGGCGTCGGGATCGCCACGCGGGCGGACCTGTCCAGGCACCTCGCGCTGGAGACCTCGCCCGGCGACGACCTCGAGGCGCGCGTGCTGCGGGACGGGAGCGAGGAGACGGTCTCGTTCGCGCTCGACGAGCGGCCGGCGCCGAACTGACAGGGCCCGGCCGGCGCCGGGATCGAAGTGGGGACGCACCGTCGGCCGCACAACCGTTTTCGAGGTCCGCTCCGAAATCCCGGTATGGCCGACGACTCGATCCCCGAGGCCGGCGAGCGGGAGCGTTCCGAGAACTCGAACGACGAAGCAGCCGACGAGGACGCGGACGGCCGGATCAACCGCCGTCTGGACCGGCTCGTCGACTTCCTCGCTACGTTTTTGCCCTGACCCCGGCCGCGCGGTCCCGTCGGCTGTCGTTCGCGCGCGGCCGGCGGCGAAGCCACCCGCTCTGGTTCACCGGCACTCCAAAGCGGGAACACCTCAGAGCGCCCGCAGGACCTGGTCGAGCGTGATCACACGCGTTTCGTCGGCCGGAAACGTCGGGAGGCGCTCGCTGTCGAACCGTTTCTCCACGTCGATCGTCGCGTGCGTCTTCGTCCGTTCGCGTATCGTCCCTTTGACCCGCTCGCCATCCTCGAACTCGACGAGAACGGCGTCACCCGCGTCGAACTTCCCCTCGGACACGGTTCCACGTCCGCACGGAAACACAAAATACCGGGGTCTCGTGGGAGCCTCCGACCGTCTCGGACGACCGCCGCGAGCCAGCCAGTAGCTTCTTTTCGCTGCGGGGCCATCCCCCGGTCGAGTTGCCCTCCAACTCGTGATCACGATGGATATCGACCAGTTCAAATCCGAACACGTCCCCGTGGAGTCCGACGACCGCTTCCAGCTCGAGAACAGCTACACCCTCGACGTTGCGGTCGACGGGACCGCGATGGCGAAGGCCGGATCGATGGTGGCGTACACCGGGGACCTCTCGTTCAAGGGGAAGGCCTCGGCCGAGGGCGGGATCACCGGCTTCCTCAAGGAGGCGGCCTCCGGCGAAGGGACGCCCGTGATGGCCATCGAGGGGCAGGGGCACGCTTACCTCGCGGACGGGGGCAAGAAGGTACAGGTGCTGGAGCTCGGCGCGGACGACGCGATCACCGTCAACGGAGAGGACGTGCTCGCGTTCGAGGACCGGATCTCCTACGAGATCAGCACGATCGACAGCCTCGCGGGCTCGCTTGCGGGCGGGTTCACCAACGTCTTCCTGAGCGGCCCCGGCTACGTCGCCATCACGACCCACGGCGACCCCATCGTCGTCGAGCCGCCCGTCTCCACGGACCCCAGCGCCACGGTCGCGTGGAGCGGTACGTCGCCCGACGTGGAGGTGAACCGCAGCCTCTCGGACATGATCGGGCAGGAGTCCGGCGAGCGCTACCAGATGCGGTTCGACGGACCCGACGGGTTCGTCGTCGTCCAGCCGTTCGAGGAGCACTGACGGCCGCCGTCCGGGCCGATTTTTGTCCCCGGTGCAGCGTCGAGCGGGAGTTGTCGCGTCGAAAAGGTCGTCGTGTCGAGCGGGGGCTATCGGTATCGCGTCGCAGGGCGGTCCGTGGCGTCGGGAGAGAAATCTGTGCGCCGACTCCGGTGAACCCGGCGTCAGTCGTCGTCGCGGCCGTCCGAGAGGTGCTCCCAGATCTCGGTGCAGCCGGCGCCGTCGGGGACTTCATCGAGGTGCGCGTCGTCGTCCGCGGCGGAGGATGAGGAGTTACTCATTTTCTGAGTAAGCCAACTCAGCATCGGGACATAAACGTTTCGGGGGACGACCAGCACGTACTTACCGCCGACGCGAGGACGGGGAAGCATGTCCGAACGCGGCGACGAGTTCCTCTCGCGGCTCGACCTCACCGAGTACGAGGAGGGGGCGCTGGCGGAGCTGCTGCTGCTCGGTCGCTCGACCGCGCCTGAGCTGGCGGAGGCGACCGGGATCCCCAAGGCGCGGATCTACGGCGTGCTCGACGAGCTGGCCGAGGCTGGCTACGTGACCGTGATCCCCGGCCGGCCGAAGGAGTACCGACCGCACGATCCCGAAGAGATCGTCGACCGGGCGATCCGGAACCGGCGTGACGACTACGAGCGCTTTGCGGACGAGGTCGAGGAGACCCGCGAGGCGTTCGTGGAGCAGTACGCGCCCGTTCGCGACCGCGACGTGGACGAGCTCGGCCCGGCCGAGGACCTGTTCCACGTCGTGGACGTGGGCGAGCCGAGCGAGCGCGAGACGCGGCGGCTGTTCCGCGAGGCGGAGCGGGAGGCGTACGTGCTCACGAAGAGCCTCGGCTACATCGACGCCGTCAGACCCGCGCTCCGGGAGGCGGTCGACCGCGGCGTCGACGTGAAGGTGCTGATGCTCGCGCCCGACCACCTCTCGGCGGAGAACGCGGAGCGTCAGGCCGCGATCCGCGAGGAACTGGCGGCCGACTTCCCCTCGGTCACCGTCCGCATCAGCGAGCGCGTGCTCCCCTGGCGCGGGACGTTCGTCGACCCCGACACCGACTACGAGCGCGGCCACGGGCTGTTCATGGTCGAACAGGAGGACGTGCCGAACCACCGCCGGCAGGCGGCCGTCACCGAGAACCCCTCCTTCGTCGCCGGGCTGTGGCAGTACTTCGACCTGCTGTGGCGCCACGAGAGCCGACCGGCCGCGGAGGCGTAGCTCGTTAGTCCGAGACGTACGCGATCATCGCCTCGACCGCGTTCTCGACCAGTTCGTCGGTCACACGAGCGACGGTGCGATCAATGTCCTCGGTACGCAACGAGACGACCGCCCACGGTGCGATGAACGATTCTCGGTTCAGCGTCCCGACCTCGAAGGACCCCGCGACCGGAAGGCTCTCAGGATAGTCGTTCGTCGAAATTCCGAGTGCGATGCGCTGCTCCTCGGAGAACGGATGAGCATGATCGCTGATCAGTAGGTACGGTCGTCGGGGCGTGTTCCCGAACGGGTCGCTCGCAACGACCACCGCTCCTCGGTCCCGATTCACGGGCGGTTTCCTGTACCTGTCGCATCTTCGTCGTCGATAGCCGGCAGATCATCGTCCCAGTCCGGGTTGCGGTCGTAGTAATCGCCCTCGAACGTCTCCGCGACGGACGCCAGCCCGACGGCGCTGGCCATCTCGGCGTCATACGCACCGAGATCGATCGCCCAGTACGGTCCCTTGTGTCGCACGAGTCCGCGCCGCTCCAGCCGCCGGAGCGTCGTGCCGACGCTTCCCCGGGGAATATCCAACTCCTCGGCGATTTCGGCGGGTCGGTACCCGGTTTCGGGTTCCGCGGCGAGGAACTCCAGGATTCGACGACCGTTCGTCCCTTCGTTCGGGAGGTCCGTTGGCCGATAGCTCTCGAAGTCGACGGGCATGTGTAACCATATGTAACCGATCGTAATAGCGTTTGAGGTCGGAAGGGGAAAGGACTTAACACCGGGTTACTCACGTTTCGAGTAACGATGACCGTGCTGCTCACCGGCGCGGACGGCTACCTCGGGTGGCCGACCGCGCTCCGTCTGGCGGACCGACTCGACGAACGCATCGTCTGCGTCGACAACTTCGCGCGCCGCGAGTGGGTCGCGGAGTCGGGCAGCGTCTCCGCGACGCGCGTCGAGGACCCCGCGGAGCGATTCGAGAGCGTCGAGAACCTGAGCCTCGTCGAGGGGGACCTCGCGGACCGCGACTTCGTGCTCCAGCTGCTGGAGACCCACGAGCCGGACACCGTTCTCCACGCCGCCGCACAGCCGAGCGCGCCCTACTCGTCGATCAACGGCGAGCGCGCGCTCTACACGCAGCGCAACAACGTCTCGATGAACCTCAACCTCCTCCACGGGCTCGCGGAGTGCGGGCTCTCGGACACCCACTTCATCGAGACGACGACGACCGGCATCTACGGCGCGCCCCACTTCCCCATCCCGGAGGGCGGGCTGGAGGTCGAGCGGAAGGACGGCAGCGACGAGGTGCCGTTCCCGGCGATGGGCGGCAGCTGGTACCACCAGACGAAGTCGTTCGACGCCGCGAACATGCGCCTCGCGGAGTCGCAGTTCGACTTCCCGATGAGCGAGGTCCGGACCGCCATCGTCTACGGCACGGAGACGGCCGAGACGCGGGCACACGACAGCCCGACCCGGTTCGACTTCGACTACTACTTCGGCACCGTCGTCAACCGCTTCTGCGCGCAGGCGGTCGCCGGCTACCCCCTAACCGTCTACGGCAAGGGCGAACAGCGCAAGCCGATGGTGAGCCTGGAGGACGCCGTCGAGAGCCTCGTCCGACTGGTCGAGGAAGGCCCCGAGGCCGACGACGAGATCACCATCTACAACCAGGTGACGAGGCCGGTCGCCATCGTGGAGCTCGCGGAGACCATCGCCGAGGTCGGCGACGAGTTCGACCTCGACGCGGACGTGAAACACTACGAGAACCCCCGCGACGAGGACGAGGAACACAAGATGGAGATGGAGAACGAGCGGTTCCTCGAGCTCGTCGGCGGCCAGCGACAGACGCTGGAGGAGGGGATCCGCGACGTGCTGGCGACGCTCGTCGAGGAACAGGACCGGATCGCGGCCCACGAGGACCGGTTCCTGCCCGGCGTGCTGACCGATGAGTGACGCCGGGGGGGATCGCGCGGCCGGCGGCGGCGACGCCGACCGGCGCGTCCTCGTCACGGGCGGCTGCGGCTACATCGGGAGCGTCCTCGTCCCGCACCTGCTCGACGACGAGCGCGTGGGCGAGGTCGTCGTCCTCGACTCGCTGTCGTCCGGCTCCCCGGCCAACCTCGCGGGGAGCGTCCGGGACGACCTCCGGTTCCGGCGCGGCGACGTGCGCGAGTACGGCGACGTGGAGAGCGCGGTCCGCGGCGCGGACGCGGTGGTCCACCTCGCGGCCATCACGGGCGCGGCCTCGACCCACGACCGCGAGGCGGAGACGTTCGCGGTCAACCGCGACGGCACCGAGAACGTGCTCACGGCCGCCGGCAAGTTCGACGTGGACAACGTCGTGCTCGCCTCCTCGTGTAACAACTACGGCCGCGCGGCGAGCACCGACATCGACGAGGAGACCGCCCAGAACCCCCTCAACCCCTACGCGGCCTCGAAGGTCGAGAGCGAGGAACTCCTCGCGGACGCGATGGCGACCCACGGCTTCGACGGCACCGCGCTCCGGATGAGCACCAACTACGGCTGGTCGCCGGGCGTCCGGTTCAACCTCGTCGTGAACCACTTCGTGTTCCGGGGGCTGACCGGCCGGCCCCTCACCGTCTACGGAGACGGGAGTAACTGGCGGCCCTTCATTCACGTCCGCGACGCGGCGCGCGCGTACGCCCACGCGGCGCTGGAGCCCGAGTCGTGGCCCCAGCAGGTGTACAACGTCGGCTCGAACGAGGGGAACTACCGGATCGCGGAGATCGCCGAGGTCGTCCGCGAGGAGCTCGACCGCGAGCTCGACGTGACGTATCTGGAGGACGAACACCCCGGCCCCTCCTATCACGTGAACTTCGACCGGCTCGCGGAGACCGGCTTCGAACCCGAGTGGACGCTCCGCGAGGGGATCCGGGACATGGCCGCGGAGTTACGAGGAGTCGCGCGGGAGGAATCGGAGGCCCATTCATGAGCGAGAACGCAGCGGCGGAGACCGAGGAACCGACCGAGGAATCGGCAGACGCACCCACGATAGCGGTCACGGGCGCGGCCGGCTACATCGGCAGCCGCGTGGTGGCCGCGATGCGGGAGCGCCACCCCGACTGGACCGTCACCGCGCTCGACAATCAGTACCGCGGGCAGGTCGACGCGGTCGGCGACGTCGAGGTCGCACACGTCGACATCAGGAACCGCGACCGGCTGGAGGACGCGCTCGCGGGCGCGGACGTGGTCTGTCACCTCGCGGCGATAAGCGGCGTCGACGACTGCGAGGAGCACCCCGACCTGGCCTACGAGGTGAACGTCACCGGGACGAACAACGTCGCGTGGTTCTGCCGCAAGACCGGCGCAGCGCTCGTCTTCCCGTTCAGCATGGCCGTGCTCGGGGACCCGGAGTCGTTCCCCATCACCGCCGACCAGCCCCGCGACCCCCTCAACTGGTACGGCCGCACGAAGCTGCTGGGCGAGCGGTCGATCGAGGCCTTCGCGGACGGCGAGTTCCCCGCGCACCTGTTCCTGAAGTCGAACCTCTACGGCGAGCACGTCGTGGACGGCACGGAGGTCGGCAAGCCCACCGTCATCAACTTCTTCGCCGACCGCGCGCTCGCGGACGAACCACTCACCGTCTACGAGCCGGGCTCGCAGGCGCGCAACTTCGTCCACGTGAAGGACGTGGCGCGGGCCTACGTCGACAGCGCCGAGCGCCTGCTCGCGCAGCTCGACCGCGGCGAGACCGGCACGGAGACCTACGAGATCGCCGGCACGGAGGACATGAGCGTGATGGCGGTCGCGGAGATCGTCAGCGAGGCCGCCGGCGACCTGCTGGGGACGGCGGTCGACGTGGAACTCGTCGAGAACCCCCGCGGCGCGGAGACGATGGTCGAGGAGTTCGGCGTCGACGTCTCGGCGGCGCGGGAGACGCTCGGGTGGGAGCCCGAGGAGAGCGTCGCGGACTCGGTCCGCCGGCTGCTCGAGCGTCACTCGTAGGGGGCCGCCGATCGCCCCGTGCGTCTCCCCCGATCCTACCAACGCAATAAGTTTTATTAGCTGACGTATGCCAACAGTTGTCTGTACTCATGGGACTGTTCTCGACGGACTGCGCGTACTGTGGCGACTCGGGTGCCAAGGAGAACTGCAGCCAGTGCGGGATGAACTTCCACGCCGACTGCGCACAGCGGCGGGGGGATCTCCAGATCAAAGAGGAGAGCGGCGGACTCCTCAGTTCGGGGTCGACGCACTACCGGTGGGCCTGTCCGAACTGCAACCGGCGGTCGAACGGCACGATCTGAACGCGGGTCGCGGCGTCACCCTGGACCGGGTCGCGGCGCCTCCCCGAACCGGGGCGCGGCGTCCTCCTCCTTGAGGATTCGGGGCAGTCGACCGCCTACCACGCGACACGACGCCCGAGCACGAACACGACGAGCGCGAGCAGCAGCGCGCCGAGGAACGACTCGAGACCGGCGAGCGTCCGGGCGGTCGTCCCGACCGGCTGGATGTCGCCGTAGCCGAGCGTCGTGAACGTGACTATGCTGAAGTAGAGGTTCTTCCCGAGGATGATGAGCCCCTCCGGCGTCAACAGCGCGTGCAGGCTGTCGACGCCGTCCGTCGTGAGGTCGCTCGCCCCGCGAGTCCCCTGCGTCAGCGTCGCGTAGAGGAACCCCCACGTGACGATGGCGAACGCGGAGATGTAGATCACCCGCCAGAGCCGCTCGCCGTAGCCGCAGGTCTGATAGAGCACCCCGTTCCCGACCCACTTGCCCGCGGCCGACAGTCGGGTGAGGGGGTCGGCCCCGCCGTCCGCGTCGTCGTCCGCCCGGAACGCGATGGCGGCGTTCTTCCGCCGGCGGTAGGTCATCTCCTTGATGAAGAACTCCGAGGCGGCCTTTCTGTCGCCGAAGTCGGCGGCGCCGTTCTTGGCCTTGAGGTAGGTGCTCTCGAGGACTGCTGGGTCGGTGATGGGTTCCACGTCGGGGAAGCGCGACGACTCCGCGGCCGCCCACTCGTGGATCACCCAGTCGTTTCGCGCGAGCGACTCCTTGTGGTCGGTGAAATCGAAGTCCTCGAACGTGGTGTTTTTGAACCGGAACTCGTCGAAGAGGTCCCGACGGTCGCCGGCCAGCCGAACCTCGCCCAGCGTCGCCCCGGTCAGGTCATAGACGGGCGGGTCCTCCGCGGGCTGGGTGATCCGGCCGCCGGCCAGCGTCGCGTGGCTCATGTCGACCGCCTGCATCCCGGCCGCACACGACGCGCGCATCGTGACGCGCTCGTCGAACCGAACGTGGGCGAAGTCGGCGGGCGCCGCGAAGGTGACGCCGTCGAACGTGGCGTACTGGAACCGCGCGCGTTCGAAGGTGACCGCCTCGTGGAACGTCGCGCGGTCGAACGCGCCCAGCTCCCGGAAGCGGACGTCCTGAAAGTTCGCAGCACCGCGCACGTCGATCCCGGTGAAGTTGGCGAACTCGAACCGGGCCTGTGCGAACGCCGCGTCGCGCTCGAAGACCGCGTCCTCGAACGTCGCGTCGTCGTTCTCGTGGTTCGTCTTCCCGCGAAACTCCGTCGCCCTGAAGTTCGCCTCTCCGGCGAAGCGGACGCCGGCGAACGAGGTGTCGTCGTCGAACCGGATCCGGTCGAACGCCGCGCCGCCGGTGAATTCGGCGCCCGCGAAGGCGGCCGCCTGCTCGAAGACCGCGCCCGAGAACGTCGCGTCTCCGCCCACGGAAACCTCCTCGAAGCTTGCGGTCCCGGTGAATCGGCTCTCCTCGAAGCCGAACTCGGCGGCCACCTGCACGCCGTCGAAGCGGGCGTAGCGGAACTCCACCCGATCGAAGTCGGCGGTGGCCGCGAACGTTGCGTCCTGGAAGTCTGCGTCGTCGACGGCGTGTTCGCCGCCGTGAAACTCGCTCCCGCGGAACGTCGCCGGCGCCTCGAAGGCGGCGTCGGCGAAGCAGGCGTCGTGGTCGAATCGGCTCCGAAGGAACACCGCGCGGTCCCGGAAGGTGGCCCCCTCGAAGGTCGTCGTGTCGTCGAACCACGCCTCCCTGAACGCCACGGAATCCTCGAAGACGACGCCCGCGAAGGTCGCGGTCGCGACCCACGCCCGGTGGAAGTCCGCGCGGTCCTCGAAGGTGGCGTCCGCGAACGAGACGGCGTCCTCGACCGCGTTCCCGCCCGAGAACGCGACGCCCGAGGCGTCGACCGGCCCCCCAAAGACGGCCCCGTCGAAGGCGGCCGCGTGCCCGAACGACGCCCCGACCAGCACGAGTCCTCTCTCGAACGTCGCGTTGACGGCGGTCGTCTCGCCGAACTCGCCTCGCCGGAAGTCGGCCTCGCCCTCGAACGTCGCGTCGGCGAGGCTGAGGTCCTCGTCGTCGACGTTGTCGCCGCCCCGGAACTCCACGCCCCGGAACGAGGCGTCCTCGCGGAACGCCGCCCCCGAGAAGTCGGCGTCGTCGTCGAACCGCCCCTCGTCGAACGTCGCCGCTCCGGCGAACGCCGCCCCGTCGAACACCACCTCGCGGTCGAACGTCGCGTGCGCGAATCCCGCGGTCGCCTCGAACCGGGCGTCCGCGAACGTCGCGAACCGGAACTGGGCCATCTCGAAGTCGACGGGCCCCCGGAGGTCGGCGTCCCGGAACGAGAGGTCCTCGTCGTCGGCGTTGTCGCCGCCCTGGAACTCTGCCCCGGTGAAGTCGGCCGCTTCCTCGAGAACGACCGACGAGAAGTCGGCGTCGCCGGCGAAGCGGACCTCGCCGAAGTCCACTCCAGCGCGGGCCTCGACGTCCCGGAAGTCGGCGTCGCCGTCGAACGCTACGTCGGTGAACGTCGCCTCCTCCTCGAAGACGACTTCATGGAAGTCCGCGAACGCGAAGCGGGCCGCGGTGAAGGTCGCTCGCCCGGCGAACGTGGAGCGCTCGAAATCCGCGTCGTCCGAGAGCACGTTGTCGCCGCCCTGGAACTCCGCGCCCCGGAAGTCGGCCGCCCCGCCGAAGGAGACGTCGATGAACTCGGCGTCGCTGTCGAAGGTCGCCTCCGCGAAGGCGGCGTCGGCCTCGAAGGTCGTCCCCTCGAAGTCGGCGTACCGGAACTCCGCTTTCAGGAACGTCGCGTCGTCCGCGAAGACGGCGTCCTCGAAACAGACATCGTCGTCGAGGAGGTTGGCGTCGCCGCGGAACTCCACGCCCCGGAAGCTCGCGGGACCCTCGAAGCGGGCCCGCCGAAAGCACGTGTCGCCGTCGACTCGCGTCTCGTCGAGGGTCGCCTCGCCGGCGACGTGGAGGCCGGACGCCTCCAGGTCGTCCGCGAACGTCACCCCGGTCAGCGAGACGGCGTCGACGGTCGCCTCGTCCAACAGCCACGCGTCCTCGAGTTCGGCGTCGCGACCGGCGATCGCGTCCACGCTCGCGTGCCGCAGGTCGACCGACTGTTTCACTGTCGCTCGCTCGACATCAACGGTACCGTCGACGGTCGCGTAGCGCAGGTCGACCGGATGGTTGTTCGCCCCCTCGACGATCAGGTAGCTCAGGTCGAGCCCCTCGAACCTGGCGCCGAGGAACTGCTTGCGGCGCCGTCCGCCCTCCCGGACCGCCGCCAGAAACCGCTCGCGCAGCGCGTCGTCGTCGACCCCGACCTCGCGGCGCCGCTCCGGCGACAGGTGGAACGGACACCTGTCGGCTCCCCCGACGGCCTCGCGGTGGCACTCCCACGCCTCGTCGGGCCCGTGATGGTCGGCCGCGGCTTTCGGCTCCTCGCCGACCTCGCGTGCCGGCTCGAGCCGGTAGTCGCAGCGGTCGCTCACGGGACGGCCACCCCGCGACGCCGCCCGAACGAGCGGCCCGCCACCCCGCGACGCGACCCGGTCGAGCGACGCGTCACCACGCGACGCGCCTCCCGAGCACGAACACGACGAGCGCGATCAACAGCGCGCCGAAGTACGCCTCGAGACTGGCGAGCCACCGGGCGAGGGAGCTGCCGGGCGCGCCGACGTACTCCAGCGTGATGAACGTCGCCGTGCTGAAGTACATGTTCTGGCCGACCGCGAGGAGCCCGTCGGGCGTGGCGAACTCCGACGCGCTGGTGACGGTTCGCAGAGTCGACCCCTCGCCGCCGGTGGGGACGATCGTGTACAGCAACGCCCAGAAGACGATCGCGACGCTCGAGATGTAGACGATCCGCCAGAGTCGCTCGCCGTAGCCGCAGGTCTGGTAGAGCACGTTGTTACCGGCCCACTTGCCGAGCGCGCGGATCCGACCGAGCGGTCCAACGTCGGAGGCATCCTCGGCGTCGCCGTCCCACGGGACGAACGCGTCGACGGCGTCGATGGCGTCGTGGGTCGCGAGGTTGGCGTTCTCGGCCACGTCGTAGCCCGCCGCGATCTTCCAGTTCTTCTTGCGCCGGTAGATCATCTCGCGGATGAAGAACTCGGCGGCGGCCTTGCGGTCCCCGTAGTCACTGGCGCAGTTCTTCGCCTTCAGGTAGGTGTTCTCCAGCGTCGCGGGGTTGTCGATGGCGGCGACGCTCCCCTCCGGGATGACCGCGTCGCCGGCCGCGAACTCGTGGATCGACCACCCGTTCTCCGCGAGGTGCGCCTTGTGTGCGCTGAAGTCGAACCCCTCGAAGTCGGTGTTACAGAACCGGAAATGGTCGAAGAGCGGGTGGGCGCTGTCGGAGTGGTCGAGCGTGACCGACCCCACGACCGCGTCGGTGAGGTCGTAGAAGGCGCTGCCGGCTTCGGGCTGCCCCATCGTCCCGCCACCGACCGCGGCGTCGCGGAGGTCCACCAGCGTCTCCCCGTGTTCGCCCGCTTCGGGCCGGAACGCCGCGCTCTCGTGGACCGTCACCCCGACGAACGTCGCCGCCTCGCCGAAGGTCGTCCCTCGGAAGTTCGCGTACGCGAAGGTGACGCGACCGAAGTCGGCCCCCGCCTCGAAGACGGCGCCGCCGAAGTCGGCGTCCTCCTCGTGCATGTTCGCGGTCGCCTCGAACTGCGCGGCTCGAAAGCTCGCGCCGTCCCGGAACCGCGCGTCAGCGAACGTCGTGACCTCGTGGAACAGCACCTTCTCGAACGAGGCCGCCGCCCGGAACGACGCCCCGGAGAAGTCGACCGTGGACTCGAACTCGACGCCGTCGAACGCGGCGGTCCCCTCGAAGCTGGCGTCGGCGAACCGCGCCTCGCCCTCGAAGCTGGCGTCGGCGAACCGCGCCTCGCCCTCGAAGACGGCGTCGGGGAACGCCGCCTCTCCGCGGAACGTCGCCCCGGCGAAGTTCCCGAAGCGGCCATCGCGTGAGGCAGTCGACGACGGTGGATTTATCGGCGGACGGAGTCACCATCGGCCATGACCAGCGAACCCGTCACCGCCGTCGTTCTCGCGGCGGGCGAGGGGCGCCGGCTCGCGCCGCTGACGAACCGGCGGCCGAAGCCGATGCTCCCCGTGGCGAACCGGCCAATTCTGGAGTACGTCGTGGAGGCGGTCGCCGACGCCGGCATCGACCGCGTGGTGCTCGTCGTCGGCTATCGCGGCGAGCGCATTCGAAACCACTTCGGCGACGGCCGAGAGTGGGACCTCGAGATCGAGTACGTCGAGCAGTCCCATCAGCTCGGTACCGGCCACGCCGTGTTGCAGGCCCAAGCGGCGGTCGGCGACCGGTTCGTCGTCCTCAACGGCGACCGGATCGTGGACGGGTCGATCGTCCGCGAGGTCCGCGATGCGACCGTCGACGGGCGGACGCCCGTGATGGCGGTAACCGACGTGGAGCACCCGCGCGAGTACGGCGTCGTCAGCCTCGAAGGGGGGCGCGTCGTCGGCGTCGAGGAGAAGCCGGAGGCGCCGGTCGCGGCCGGCCGGATAAACGCCGGCGTCTACGGATTCTCGGCCGCGATCTTCGACGCGGTCCGCGACACGTCGCCGGCGGGCGAGCTCGGGATCACGGACACGCTCGACCGGCTCGCGCACGAATCGCCGATCGAAGCGGTCGAGTACCACGGCGACTGGTACGACGTCTCTCACCTCTGGGACCTGCTCGCGGTGAACGCCTCTCTCGTCGGTGCCGCCGGCGCGGACGGGGCCGCCGGTGCCGTCGCTGCCGGTGCCGTTGCCGCCGACGGACGGACCGGCGACGAGCCCACCCACGCGGCGGTCGCGGACGACGTGGTCGTCGGTGCGGACGTGCGTCTCGGCCCGGGCGCGGTCGTCGGCGGGAGCACGGCGCTGGGACGGAACGTCCACGTCGGCGCGAACGCGGTGGTCGAGAACGCCGTCGTCCTCCCGGACGCGGTCATCGAGCCGGGCGCCGTAGTGCGGGACGCGATCGTCGCCGGCAACGCGCGGATCGGCGCGAACGTGACCGTCGCGGGCGGCACGGCGACGGTGATCGTCGACGGCGAGGCCCATGAGGACGTGCGACTCGGCGGCGTCGTCGGCGACAACGCGACGGTCGGCGGCGGCGCGACCCTCGACGCCGGCACCGTGATCGGCGACGACGCGACGGTCGATCCGGGGGTCGCGCTCGACGGTCGGATCGAGACCGGCGCGGTCGTCAGGAGGGGGTAAGCATGTGCGGGATCATCGGCTACGTCGGCGACGAGGCGGCGGGCCCCATCGTCTACCGCGGCCTGGAGAACCTGGAGTACCGCGGCTACGACTCCGCGGGGATCGCGCTCGTCGACGGCGCGGCGGACGCGGGCGAGGAGCGGGCGGGTGAGAAGCGGGCGGGCGCCGAGGGCCTCACTGTCACGAAGCGGTCGGGCGAGGTCGCGAACCTCGACGTGCCCGACTCCGAGGCCACCTGCGGGATCGGCCACACGCGCTGGAGCACGCACGGGCCGCCGACGGACGCGAACGCGCACCCCCACACCGACTGCGAGGGGTCGGTCGCGGTCGTCCACAACGGCATCGTCGAGAACCACGAGACGCTCAAGGCGGAGCTGTCCGACCACGCGTTCACGAGCGGCACGGACACCGAAGTCATCCCGCACCTGATCGAGGAGGAACTGGCGGCGGGCGCGGACCTCCGGACCGCGGTCGAGCGCATCGACGACCGGCTGGAGGGGAGCTACGCGATCTGTGCGGTCCACGAGGCCGCCGAGCGCATCGTCGTCGCGCGACAGGACAGTCCGCTCGTGGTCGGCCACGGCGACGGCGCGTCGTTCGTCGGCAGCGACGTGACGGCGTTCCTCGACCACACGCGCGACGTGACGTACCTGGAGGACGGCGACGTGGCGGTCCTGGAGCCGGGACGCGTCGACGTGTTCCACGACGGCGAGGCCGTCGACCGCCCGGTCGAGACGGTCGAGTGGGAGGCCGACGCCGCCGAGAAGGCGGGCTACGAGCACTACATGCGCAAGGAGATCCACGAGCAGCCGACCGCCCTCAGACAGGCCATCTCGGGGCGGTTAGACGCCGACCGCGGCGCGGTCGACCTCGACGTCGAGTTCCCCGAGCCGTTCCTCAACAGCCTCGACGAGGTGCAGATCGTCGCCTGTGGCACCTCCTACTACGCGGGCCGGTACGCGGCCGAGCTGATCGAGGAGTTCGCCGACGTGCGGACGACGGTGGAGATCGCGAGCGAGTACGAGTTCGGCGGCGGGCGCGACCCTCACCGCACGCTGACGATCGCGGTCACGCAGAGCGGGGAGACGGCCGACACGCTGGGGGCGATCCGGCGCGCCGCGGCCGCCGGCGCGCGGACGCTCGCGGTGACGAACACGCTCGGTAGCACTATCACACGCGAGGTCGATGACGCGGTGTTCATCCGGGCGGGCCCGGAGATCGGCGTCGCGGCGACCAAGACGTTCGCCTCGCAGGTGACGACGCTGGCCATGCTCGCGGTCGCGCTCGGTCGCGGGCGCGACGCCATGTCGGCCGCGCGGGCCCGCACCGCCGTCGAGAACCTCCGCGGGCTGCCCGGCGCGGTCCAGCAGGCGCTCGACGCCGAGGACGCGGTGAAGGCGGCCGCCCGCGAGTACGGCGATTCGGAGGCGTTCTTCTTCGTCGGCCGCGAGCTCGGCGTCCCGGTCGCGCTCGAGGGGGCGCTGAAGCTGAAGGAGATCTCCTACGACCACGCGGAGGGGTTCGCGGCCGGCGAGCTGAAACACGGTCCCCTCGCGCTGGTGACGCCGGAGACGCCCGTCCTCGCGGTGCTGACGGACGGCGCGAAGCCCCGGGAGACGATGAACAACGTCACCGAGGCGCAGACGCGCGGCGCGCCCGCGCTCGGTGCGGTCTCGGCGGGCGAGAAGGCGGATGCGCTCGACGAGGCGTTCGCCGTCCCCGAGGCGGGCATCGTCGAACCGCTCGTGGCGAACGTCTACTTCCAGCTGTTCGCCTATCACGTCGCCAACGAGAAGGGGCGATCAATAGACAAGCCGCGGAACCTCGCGAAGAGCGTCACCGTGGAGTAAGAGGCGGTTCAGCCCGGATTCACCGTCTTCGACCGTCGTCAGCCGAGCAGCAGCGGGACGCCGTACGCGACCGTGAGGCCGACGAGGAGGACGACGAGGCCGATCCCGACCTCGCGGCCGCCGAACTCCTGCATCGGTGCGGTTACGCGCTTGTCCGGGTCGGGCTCGTGCGAGTGGTCTGCCATGGGTCTCGATCCGTGCGCCCGGTACAAAAGGACTCCCGATCCGACCGCGGCGTCGCGCCCTTTTTGTAGCCCGCGGCGCGAAATCCTCCCAACGAATGGGCCTCACGAAGCGGATCATCCCCTGTATCGACGTGGACCTCGACGAGGACGGGAACGCGGCCGTCTACACGGGCGTCAACTTCGAGAACCTGGAGTACACCGGCGACCCGGTGGAGCTGGCCGAGAAGTACAACGAGTCGGGCGCCGACGAGTTCGTCTTCCTCGACATCACCGCGAGCGCGGAGGGGCGCGAGACGATGCTCGACGTGGTCTCCGCGGTCGCCGACGAGTGCTTCATCCCCCTGACGGTCGGGGGCGGTATCCGGACGAAGGCGGACATCAAGGAGACCCTCCGCGCGGGCGCGGACAAGGTGTCGATCACCACCGGCGCGCTGGAGCGCCCTGAACTCATCGAGGAGGGCGCGGCCGCGTTCGGCTCGCAGTGTATCGTCATCTCCGTGGACGCGCGCCGGCGGTACGACGACGAGGGCGAGCACTACGTCGAGGTCGACGGCGAGGACGTCTGGTTCGAGTGCACCAAGAAGGGTGGCCGCGAGGGGACCGGCATCGACGCGGTCGCGTGGGCCGCGGAGGCCGAGGCGCGCGGCGCGGGCGAACTGTTCGTCAACTCCATCGACCGCGACGGGACGAAGGACGGCTACGACGTGCCGCTCATCCGGGCGGTCTCCGAGGCCGTCTCGACGCCGGTCATCGCCTCCTCGGGCTGTGGCGGCCCCGAGCACGTCTACGAGGTGTTCGAGGAGGGCGGCGCGGACGCCGCGCTGGCCGCCTCCATCTTCCACTACGGCGAGTACACCATCGCGGAGGTCAAGGAGTACCTCGACGAGCGCGGCGTGCCCGTTCGGCTCTGACCGGCCGGATATCCGGCGCTTCGAACGGCCGAGACACCGTCGCGAACCCCGCCCCGATCCGGCCGCCCTCCTGGGATCCACACCTGATAATCGGATCGGACCACCTTTTTACCCCGACGTTCAACCATCGGATACACATGTCCACCACGCAGTCCGGAGGACCTGTCGGCAGCGGGGCACCGCCGCGGCGAGCACCCGGCGAGGACGACTCGCCGCTCGTCTGCCAGCGAGCCGAGGGTCCGAACGGCGACGAGGAGTGGACGTTCTACGAGGCGGACCGCGAGCCGGAGCGCCGGACGACGCGCTGGCTCACGGTCGCGGACGCGGACGTGGTTCCCGCGGCCGACTGGCGATAGTCGGTCGCGGCCGCGGACGCGGTTCTCGCGGCGGATTTTTTCGCCCGGACGGGAACGCCCGCCAGCCGCAGCGCCGCGAGTCGGGCGTCGTGAGTCGGGCGTCGTCACTCGGAAGCTCGGCGACGGTCGACAGAAATCGGTGCTCCGGTTCGCGGTCGGCAGTCCACTGATCGACGGTCCAGGGTCGACCGGTTCCCGGCCTCGGCGTCGTCCGTGGCGCGCTCAGGCCGCCTTGACGGCGTCCGCGAGCGCGGTCGTCTTCTCGTTGATCGCCTCGGTCGCCGTGCCAACGGCGTCGAGGGGGTCGCCGGACTCCGTCTTCACGGTGAGGATCGGGTCCGTCTGGCCGCCCGACTGCTCGGGGTTGACGTCGTAGGTCGCGGCCGCCACGTCGTCGGTCTCCAGCAGCGCGCCCTTCAGCACGTTCATGAAGGTGTGGTCCTCGCCCGCGATCTCCAGACGGAGCTCCTCCTCGGTTTTCTCGATGACCCGCAGTTCCATGGGGTACGGTTCGCCCGAGCGGCGTTTGAAGGTTTCGTCTCCGCCGGATCCGGGTGAGAGGCCCTCGCACGCGTCCCGCAAGCATTTGTCACCTTCTCCGCCCTAAAGGGCGGAGCTTGTCGGTGGACTCCCGTTCTGGCCGACCCTACTGGGTGGCAGGCGAGTAGCCGCCGTTCACGTTCAGCGTCCCCGACTTCAGGGCGAGGTGACGTGTCGCCCCTCCGTGCGGAGACTTTTGCCCCGCACGGAGTAGCCGAAACCCGATGTTCTTCGCTGCGTTGTAGTCTGCATTGACCTCGTAGCCACACTTCTGGCAACAGAACTTCGCTTGCGACGGACGGTTCTCGTCCAGCGTCGTCCCGCACTTCGAGCAACGCTTCGACGTGTACGCCGGGTCTACCTGCGTGGCGTCGATACCCTCCGCTTTGGCCTTGTACGCCGTGTAGTCGTACAAGCGGCGGAACGCCCACGCATGGAACTTCTTTGCGCCCGGCATCCGGTCGCGGATGTCCGTTAACTCCTCGAAGGCTATCCGGTCGCACCCGTGCGCGACGGCTTCTTGGACGATTGCTTTCGAGATACGGTGTAGGTAGTCCTCTACCCACCGTGTCTCTCGGTCTCCCAGCCGTTCGATGGTCCGATGGGCTGATTCCGTGCCTGTCCGTTGAAGGTCGCCACGGACCCGCTCGTACTCCCGACGGCGGTGATTGAGGTAGCCGCCGCTCCAGAACATTCCGGTTGACGTGACGGCAATCTGTTCGATACCGAGGTCCACGCCGAGGACTGTGCTGTTCTCGGCGTCGCCTTCGTTCGGTATCTCGGACTCCACGTCGGCCTTCGTTCCGATGTGGAGGAAAAAGGTGTCCGTCGCGTCGCGGTACTGAAGCGTCGCACCCGTGACCTCGTAGTCGTCGTCGCGGAGGTACTTCGTGTGCGGGTTGTCTCCCTCTGGTGGAAGGACGTATTCGGCTTCGATACGTCCGTTCACCGTGGAGAGGGATACGCGGTCGTTGTGGAACGTCGCGCTCCGTTTGTCGTATCTGACGGATGGCGTCGTGAAGTGTGGTTGTGACGCCTTCTTGCCGTTCTGCCAGCGGGAGACGACGCCCTTGATGGCTTCGGCGGCTTTGTTGCGTGCGGATTGAACGAGGTTGGCTTGAAGCCGTGTCTGTTCGCGCACGTCGGAGTACGTCCGGTCGTGGAGTTTGGTTTTCGAGGTGGGCTTGTAGTCGTCCTGCCACGCGTCTCGGACGGCGTAGTTGCACGCCCACAGGTACTCCTCGACGGTTTCGTGGAGGAGAGTCGCGTCGCTGTCGTCCATATCGAGTTTGACGACGGCCGTGCGACGCACCTCCGCCATATTTCATATGTAGCACCTTACATTCATATAGGTTACGTTTGGTGTGGGGAGTCGGTCGGCCACCGAACAGCGGTTGTTTTCTCACCGTGTCGCGTTCCTCCCCGCCGTAAACGGCGGGGTTTCCCGCTTGTAGAAAGATGAACGGCGGGCCGGCTCCGACCATGGAGATCAGGCGCCTCCCCGTCACGGACGACGCGCTCGGGCGGTTCGCCGAGGAGCTGTGGCTCCCGTATCACCGGGATCTGGCCGCGGCGGTCGAGGCGCACGCGCTCGCGGACCGTCCGGACGAGGAGCTCATCGCGGAGAACGTCGCCTTCCACCGCGACCTGCTCGCGGAGGAGGACCGCCGCGGGTGGGTCGCGGTCGATGAGGGGTGGACGGAGACGGACACCGGCGACGGAGAACTCCCCGCGAACGCCGACCTCACCGGGTTCGTGCTGACCAGCGTCGACGCCTGTCCCGACGTGTTCGACAGACCGGACCGGCTCGTGGTCGGCGACATCTACGTCGCGGAACCGCACCGCGGCTCCGGGCTCGCGCGGCGTCTCGTGGAGCGCGCCGCGGCCGACGCCCACGAGGCGGGCTGCTCGGAGCTCCGGCTCGATGTCGATGTCGACAACGAGTGCGCGCTCGCCTTCTACGAGAAACTGGGGTTCTCCGCGTACCGGAAGCAGCTGACGATGCCCGCGAACGACGTGTGAGACGGGGGTTCTACTGTCGTGTCTGGTTCTGCTGCAGATCCTGCTGATCTGGTCAGCAACACCTCAAAAGCCCCAGCCGGCTCTCCGTACTACTGATCTGGTTCTGCTGCAGATCCTGCTGATCTGGTCAGCAACACCTCGAAAGCCCCAGCCGGCTCTCCGTA
>NZ_LKIR01000008.1:32293-55255 GCF_001462205.1 Haloparvum sedimenti
GACCGGCCGCGGCACGCGCTGCGCTCCTCAGACAATCGCGGCGACACAGGGTCGCCGCGGAACTGCGGTGCTTGCGGCGCCGGGGCCGGATCGAACCGGCTGCCCCTTTCAGTCCCGCCCACCGCAGCCGCACCGCAACCGCCCCGCACCGCGACCGCAGCCTCACGCCTCCCCAGCCTCGCCGCGGCCGCGGTCGCGCGACCGCACTACACCGCTGCGCGACCGCGGCCGCGGGCTCCCTCGCGCGCGTTTCTCGCGCGCGCCGACCGCATCAGCACCGCACACGCTACCGCACCAGTACCGGGACCGCGGCACACGGGTCCGCTTCCCAGTGCACTGCTCTGCCTCGTGTAGCCGGATGTCGACGCTCCGGTCGTCCTACCGAGGACCGGCGCCGCCGCTGGCGGGCGCGATAAACGGAGAAATCGGTGTTCGAGTCGGCCGGGAGCGGCGCGGCGCTACTCCTCGACGGCGACTTCGTCCTCGTCCACGTCGACGGCGGCCTCCTCCTCGGCGGCGACCTCCTCCGGGCGCGCTTCGAGGGTCAGCTTCTGGACCTCGACGCGGCGCAGCGGGTAGATGGTCTTCGCCTCGCCGTAGATGGCGGAGGAGAGCCGACCCTCGACGATGGAGTCGACGAACTCGGCGAAGGTGCGCTCCTCGGCGGCCGCCTCCACCTGGTCGATCATGACCCGGCGGATGGCCTTCTCCTGGGAGCGGTCGGCCTTCTTGGTCGTGAACGCCACCGGCTGCACGCGGATGCGGTGGTCGTCCGTCGTCAGCACCGTGATCGACGCCTCGACCTTCGAGGCGCCGCGGCGCACGAGCGAGCGCAGGTAGTCGCGCGTCAGCTCGTACTTGATGAACTCGGTGTAGGCCGCGTCCGAGCCCACGTCGGTGATCTTGAACGTCAGCTTCGTGTTGTTGGCGCCGGAGTCGCCCGTCAGGTCGCCCAGCGTCGTGGTGATCGTTCGGCCGATCACCATGTCGGGCTCCTCGGCGACGGTCTCCCCGATCTCCTCCCGGTCGAACTGCTCGGGGGCGATCACGGAGTACCAGCGCTTGCCTCGCTTCTGCTTGGATACGGATCGTTCGCTCATGTATCGTGTGTGTTGTCGTTGGATGCGGCGGACTCGCCCGCGTGGGCGCGTCCGCGCTCGATGACGCGGTCCGCCACCGTCAGGTTCACCACGTAGTCGTCGACCGTGGACAGCAGTCCGCCGGTCGTCTCTCGCCCGACCTCGCAGACGATCGCGTCGCCGTCGACGCGCGCGTCCATCGAGGCCGTGTCGTCGGGGGCGAGCGCGGCCGCGACGAGGTCGGCGTCGGCGTGGGTCGTCCGCAGGGTCGCCGTCCGGGTGACGGCGCCGTCCGCGGACGCGGTCTCGCCGTTCGCCGTCCCGCTCGCGTCCCCGCTCATAACGCCCCCCTGACCGCCGCCGCGACCTCGGTCACGTCCCCGTCGAACCGGGCGGCGCCGCGGGTCGGCGTCCCCCAGCCCTCCCCGTCGAAGTCGACGGCGAGCTCCCGGAGGACGCCCCCGAGGTCGACCGGCTCCGTCGCCGCGGCCGCGAGCGCGCCCGCCTCCGCGGAGAGCGCGAGCGCGACCGGCTCCGGCGACAGGTAGTCCCGCGCGAGGCGGGCGACCGTCGGGAGCGTCGCGGCCGGGGCGTCGGTCCGGACGACGGTCGCGCCGTCGTACCGACCGGTCGTCGCGCCCGCCAGCGCGCGGTGGGCCGCCAGCCCGTGCGTGCGCCACGCGTCGAGCGCGGCGCTCCGGAGGTCGTCGCTCGGCTCGTCGGCGAGCGCGAGCGCGATCCCCGTGCCGGGCGCCTGGTGCGCCAGCGCGTCGAGCACGTCGGCGTAGCCGCCGACCGTGGCGAACGGCGCGTCGTCGCCGTCCGTGGCGTACGGGCGGAGCGCGCGTTCGACCGCGGTCGCGGCCCGCTGACTCGCGTCGGGTGCGGTCGCGGCGTCGACGGCGACCAGCGACGCCAGCCGCCGGTGGGCGTCGGCGTCGAGGTCGGCCGGGAGCGACAGCTCCGCGAGCGTCGCCCGCGCCGCCTCCGGCTCGCCCGAGTAGGGGAGCCGGAGCAGCGTGGACGCCGAGAGCCCGTCCGCCAGGTCGGCGGTCGGGACCGCGACGCCGGGGCGCCGCTCGACGCGACCGGTCCGCTCGGCGGCCGCCAGCGCGTCGCCGGAGCCGTCCGTGCCGGGGACCGATCCCGCGGCGACGACGCCGGCCAGCGCCAACACCGGGTCGGGGTCGGCGCCCAGCTCGCGGGCGACCGCGAAGGCGGTCGTGCTGGCCGGGCGCCCCTCCCCGGAGACGGCGTGCGCCCCCGCGTCGGCGCCGACCGTCACGGACACGTCCTCCTCGGACGGATCCGGGTCTGGGTCGGCTGCCACCCGCGCCTGGAACGGGGTGTTCCGGGCGCGGAGCGCGCGGGCGAGCAGCGCCACCGCTGCCAGCGAGTCGCCGTCGTCGCGGGCGACGAGCCGAACGAACGGCGCGTCGCGCAGGACGCCGGCGAGCGCGTCGGGGGCGGCGTCGGCGGATGCGGTTTCTGTCACGGTCGGATGTGGTCGGGCGTGGGTCGCGTATCGGTTGCGTCTGGGTCAGTCGACTGTCGATGTCGGGTGTGGTGGACCGTTCGGTGGTGATGCGTCGGTTATTCGTTCAGCAGTTCGGCCGCGGTCTCGTAGTCGTAGACGAAGTCCTCGTCGAGCTGGTCGCCGCGGTAGTAGTCGACGAGTCGGCGGATCTTCGACTCCGTGTTCTGCAGCGCGCGCTTGTTCTGGTGGTCCTGCTGGTTCTCCGCCATGTGCTCGCGCAGGTTGACGGCGCGTTCCATCAGGTTCCGGAGGTCGGACGGCAGGTCGCCGGCCGCGTCGTTCTCCTCGAGGATCTCGGTCACCTTCTTCCCGGTCGCCAGCTTCACGTCCGGGATCGGGGTGCCCTTCACGCCCTCGTCGCGCAGTTTGAGACCGATGACGGCGGGCTCGTGGCCCTGCTCCGCCAGTTCGACGACGCGGGACTCGATGTCCTCGGCGTCGACGTCGCTCCACTCGGGGTCGTCTGCCGCCACGGGCTTGTCCGAACCGGACGAGCCGCGGCGACGGGTGTGCATTCGTGCCATCGTTCGAAGTTGGAACGGCACAACCGCGGACCTGTGACCTCGGCTCCGCGCGACGCTGGTCGGCGGCAAACGCCGCTGCGACCGTCGCCGGGGGAGCCGGCGGTGCACTGCCGCAATCCCAAGCGCGCCAATCGACGCGCGAGTCGGATTTGCGGCTGTGCTGTTCCCGTCGAAAACCTGTCCGTCCGGGGACTTAAGAGCTTGCTATTCGTCCGAATCGCGGTCGTTCGGCGGTCACAGAAGCAGTCGACCCGCCACGTAGACGGCGACCGCGGACGCGATCCCGAGCGCGAGCGCCTTCGCGTTCAGCCGAACCGCCCGTTTTCTGTCGGCCTCCCGGGCCGCGTCGTCGGTGACCTCGCGGTTCCCCGCTCCCACATCGAAGACGCCCAGCGCCGCGAAGCCGACGCAGAAGCGCTCGCGGTACTGCAGGATCCCCATCGCCGCGCCGTACAGCGGGAAGACGGTCGCCAGCAGGTAACTCGCCGGGAACTCGCCGATAACGACGACCGCGATCAGGACCGCCGCCGCGACGAGGGACCCGCCACCGAGCGCGAGACGCTTGCGCTGCTCGCCGGGGCCGATGTTGCAGACGCCGGGTTGATACTCCATGTTCCCGGGTCGCATCGGCGCGGATAAAGTCGCGTCGGTGAACTCCGTCAGAACGGGACGGACATCCGACTTCTGAACCCGGCGGTGGGACAGTGCGGTCGCGGTGCTGTTGCAGTTGCGGTGCTGATGTAGTAGCGGTGCCGTGCAGTCGGCGCGCGCCGCGGCGACCCCGAAGCGTGTCGCCGCGACCGCGCGAGGGAGGCCGCGGGCCGGCCGCATGCGGTGCGGTTTCGCGGCCGGCCCGCGGCCGAGGCTGGGGAGGCGTGAGGCTGCTGTGCGGTTGCGGTGCGGCTGCGGTGCTGTGCGGGGTGGGACTGAAAGGGGCAGTCGGCTCGGTCCCGCCCGGACGACGCTCTCGCGAGCCTGCCGAGCGAGAGTCAGCAAGTCGCAGCCCGGAACCGTCCGTCGGGCTGTGCCGAGAGACGCAACGGAACGCCCGGACCGTCTTGCCAGACAAGCACCGCAGCGGGCGGTGTCTCCAGCGTCGCCGTGAGCGCGGTGCGGAGCGAACGGCGGCTCGAAAATCTCCGATTTTCGGCGCGCTACTGCACGCTGGAGGCTCGCGAGACGCGGTTTGTCTCGCCAAGCTGAGAGCGAGGAGCACAGCGAGGGTCCCGCGAGCTTGCCGAGCGGGACGACGGCAGTCGCAGCCCGGACCCGTCCGTCGGGCGTTGCTGAGAGACGCAACGGAATGCCCGGACCGTCTGCCGGTACGCGGCCGGTCGAGCCGGCTGGGGCTTTCTGAGTGTTGCTGTCCAGATCAGCAGGATCGACAGCAGAGGCAGAAATGCGGAACCCCAGCAAAACGACGACAAATCACGAACGCTCCGATAAGTATCGAAAGTGGCAACGCTCAAAGGGGCGCACGACCCACATTTACGAGTGAAGCGAATCAGGCTCGGGAACACCGTCTTCGAGGGGCTGAACAACGTCTACCTGTTCGACGGCGAGACGACGGCGCTCGTCGACACGGGCGTCGCGCTCCCCGAGGTGCGGACGGAGCTGGAGGAGGGACTCGCGGCCGCGGGGCTCGCGCTCGCGGATGTGGACGAGGTGTACCTCACCCACTGGCACCCGGATCACGCCGGCCTCGCGGGCGACGTGCAGGCCGAGAGCGACTGCGAGGTGTTCGTCCACGAGGCGGACGCGCCGCTGGTCTCGGGCGCCGAGCCGTCATTCCTCGAGGACCGGGACGCACAGGAGCGCGTCTTCGAGTCGTGGGGGATGCCCGCCGAGGCCCGGGAGTCGCTCCAGTCGTTCATCGGCGGGACGATGGACGACCTCCGGGGTGCGGACGCGGAGGTGACGCCCTTCGCGGACGGCGACCGGTTCGAGGTGAACGGGACGGAGCTGGAGGCGGTTCACCTCCCCGGCCACGCCGACGGGCTGACGGCGTTCGCGTTCGACGCGGCGACGGTCGCCGACGAGGGCGGTGCGGACGTGGGTCCCGAGGAGTCCCTGCTCGGCGACGGCATGGGCGAGCAGGCGTTCGTCGGCGACGCGATCCTGCCGCGCTACACGCCGAACGTCGGCGGCGCGGACACGCGCGTCGCGCACCCGTTGCAACGCTACGCCGAGAGCCTCGTGCGCGTGGTCGAGCGCGACTGGGCACGTGTACACCCGGGCCACCGCGACGCCATCGAGGCCCCGAGCCGTCGCGCCGCGGTCATCTTGCAGCACCACCGCGAGCGCACCGAGCGCGTGATCGACGTGCTGGACGAGCACGGCCCCTGCGACACCTGGACGGTCTCCGCGCACCTGTTCGGCGACCTCGACACGATCCACATTCTCCACGGACCGGGCGAGGCCCACGCGCACCTCGACCACCTCGAAGAGGCGGGTGTCGTGGAGCAGGACGGCATCGAGTATCGACTTCTCGACGCGAACCCGGACGTGGACTCGCTGTTCCCCGAGACCCGATTCGCGGGCACGGTCGAGGTTGAGACGGAAGGGCACTGAGGCGGCCGCGGAGGAACCCTTCCGTAAGCGGTGACTGTGTGGCGGATTTCTGTCGGCAGTGACTGTGTGGCGATTTTCTGTCGGCAGTGACTGTGTGGCGATTTTCTGTAAGCGGTGACTGTGTGGCGGATTTCTGTCGGCAGTGGCTGTGGGGCGGATTTCTGTCGGCAGTGGCTGTGGGGCGGATTTCTGTCGGCAGTGGCTGTGGGGCGGATTTCTGTCGGCAGTGGCTGTGGGGCGGATTTCTGTAAGCGGTGGCGGTCGCAGTGCGTCGGCGGTCGCAGTACGGTGGCAGTTCCGTGACAAGGTTTGAGTACCGCGGCGGCGCGAGGGCGCGAAGCGCCCGCAGCGCCGACCGCGGCACCTTTTTGATCGACATTTTTCAAGGGAGCGGTGAGCGCGGCGCAGAGCGCCGCGCGAACCCGACCGCAGAAAAAGGTCGGTCGAAAGGATCTTACCCCGCGCGCTCGCTCTCCCGGTATGGTCGAGAACGTCATCTACCCCGCGTACATCGATGCGGACCTGACGCGGTCGGAGGGGCGACGTGTCCCCCGGGATCAGGCGGTCGAGGAACCGACCGTCGACGAGATCGCGAAGGCGGTTCAGCAGGTGGGGTACGACGCGGTGATCGAACGCGAGAAGGCGTATTCGCGGGAGTTCGAGCCCCGGGGACGCGTGCTCGTCCAGGGGACGGAGGACACGGCCAAGAACGACCTTGTGCAGGCGGTCGCAGCGTACGTCAACATCCTGCGCGACGAAGCGTGAAGCGCGTCGGCAACGTGGTCCGAACCGCGCAGGGGCTCGCGATCGCGCGCGCTGACGCGGACGGCGCGGGAGAGGCGGCCGACATCGGGGACGTGGTCGTCGACGAGTCGCTCTCGACGGTCGGTCGCGTCGTGGACGTGTTCGGCCCGGTAGAGCGTCCCTACGTCGCGGTGACACCGAACGACGGCGTCGAGTTGGCGTCGCTGGTGGGCCAGCAGCTGTACGCGCGGTGAGGGTCGCGGGAGATCCTCACACGCCGGCGTAACGGTTTTGCGCCCCCCGGCGGATCCTCCGGCAGTCATGGTCCCCGAGCGAGCGACGGCAGTCGGCGGAGGAGTGGTGACGAGCATCGAACGGGCGACGAACGACCCGGACATCGGACGAGAAGTCCGGCGGAGCGACGATGTCTGACATCGACCGCGACCGGCTCGGACTGTTCGTCGGGGTTCTGATCGCGGCCGCGGTACTCCTGGTCGCAGCCGCCCGGGCGCTCGGCGTCTCCACCGTCGCGCTCGCGCCGGTCTACATGTTCTCGCCGCTCGTCGCGGGACTGGTCGTCTGTCTGCGTCACGATGTTGGGGTTCGGGAGGTCGGACTCCGCGTCGGCCGGCCGCCGTGGCTGCTCGCGGCCCCGTTCGTCGCCCTCGGGCTCGTGGGCGTGACGCTGGCGGTGGCGGTCGCCGTCCCCGGCGTCGCGTTCGACCCGACCGGCGACCCCCTCCCCGGCGTCGGGCTTCCGGCCGGACCGCTCGGCGTCGCGGCGGCGCTCGGACTGGCGCTGGCGCTCGGTGCGACCGTCAACGCCGTCTTCGCGTTCGGCGAGGAGTTCGGCTGGCGGGGCTACCTGCTGTGGGAGCTCGCGCCGCTCGGGTTCTGGCGGGCGTCGCTCGGCGTCGGCGCGCTATGGGGCGTCTGGCACGCGCCGGTGATCGCGGCGGGCTACAACTACCCCTCCTTCCCCACGGTCGGAGTCGCGGTGATGACGCTGGCCTGTATCGCCTTCTCACCGGTGTACACGTTCCTCGTCGTTCGCGCGGAGTCGGCGATCGCGGCCGCGCTGCTCCACGGGGTGTTCAACGGCTCCGCGGGCCTCGTGCTCGTCTACGCGGCCGCGTCGAACGTCCGACTCGCGGAGCTCGTTGCGAGCCCGGTCGGCGCGGCGGGGATGGCGGCGTTCGGCCTCGCTGCGGTCGCCATCGCTCTCCGCGGGGCGCCGACGCTCGACCGGTCGTTCGCGGCCGGGGATCGTACCGATCCCTGATTCCGGCAGCCGCTCGAAGCGCAACTGCAAAACGCCCCCGCGTCGAACGCCCGGTAGATGATTCCCCGCGCGTATCGCGGCGTCGGATTCGTCGTGGCGCTTTTCGTCCTCGTCCAGCTCGGCGCGCTCGCGCTCGTCCCGGAGTTCGTCGAGAGCGGCTACCAGCCCGTCGAGAACCCGCAGGACCCGACGAACAGCGTGCTCTACATCGCCGCCATCCTCGTGATGACGGCGCTGATGCTCGCGGCGTTCAAGTACGAGTTCGACTGGGCCGTCCGGCTCGTCATCGTCGGGACCTCCGCGTGGCTCTCGTGGTACGTCTTCTCCGCGCTGTTCTCGCCGGTCCTCGCCGCCGTCCCCGCGCTCGCGGTCGGCGTCGCGCTGCTCGTCCATCCGGAGTGGTACGTCATCGACACCGCCGGGGTGTTGATGGGGGCCGGCGCCGCGGGGCTGTTCGGCATCTCCTTCGGCGTGCTCCCGGCGCTGGTTCTGCTGTCCCTGCTCGCCGTTTACGACGCGATCTCCGTCTACGGTACCGAACACATGCTCTCGCTGGCCGAGGGCGTGATGGACCTCAACATCCCGGTGGTGCTCGTCATTCCCCTGTCGCTGTCCTACTCGCTGCTGGACGACCGCGAGGGAGAGTCCATGGAGGCTGGCGAGGCCGCTGAGGCTGACGAGGCCGCTGAGGCTGGCGAGACCGCTGAGGCTGGCGAGGCCGCGGAGACGGAGGCCGAGGCACCCGACATCGAGGACCGCGACGCGTTCTTCATCGGACTCGGGGACGCGGTCATCCCCGCGGTGCTGGTCGCCAGCGCGGCGACGTTCCTTCCGGAGGCTGGCGCGCTCGACGTGCCCCTGATCGGGCTCAACCTGCCCGCGCTCGGCGCGATGGTCGGCACCGTCGCCGGCCTGCTCGTGCTGATGAGCTGGGTCATGAAGGGCCGGGCACACGCCGGGCTTCCCCTGCTGAACGGCGGCGCCATCGCCGGCTTCCTGCTCGGATCGGTCGCGGCGGGCATTCCGCTTCTCGAGGCGGTCGGACTGGCCCGGTTCCTCTGAGCGGCATCGACCCTCGTCGGAGTTTTACCGCCGTTCGACGCGCATCTCGACCGGTCCGTCCGGGCGCAGCGTGATCGACGGCGCGAACGAGAGGTCTCCGAGCGGGTCGAACGTCCAATCGCGCGCGAGCGTCGCCAACACAAGTCGCGCCTCCATCATGGCGAAGCGGTCCCCGACGCAGCGCCGCGGCCCGCCGCCGAACGGGAAGTAGGAGAAGGCGGGCATCGAGTCGGTCAACTCTTCCGTCCACCGCTCCGGTCGGAACTCGGTGGGTGCGTCGTACACCGCGGGGTCGCGGTGAAGCACCCACTGCTGGAAGCTCACCGTCGATCCGGCGGGGATCCGGTAGCCTCCGAGAGTCACGTCTTCGGTCGGCTCGCGAAGCAGCTCGTGGACGGGGGGATACAGCCGCATGGTCTCCTTGACGACTCGCTCCGTGTAGTCGAGTTCCGCCAGGTCCGCGACGGTTGGATCCCGGTCGCCGAGCACGTCGTCGACCTCGGCCCGGAGCCGCTCGGCGACTTCAGGGTGCCGACCGAGCTGGTGGCACGCGTAGGTGAGCGTCAGCGCGGTCGTCTCGTGGCCCGCCAGCAGGAGGGTGACGACCTCGTCGCGGAGCTGTTCGCGGGAGGCGTCCGCCTCGTCGCTCTCGCGGAGCAGTCTGACGACGTTCGGACCGGGACCGGCGTCCGCGGGTTCGTCGGTCCGCTCCGGCCTCTCGCCATCTGTCGCCCCATCGCTGTCGGCGGCCGCCAGCTGTCTGTCGACCACCGCGTCGGCGACCTCCTCCAGCGTGGCGAGCGCGCGTCGGTAGCGCCGGTTACCGGGCGTCGGGAGCCAGACCGGGACGTCCACGGGACGGCGACTCCGGCGCTCGACGTGGTCCATCACGGCGCCGAGCGCGTCGCTCACCGCGTCCTCGAACTCCGTCACGTCGACGCCGAACAGCGCCTCCGCGGCCACCTCGACCGTCAGCGACATCATGTCGTCGTGGACGTTCCTGACCTCGCCGTCGCTCCAGCCCGCGGTCTCAGCGGTCGCTCGGTCGACCATCGCGTCTGCGTACGCGTCGAGCCGATCCGGCGCGAAGGCGGGCTGGATCGCGTGTCGCTGCCGGCGCCAGAACGACCCCTCGCTCGTGAGCAGCCCGTTCCCGAGCGGCGGCTCCAGCGCCGCCATGAACAGCTCGCCCTTGCGGTAGCGCTCGTTGTCGTGGACGAGCACCTGCTGGACGAGGTCGGGGTCGCTCAGCTGGAAGAAGGGCTCGGTGCCGAGCTCGTAGTACGCGACGGGACCGTGCTCGCGGGCGGTCCGCGTCCAGAAGGCCAACGGGTCGTCGAGGAAGGCGAAGGTGTTGCCAAGCACCGGGAGACCGTCGGGGCCCGGCGGACGCTCCTCCGCCCGGTTCTCCTCGCCGGCCTCGGAGGAGGCTGAGGCGTCGCCGCCCCCGGATGGCGTCGTGTCGCTCATGGTGAAAGATGGACCCGCGACTCCTTGGCGTTTGGGTGGGTGACCGCTGTTACAAAAATCGCGGAGCGCTTCCGATTCCTACAGATCCTCGACGCCGTCCCGCACCTTCACGGCCATCCCGGTGTCGAACGCCAGCATCTCCGACGCGGAGAGCTCCGCGCGCCCCACCGCGAGCAGGCGGTCGTCCTCGTGGACGACCAGCAACTCGTCGCCCGGTCGGACCGCGTCGTCGACCGCGGTGACGAATTTCGCGAAGACGTTGCTTCCGTCGCGGACGAACGGTTCGCTTTCGTCACCGACGGTGACGCGGTAGGTCGGGGGATCGAGCGCCTCGTGGAGCCGCGCGCCGCCGGCGATCCCGAGACGGAAGCGGCCGTCGGTGCCGTACGTCACCAGCCGGTCGCCCTCCGCGCTGCCGGGTGTCTCGGTCACGTCGCCGGCAAGCACCTGCCGCGGGCGGCCGCCGCTGGACCGCCGAACGGTGTGCTCGTCGCTCGGCGGGAACAGCGCCGCACCCGCGCCGGCGCCGAACTGGTAGTCGGCGGTCACCCGCAGATCCGCGAGATCCTCCGCGTCGCTCATGGGGGCACTCGCGGCGGCGCGCTCAAAGCGGTTCCGGACCGCGGGCGTCGCGGGGGGACAGGCTCGACGGCTACTGCGGGAGGTCCGCCAGCCACAGCCGCAGCCAGCCGAACCCGGCCGCGAGGGCGATTCCGAGGGCGATGCCGACCGCGAGGCTGTCGAGCTGACCGCCGACCGCGAGCCCGAGCGCCATGCCGAGAACGGCGGGGAGCGCGAGCGCAACGAGGCGGTCGTCGACCGGGTCCGGGTCGCGCTGACGGGAACTCATGGAGGGATCTGGAACGGCCGGCGTTAAAGCAGGAACGCGTCCTCCTCGTCCTCCATGTCGTGGAAGGAGTCGGCCGCGTCGATCAGCTCTTCGGCGGTCGACGAGCCGAGCCCGATCGCCTCGACGCGAACCCCCTCGTGTCTGAGGTGGGTGCAGAGCCGCGCGAAGTCGCCGTCGCCGGTACAGAGGACGACCGTGTCGACGTGGCTCGCCAGCGAGACGGCGTCGAGGCTCATCCCGAGGTCCCAGTCGGCCTTCTTCGTCCCGTCGGGGAACGTCTTGATGTCCTTGATCTTCGTCTCGAAGCCGATGTCGCGCAGCGCCTCGAAGAAGCTCTCCTCCTCGGGCGAATCGGCGCGGATGACGTACGCGATAGCGCGCACGAGCGACCGGTCGCCGACCGCCCGTTCCAGCAGGCCGGCGTAGTCGACGTTCCGGGAGTACTTGCTCTGTGCGGAGTGATAGAGGTTCTGCGAGTCCGCCAGCACCGCGACGCGCTGGTCGGCGTGGGTCACGCTCATTGATCGGTCCTTTCGCCGCCATCGTTTATCAACTTCGGGCCGCGGGCGCCGGTCGGCGCGGTCGGCCTCCCGAGTCGTCGGTCAGTCCTCAGATCAGAGGTCCCGCCACGCGCCGAGGAACCGCTGGAGCGCGGTGAGGTGACCGACGACCGCGAAGAGGACGAGGAGGAGGTCGACGACGCCGAGTCCCGCGACCAGCTCCCGCGGGACGACCGCGGCCGCGAACCCGACGAACCCCATCAGCGCGAGCCGGTCCGCGCGGCCGAGGAGGCCGCCGTACTCGCGGCCGAGCCCGACCGCCTGGATCTGCGTGCCGAGGTAGGAGGTCATCAGGACGCCCGTCACCGCGAGCAGCCCGAGGTCGTACCGACCGATCCCCGCGGCGAACCCGGCGATGATCGCGATGTCGGCGTAGCGGTCGAGCACGTGGTCGAGCAGGTCGCCGCCCTCCGAGGCGACCGCCTGCTCGCGCGCGAGCGCGCCGTCGACGAGGTCGAGCCAGCCGTTCAGAAACACCAGCACCGCGCCCGCGGCGTACGCCGCCGCGGTACCGACGTAGAACGCGCCGCCGGCGGCGACCGCCGCCGCGAAGGCGATCACGCTCACCTGGTTCGGCGTCAGCCCGAGCCGGTCGGCCGCGGCGACCCACGGGCCGAGGAGGCGTTCCGCCACGGACCGGTACTGATCGAGCGTCATACGCGGGGACGCTCCCGGGCCAGCCTCATAAGTACCCCGTGAACTCGACCGTCCCGGCGCTCGGTTCGCGGTCCCCCTCCAGGACCGCGCGAATGGCGTCGGCCACCTCCGCCGGACTCCGGTCCGTGGTGTCGACCTCGTAGACGTTCTCGCGCCCGAACCGTTCGACGGCCTCCGCGAGCACCACGTCGAGCGCCTCCGACTCGGCGTTCTCCGCGGCCGACTCGGCGGACTCGCCGCGCTCGCGGAGGCGCTCCTCGATGACGGCCGGATCACACCGGAGGACGACGACCGCGTCGGCGTCGAAGTGGTGCGCGAGGTGCGACTCCAGAACCCCCTCCCAGTCGCCGAGCTCCTCCCGGACCGCCTCGAAGTCGACGACGCGCGAGCCGCCCCGGGCGTCGTCTCGCTCGGTCCAGAGGTCGTCGTCGCCCTTGATCCGCTCGTTGAGGTGGATCACCTCGGGGGCGTCCTCCCATCGGTCCGCCAGCAGCTCGGTCGCGGTCGTCTTGCCCGTCCCGGGTGTACCGGTTACTGCCAGCCGCATCAGGCGTGGACACCCTGTTCGAGCTCGGCGAGCACGTCGTTGAGGGTCGCGACGGCCCGCTCGGTCCCCTCTCGCGTGCCGGTCGAGATCCGGATGCAGGCGGGGAGTCCGAACGAGCTACAGTCCCGGACGATGACGCCCTCGCGCTGGGCGGCCTCGCAGACCGCCTCGGCGTCGCCGACCTCCGCGAGCACGAAGTTGCCCGCCGAGGGGTACGTCGGCGCGTCGAGTTCCTCGCGGATGTACGCGCGCGCCCACCGGGCGCTCTCGATCGACTTCTCGACGTGGTCGTCGTCATCGAGCGCGGCCAGCGCGGCCCGACAGGCCAGCTCGCTCGCGGCGAAGGGCGTGTTCACGCGGGCGTAGGCGTCGGCCCACGCCTCCGGCACGACCGCGTAGCCGACTCGCAGACCGGCGAGCCCGTACGCCTTCGAGAAGGTTCTGAGGACCGCGATGTCGTCCCGTGTGTCGGCGTACGAGGCCCCGCCGCCGTCCTCCCGGATCAGCGAGACGGCGCTCTCGCTCTCGTCGAACTCGCCGTACGCCTCGTCGACGACGACGAGGGTACTGTCGGCCGTGGCGTCCGCGAGCGCGACCACGTCGTCGAGGTCCATCGTGGAGCCGGAGGGGTTGTGCGGCGAGGTGACGTAGACGATGCGCTCGCCGGCGTACTGCTCCAGCACCGTCTCGGCGGTCTGGACGAAGTCGTCGGCCTTCTCGAGTTCGTACTCGTTGGCTTCGCCGTGGTGGTACCGCGCGGACATGCCGTAGTAGGCGAAGCCCGGCGTCGGGACGAGGATGTCGTCGTCGGGCTCCAGCATCGCCCGCGAGAGGTAGTCGATGGAGCCGTCCGCGCCCGGCGAGAGCCACACCTGCTCGTCGGTCACGCCCCACTTCTCGGCGAGGCGGCTCGTCAGGTCCGTGTGCGAGGCTTTCGGGTAGACGCTGATGCCGTCCGCGTGCTCGCGGATCGCGGCGACGGCGTCGGGGCTGGCGCCGTGGGGATTCTCGTTCGAGGAGAGCTTGATCAGCTCCTCGGGGTCGAGTCCCAACTCGCGGGCGACCTCCTCGACGCCGCGGCCGGGGACGTACGGGGAGTTCGCTGAGAGGTCCCGTGGTTGCATACCTCCTCGTCGGCCGCGGGCGCCCTTAAGACTGCCCGAACGGGACGCCGATGCACGGTCGCTCAAGGGCGTTCTCGATCCGCCCACGGCGGCGGCATTTATTAGCGTTCCGCGACATGTTCCAGCCGAACCATGGAACTCACCTGGCACGGCCACTCCACGTGGCACGTCACCGTCGACGACACCGACCTGCTGATCGACCCGTTCTTCGACAACCCGAAGACGGACGTCTCGCCCGAGGAGTTGGACCCCGACTACCTCCTCTTGACCCACGGCCACGCCGACCACATCGGCGACGCCGACCGCTACGAGGGCGCGACCGTCGTCGCGACGCCGGAGCTCGCGGGCTATCTCGAGGACAACATGGGTCACGAGAACGCCGTCGGCGGCATGGGGATGAACCTCGGCGGCACCGTCGAGTGCGGCGACGCGTGGGTGACGATGGTGCGCGCGGACCACTCCAACGGCATCGAGACCGGCTACGGCACCTCCGCGGGGATGCCCGCCGGCTTCGTGGTCTCGGACAAGAAGCCGACACAGGAGTCCGACGCCGACGCGACCGCGTTCTACCACGCCGGCGACACGGCGCTGATGTCCGAGATGAAGGACGTGATCGGGCCGTTCCTCGAACCCGACGCGGCCGCGCTCCCGGTCGGCGACCACTTCACCATGGGGCCGGCACAGGCCGCGATCGCCGCGGACTGGGTCGGCGCGGACGTGGTCTTCCCGATGCACTACGATTCCTTCCCGCCGATCGAGATCGACACCGACGACTTCGTGCGCGAAGTGAAGGCGACGGCCGGCGCGGCCGAGGCCGTCGTCCTCGACGGCGACGAGACCTACGAGCTCTAGCCGTTCGACAAGACGGCCCGGCGGCGCCGCGCGTGCGTGTGGACCGCCCGCGACCGCCATCTTTAGGACGCGACCGGCCGAACGTGAGCGCGTATGTCTGACATCGAGACCACCACGGTCAGCGAGGAGGGCTACGCGTCCACCAGCCACGTCGGCGACTTCGACCTGCAGATCGACGCCACTGACGAGACGGGGCCGAACCCGAACGCGACGCTCGTCGCGACGTACGCCTCCTGTTTCCTCCCGGCGTTCCGCGTCGGCGGCAGCCAGCGCGGCGAGGAAGACCTCGGCAAGCTCCAGATCGATGCCTCCGCGGAGCTTGACGACGACGACGACCTGGCCGCGATCAGCTTCGACCTCCACGTCGAGGCCGACCTCAGCGAGGGCGAGCTCGACGAGATCGTCGACCGCGCCGAGGACATCTGCCACGTCCACTCCGCGCTCCGCGAGGAGCTCCACGCCGACATCTCCGCGTACGGCGACGCCTTCTGAACCCGGCGGTACGCGTGCGCTGAATCACGAATTGCGACCGACCGTTTTCTCAGGCGACCGACCGGTTTCTAAGCGGTCCGTTCCGTTCGATCGCCTTCCGCCACGAACGCCTCCGCGTGGCTGTAGAAATCGGCTCCGAGAACTGCGGATCGGCTACCAACTACGGATCAGTATCTGTACTCGTTGAACTGCACCGCGTGTCCCTCGACGACGACCACGCGGTCGTCCTCGGGGTCCTCCTCCCGTTCGACCTCCGTTTCGCCGTCCCAGACGTGCGGCGAGTCGTTCTCCATGTACGCTACGTCGCGATTCGTCAGTTTAAATCTTTGGTGCGTGGTGTCACGCACCCCGGGAGGAGTTCGCTCGAGGCGGCCGCGCGGGCCGCACGATCCGACCGGTCGATCAGCCGATCACGCGGTCTATCAGCCGATCACGCGGTCGATGTCGCCCAGCGAGTCGAGGACGTAGTCCGGCTCGTGATCGCTCGCGGCGAGCGTCGCGTCGTCCGTGACGCCCGTGCGCACGAGGACGGTGGTCATCCCGGCACGCTCGCCGAGGACGATGTCCGTGTTCAGGCGGTCGCCGACGAGGAGACACGTTTCCGGGGGATGCGGCAGGCGCTCGCGAACGACCTCGACCGCGGCGTCCGAGGGCTTGCCGAGCACCGCGTCGGGGTCGCGCTCCGCGACGCCCGCCACGGCGTTGATGATCGCACCCGATCCCGGTACGTCGCGCTCGGGCGCGGGGATCACCACGTCGGGGTCGGTGCCGATGAAGGGAACGTCACGCTCCAGCACCCACAACGCCTCACAGAGGTCCTCGTAGTCGAACTCGTGGTCGATGGAGGCCACCAGCGCGTCCGCGGCCTCGACCGCGTCGGTCGTCGACAGGTCCGCGGCCGCGAACTGCTCGCGCAGTCCGGGAGCGCCGATCAGGAACAGCTCGTCGTCCGCGTGGTGCTCCCGGAGGTACCGCGTCGCGACCGTGCCGGCGGTGACCACCTGCTCCGCGGTCACCTCGAAGCCGGCGTCGCCGAGTCGGTCGACGTAGGCGGACGGCGCCTTCGTCGGGTTGTTCGAGACGAACAGCGTCTCCAGTCCGGCCTCCCGGATCCGGCGGTATCCCTCGGGCGCGCCGGGGATGGGGTCGTTGCCGCGCACCACGGTGCCGTCGACGTCGAGGACGGCGCCTCGATAGTCCATGGGCGTCACAGGGGCCGGCGAACCGTATCGGTTCCGTCCGCGCACTCGGCCGCACGGCGGGGCGGACCGGCGGCCGTTTCCGGTGCTTATCTCAGTATCGGGACGAGTCACGGCTTGTGGATAACGGAAGGATAAAGCGGGCGCCGACCGGAGAACCGCCTACCCGTGACGACCACCCAGCTGACTCTCGTCCAGATCGACAACTACGGGCCGTGGACCGTGACGCCGGAACCGCGCCGGGAGATGGACCTCCAGACGCTCCAGTCGCGGCTGTTCGCGGACCTCGCGCAGTTCGTCGGCTCGCGGAACGGCTACGTCTTCTTCACGCGGTTCGACAACATGATCGCCGTCACGAACGGTCTCGACGGCGAGGACCACGCCGCGCTCCAGGAGACGGTCCGCAACCGCTACCCGGTGACCGTGAGCCTCGGCGTCGACGTGGCGACCCGACCCATCGACGCGCTGGAGTCCGCGACCGAGCGCCTGCAGGTCCGCGGCAGCGCACAGGACGAGGCCCGGACCGAGGTGCTCGACGGCGAGTACCTCGCCGACCGCGCGGACGACGACCTCGCGCTGGCGCATTTCGACGTGGTCGACGCCACCGGCACCTACACCGACCAGCTCAACGCGTTCGACACGTTCATCGAGATCGAGCAGGCGTACGCCGCGCTGATGCGATACATGCGGGCGGAACACGGCGCGCTCTCCTTCTTCGTCGGCGGTGACAACGTCATCTCGGTCTGCCCGGACGTGACCGAGGTCGGCTACCGCGACGCGATCGACCACGTCCGCCGCGAGACCGGCGTCGAGGTCCGCGTCGGGGTGGGCCGCGGCCGGCACGCCCACGAGGCGGGATTCGCGGCCAAGCACGCGCTCGAAGCCGGCCGCGAACGCGAAACGGCGGTCGAGTTCGCCGGAGCGCCCCTGCCGAAATAGGCCCTCGCCGGTACGCCCTCCCGGACCCGGTCCGGCCTCGGAACGGGGAGTCGCGTCCCGGCGCTTCGGACCGCCCGATGATTTCGAGGCGATCGAGGGCACGATGTCAAGAATTATTACGTTTTTCGGTCCGTTCACACAGATTTTTATATGCGTATTCTGTTCGACTTAACTGGAATGCCGGGCGATATCGTATTCATTTGCACGTCGGACGACTGCGCGGCGGGACCGTGGGAGGGAGCCCACGATGCGATGGCCCACTGCGCCGAGAAGCCGGGCCACGCGTACACCGGACGCCCGCGGGGCGAGGTCGACGCCGAGCCGATTCCGGCGACGAACGTCGAGTCGCAGGACAACAGGAACCTCCAGCACAAGGGGAACCCGGAGGGCGCACGCGCCGAAGACGAGTCGTAACGCACCGCGAGGCCCGCGGGGTACCGATCCGGCTATCCTGACCGGCGTGTCCGTCGTTTCACGAGGGGCCGAAGAGGACCCGCGAGACGAGACGGGCGTCTCCGTCCGTTTCGTTCCGATCCGGCAGCGGGAAGGAACTGGACCGCCTTTTCGGCGATTATCGGTCGCCGATCGGTACAAACTCAATTGCACGTGAGTAGGTAACAAACGGCAATCGGTTTGGTAGCGTAGGGTCTGTATGCGACATGCGAGTAGCCGGAGGCAAGCGACGGGCCCTCCTGACGGTCTGTCTCGTTCTCCTCGCGGGCTGTGCGGGCGGGATTCCGGGCGATCAGACGCCATCACAGCCGGTTCCGAGCCAGGGCTCTCCGGCCGACGGGGCGGCCGGCAGCCTCGAGGTCCACTACATCAACGTCGGGCAGTCGGTCAGTACGCTCATCGTCGGTCCGGAGGGGGAGACGATGCTCGTCGACACCGGTCACTACAACGACGACGGCGAGTACGTGTTACGGTACCTCCAACGGCACGACATCACCCGGATCGACCATCTCGTCACCTCGCACAACGACGCGGACCACATCGGCGGCAACGCGGCGGTCATCGAGTATTACGAGACGGAAGCGGAGGGGATCGGTGCGGTCTACGACCCGGGGATCGCGTCGAGTAGCCAGACGTACGCCGAGTACCTGGACGCCGTCGAGGAGCACGACGTGACGCTGTACGAGACGCGCGAGAGAGACGCCATCCCGTTCGGGGACGTCGACGTCGACGTTCTCGGACCGCCGGATCCGTACCTCGAGAACGAAGCGCGCAACGAGAACAGCATCGTCCTCAAGCTCACACACGGAGAGACGAGCTTCCTGCTCACCGGCGACGCCGAAGACGACCAGGAGGAGTACCTGATCGACACCTACGGCACGGAGCTCCGGTCGACCGTGCTGAAGGCCGGCCACCACGGCTCCGCGAGCTCCTCGAGCGAGCCGTTCCTCGGTGCGGTGCAACCGAGGGCGGTCGTCGTCTCGAGCGCGTACGACTCGCAGTACGGACACCCGCACGAGGAGGTCCTCGAGCGGCTGTCCGAGCGGTCGCTCCCGACGTACTGGACGGCGACGCACGGCGATATCGTGCTCGTCAGCGACGGGAACGGCGTTTCCGTGCGGACGCAACGAGACGCGCCGACGGATCCGCTCGCGCTCCGCGACGCTGACCCGATCGCCCCAGGGACGACCGACCCCGTCGCGGAGCGCGCGCGGCTCGGCGGCGACCCGGTCGACGACGGTTCCGGGAGTGACGGCGACGCGACCGACGACACCGGTGAAGAGACAGAGACGACGCCGACCGAGTCGGGCACGGCGCTGGAGGTCGCCGCGATCAACGCGGACGCCGAGGGTGACGACCGCGAGAACCTCAACGACGAGTACGTCGTCTTCGAGAACACGGGCGAGGAAGCGATCGACCTCTCCGGGTGGACGGTCGAAGACGAGGCGGGCCACAGCTACGCGTTCCCGGACGGCTTCACGCTCGCGGCGGGTGAGACGGTGACGCTGCGAACCGGAAGCGGAACCGACACCGACACCGAGCTGTACTGGGGCTCCGGATCGCCGATCTGGAACAACGACGGCGACACGGTGATGCTCTCCGACGACGACGGAGAACGCGTGTTGGAGGTGAGCTACGAATGACCGACATCGAACTCCCGGATGGCGAGTACACCGCGGTCGTCGACAGCGTCGAGGACGGACTCGCAACCGTGTTCTTCGAACGCGGCGGCGAGGAAGTCGGGAACGCGGTCCTGGAGGCCGCACGGCTCCCCGCAGACGCACGCCACGCGGACGCCGTCCTCTCGGTGACCGTCCGCGACGGCGTCCTCGCGTCCGCGTCCTACGACCCCGAGTCGACCGCGACCCGCGCGGACGCCGCACAGGACCGGTTCGACCGCTTATCGAAGCGACCGCCTTCCGACGACGACACGTGACGGAGAGGTCCTCGGAATCCCTCCCCGGGTGAACGGTCCGGCGCATCCGACGCCCACGCGGCGGCACCTCTTGGACTGAGGCGCTTTAACTCGGAAACGTATCGCTAAGAAGCGAGAAGTTAACCTCAAAACTGCTATGGGGCCGGAGGGATTTGAACCCCCGATCGACTGATATCTCCGGTTGCGCCTCGGAACTCCAGAGGGTCGTCAACGCGGCCGATGATCAGTCGGCCGCTCGGAATACCAGTCTGGAGTGTCGTCCCCGGCGCGGCCTCTGGAGTCAGTCGCCATCCCTGGCTTGGCCACAGCCCCGAGCGATCTTGCGAATGTGGGTTGTCCGGAGGTACGTAAAGGGGTTTCGATACGGCGTGATCGGGGCAGGGCGGGGCCGTCCGCGGAGGCGTCCGCGGAGTGTCCCCCGGGGCGATCAGCGGCGAGAGCGCGGTCTCGTAACCCGCCGGTGCTACTCGTCGCGGTCGGTGTCGCTCCAGTCGCACTCCTGGCATTTGTAACCGGTGACGAACTCGGTGACGGTCGGCATGTAGCCGACCCGTATCACGTCGCTGCCGCAGTCCGGGCAGTCGCGGTCGGCGTCCTCGATCGACTCCGCCTCCAGCGGAGCCTCGCCCTCGATAAGTTCGGCCAGCTTCTCCGGCGTCACCATCCGCCCTTGCACGACGCGGTTGCTCATGGTTGGGAGAGCGCGGCGTCGACCTAAAGCCCGACGGTCGGGAGGGGCGCGGGAACGGCTAGAGCCACGGGGCGCGCGACTCCCCCGAGTCGTCGCCGTCGCGGTCGGACGCGTCCGGTTCCTCGACCGTTTCGGCCGGTTCGCCGTCGCCGTCGGTCACGACTGCCGGTGAGTCGGCCGGGGGGCTCGATCCGGACCCGTCCGCGGCCGCGTCGGTCGCGGTCGGCGCGTCGCCTCGAACCGGTTCGGGGGTGGGATCCGCACCGGGGAGGGAGTCGTCCTCCGCGGCGGGAGCGTCCTGGTCTTCCGGTTCCGCGCCGCGGTCGTCCGGGCTGTCGTCGTCGCGTTCGCTGCCGATCCCCTCGGACTCGGGGTCGTACGCGAACAGGCCGGTGACGGCGAGCACCGCCAGCGCGACCGGCGCGTCCGTCTGCATTACGCCGAAGGGGCCGAGCAGGATGGGAAGCGCGAGGACGCCCAGCGCGACCGCGGAGCCGAACCGGAAGCGGTCGATGTCGACGCGTCCGCGCAGCTGGGGCGACAGGGTCGCGACGCCTAACGCGAAGGCGACGCCGACGCCCGCGGCCGCGGCGCCGCGCAGCACCGTCTCGGGGTCGTTCAGAAGCGCCAGTTCCGCGCCGGCGGGCTGGAAGCTCGCCACCAGCCCGAGCGAGATGATGACGGCGGGGCTCGGGAGGCTCTCGCCGACCTTCGAGGAGGCGGTCTTGGCGGCGATGGTCAGGATAACCAGCCCCGCGAACCGCTCGAAGACGGCCATGTTCAACAGGCCCTCGATGGTGGGCGCCAGCGCGGCCTGTATCCCGGCGACCGGGACGATGAGCGCACCGATGAGCAGCACCGAGGTCGCCTGCTGGCGGCGGGTGCCGTCCATCTCCGCGAGGATGACCGCGACGGTCGCGGAGCCGCCGAAGATCAGCAGTCCGGTCTCGAGGATGCCGAACGCGCTGTCGAGCACGCCGGCCAACACCAGCGCGGGGAAGATGCCGTCGACGAGCGGCAGCGCCATCACGGTCGCCAGCAGCTTCGTCGCGCCACCGACCTGCCGCTCTAAGCGGAGCGCGATCGGGTGTTGGGAAACGCTCATTCAGGCGGCGTGGCCCTCACCGGCGGGCCGACGGTGGTGTGCGGACTCCCCACGATAGCCGAGCGCGTCGTCGTGAGTGCGTCCGAACGGAGCCGTCCAGTCCCGTGTAAATGTGCGAATATTGCCGGTTTTGAAGAGGGCGCCGAGACGGCGGATCGGCTGGCCGGCAACACTCGTCACAGCGGGACTGTCGGAGTCCATACTTCATCATCCGAACGGCAGGGGTTAAACGTTGTGTGAGGGATGTCCGCATACGCCAGAATATTCGTACAGTCCTTTTTAAACGGAGTTTGAGAGTCGTAGACGATCGTCCGATTCCGGCGAGAGTTCCACGGTTTCGGGCGCCGGAATCCGATCCCTCACGAACGTCCGTTCGCGTCGATCTGCTCGCGCGCGGTCATCATCCGCCGGGTTTGAGACACGAGACGGAGCACTGGCCGCCGATATCGATCCACGGATGCGAATATATCCCGAATTCGGATGCGTCCGACCCACACGTCGATGCTGACTCGCAACGCTTTTCCCGGATCCGCCGCGACCCTTGACATGGCGAAGGACGCTCCCACCGACGAGCCCTTTTCGGAGAAACTCCGCGAACCGGAAGCGCTGACCTTCGACGACGTGCTGCTCCGACCCAAGGAGAGCCGCGTCGAACCCGACGACGCGGACCTGTCGACGCGCGTGTCGCGGAACGTCGAGCTCACCCTGCCCGTCCTCTCGGCCGCGATGGACACCGTCACCGAGAGTCGGATGGCGATCGCGATGGCGCGTGAGGGCGGACTCGGCGTGCTCCACCGCAACATGACCGTCGAGGAGACGGCCGCCGAGATAGAGCGGGTCAAGCGCGCACACGAACTGGTGATCCGCCGCGAGAACGTCGTCACCGTCTCGCCCGAGATGACCGTCCGCGAGGCCGACTCGACGATGGAGCGCGAGGGCGTCTCCGGCGCCCCCGTCGTCGACGAGGACGACACCGTGCTCGGCATCATCTCCGGGACCGACATCCGCCCGTATCTGGAGGTCGGCGAGGAGGACGCCGTCCGCGAGGCGATGACCGACGAGGTCATCACCGTCGACGAGGACGTCGACGCTCGCGCGGCGCTGGAGCTGATGTACGACCACAAGATCGAGCGCGTTCCGGTCGTGGACGACGACGACCGACTCGTCGGGCTGGTGACGATGCAGGGGATCCTCCAGCGCCGCGAGCACGAGGACGCCGCCCGAGACGACGACGGCCGCCTGATCGCCGGCGTCGCGGTCGGCCCCTTCGAGGAAGAGCGCGCGGTCG
>NZ_LKIR01000008.1:55265-107620 GCF_001462205.1 Haloparvum sedimenti
CTGCGCACACGCGCACAACCTCAACGTGCTGGAGTCCGCACGCGCCATCAAGGAGACGGTCGACGCGGACGTGGTCGTCGGCAACGTCGGCACGCGAGAGGCCGCCGAGGCCGCGGTCGACTTCGCGGACGGGCTGAAGGTCGGTATCGGCCCGGGGTCGATCTGTACCACGCGGGTCGTCTCCGGCGCGGGGATGCCGCAGATAACCGCCGTCGCCGAGGTCGCGGACGTGGCCAGTCAACACGACGTGCCGGTCATCGCCGACGGCGGCATCCGGTACTCCGGCGACGCGATCAAGGCCATCGCGGCCGGCGCGGACGCGGTGATGCTCGGCTCCTACTTCGCGGGCACCGAGGAGGCGCCCGGTCGCGTCATCACGATGAACGGCAAGAAGTACAAGCAGTACCGCGGGATGGGCTCGGTCGGCGCCATGAAGTCCGGCGGCGGCGACCGCTACCTGAAGGACGCCGACGAGGACGAGGAGTTCGTCCCCGAGGGCGTCGAGGCGGCGACCCCCTACAAGGGGACGCTCTCCTCGGAACTGTACCAGCTCGTCGGCGGTATGCGCTCCGGCATGGGCTACGTCGGCGCCGAGACGATCCCCGGGGTGAAAGAGCGCGCGGAGTTCGTCCGCGTCTCCGCGGCCGGCCAGACCGAGGGTCACCCGCACGACGTGATGATCACGGACGAAGCGCCCAACTACTCCCCCAACGAGTAGGCCGAGAAACGCCTTCTCGGGCGGCAGTTCTCGTTTTCTCGACCCGTCACGCGAGGCAGCTTCCGACAGCACAGGGGTTAAGACGAGCGTGTCCGTGTGGTTACACATGGACATCGCGGAGGTGCGCCGCACGCTGGAGGACGCCGGGCTCTCACAGTACCAGGCGGACGCGTACGTGAGCCTGCTGGAGCTCGGCTCCGCGTCGGCCACGGAGCTGGCGGACGCCAGCGGGGTCCCGAGCGCACGGATCTACGACGTGTTGCGGGACCTCGAGGAGCGGGGATACGTCGAGACGTACGAGGGCGACGCGTTGCGGGCCCGCGCTCGCGATCCGCGGAAGGCCCTCGACGACCTGCGTGACCGCGCCGACAGGCTCGTTTCGGCGGCCGAGGAGGCGGAGTCCCGCTGGGAGGCGCCCGCGCCGGACCGGCACCGCGTCGACATCGTCAAGCGGTTCGAGACGGTGACGGACCGAGCGGTGGAGGCCGTCGCGAACGCCGAAAACGAGGTCGCGCTCGCGGTGAGTCCGGCGGAGTTCGACCGCTTCCGCGACGCTCTCGCGACGGCCTACGAGAACGGCGCCGTGGTCAAAGTGACGCTGGTCGCCGAGGACGCCGAGGACCTCCCCGTAGCGTCGGCGTTCGAGGGCGTGGCGACCGAGGTGCGGCACCGACCGCTCCCGGCACCGTTCCTCGCGCTGGTCGACCGCACGGTGACCTGTTTCGCCCCGCATCGGGATTCGCTCAACGAGTACGGCGTTCTCGTGGACGATTTCTCGCTCACGTACGTCTTCCACTGGTACTTCAGCACCTGTCTGTGGGAGGTGTGGGACGAGGTGTACGACGAACGCGCCGGGCGGCTCGCGGCCGACTACGTCGACATCAGGCGGTTCCTCCGCGAGGTGGAGCCGGTCGTGTGCGCCGGCGGCCACGTCGAGGTCCGCGTCCGTGGCACGGACCGCGCGAACGGCGAGCCGGTCACGGTCGACGGCGTCGTGACCGAGTTCGTCTACGCGGGAGAGTCCCGGAGTGCGAGCGAGGAACGCGACGACGGGCCCGATCAACCTGCCGGCCCGGTACCGCTCTCACAGCTGGCCGGCCGCGTGACCGCGTACGTCGACGACGGCGACCGCGAGTGGTCCGTCGGCGGCTGGGGCGCCAACATCGAGGATATCGAGCTGACGCGGATCTCCGTCACCGCGGTCGAGCGTCCGGACGGCGAGCGCATCGAGGAGGCCAACCTGGCGTGACCGATCTCCGACCCCGGCGACACAAGGGACATTTTGATATAGCGGGGCGTGCGATGAATCGTGTGAGCGGACGTTGCAGGACCGAGGACCAATGAGCGATGAACCCCCACTCGTGCTCGTCGTCGAGGACGAACCCGACCTGGCAGACCTCTATGCAGCGTGGCTCGGCAGCGACTACCGGGTTCGAACCGCCTACGGCGGCCGAGAGGCGCTGGACCAGCTCGACGACGAGGTGGACGTAGTCCTTCTGGACCGGCGGATGCCGGGGCTGTCCGGCGACGAGGTGCTCGTCACCGTCCGCGACCGCGACATCGACTGCCGCGTCGCGATGGTGACCGCGGTCGAGCCCGACTTCGACATCGTCGCGATGGGCTTCGACGACTACCTCGTCAAGCCGGTGACGAAGGAGACCCTCCGGGAGACCGTCGACGACCTGCTGGAACGAAGCCAGTACGACGCCGGCGTCCAGGAGCTGTTCGCGCTCAGCTCCAAGAAGGCCCTGCTGGAGACCGAGAAAGGACAGAGCGCGCTCGCGGACAGCGACGAATACCAGGAGCTCTCCGACCGGATCGTGGAGCTGCAGTCGGAACTCGACACGGCCGTGAGCTCCCTCGAGGAACACGAGGACTTCGAGCGGATGTTCAGGGAGTTCGAGGACGGCGAGGCGCCCGACGAGGACGACACCGCGGATGACACCGTGGATACGGACGAGTAGGTTCCGCAGCGACCGTCGGACGGGCGACGAATCCGGACGTACCCCTCCGGTGCCGAGTGACCGCTACCGTGGTTCGGCGACTCCCGTGAATTCGAACCTGGCACCGCCGGTGGAGCCCTCTTCGATCGAGACCTCCCACCCGTGAGCCAGTGCGATCTGTTTGATGCTCACCATCCCGAATCCGGTTCCGTCCTCCTTCGTCGTGAATCCGGGCTTGAAGACATCTTGACGCTCCCGTTTGGAGATTCCGGGCCCGTCGTCCTCGTAGTAGAAGCCGTCGGGAAGCGTTCCGACTCGCATCGCCGTCCCCGTCCCGGTGTGCTCGACCGTATTTTTCACGAGATTGTCGGCGAGCCGGATCAGCGCGTCGCTATCGGCCAGGATCGGCTTCGAGTCGACGACCGCCAGCGATTCCGGTTCCGTTTCGAAGGTGTCCCACGACCGGAACGCGTCCCCGAGTTCGACCGGCGCCACGTCGCTCACCAGATCCCCTCGCTGCATCACGGTCGCGAGGTCGTCGACGAGCTCTTCCAGCCGTTCCGCGGCGGCCGCCGCGTCGTCCAATCGGCTCGTGTCGTCGAGTTCCTTCGCGAGTTCGATGTTTCCCTGAATGATGTTGAGCGGCGTTTTCAGGTCGTGTGAAAGAACGTTTCCGAACTCGCTTATCCAGCCGAGTTGCGATTCGATCTCGGACGTGTGCGCCCGTCGCTCGGTTATCTCGCGCTGGAACCCGATGAAGTTCGTGACCTCCCCGTCTTCGTTCTCGATCGGCGAGATGTCGAGGAGGTTCCAGAACGGGTCCCCGTCCGCGTCGTAGTTGAGGATGTCCAGCGAGATCGGGTCGCCGGCGTCGACAGCCGCCCGTATCTCGTCGACGGCCTTGGGATCGGTGTCTTCTCCCTGTAAGAACCGGCAGTTCCGGCCCAGTACGTCCGCTTCGTCGTAGCCGGTCAGCTTTTCGAACCCGTCGTTGAGATAGACGATCGGGTTGTCCTCTCGCGTCGCGTCGGTGATGACGATCCCGAGCGTCGCTGCGTCGAGCGCTCGGTTCTTCAACGCGAGTTCGGCTTCGAGTTCGTCCCACCGGTCGATCTCCTGTACGATGCACACGTGACCGCCGTTGTCCATCTGCGTGAGAACGAGCCGCTCCGGGACCGGCTCGCCCTGCTTCGTGACTCCGGTCGACGCGCCGCGCCACGTTCCCTCGGTTTCGAGTTCGGGAAGGATCTCGTCGTGGAACCGCTCGGCTTCCTCCGGCGGGTACAGTACGTCCCAATGCTCTCCGATCAGTTCGGCACGGTCTCGGTTATAGACGGCCGCGTACGCCTCATTCATGTACTGGTAGACGCCGTCGTCGTCGATGATCCCGATCCCCTCTTCGGCGGATTCGATCGCCAAGAACCCGCGTCGAACCTGGGCTTCGGCCCAGTACTTCTCCACGAGGTTCTCGATCTTGTTCGCGAGGACGGGATACTCCTCGGTGCCGCCCTTCTGGAGGTACTCGTCGACGCCCGCCGTGATCGCCCGGCTCGCGATCTCCTCGCTGCCCTTGCCGGTGAAGAGCACGAACGGAAGGTCGACCCCCTCGTTGCGAAGCCTGTTGAGAAGTTCCAGCCCATCCAGCTTCGGCATGTCGAAGTCGCTCACGATGCAGTCGTATTCGTCTTCCTCGAGGGTCGCGAGCGTCGCTTCCGGGTCACAGATCGTCGTCGTCTCGATCCCGTCGATCTCCCGCTCCAGAAACGCCGCGGACATGTCCACGAACGATTCGTCGTCGTCGACGAGAAGCACCGACATGTCTCGATGCCCCGCATCGAATGGAGGGATTTCACTCAATGGAGCCGTCGTCATATCGTGGGTATGCTGTCACGACACAATAAATGGAGTTCATCGACAATTCCTGCACGACGAACGGTGAGAAATGTGCGGCGAGTTCGCCAACTGTGCGGTGGAATCGCTACTGAACGTCACCGGTTCGTCGCCGCTCCTGACCTGTGTCAGTGCGAACACTTTATGGGGATTCTGTGCGTAATTTTAAATGTTACCCTGTCGAAGCTGGATCACGTATGTCATCCACCGAAGTCGAGCTACGAAGCACGATCGGCGGGTTCACCGCAACCGGCAAACTGCACACTCTGAGCGTCTGGTTCATCCTCGCGCTGCGACTGATGATGGGGATCGCCTTCTTCCAGAGCGGGTTCGGGAAGGTGCTCTCGGGGAGTTTCGACGCCGCGGGCTACCTCCAGAACGCGCCGCCGAGCAACGGGAGCCCGGTCGCGGACCTGTTCGTGGCGATGGGGAGCAACGCCGCGTTCGTCGACTTCGTTAACATCGCGGTCCCGTGGGGAGAGGTCCTGATCGGACTCGGACTCCTCTTCGGCGCGCTCACCCGACTGGCGGCCTTCTGGGGCGCGTTCATGATGCTGCTGTTCTACCTCGGCAACTGGGACATCTCCCACGGCTACATCAACGGCGACTTCGCGTACATGCTGGTGTTCCTCTCGGTCGCGGCGTTCGGCGCCGGCCGGATCCTCGGCCTCGACGCCTACATCGAGGCGTACGAGATCGACGGCCAACCGCTCGTCGAGCGGTACCCCTGGGCGCGGTACTTCCTCGGCTGAGAGGAGAGAATAGGGGAGAGACAGCCGGGTTCGCGGTCGTTCGCGGTCACTCCGCGGTCGCCGCGTCGGCGCCGTCCGCGACCAGTTTCCGAACCTTCTCGATCTTCGGGTCCGCGTGGAAGGTGCAGTAGGCGTCGCCGGGGTTCTTCTCGTAGTAGTTCTGGTGTTTCTCCTCGGCCTCGTAGAAGGTCTCGAGCGGCTCGATCTCCGTGACGATCTCGTCGTCGTAGACGTCCTCCGCCTCCAGCCCGCGGACGTACTCCGCGGCCGCGCGCGCCTGTTCCTCGTCGTGCGTGAGGATTATCGACCGGTACTGGCTCCCCACGTCGGGCCCCTGTCGGTTGAGCTGCGTCGGGTCGTGGACGGTGAAGAACACCTTCAGCACGTCGGCGTAGGAGAGTTCCTCCGGGTCGTACTCGACCTGCACGACCTCGGCGTGGCCCGTCTCGCCGGTACAGACTGCCCGGTAGGTCGGGTCCTCGACGTGTCCGCCCGCGTAACCTGAGGTGACCGACTCGACGCCGGGGACCTCCTCGAAAGCCGCCTCGACGCACCAGAAGCACCCGCCGCCGAGCGTCGCGGTTTCTGTCTCGCTCATGCGCGAAGGTAGGTGCTCCCGGCGTATAGACGCGTCGGCGTCGGCGAGGTGGCCGGTGAGCGGCCACCGACCGCGGTCGGTCTGCAACATCGCGCGCGAACGGTAGACATTAGGCCGCGCCGGGGTATCCCCGGAGTATGGTTACGCTGGGACTGGTCGTGGCGCAGTTCAACGACTCCGTGACGGGACCGATGGCCGAGGCGGCCCGCGAGGCGGCCGACGCCCGCGACGCCGAGATCGCCGCGGAGGTGCCCGTGCCGGGGGCGTACGACGCGCCGCTCGCCGCGGACCGGCTGGCCCGCCGCGAGGATGTCGACGCCATCGCGGTCGTCGGCGCCATCGTCACGGGCGACACCGACCATGACCGCGTGATCGCGGAGGCGACGGCGGAAGCGCTCACAGAGGTGAGCCTCGACCGCGACACCCCCGTCACGTTCGGCGTGAGCGGGCCGGGGATGTCCGGCGCGGAGGCCCGCGAGCGCACGGACAAGGGCGCAGCGGCCGTCGACGCCGCACTCGACCTGGCGGAGGAACTCCCATGAGCTACGACTTTTCAGACCGCATCCAGCGAGTCGAACCGAGCGCGACGCTTGCCATCTCCAACCTCGCCGCCGAGAAGGAGGCCGAGGGCGCGGACGTGGTCGACCTGTCGGTCGGCGCGCCCGACTTCCCGACCCCCGAGAACGTCACCGAGGCGGGCAAGGCGGCGATGGACGCCGGCCACACCGGCTACACGTCGACGAACGGCGTCCCCGGTCTCAAGGAAGCGATCGCCGACAAGCTCCGCGACGGCGGCGTCGACGCCGAGGCGGACGAGGTGATCGTCACCCCCGGTGCCAAGCAGGCGCTCTACGAGATCGTCCAGACGCTCGTCGACGAGGGCGACGAGGTCGTCCTGCTGGACCCCGCGTGGGTCTCCTACGAGGCGCAGGTCAAGCTCGCGGGCGGGAGCCTCAACCGCGTCGACCTGGCACCGCACGACTTCCAGCTGGAGCCCGCCCTCGACGACCTGGCGGCCGCGGTCTCCGACGACACCGAGCTGCTGATCGTCAACTCGCCGTCGAACCCCACGGGCGCGGTCTACACCGACGCCGCGCTGGAGGGCGTCCGCGACCTCGCGGTCGAACACGACGTGGCAGTCATCTCCGACGAGATCTACGAGCGCATCAGCTACGGCGTGGAGCCGACCTCGCTGGCGTCGCTCGACGGGATGGCCGACCGCACGGTCACGGTCAACGGCTTCTCGAAGGCCTACTCGATGACGGGCTGGCGGCTCGGCTACCTCCACGCGACCGAGGAGTTCGTGAGCGAGGCGGGCAAGCTCCACTCCCACTCCGTCTCCTGTGCGACGAACTTCGTCCAGCGCGCCGGGATCGAGGCGCTGGAGAACACCGAGGAGGCGGTCGCGGAGATGCGCGAGGCGTTCCGGGGCCGGCGGGACCTCCTGATCGACCTGTTCGAGGAGCACGGCGTCGACGTGGCGGTCCCCGACGGCGCGTTCTACATGATGCTCCCCGTCGACGCGGACGACGAGGCGTGGTGTGAGGCAGCCATCGAGCGGGCGAACGTCGCGACGGTTCCCGGCAGCGCGTTCAACGCGCCCGGCTACGCCCGCATCTCCTACGCCGCGAGCGAGGACCGCCTGCGCGAGGCGGTTGAGCGGCTGGTCGACGCGGACCTGATCTAGGTCTCGGGCGGCTATCTGTACGGTTTCTCGGGTTCTTGGGGCTGTGGTGGTGTTTCTGTCTCGGTCGCGGATCTTGCTGCTTGGAACGTCGCGATCCGGGGATCGCTATTCGGCACTTTCCGTTACTGATCCGGATCTGCTGTGAATCCTGCTGATCGGGACAGCAACACCCAGAAAGCCCCAGTCGGCTCTCCCTGCTGCTGTTCTAGTTTTGACTGGGTTGCAGATCCTGCTGATCGGGACAGCAACACCCAGAAAGCCCCAGTCGGCTCGACCGGCCGCGCCTCGCTGCGCTCCTCGCTCCCCGCACAGCTCGCTGCGGTGCTTACGTCGTCGGGGCCGGATCGAGCCGACTGCCCCTTTCAGTCCCACCCACAGCCCCGCCCCACTCCGCACCGCGACCGCCCTGCACCGCAGCCTCACACCTCCCCAGCCTCGGCGGCGGCGCGGCTGCGAAACCGCACAGCAGGCGGCCGCGCCGCCGCCTCCCTCGCGCGCGTTCCTCGCGCGCGCCGACCGCATTAGCACCAGGATTCGGTGGGAACACAACGGCACCGCGTCCGCACCGCCACGGGGAAATCAGGAGTCGTCCGGTCCCGTCACGGCCTCGTGTGCGTTTTCGACCATCTCGCGGAGCCTTTCGAGCGTGGTCTCGTGTGCGAGGTGCGACGGACAGTCGCAGTCCGACGCGCCGAAGCCGGGGACCGGCCCCTCGTTCAGGCGCTCTGCGACCGCGCACTCCGCGTCCGCGCCGGGCGAGGTGACGACCTCGCGGAGGGTCGCGTCGGGGTGCCCGATCAGGTAGTCGACGTGCCAGTGGCGCGCGTCGGACTCGCCGCGCGCGAGGCGTCGGTGTCTGTCCACGCGGGCGAAGCCGCCGCTACCGAGCGCGCTGCCGGTGTAGGCGTACGCGCCCGCGGGGAACGCGTGGTCGCCAAGCGCGCCGACCCCGATCCGGGTCGCCTCGGGAAGCGTGATCAGCAGGGTGTACGTGCCGCCCTCGTCCATGTTCGGTCCGTCGGCTCGCGCGCCGAAAGACCCGTCGGGACGGCACGGCTCGGTAGGGCGCCCCCGGCCGCCTCGGCGCGGTCGGGGACCGACAGGTTCCTGTCGCCGGCCCCACGAAGGGGGACCATGAACGACGGATGGTTCGCCGGCCTCGACCCCGGCGACGGCGACGCCGCGGCCCGGCGGATCCGGGAGGGGTCCGCGCCGGAACCGGCCGACTGGCCCGGACTGGCGGTTGAGTCCGGTTTCGCCGACGACGAGGCGGACTACTACGACCGGCTCCGCGAGGCGACGCTGGCGGCGACCCGCGCCGCGGTGACGGAGCGCGAGCGCGCCGACGACCAGCAGCTCGTCCACGCGGTGCGCGCGATGGACGACTGCGAGCGCACCGCCAACGAGCTCGCGGAGCGCGCCGCCGAGTGGGCGGGGGCGCTGTTCGACGAGGCCGGCAGCGGCGTCGACGGCGCCCGCGCCGTGGCCGAGCGCGACCCCGACACCGCCGCGGAGCGCCGCGCCGTCTCGCTGGCCGAGCGCGTCGTCGACCTGGCCGACGAGACCGAGGAGCTTGAGCGGTTCATCGAGGAGACCGCGCCGGCGGTCGCGCCGAACCTCGCCGAGATGGCCGGACCGGTCCTCGCGTCGCGACTGATGGCCCTCGCGGGCGGCCTCAAGCCCCTCGCGCGGAAGCCCTCGGGGACGGTGCAAGTGCTCGGCGCCGAGGACGCGCTGTTCGCGCACCTCGCCGGGCGCGCCCCCTCGCCGAAGCACGGCATCATCTACACGCACGACTACGTCCGCGGGACGCGGCCGGAGGACCGCGGCTCCGCCGCGCGGGCGTTCGCCGGCAAGCTCGCCATCGCGGCCCGGATCGACCACTACTCGGGCGACTACCGGCCGGACCTCCACGAGGAGCTCCGCGAGCGCATGGCGGCTATCCGCGCCAGGGCAGATGACGGGACCGAGAACGCCGAGGGAGGCGACGATGAGTGAGGAATCGGGCGACGGCGCGCTTCCCGCGGGCGTCGAGCGGCGGACGTTCGACGGCGAGCGCCGACTGGCCACGCGCGGGAAGCCGGTGTACGGCGAGCCGACCGACGGCGCGTGGCGCGCGTGGGACGCCGGGCGGTCCAAGCTCGGCGCGATGATCGCCTCGGGGATGGACGTGGGACTCTCCGGCGGCGAGACGGTGCTGTACCTCGGCGCGGCGTCGGGGACGACCGTCAGCCACGTCGCCGACTTCGCGGGGCCGACGTACGCGGTGGAGTTCGCGCCGCGTCCGGTCCGGGACCTGCTGGACGCAGCCGCGGACCGCGACCGGCTGTTCCCGCTGCTGAAGGACGCTCGCAAGCCCGACACCTACGCGCACGTCGTCGAGTCGGACGTGGACGCCGTCGTGCAGGACGTTGCGACGCGCGGACAGGCCGACGTGGCGGTGCGGAACGCCCAGTTCCTGGCGGACGACGGCCGCCTCCTGCTCGCAGTGAAGGCCCGCAGCGAGGACGTGACCGCCGACCCGGCGGACGTGTTCGAGGACGTGCTCGGGACCCTCACGGACGCCTACGAGGTGCTGGAGACGGCGCGACTGGAGCCGTACCACGAGGACCACCTCGGCGTGGTCGCGACGCCGGACCGGAGCGAGTAGGCGACCGCTCGATCCGTTCGCGCGATCCGGTCACCGATCCGATCACCCGATCCGGCCACCGATCCGACCGTCCGCGGTACCCGGATTTTTAACCCCCGGGAGCATTTCTCGACGCGATGGACGCTCGCCTCCTCGCGTGCGCCGCGCTGTTTTGCGTCGGCATCGTCGCGGACATGGCGACGACGTACGTCGCGCTCACCGCGGGCCCGTACGTCGAGGCGTCGCCGGTCGGCCGCCGGCTCATCACTCGGTTCGGACTCGTCCCCGGCATGCTGCTCACGAAGGTGGTCGGGATGGCGGTCGTGGCGGTGCCGGTCGCGGCCGCCCGCTTCGACCGCCGGACGGCGCTCGCGGTCATGCTGGCGGGCGTCGGCCTGCTGTCGCTGGGGGCCGCCGGTCACAACCTCCTCGTGCTCGCAGGCGTGCTCTGACGACGCCGTCACGACTCCGAGGGAGCCGGATCGGTCGGATCCTCCCGCACCGCGGCCGCCCTGCTCGCCTGCCACCAGAAGGCGGTCGTCGCGAACGCGATAAAGCCCGCCGCGACGAGGAACCCGACCTCCGTCGAGAACACGTCCATGATGGACCCGACCGCGACGGGACCCGCGACCTGCCCGACTTTCCACGAGATGGAGCGCAGCGACATGGCGCTCGCGACCGAGTCGTACGCCTCGCCCTCCTCAACGAACAGCGCCATGCTCGCGGGCAGCCGGATGGAGTCGGCGACGCCCAGCAGCGAGTAGGCGGCGAACAGCGCGAAGAAGGCCCCGCCGAGGGTCTGGGTGTCTCCCAGGTAGGAGACAGTGACGGGGGCAAGCGTCCCCTCCGCGAGCGCGGCGAGCGGCACCATCGCCGTGCCGACGCCGTACAGCAGCGCACCGAGCGCGACGAAGCGGTGCTTCCCGCCGAAGCGGTCGGTGAGGTCGCCGACGTACCCCTGCGTGAGCGCCTTCGTCAGCTTTCCGCCCGCCATGATCCAGCCGATGGCGAACGCGGAGATGCCGAACTCGGTGCGCGCGTAGATGGGGAGGAAGATGATCACCGCCATCTTCCCCACGCTGAAGGTGAACCGGAAGGTGACGAGCGAGCGAAGCAGGGGGAGCCCGATCAGCGAGCGGAACGTCTCGATCCCGCCCGACTCCTCGGGGTCCTTCCGGCCGCCGGGATTGTCGCGCAGGAACGCGAACACGAGTGCGAACGCCGCCAGCGTGACGACTGTCAGGACGACGTAGGTGGTCGTGAAGTCGTACGCGTACAGCAGGTAGCCGCCGACCAGGTCGCCCGCCAGCGAGGAGAAGGAGGCGAACTGGTTGTAGGAGCCGAGCCAGCGCCCGCGCTCGCCGTCGGGGCTGATCTCGCCGATGATCGTCGCGCCGGTGATCCAGAGCACGCTCGCGCCGAGCCCCTGGACCATCCGGATCAGGATGACGTGGACCGGGTTCGACACCGCGATGAACCCGAGGAAGACGACGACGTTGATCAGGAAGCCCGCCAGCAGGTAGCGCTTCGCGTTCCCCGTATCGACCTTCCGCCCGAGCGGGAGGACGATGACCAGTTGAACGAGCGCGAACGCGGTGCCGAACAGCCCCTCGACGAACCCCGTGGTACCGAACAGATCGGCGTACAGCGCCAGCGCGATCAGGATGGTCGAGTACGCCTGACTGCGCGCGAACGCCGTGCCCGCCAGCGCCGCGAACTCCTTGTCCTTCAGGAGCGCGACCGAGTTGCCGATCCGTGCCACGGAGGATTCCCCTTTCGGTTCGAAACGCCACGCCGGTGCCGCAAAAGGCTCTCGAATCCGGCCGCGGCCGCCGGGTGATCCTGCCGTCCGCGCACGGCGGGCGGCCGCTCAGAGCTCGATACGCTCGACCAGCACGTCCTCGGCGTCGTCCTTCGTGTTGACCGCGACGATCCGGACCTGTTCTTCCAGCGTCGACCGCTCCAGCTTGCTCTTCAACAGCGAGTCGACCTGGTAGACGCCGGCGGCGTTGTTCATCCGGATCTCCACCTCGACGGGCTTGGTCTCGCCGGCGTGGAGCGTCACGCGCTCGATGGCCTGCGAGGAGATGGTGTTGATCCCGCGGCCGCCCTTCTCGTAGGGGATCCGCGACCGGCCGCGCTCCATGTCGAGCCCGTCCGCGATGCGGATGACCCCTGCCTCCTTCGTCAGCGGTTCCTCCTCGGTGTGGTGACAGAGGATGGCGTGTAACACCTCCGCTTTCACGCGCACCGTCTCGGACGTGTCGTAGAACTGCGGGAGGAACCGGTCGAGCAGGTCCGCGGCCAGCGGGATGGAGTAGTAGGAGTGGTCGTCTCGGTGGACGACGTGACCGATGTCGTGTAGCGTCGCGGCGAGCGCGACGATCACCGCCTCGTCGGCCTCCTCGAGCCCCTGGTCGGCGGCACCGTTGAACGCCACGCCGCCGCGCTTCAACAGGTCGTACAGCCGTAGCGCGCGGTTCCGAACGATCTCGATGTGTTTCGCCCCGTGGTCGTTGTATCCCTTCCGCGTGACGGCGTTGACGTTCTGCGCCTTCAGGTACGTATTGATCTCGGGGTCCTCGTGTATCGCGGCCAGCACCTCGTTCAGGCGCTCGTCCGGATACGCGTGCTCCGCGTCCGGGTCGTACTTCCCTCGCTTGCTGCCGTTGGGCAGTTCGTCGGCGTCGCTCATTCCGTTCTATCGACGCACCGGAGGCGTAAAAATGGCTGCAGCGCTGTCAGCCGGGTCGCCCCCGACCGGCGACTCAGGCGGCGTCCACGGTCGCGGACGCGACCGCTTCCTCGACCGTCTCGTAGGGAGGTTCCTGTCCCGGGTCGTCCGCGAGCCAGCGGTACTGCACCTCCTCTTCGGGGCCGACGACGAAGACGGACCGGCGCGCGACGGTCTCGACGCCGGTGCCCTCGAAGGAGTCGTCGGCCACGTCGTAGGCCGCGACCGCGTCGTGGTCCGGGTCCCCCACGAGGCCGAAGGGGAGGGCCTCCTGTGCACGGAACTCCCGGAGCGCGAACGGCAGGTCGGTGCTGACGCCGAACACCGTCGCGTCGAGTTCCTCGAACCGGCTTAGGCGGTCCCGGAACGTGCACAGCTCCGCCGTGCAGGTGCCGGTGAACGCCGCCGGAAAGAACGCGAGCACCACGACGCCGTCGCCGAGATGGTCGGCCAGATCGAACGGTGCCACCTCGTCGGTCGCGATCGATGCCTCGAAAACGGGGGCGTCGTCGCCTACGTCGACCATACGGGCGGGCCGGTCGCCACCGGGTTAGCGGTTCCGACTGCGGCGAGGGACGACCCGTTCGCCGTCACCGGCCGCGGCCGACGGCGCGACCGACGACGCGTCCGAGGCGGGTAGCGCGACCGCTCTGGGTCGTGAGAAAACTCGAGAAGGGAGCCGCGACCGGTCGTCAGAGAACTGTCCGAGCCGCCGGGGTTACGGCATCGCGATCTCCTCTTCGGCCTCGAGGAGCTCGTGGTAGCGGTTGCGGATGGTGACCTCGCTGATGTTCGCGACCTCGCTCACCTCGCTCTGGGTGACCTTCTCGTTGGTCAAAAGCGAGGCGGCGTACACCGCGGCCGCCGCGAGGCCGACCGGCGATTTGCCGGAGTGGACGCCCTGCTCCTTCGCGGTCGAGAGGAGCTGTCGGGCGCGGCGCTCGGCCTCCTCCGAGAGGTCGAGGTCGGAGGCGAACCGGGGGACGTAGCTCTCGGGGTCGGCCGGCTTGATCTCCAGTTTGAGCTCGCGGACGATGTAGCGGTAGGTCCGCGCGATCTCGTCCTTCTCCACGCGGGAGACGTTCGCGATCTCGTCGAGGCTTCGCGGGGTCCCGGCCTGCCGCGCGGCCGCGTACAGCGAGGAGGTGGAGACGCCCTCGATAGACCGCCCGGGGAGGAGGTCCTCGTCGAGCGCGCGGCGGTAGATGACGGAGGCGGTCTCGCGGACGTTGTCCGGGAGGCCGAGCGCGGAGGCCATCCGGTCGATCTCGCCGAGCGCCTGCTTCAGGTTGCGCTCCTTCGAGTCGCGGGTGCGGAACCGCTCATTCCACGTGCGCAGGCGCTGCATCTTCTCGCGCTGGCGGCTCGACAGGGAGTTGCCGTAGGCGTCCTTGTCCTGCCAGCCGATGTTCGTCGAGAGCCCCTTGTCGTGCATCATGTTCGTCGTCGGGGCGCCGACGCGCGACTTCTCGTCCTTCTCGGAGGCGTCGAACGCGCGCCACTCCGGCCCGCGGTCGATCTCGCCCTCCTCGACGACGAGCCCGCAGTCCGCACAGACGGTCTCGCCGTGCTCCGTGTCCGTGGCGAGCTGGCCGCCACACTCAGGACAGACGAGCCGCTCCTCCTCGTCGTCGGTCGTTTCCTGCTCGGTTTCGTCGGCGTGCTCGCCAGCGTACGTTCGGACGTTGTCGCTCATTGTGTATGGGATGGGGACCGACAGATGGGTCTGGGTTCCGTGTTCCTCGCTCCAACAAAAGGTTCGAAGATACTTAAACCTGCTGGCGATTTCCGATCTGCAGGAGCGAGAAAAATGGCAGACTGCGCCGGGTTGATGAGGGACCGTGAAAGATCCGCGGCGAACTCGGTGTGAAGGTCATCTCACCCCGGACGAATATTTAACAGTTGCGTCGGGGCTGCCGCCGGCCCGAGGTTCCGGGAGGCGAACCGCTTTTTGTCCGGCCCGCGGACGCGTGGGCATGGACCCCGACCTCACGCGGCTCGACGACTACCTCGACGGCGTCGGCGCGGACGGCTACCTGATCGACGCCGACCAGGACGACTCGAACCAGCTCTACCTCTCCGGGTTCACCGGGCCGGACCCGTTTCTCACCCTCTATGCGGACGGCGAGACGCACCTGCTCGTCTCCGGGCTGGAGTACGGCCGCGCGCGGGATGAGGCGCGCGCCGACACCGTCGAGCGACACGCCGACTACGGCTTCGAGTACGGCGGCCGCGACGAGCGGCTCGACATGTACGCCGACTTCGTCGCCGACAAGGGCGTCGAGGCCGCGGTGATGCCCGAGCGCGGCCCGGTCGGGACCGCAGACGGCCTCCGGGACCGCGGGCTCGACGTGTGCGTCGACGCCGAGGACGTGCTCACGGAGATCCGAGCCACGAAGACCGACGCGGAGGTCGAGCACGTCCGCGAGGCCCAGCGCGCCAACGAGGCCGCGATGGCCGCCGCCGAGGACCTGATCGCCGCCGCGGACGTGGCCGGGGAGGGCGACGAGGCCGAGGCGGGCGTCCTGCTGTTCGAGGGCGAACCGCTGACGAGCGAGCGCGTGAAAGAGGAGATCGAGGTGACGCTGCTGCGACACGGCTGCTCGCTCGACCAGACCATCGTCGCGGGCGGCGCGCAGGCCGCGGACCCCCACAACCGCGGCTCCGGGCCCCTCCGGGCGAACGAGGCGATCATCCTCGACATCTTCCCCCGGAGCAAGTCGTCGCACTACAACGCCGACATGACGCGGACCTTCTCGAAGGGCGAGCCGAGCGAGACGGTCCGCGAGTGGTTCGAGCTGACCGAGCGCGCCCTCGAGGCCGCCCTCGACGCGGTGGAGCCGGGCGCGACCGGCGAGGAGGTCCACGCCGCCGCCTGCGAGGTGTACGAGGACGCCGGCGAGCCGACGTTCCGCACGGACCCGGAGACGGAGACCGGCTTCATCCACTCGACTGGACACGGCATCGGCCTCGACGTCCACGAGCGTCCCCGGCTCGCAAGCGGCGGCGAGGAGCTCCGGCCCGGCCACGTGATCACGGTCGAGCCGGGCCTCTACGACCCCGAGGTGGGCGGCGTCCGCATCGAGGATCTCGTCGTCGTCACCGAGGACGGCTACGAGAACCTCACCGACTACCCGGTCGAGCTGGTCGTCGAGTAAGCGCTCTTCATCCCCTCGGACCGAGAACGCATCGCACGCCGTGCCGCGACCGCAAGCCGCTTTTCCCGACGCCGCGAAGCGGGGTCGTGCGCTGGCGCTATGCCGACACCGCCCTGACGCTCTGCACCCTCGCGTTCTTCGCGACGATGGTCGCCAGACTGGCGATCAGCCCGGTCGTTCCCCTCATCACCGCGGATTTCGGCGTGACGAACGGAACGATCGGGCTCGCGCTGTCGGGCATGTGGGCCGCCTACGCGCTCGCGCAGTTCCCCTCGGGAGTGCTCGGCGACCGGCTCGGCGAGCGAACGGTGATCCTGATCGCGGTCGGCGCGACCGCGGTGGCGAGCGTGCTGCTGGCCGCCTCCCCCTCCGTCGTCGCCTTCTTCGCGTTCACGGTCGTGCTCGGCGGCGGGGCCGGCCTCCACTACTCGGTGGCGACGACGTTCCTCGCCCGGCAGTTCGACGACATCGGTCGCGCCATCGGGTTCCACGTCGCGGGCGGGCCGCTTGCCGGACTGATCGCGCCGCCGGTCGCGGCGCTGATCGGCGCGCGGTACGGCTGGCGCGTCGCGCTGCTGTCGGGCGCCGTCGTCGCCGTGCCGGTGTTTTTGCTGTTCGCGTGGCGGATCCGCCCCACGCCGGCGGCGCGCCCGGACCAGCCCGTCCGCGAGCGGTTCGCGCTCGACCCCCTGGTCGAACTGCTCTCACGCCCCTCCATCGGGTACACGACCGCCTTGGCGACGATGGGCGCCTTCTCGTGGCAGGCGACCGCGTCGTTCCTCTACACGTTCCTGCTGGTGGCGGGGGAGTTGGACCCCGGGACCGCCGGCCTGCTGTTCTCGCTGTACTTCGTCGTCCACGGGGTCACGCAGCCGCTGATGGGGACGCTCTCGGACCGGCTCGACCGCGACGCGGCGGCGATGGTGACGATGAGCGCCGGCGTCCTCGGCTACGGCGGGCTGGTGCTGGCGACGACGGTCGGCGCCTCGACGCTCGCGCTCGCCGGCGCGACGACGTTGGTCGGCCTGGCGATGTCGTGGGGCGCGCCGGTCCAGTCCCGGTTCATGGACAACCTCGGCGCGGCCGAGCGCGGAGCCGGGTTCGGTCTCGTCCGGACCGTCTACATGGTGATGGGCGCCAGCGGGAGCGTCGTCGTCGGCGCGCTCTCCGATTCGGCCGGTTGGGGGGTCGCGTTCGGGCTGCTGACGGGCGTGATGGCGCTCGGACTGACCGTACTCGCCGCGAACCGGATCCTCGGCGCCGATCTGTGACCGCGGAGGTTCAGAAATAGACGCGGCAGTCGGTCTCGGTGGGCCTAAGTGCGCGTGGCGCCGAATGCGACCATGCGAACCTCCCGACGGGTCTTTCTGTCGAGCGCGGCCGCTGCGGGCGCGACCGGCGTCGCCGGCTGTCTCGGCGGCGGCTCCGACGACGGTCCCTCCGAGTACGACTGCGACACCGCCGAACCGGAACCGGTCGCCGAGCTCCCGCAGCCGGTCGCCGGCGACCCGGATGCGGACGTGGTGGTGGCCGCCTTCGAGGACTTCGGCTGCCCCCACTGCGCGACGTGGGTGCTGGAGGAGTACCCGACCATCGAGTCGGAGTACGTCGATCCGGGCGAGATCCGGTTCGAGCACTGGGACTTCCCGATCCCGGTCACCGACTGGTCGACGCCGGTCGCCAACGCCGGCCGCGGCGTGCAGGAGCGCGCCGGCGACGAGGCGTTCTTCGCGTTCGCCAAGCGGGCCTACGAACTGCAGGACGAGCACTCCCTCGACGCCGTCGGCACCGCGGCCGAGGCGGCCGACGCCGACCCGTGCGCGGCCATCGCCGACGCCGAGCACGAGCCGTACGAGGCGGTCATCTCCGGAAATCGCTCGGAGGGTGAGGAGCGCGGCGTGGGCGGGACGCCGACGGTGTTCGTCAACGGCGAGAGCGTCGAGCCGACCGCCGACGCCGTTTCCGAGGCGATCGAGAACGCGCTGTAAGCCGATCCCATGAGCGACGTGGCGCATCGGAGCGACCGCCGCCGCCTCGCGGTCGTCGTCTGGGCCGTCCTCGTCTCGCAGGTGTTCCTCTATCCCGGAGTCCCGACGCTCGTGGACGCGCTGGGCGCGCCGAGCGCCGGCATCGACGCCGGCATGTGGTTCCTCGTCGCCGAGTTCGCGGCGTTCGTGGCGTTCGCCGGCGTCTGGGGCGCGATGAGCGACGCCACCGGCCGGCGCGTGGCGCTCGTCGTGGTCGGGGCCGTCGGCGGCGGCCTGACCTACCTCGCGGTACCCCTCTTGCCCGGCCTCGGCGTCGGCTTCGGCGGCGTGCTCCTCATGCGCGTCGTCGGCGGGGCGTTCACCATCGGCGCCTTCTCGCTCGGCATCACGATGCTGATGGACCTCCGCGGCGGCCACGGTCGGAACATGGGCGCGGCCGGCATCGCCATCGGCTTCGGCGCGGCGGTCGGCTCCGTCGTCGGCGGTCGGCTCGCGGACGCCGACCCGTTCTACCCGCTCTACGCCGGCGGCGCGGTCCTGCTGGGCGCGGCGCTTCTGGCGTCGACCGTGTCTGACCGGACGGAAGCGACGACCGCGGGTGCGGGCGGAGCGGCGGCGCCGACCGACGACGACCGGCCCGGATTCCGGGAGATCGCCCGGCGGATGCGCGCGATGCCCGGCCTGCTGGTCCCCTTCGCGTTCGGCTTCATCGACCGGTTGACGGCCGGATTCTTCGCGCTCGTCGGCGTCTACTACTTCCAGGACCCGGCGGTGTTCGGCCTCTCGGCGTTCGGCGCGGGGCTCACGCTCGCGCTGTTCTTCCTCCCGTTCGCGCTGCTGCAGTACCCGATGGGTGTGCTCTCGGACCGGATCGGCCGCTTCTACCCGGTCGTCGCCGGGTCGCTCGCGTACGGCGCGGTCATCGCGGGCGTCGGCCTGGCGCCGACCTACCCGGTCGCCGCGCTGTTGATGGTGCTCGTCGGGGTCTGCGGCGCGCTCGTGGCGCCCGCAACGATGGCGCTCGTGACCGACATCGTGGCGCCGAGCGAGCGAGGGGCGGCGATGGGGCTGTTCAACGTGTTCGGGTCGCTCGGGTTCCTCACCGGATTTCTCGTCGGCGGCACCGTCACCGAGGGGTTCGACTACCTGACGGCGTTCCTGGTCGTCGGCGGGCTCGAACTCGCCATCGCGGTCCTGCTGTTCCCCGCGGTGCGGGTCATCACCGCGGAGACGGGGCCCGGACCCTCGTAGCGACCGTCGGTCGGCCGATCGGCCGGGCGGCCGCTCACTCGTCCTCGCCGGTCCCGCCGCGCGGGGCCGGACCGGTCACCAGCTCGCCGTCCCTGGCGCGCCACTCCGTGAGGCTCCCCTCGTAGATCCCCACGTCGCGGAACCCCAGCCACCGCAACACGACGTAGGTGTGGCTCAGCCGGCGGGCGGTGTTGCAGTAGAGGATCACGGGGTGGTCCGGGGTGACTCCCCGGTCCGCGAACAGTTCCCGCAGCGTCTCGCGGTCCTTCACGCCGCGCGTCCCGGGGTCGACCGCCTCGGTCCAGTCGAACCGCACGGCGCCGGGCAGGTGACCTGCCTCGTACTCCTCGCGGTCGCGGGTGTCCACGAGCACGCCGTCGCCAGCGACCGCGGCGCGCACGCGCTCGGCGTCGACCAGGGGAGAGTCGCGGCCCGTCACGCGCTCCGGCACCACCGCGACCGGATCCGGCGAGACGCCCTCGTCGCTGACCTCGTGCTCGCGCTTCCACGAGCTGAAGTCGCCGTTCAGCAGGCGCACGTCCTCGTAGCCGTACACGAGGGCGGTGACCAGAAACCGGGCGGCGAAGACGCCGTTCGTGTCGTCGTACGCGACGAGGGTCCGGTCCCGGGACAGGCCGGCCTCCCCCAGCAGGTCGGCGAACGCCTCGGCGCCGGGGAGGTGGCCGGCGTCGGCGTCGCCGTCGCTCCGGAACGCGTCGAAGGGGACGTTCACCGCGCCGGGGACGTGGCCGAGCGCGTCGTACTCCCAGGCGTCGCGCACGTCGACGACGCGAACGTCGGGGTCGTCGAGCCGCCCCGCGAGCCACGACGCGTCGACGATGATCTCGTCCATGCCGGTGCCACGGCCGCGAGGGGTTAGACTCCTCGGCTCCCGACACGGCCTGCCGCGGTCGAGGACGCCGCGTCCGAGACCACCGACCGCTCCGACGATCTGGCAAAAACCTCCGATTGATCGGACGAGAGGCGGCTTTCTCCTGCACAGGGTACACTTTACCCAACGCGACCCGTACATCGACGCGTATGGTCGACGATTCATACGCGAACGACGTGCTCGTGTCCGCCGACTGGGTCGAGGCGCGTCTCGACGAGTTCGAGAGCGACGACCCCGCCCTGCGACTGGTGGAGGTCGACGTGGACACCGAGTCCTACGACGAGGCCCACGCGCCCGGCGCGGTCGGGTTCAACTGGGAGACCCAGCTCCAGGACCAGACGCAGCGCGACATCCTCGAGAAGGACGACTTCGAGGAGCTGCTCGGCTCCCACGGCATCTCCGAGGAGTCGACGGTCGTGCTGTACGGCGACAACGCCAACTGGTTCGCGGCGTACGCCTACTGGCAGTTCAAGTACTACGGCCACGACGACGTGCGCCTGCTGGACGGCGGCCGCGAGTACTGGGTCGAGAACGACTACCCGACGACCGACGAGGCGCCCGAGTTCTCCGCGGTCGAGTACGACGCCGCCGGCCCCCACGAGAGCATCCGCGCGTACCGCGACGACGTGGAGAAGGCGATCCGACGCGGCGTGCCGCTCGTCGACGTGCGCTCGCCCGAGGAGTACCGCGGCGAGGTGCTCGCCCCGCCGGGACTCAACGAGACCGCCCAGCGCGGCGGCCACATCCCCGGCGCGAAGAACATCTCGTGGGCGGACGTGACCGACGACGACGGCCTGTTCAAGGGCCGCGACGAGCTCGCGGAGCTGTACGCCGCGGAGGGCATCGAGGGCGAGGAGACCACCGTCGCCTACTGCCGCATCGGCGAGCGCTCCTCGGTCGCGTGGTTCGCGCTCCACGAACTGCTCGGTTACGACGCCGTCAACTACGACGGTTCCTGGACCGAGTGGGGCAACCTCGTCGACGCGCCCATCGAGACGGGCGACGGCGCGTAAGCGGGTCGCTCTGACCGTCGGCCCTGCCGATCCCCCGGCATTTCCGCGGTCCCATCGGTCGTTCCCGCCACCTTCTGGCGCCCCCGCCGGACTTAGGAGCGACCGCGCCGTGAGTCCATTTATGAACGCTGACGCGCTGCTCGAAGGAGTTCGCGAGGCGACCGCGACGGAGCTGTCCAGACTCGGCTCCTCGAAGGCGCTGTACGCCGACACCGGGGGAGACCTCGACGCCGAGACGGTGTTCCGCGCCGCCGAGACCGCCGAGCGCGCCGCCGCGGAGACGTTCGAGGCGTGGGCCGACGCGGAGGCGAACGAGACGGCCGCGGCCGCATACCGTGAGACCGCGGCGGAGGAGCGCGAGCACGCCGAGCGCGTCCGCGAGGAGCTCGACGGGGACGCGGCCGGAGAGGCTGCCGGCGCGTCCGACGAGGAGGGGGTACCCGCACTGGCGGCCCACCTCCGCGGCCTCGACGACACGGTCGCACGCGCCGGGGGATTCCTCGGTCGCGTGCTGGTCGCGGACGAGTCGAAGTCGCAGTACGTCGGCTACTTCGTGGGCGACGCGGACCCGCAGAGCGCCGCCGTCTTCCGCGATCTCCGCGGCGACCTCGAAGGACAACGCGAACGCGCGCTCGACCTGCTGGACGCGGTCTGCGAGACCGAGGCGGACTGGGAGCGCGCCGAGGCCGCCGCGGTCGAGGCCGTCGAAGCGGCCTACGAGGCCCACGTCGAGGCGCTCGAGTCGCTCGGCGTGGACCCGAAGCCGGTCTGTTGAGCGCGGAACGGGAGCCGCCCCGTCGCAATCGGAACAGAAATTTCTCCACAGCGACCGGAACAGAAATCGCCCCGCAGCAACCGGAACAGAAATCGCGCCGTAGTCTCACGCCGCGGCGACCGCGGCGCTTTTTCCCTCCGCCGCCGCACGAACGGGCATGAGCGCCGACCTGGAAGAGAAGACGGACCGCTACGAGCGGATGTTGGCCGACGCGCTCGACGCCGCCGAGCCGCGTCCCCCTGCCGACACGCACCTCGGGCGGGCGGCCGCGGACTGCGCGGAGATGGCCGAGTCCTACCTCGCGGACGGCCGGCATTTCCGCGAGGCCGACGACCCCGTGAACGCGCTGGCGTCGTACTCGTACGGCTACGGCTGGCTCGACGCCGGCGTCCGGATGGGGCTGTTCGAGGTGCCCGAGGACACCGAGCTGTTCACGACCTGATCAGGAACCGCCAGACGTTCGACCCCGCCGTTACTCCTCTGCGGCGTCCTCGTCGCCCTCGACGATCCCCTCGACGCTCTCGACGATGGCGAGGTCCGCGGCGCGGAACGCCTTCACGACGCGGTGGCAGACGAAGTAGCTCGGCACCGCGGCGACGACCGCGAGGATGACGTTGCCGACCACCAGCCGGATCACCACGTCGTTGGCCGCCGAGAGGGTCGGCGCGGTCGGCGTCGCTCCCTCGACCGGCCCGAGCAGGACGGTGCCGAGGGTGAAGCTCGCGCCGTAGACGCCCCACTTCACCGCGGGGTTGAACACCAGCACCGAGGCGAACAGCGCGATCTTCGAGACGCGCTCGAAGAGCCACGCGATGAGGAAGAACAGGAGCACGCCCGTCCCGAGCGTCGGCAACATCGTGATGAAGACGCCGAGCGCGAAGCTCCGCGAGACCTCAACCGAAGAGTACTCGTCCGCGAAGGCGCGTCGGAGCTCCGTCCGGATCCGCTCGGCCCATCGATCGAGCCGGCGCCGGAGCTGCGCCCACCAGCGAGCGAGACGCGCCCGAATCATTGTCGTCCGATAGCCCGGCTCACCTCAAGTAGCTGTCGACGCCGACAGTTCGTCCGGCCGGGAGGAGACGGGACGCGCCCCGCTACTCGAAGCGGTACGTCGGTCCCTCGGAGGAGTCCTCGACGGTCACGCCGACCGCCTCCAGCGCGTCCCGGAGCTCGTCCGCGCGCTCGTACTCGCCCGCCTCTCGGGCCGATTCGCGAAGGTCGAGTACCAGCTCGACCAGCTCCTCGGCCAGTTCGACCTCGCCGCCAGCCTCGGCGCCGGCCGCGCCGAACTGCAGCCCGAGCACGTCGCCGCCGAGTTTCTCGAACGCCTCGACGGCCTCGCGAAGGCCGCGGTAGTCGTAGCCGGAGAGGGCGTCCGCGTCGTCCGCCCCCTCCGCCTCGTCGGCCGTCTCCACCGCGTCGACGTGTCTGTTCACGGCGTCGGTCAGGTCCAGAAGCGCCGCGGTCGCCTCCCGGAGGTTGAGGTCGTCGTCCATGGCCCGCTCGAACTCCTCGCGGGTCGCAGCGACCGCCTCGCGGAGGTCCTCGTCGGTCACCTTCGCGCGGGCGTCGACCGAGTCGACCGCCGCGACCGCGCGGTCGTAGGTGCGCGAGAGCCGGTCCCAGCGCTCCTCGGCCTCCGCGACCGTCTCGTCGGTCAGCGCCTGCTCGGACCGGTAGGCGGCGCCCGCGTAGAAGGTGCGGAGGACATTGACGCCGAGTTCCTCCAGCGCGTCCGGGACGGTCCAGAAGTTACCGATCGAGGAGGACATCTTCTCCCCCTCCATCGAGAGCAGGCCGCAGTGGAGCCAGTAGCGCGCGAACGTCTCGCCCGAGGCGGCCTCCGACTGCGCGATCTCGTTCTCGTGGTGGGGGAAGACGAGGTCGCGGCCGCCCATGTGGATGTCCAGCGTCTCACCGAGGTGCGTGGTCGACATCGCCGAGCACTCGACGTGCCAGCCCGGCCGCCCCTCGCCCCACGGGGAGTCCCACGTCTGTCCCTTCGGCGTCTCCGCGCCGTGGTCGTGTTTGGCGTGTTCGCGGACGGCGGTCTCGCTCACGCCGTCCGCCTTCCAGAGCGCGAAGTCCGCCGGGTTGCGCTTCTCGGAGCGCTCGTCCGGCTCGCCCTGCGCTTCCAGCTCCTCGACGTCCTGGTTGGAGAGCTTGCCGTACTCCGGGAACTCGGTCACGTCGAAGTAGACGGAGCCGTTCGACTCGTAGGCGTAGCCGGCCTCCACCAGCCGCTCGACCAGTTCCACGATCTCCGGGACGTGCTCGGAGACGCGCGGGTACACCTCCGCGCGGAGGAGGTTGAGTCCGCGCATCGACTCGAACACCTCCGCGGTGAACGTCTCGGCCACGTCCGCCTCGCCGGTCCACGCCTCGCGCTCGCCGACGCGGGCGGTGATCTTCTCGTTCACGTCGGTGACGTTCTCGACGTGGCGCACGTCGTAGCCCCGGTAGGCGAGCCAGCGGTGCAGCACGTCCGCGTGGAACCACAGCCGGGCGTGGCCCAGGTGCGGGTCGTCCGAGACCGTCAGCCCACAGACGTACAGCAGAACCTCGTCGTCGGCCGAAAACTCCTCGCGGTCGCCCGTCAGGGTGTTGGTCACGGACAGGGTCATCGCCGGAGCGTACCCGCCCGCGAACTTTGAAAGCGTCGGATCGCGGGGGCGGAGGCGGGACTCGCCCTGCGCTACCGGACGCTCTCCTCCTCCGCCGTCGTGTGGCGCACGTCGAACCCCTCGCTCCGAAGCGCCGCGAGCACGCGTTCGGTGTGGGCGGGGCCGTTCGTCTCCACCTCGAAGACGAGGTCGGCGTCGCCGACCGGGAGGTCCGGACGGCTCCGCTCGTGACGCACCGTCCTGATGTTGGCGCGTTCGGCCCCGATGACCGTCGATATCTCGCCCATCTTCCCCGGCCCTTCGTCGATCCGGACGGTGACCTCCGCGAGCTGGCGGCGGTCGACCAGCGCGTGGGTCAACACCTCCTGCAGCGACGTGATGTCGATGTTCCCGCCGCACAGCACCGGGACGACCGTCTCTCCCTCCACGTCGAGGGCGTCCGACAGCAGCGCCGCGACGCTCACGGCGCCCGCGCCCTCGACCATCTGCTTGGCGCGTTCGAGCAGCAGCAGGATCGCGGCGGCCACGTCGTCGTCGGACACCTCGACCACCTCGTCGACGTGTTCTCGAATGAGGCCGAGCGTCAGTTCGCTCACGCCGCCGGTCGCGATGCCGTCCGCTATCGTGTCCGGCTCCGCGAGGGAGACCGGCTCGCCCTTCTCCAGACTCGCCGCGACGGTCGAGGCGCCCTCCGTCTGGACGCCGACCACGCGCACGTCGGGGTTCCGAGCCTTCACCGCGGTCGCGATGCCGCCGATCAGCCCGCCGCCGCCGATGGGCGCGATGACGGTGTCGGCGTCCGGCACCTGCTCGAGGATCTCCAGCCCGAGCGTCCCCTGTCCGGCGACGATGTCGGGGTCGTCGAAGGCGTGGATGAACCGCACCGCCGGGTCGTCAGCGAGCGTCCGCGCGTGACTCATCGCGGCCGGGAACGCGCTCCCGTGGAGGACGACCTCGGCGCCGTAGCCGCGCGTGGCCTCGATCTTCGTCCCCGGCGCGGACTCGGGCATGACGATGGTCGCGTCGATGCCGGCCTCCCGCGCCGCGATGGCGACCCCCTGCGCGTGGTTGCCCGCGCTCGCGGCGACGACGCGTTCGACCGGCGGCTCCGCCGCACCGTCGGTTTCGCCGTCTTCGGTGCTCCGCCCGTCGACCAGCCGCGAGACGGCGTTGTACGCCCCGCGCGTCTTGAACGACCCCGTGCGCTGGAGGTGTTCCATCTTCAGGACGACCTCGGCGCCGCACCGCTCGCTCAGCGACCGGCTCCGCTCCGTCGACGTGCGCTGGACGATCTCCGCATCCGCCGCCCGCTCGGCTGCGCGTTCGATGTCGGCAATTGTCACGCCGGGCATGGTCCCCGACTCTCCGGCGGCGCTCAAAAGGTTGCGGATCGCGGCGCGGACCGGTTACCCGCCGCGGTGCGGACCGTTCGCTTCGCCGGGTCTACTGGTTTCCCTTTTCGCGGACGTTCCCCTCTCTCGACTCGATCCCCCGGTAGATCCAGATCGCGACCACGTACACCGCGAGGAACAGCAGGTAGCCGGTGACGATCCCCACGAGGCGACCGCGGTCGAGCCCGTCGGGCAGCGTCGCGTCCAAGACGATCAGTCCGACGACGAAGACAACGAAGCTGAACGCCCCCGAGAGGAGGTAGACGCCCAGGTCGGACGAGAGCAGACGCTTCACGACGCCACCTCCGGGGGCTCGCACAATAAACGTCCCGGAGACGGCGGTCGCGTCGGCGCTCCTCGCGGGGATCGCTACTCCTCGCCGAGCAGGGCGTCGAACGCCGCCTCGTCGACGCTCGCTCGACGGACGTGGTCGGAGTCGGTTAGGTCGAAGACCGCCTCCGGTTCGAGGTCGGCCGCCTCGGCCAGGTCGGCCACGCGGTCCGGGTCGAACGCCTCCGCCTCGTGTGGGTCGACTCCCGCCCGGGCGAGCGCGCGCCGAACCGTCCCGTCGTCACGGAGCGAGCGCCGCGTCCCCGTCGACCGGTCGACGCTCCCGAGGTCGCCCTCTAGTTCCGCCTCCTCCTCGACGCGGTCGATGATCGCGGCCCGCACGTCGCTTCGGACGCTGCTCGCACGGCTCGACAGCACCGAGAAGGCCACGAACAGGTCGACCAGGTCCTCGGTCCCGAGGCCGTCGAGCGACTCGACCCCCTCGGCACGCCCCTCGGCGACCGCGGCCGCGCGGAACGCCGGTTCGGGGTCGAACGGGTGGTCCGGTTCGCCCCCGCCGACGGCGTCGGTCCCATCTTCCGCTCCGGGCGCCGGCGGGAACGCCGCGGCGTTCGGGTACTCGAGCCGGCGCATGTCGTGGTCGTCGTCGCGCTTGCCGCTCACGTGTGCCGCGACCGATTTCGGCGGGCCGGCGTACGAGCACCCCTCGACCGGACAGCGCACGCGGTCGGGGGTCGATCCGGACGCGGAGCCGTCCGCCTCGTCCTCGTCGGCGTCGTCTTCCCCCTCATCGGCGTCGTGTTCAACCCCGTCGGGCGCGTCGACGACGCCCGACGGCCCGCTCCGCGCCTCGGTCTCGCCCGATCGGACCGCTGACAGAAACGCCCCCGGTCCGGCGTAGGGGAGCCGGTCCCAGTCGTGTGCGTCGTCGTCCGTGCCGTTGACGTGTGCGGCCACGAGCGAGGGAACGTCGGAGAACCCGCACTCCTCGACCGGACAGTCGGCTCCGTTCGCCATGCCCGGCCGTACGTCGGCATCCGGTTTGAGGGTTCGGGCGTCGTCGGATAGCCGCCGGGCGGCGGCCGGGTGGCCGCCGGTCGGGGGTCCGCGAGTCGACCGCCGGGCAACCGGGCAACGGTTAACCGGATGCCGGTGGTCTCACGGGTATGAGCGACGACGGCGGCGAACGAAGGGGCGGGAGCGGCGGTCCGCGAGGACCGGACGGAGGCGACGGCCCCGAACCATTCCGGTTCGACCGGGACATCGACCCGGGGGAGAAGCGGCACCTCAGGTACGAGGTGTCCGAGACGTACCTCGGCGACCCCGTCGAGATCCCCGTGACGGTCGTCAACGGCGAACGCGGCGGTCCGACGGTGTTCATGACCGCGGCGATCCACGGCGACGAACTCAACGGCGTGAAGGTGCTCCAAGAGGTCGCGGCGCAGTACGACCCCGCGGCGATCCACGGCACGCTCGTGTTGATCCACGTGGCGAACGTGCCGGGGTACCTCGCACAGCAGCGGTATCTCCCGATCTACGACCAGGACCTCAACCGGTCGTTCCCGGGACGCGCGCGGTCGAACACGGCCGAGCGGATGGCCAACGAGATATTTTCCCGATTCATCTCGCAGTGCGACTACGGCCTCGACTTCCACACCTCGACGCGCAACCGGACGACGATGTACCACGTGCGCGCCGACATGGGGAACCCGGAAGTGGAACGCATCGCGCGGGCGTTCGGCGCGAACCTCGTGCTCTCCGGCGAGTCGGACCCGGGGAGCCTGCGGGGGGCCGCGACCGCGAACGGGATCCCGACGATCACCGTCGAGATGGGGAAGGCACACCGGTTCCAGCTCCCCCTGATCGAGCGCGCGCTCGACGGCGTCGAGTCAGTGCTCGCGGAGGTGAACGTGCTCCCGGACGAGCCGGTAGCGTGGCCCGGCTGGTTCAAGACGATCGACGCGGCCGCCGACAAGACGTGGGTGCGCGCGGACGCCGGCGGGCTCGTGGAGATGGAGTACGAACACCCTCTCGTCTACGAGGGCGACGCGATCTGTACCGTCTCGGACCACTTCTCGACACGGGAGAAGACGGTCCGCGCCCCGTTCACCGGCCTGCTGGTCGGCGTGTTACAGAACCCGGTCGCCGCGCCGGGGCATCCCCTCTGCCACCTCGTGAGCGTCGACGACGACACCCTCGCGGAGATCGAACGCGAGATCGAGGATGGGGAGTTCTCGGAACTGCCGTGGGCTTGAGTCGGGAGAGAATCAGCGTGCTTCGGGAAGGTCGTACGCCACGCCGGTCCACGCCTCGGACCGCTCCCACAGCTCCGTCGCGGCCTCGCGGTCGAGCGAGAGCTCGTTCGACTCGGTGACCTCGGGCGCGCCGCGCATGCCGAACAGGCCGCCCGGACCGACGAACTCGCCGCCGGACAGGTCGGGCGCGGTCGCCGCGTAGACGGTGGGGAGCGCGCCGGCGGCGGCGGGCTGGGCGAACAGCGCGTTGGCGGCCCGCATCGCCAGCCGCTTCACGCGGGACCCGTCCGCCTCGGGTCCGCGGGCTTGGAGGTTCGTGTCCGCGTAGCCGGGGTGACAGGCGAAGCTTCGGACGGACGCGCCCGCGGTCGCGAGTCGGCGGTCGAGCTCGTAGGCGAAAAACAGGTTCGCGAGCTTGCTTCGGCCGTACGCGGTCCAGCGGTCGTAGTCGTTCGCCACACCGTCGCCACCCTCGACCGCGTCGAAGTCCGTGTCGCCGCGCTCGTGGAGAGCGCTGGAGACCGTGACGACGCGGCTCGGACCTCGCGCGTCTGCCGCCGATCCGGGGACGCCCGCCCCCGCGCGAAGGCCCTCCAGTAGTCGCCCCGTCAGCGCGAAGTGGCCGACGTGGTTCACCCCGACTTGGTACTCGAAGCCGTCTGCCGTCTCCTCGTAGGGGATCGCCATCACGCCCGCGTTGTTCACGAGTAGGTCGAGGCCGTCGTACGCCTCGTTGACGACGGTCGCGAACGAGGCGACTGAGTCGAGGTCCGCGAGATCCAGCTCGCGCACGTCCAGCGTGCCGGACGGCGTCGCGTCGCGGATCGACGAGACCGCGTCCGCGCCGCGGCTCACGCTCCGACAGCCCATCACCACCGTCGCGCCGTGGTCCGCGAGGGTCCGGGTCGCCTCGTAGCCGATGCCGCTGTTCGCACCGGTCACGACCGCGGTGACGCCGTCGAGGTCGGGCACGTCCGTCTCGTTCCAGCCGCTGCCGAACATGCCCGGCGTTCGGCCCCGAGCAGTATCGGTCTGTCGCCGCCGACACGGGCGTCGGCTCCTCGCCGGAAGGGTACGCTTTAGGCGACCGCCTCGGAACGCCGGGACATGGAACGAGTAGCGATCATCGGCGCGTCGATGACGCGCTTCGGCGAGCGGGACGGCTGGGTCCGCGACCTCCTCGCGGAGGCGGGGGAAGCCTGCCTGCGGGACGCGGGCGTCGCCGGCTCCGACCTCGACCACCTCTACGTCTCGAACATGGCGAGCGGCGAGTTCGAGGGCCAGACCGGGGTCCCGAACGCGCTCGCACACGATCTGAACGCGATGCCGGCGTACACCGCCCGGATCGACCAGACCTCCTCGTCGGGCGGCGCCGGCGTCTACGCCGCGTGGCAGTCGGTCGCCTCCGGCGCGTCCGACCTGACGATGCTCGTCGGCGGCGAGAAGATGACCCACCGGACGACCGCCGAGGCGACCGACGTGATCGCCTCGCTGACGCACCCGGCGGAGTACAAACACGGCGTCACGCTCCCCTCCTTCGCGGGCATGACCGCGCGGCTCTACCTCGACACCTACGACGCCCCGCGCGAGAGCCTCGGGAAGGTCGCGGTGAAGAACCACAGGAACGGCGTGGACAACCCCCACGCGCAGTTCCGGAAGGAGGTCGACCTCGAGACGGTGCTGGAGTCGCCGATCGTGGCCGACCCCCTCCGACTCTACGACTTCTGTCCGATCACGGACGGCTCCGCGGCGCTCCTCTTCTGTCCGGCGGACGTGGCCGAGGAGTACGTCCCGAAAGACGACTACGTGACGATCGAGGGGATCGGGGGCGCGACGGACACCCACGTCGTCCACGAGCGCGCGGACCCGACGACGATGGGCGGCGTCGCCGACTCCTCGGACGACGCCTACGAGATGGCCGGCCTCGGTCCGGACGACGTGGACGTGGCGGAACTGCACGACATGTTCACAATCCTGGAGTTCCTCCAGAGCGAGGACCTCGGCTTCTTCGAGAAGGGGAAGGGGTGGAAGGCGGTCGAGGAGGGCGTCACCGACCGCGACGGCGACCTCCCGATCAACACCTCCGGCGGCCTGAAGTCGAAGGGTCACCCCCTCGGCGCCTCGGGCGTCGCGCAGGTGTACGAGATATTCGCCCAGCTCACCGGGCAGGCGGGCGACAGACAGGTCGAGGCCGACGTGGGGCTGGCGTGTAACGTGGGCGGGTTCGGCAACTGCGTCACCACCGCGGTGATGGAGGGGCACCGATGAGCGACGACCCCGTCTTCGAGGCCGCCGAGTACGCCAGCGGCGCGGTGTCGTACCCGCCGCATCCGGTCGGGCCCGAGGGTACCGAGCGCGTCGGGACCGTGGACCTCTCGGACCGCGAGGCGACCGTGATCACGTGGACGGAGTCGACCGCAACACCGCCGGGCGTCCGCCAGCCGAACACGCTCGCCATCGTCGAGTTCGAGATGGGCGACGACTACGACGGCCCGCCGGTGCGCGCGCTCGGCCAGGTCGTCGAGGGCGAAGGCGTGGAGATCGGCGATGCGGTCACCCCGACCTACGCGGAAGAACTGCGCGAACCGGGCGCCGGCATCCGCGAGCCGGCGAGTCAGGACTGGGACGGTTTCCGGTTCGAGCCGGTCGAGTAGCGCGGGTCAGGCGCCCGGGTCCGCGTCGTCAGCATCGCCGTTTCTGTCACCCTCATCAGCATCGCCGTTTCTGTCACCCTCGTCAGCATCGCCGTTTCTGTCACCCTCGTCAGCATCGCCGTTTCTGTCACCCTCGTCAGCATCGCCGTTTCTGTCACCTCCGTCCGCCCCGCCGACCGTCCCGTCCTCGCGGTCCCTCTTCCGGCGGTCGAGTTCGTCCTTTATCGACTCCAGTTCGGACTCGACATCGACCGCCGGTCTGTCGTCCGCCTCAGCGTCCTCGGCCGCGTCCTCACTTTCGTTCCTCTCGTCGCCTGCCTCGTCGGGGTCGCGGACGTCGATGGTCACCGGGCCGGTGTCGCGGAGACCACCGCTTCCGCCGCGGTCATCCTCGGGTCCGCGTCCGCTCCCCCGCTCTCGTTCCTCCCGAACCCGCGCCTCGATCTCGGCGGAGAGGTCGCGGGCGTCGTCCAAGATCGTCCGTGAAGCCTCGTCCTCCGGCAAGTCCGTCTCCTCGAGCGCGCGCCGCAGTTCGGCGAGCGACCGCGCCAACCCGCGTTCGGCCTCCGAGCGCACGTCCGCGAGCCCCTCGCGCGTCGCGTCCGTGGCCGCTCGTCCGAGCACGCCGCCGGTCGAGCGCGCGTCGTCCCCCGACTCGCGGAGGTCGCGTTCGGGGTCGACCAGTCTGAGCGTCGCCCGAAGCAGTTCCAGCGACTTGATCGTCGCCTCAAGGGTCGCGATCAGCGTCGGGATGGTGTACTGTTCGGTGAACCGCAGGAGCTCGGAGAGCCGAGGCGGACGCGGTATCCCCGGCGGCCTCGGGGGGCGTGGGAGGGGGCTTGTGGTGGGCGGGCCGCGTCGGTCGTGGTCACGTCGTGGCTCCCCCTCCACATCGCGGAGTTCCGCCCGGAGGTCGCGGAGCGTCGCCTCCAACTCGTCGAGGCGCGCCGCCAACTCCGCCTCCGTGGGCTGTCGGTCGGAATCGTCGCCGGCGTCCTGCGGACCGTCGGCGTCGTCGCGGGGGCTCATGACCTGACGGTTGGAACGCCGGGGTGAAAGCCCTCCCGGCGATTCGCCTCGACGGCGCCACCCGGACACCTAAATACGGAAGCGCGCCACCCGGCGCGTGGTCTGAGAACGGCCCGCGTCGGTCACGGCGGGAGCGCGGCGCGCCGACGCGACGACCAGGACACGCGCCGCCTGTTCGCCATCCGTACCGCCAGCCGCGGCTCCGCGTACCGTCCGCGGCCCTACAGCTCCAGCCCGCGGATCGCCACGCCCTCGCCGTCCTCGACGCGGCCGATCACGCGGCCGTCCGTCGCCTCTGCGAGCGCCGCGGCCGCCTCGGGGTCCGACGCCGCCACGAACCCCGTGCCCATGTTGAACGTCCGGTGCATCTCCTCGTCGGAGACGTTCCCCTCGGACTGGACGAACTCGAAGATCGGCTGCGCGTCGAAGGGGTCGTCGACGACGTATCGGTGGTCGCCGAGCCGTTCGAGGTTCGTCCAGCCGCCGCCGGTGACGTGTGCGGCGCCGCGGACGCCGTGATCGCGCATCGGGGTCAGGAGGTCCGTGTAGATGCGCGTCGGCTCCAGCAGCGCCTCGCCCAGCGTGTCGTAGCCGTCGAAGGGACACGGATCGTCGTAGTCGTGGTCGCGCGTCACGGCTTCGCGGGCGAGCGTGAGGCCGTTCGAGTGGACGCCCGAGGAGCGCCAGCCGACGAGCGCGTCGCCCGGCTCCGCCGCGCCGTCGAAGACGCCGTCCTTCGCGGCCAGCCCCGCGCAGGCGCCGGCCAGATCCAGGCCCTTGATCACGTCGGGCATCACGGCGGTCTCGCCGCCGACGAGTTCCACGTCCGCGAGCTCCGCCGCGCGGTCGAGCCCCTCGCCGACCTGCTCCGCGAACGCCTCATCCGGCTCCTCGACCGCGAGGTAGTCGACGAACGCCACCGGGCGCACGCCCGCGGCGACGAGGTCGTTGACGTTCATCGCCATGCAGTCGATCCCGACCGTCGAGTAGTCGCCCAGCGCCTCCGCGACCAGCAGCTTGGTCCCGACGCCGTCGGTCGCCAGCGCGAGGTAGCGGTCGCCGATGTCCAGCAGGCCGGCGTAGTCGCTGCCGTCTCCGTCTCCGGCACCGACCGCGCCCACGAGCGCGGCCGTCGCGGCCTCGCTCGCCTCGATGTCGACGCCCGACTCCGCGTACGTGAGCCCCTCCTCTTCTTCGGTCTCCCCGTCGCCTTCGCTCATGCCCGTGAGGCTGCCGCCGTGCGACTAAAGCGCGTCGGTATCAGCACGAATATCTACAGGTCTACGCCTAGACGAGGACAGAAAAGGCACGTTCTTGGATCGGGACGGCTACTCCGCCTCAGAGCGCGTACGCCGCACCGCCGGCCATCAGGAACCCGACGGTCGCGGCCGCGGAGACGGCGAAGGAGACCGCCCACACCGGCTTGCTCCACCCGACCACGGTCTTCCCGTCGAGCGGCCCGTAGGGGATCAGGTTGAACGCCGCGAGGAACAGGTTGATCGCGACGCCGCGGGCGCCGATCAGCGCAAGCAGCGGCGACGAGACCGCCAGTCCCGCCGCGAACGCCGGCAGGAAGACGACGCCGAGCGCGACGTTGACCGCGGGCCCCGCCAGCGCGATGTGGCCGTGCTCCTCGGCGGTGAGCCGACCGCGGTGGTGGACCGCACCCGGGGCCGCGAAGATGAAGCCGATCATCGCGGACATCACGGCCAGGAACAGCATCCCGCGGTCGGCGCGGAACTCCGCTATCTGCCCGTAGCGGACCGCAACGACCTTGTGTGCCACCTCGTGGAGCAGGAACGCGACGCCCGCGGTGAGCAGGCTGACGACGAGCAGCAGGACGCCGGTCGGCGACAGCAGGCCCGTGACGGCCGCGACGCCGCCGCCCTCGAAGAACACGGCGAAGGCGACGCCGAGCGCGAGCCACGCGATCAGCAGGTCGCGGAGTTCGGTCTCGCTGAACCGGAGTCCGGCGACCTCGAGCCCGGATCGGGTGCTCATCCCGCGACCACGCTCCAGATCAGGTCCGCGCTGTTTCTGGCCCCCTCGACCATCAGCCGCGAGACGGCCCCGACGCCGCCCAGCTCCGCGCCGAACAAGGGCAGGACGTAGACGGCGAACAGGAAGCTCGCCACCATGCTCCCGACGTTCGTCATCGCCACGACCATGATCAGCCGGAACAGCGGCACGTCGAACATCTCCGAGAGGATCTCGGTGACGGGCCGCGTCTCGTCGCTGAGCAGGTCGTTGAGCGTCCCGATGTCGCCGACGTTGACCCGGAGGTGACGCAGCTCAACCCAGCCCGCGAACCAGCCGGGCGCGAGCAGCGGGTTGATCGAGGTCATCCACGCGACGGCGCCGCCGACGCCGGCGGAGAGCCAGCGCGCGCCGGCGAGTTTCGCACAGCCGAACGCGAAGACGGCGTTGATCAGGAACCACGCGCCGAACAGCCGGAGCAGGAAGCCGTCCTGCACGCCCGCCATCGCCAGGAGGACGAAGAACGTCACGAACGCGATGCCGATGGCGTAGCCGAGCGCCTTCCCCCACGGGAAGCCGCGGCCGGTCTCTTCACCCACCAGGTCGTCCATCGGTGGGAGACTCGCCGGGTCCGCGAGGTAGCCCTCGATCCCCTGCCGGTGGCCCGCGCCGACGACCGCAAGCACGTCGAACCCCTGTTCGCGGAGCGCCACGAGGCGGTGGGCGATGAAGGCGTCCCGCTCGTCGATCAGCGCCTCCGCGCCGCCGGGCGAGAACTGCCGGAACTCCTCCATCATCATCGTCACCACGTCGGTGTCGGTGAGGTCGGACATCTCCAGCTCCTCGATGCCCCCCGCGTCGGTCGGCTCCGGCCCGGTGCCCACAAGTCCGATCAGGCCGGCCGCGAGCAGGCCGATGGTGAGCCCGCCGGCGAGCCCCAGTCCGAGGCTCCCGACGATACGGATCGCGAAATCGCCGATATACGCCGCGACGAGGGGATCGAGGGCGCCCGAGAGGGCGACGACGCCCCCGGTCGCGAGGCCCGCCCCGACCCCGGCGTAGAGGCGGGCGTCCGGTTCGAGCGCGACTCCGCCGGCCTTCTCGACGACGACTCCCACGAGCACGCCCGCGGCGACTCCCGCCGTGACGCTGGTCAGCAGGGCGTCGGTGACGCCGAGGTAGCCGCCGAACAGGCCGATGGCGGGGCCGAGAGCGATACCCACGAACAGCCCGGCCATCACGCCGACGATCCGGGGGTCGGTGACCCCGAAGGCGAGCCCCCCGATCATGCGGAGCTTCTCGGGAATCGTCATCCGAGCCCAGAAGCGCTGGATCGTGGTCTGGATGTCGCGGTCGACGAGCGCCACGTCGATGCCGAGCGATTCCGCGGTGTCGACCGCGGCCAGCATGTCCGCGCCCGGCTCGATGTCGAACCGCTCACCGAGCTGTGCCTGCACGTACGAGAGCATCCAGTAGGCGAGGAACTGGAAGACGGTGTTCCCGCGGAGCAGGTCGCTCGCGTCGAGGTCCTCCGGCGTCTCGCCCTGCATCTGTCTGTACCGCCCCTCGTCGAGTTCGACGGCGACCACGTCGGGGCGCTCCCGCTCGATGGCCTCCTCGACCTCGGTCACGGAGTCGGCGGAGACGTGTGCCGTGCCGACGACGGTGACGGAGCCGTCCCCGTCGCGCGCGGCGGCCGCGTTCGCGGAGGCGGCGTCCGTGGTCGGACCGGGGGGCGGACCGTCCGCGCCCGGGTCGTCCGGCGTCTCGGTCATTGGCGTCCGCTACTGCTCCCCCGCGTATAGGGGTTGTGAGTCGGACGCGAACCGGTGACACGGTCGGGAGCGGGCGGTCGGGCGGCCGACCGCTCCGAAATCTCCCCCTCATCCGTCCAACAGATTTGTTACGGTGCACGACCGAGAGTCGGTTATGTCCCGGCTGTTGCCCTCCCCGCCGGACCTCTCGCTCGGCGACCGCGACCCCCGCGTCGTGGGCGTCGAGGACGAGGACGCCGACGAGCTCATCGCCGCCCTCTCCTCCGAGACCGCCCGGAACGCGCTGACCGCCCTCCACGACCAGCCCGCGACCACCTCCGAGCTGGCCGACGAGCTGGACACCTCGCTCCAGAACGTCCAGTACCACCTCGGCAACCTCCGCGAAGCCGACCTCGTGGAGGTCGTCGACACCGTCTACTCCGAGAAGGGCCGCGAGATGAGCGTCTACGCCCCGGCCGACGAACCCCTGGTCCTTTTCGCGGGGCGCTCGACGGATTCCGGCGGCCTCAAGACCGCTCTCAAGCGCCTGCTCGGCGGCTACGGTATCCTCGGACTCGCGGCGCTCGCCGCCCAGTCGGTGCTCTCCGTGACGGTCCCCCGCGGCGAGGCCGGCGCCGACGGCTACGACGTTCGGTCGACGGACGGCGGCGCGGAGTCGGCCGACGCCGGATCGGGGGGAGACGACGCGGGGATCTCCGCCGAGGAGACGCCCGCCATGACCGAGGAGGCCTCGACCGCGGGCGACGGCGGCACGTTCGAGGTGGTGTTCGACGGGAGCGCGGCCGAGCGGGCGGAGCTGGCCGCCGAACACGCCGTCTCCCTGCTTGAACCGGGCATCGTCTTCTTCCTCGGGGCCGCGCTCGTGTTCACGCTCGCGTGGGCCTACTGGTACCGCCGGGACCTGCCACGGGCGCCGTAGGCGGGGCGCGTCGCTCCGTGCACGAACCATGAGCAAAGCGGTGTGACGCGTAACTATACCCGTCTGCGGTCACAGAATAGGGTATGAACCACGACGCGGAGGTCGTCGCCATCGGCGCCGGCGAGAGTGCGGAGGGTGACAGCGTTCCGGCGGTCGTCCTCGCCGTCCGCGAGGAGGTCCTCCCCATCTTCGTCACGCCGAGTCAGGCCCACTCGATCGGCATGGTGCTCCGCGGGGAACCGTTCGACCGGCCGCTGACCCACGACCTGTTGACGGAGGTGTTGACGGAGTTCGGCGGCGCGGTCGACCGGGTTCGGATCGACGACCTCTCCGAGGGGACGTTCTTCGCGAAGGTCGACGTGGAGCGCTACGACGACGGGCGCGCCGAGCGGTTCGTCTTCGACGCGCGCCCCTCGGATGCGCTGGCGCTCGCAGTCCGGAGCGAGTGCGAGATCGTCGTCAGCGACGAAGTCGTCGACGAGGCGGGGCGTCCCCCCGAGGCGATCGGGTTCGACGTTGAGGACGAACTCGACGGCTTCGGCGGCGACGAGGATGACGATCCCGCGTTCGGGAACGACCCCGACGACCCCTTCGGTCGCTGAGCGCCGCGGCGATCGCCCACATTCTTGCCCCGGCCGCGCCGAGGACGCCCATGGCCGACTCCGCGACGCTGTCCGACTCACACACGGAGATGACGGAGCTGCTGTTGCCGAACGACACGAACAACCTCGGGCGGGCGCTGGGGGGCGCCGTGCTTCACTGGATGGACATCTGCGGCGCGATCGCCGGAATGCGCTTCGCGAGCCGCCAGGTGGTCACCGCATCGATGGACCACGTCGACTTCATCACGCCCATCGAGATGGGCGAGGTCGCCGTCGTGGAGGGGTACGTCTTCAACACCGGACACACCAGCCTCGACGTGAAAGTCGACGTTCGCGCGGAGAACCCGCGGACCGGCGACGAGCGGCGCACGACCACCTCCTACTTCACCTTCGTCGCGCTCGACGAGCGAGGCGAGCCGGCCTCGGTTCCGGAACTGGAGTGTCCCACGGCCGCCGAGGAGGCGCTCCGCGAGGAGGCGGTCGAGGGGCGTCGCGAGCAGCTGGAGGAGGTCGTCGCCCGCTACGACCTCTGAGAGCCGCGTCATTCACCGCAACACAAACGGTTAGGGCGCCGGTACCGGATCGAAGGGCATGGAGCTCACCGACCGACTGCGCGGCGTCACCCCGCCGCTCGTCACTCCCTTCTCGAACGGTGCGGTCGACCACGACGCGCTGACCGCGCTCGTCGAGCACGCGGTCGCTGGCGGCGTCGCCGGCCTCTTCCCGAACGGCACCACCGGCGAGTTTGCCAGTCTCACGGACGCGGAGCGGGCCGCAGTCGTCGAGACGACGGCCGCGGCCGCGCCGGCGGACGTTCCGGTGCTGGCCGGCGTGGCCGACACCGCGGTCGCGGACGTGCTCGCACACGCCGACCGGGCGGCCGACGCGGGTGCGGACGCGGTCGTCGTCACGCCGCCGTACTTCCACGGGCCGAACGGCGGGCCCGAGGCGAGCCGGGGGGACGGCCTCCGGTCGTTCTTCGAAACCGTGGCCGACGAGGCGCCGCTGCCGGTGTTCCTCTACGACATTCCCTCCTGTACCGGGACGACGATTCCGGCCGCGACCGCGCTCGCGCTCGCGGAACACCCGAACGTCGTCGGGCTGAAGGACTCCTCGGGCGACTTCGGGAGCTTCTGTCGGCTGGTTCGCGAAGCGCCCAACGACTTCCTGGTGTTGCAGGGGTTCGACAACCTGCTGTACCCCTCGCTGCGGGTCGGCGCTGATGGGGGCGTCCACGCGCTCTCGAACGCGGTCCCGGAAGCGTTCGTAGACCTCTACGCGGCCGCGACCGCCTCGGAGGCGGTTTCGGAGAACGCGGGCGGAGACACGGCCGTCGCTCTCCACGAGGCTGTCGGCACGCTGTTCGACGCCTGCCTCGACGGGGGCTTTGCGCCCGCGACGAAGGCCGCCCTCGTCGATCGTGGCGTCCTCGAGGACGACGCGGTCCGGCCGCCGCTATCGACGCTCGACGCCGACGGGAAAAATGCGGTCGCCACGGCGCTGTCGGCGATCGATGGCGTCTGAGAGCCGGAACGGTCCGTGGACACCGACGGCACCGGTGTCCGGCGCGGAGGAGGGTGCCTCTGATGACCGCCCTCGGAAGCAGAGTAGAAGGGACCACGAATAAGAGACAGCCCTATGATGTTTGGGTTCCGTCGCTCTTCAGGTAGGCAGCGACGAGTTTTCGTTGTGCGTGTCGGAGGTGCTCGTGAAACGTCGGCGCGGTGATGTCGAGTAAGTCGGCCACCTCTTCGGCGGTCGACACGCGGGGCCACTCGAAGAAGCCGGCGTGATGGGAGGTCTCGACAGCTTCCCGCTGGCGGGCGGTCAGCGACTCGTCGAGCCCCTCCCGGAACCGCAGTCCCGAGACGCCAACCGGTTCGCCCTCCCGTTGGGCTCGGAGGGAAACCCGGCCGTCGTACGTCTCGTCGATCCGGTCGATGAGGCCGCGGGCACTCGTCCCGGTCGGCAGGGCCACGGTCGCCGATCCGCGACCGGACTCGGCGGTTCCACCCGTGAGCGTGCCGCCGTAGTCGGCGACGACGGCCGCCAGCGAGCGCTCGTCGAGGCGGACCCGCACAACGCTCTCGTCGTCCCGCTCCACCACCGGCGTAACCGCGAGGTCCACTTCGGCGGCGTGGGACCGGAGGTCTTCGACGCGGCCGGTGGGAATTCGGAGGAACTCGACGAGTCCGTCGTCTCCCTTGACGACACCGTCCAGCCGTACGGTGTCGTCGATCGCCGCTGAGGCGTCCACGTACGTCGCTCCCGGGGCCTCGAGCGCGAGTTCGACTTCGGTGACTGCGTCGGTGAGTAGCGCGTGACGCCGCTCCGCGGCGCTGATCGCGTACCCGATCGTTTCGCCGAGCTCGCGGAGCACCTCGCGCTCGCGCTCGTCGAACGCATCCGGACGCGGCGCGTACACACAGAGCACGCCGTAGGTTCGACCGCGGTACGTGATCGGGACCCCCGCGGCTGAGTGGTGACCGTGTTCGACGGCTTCGGCAGGCCGCGGCGCGTTCTCCGCGTCGGCGGTCATTCGATCGACGACCTTCACCTCGCCGTCGCGCATGGCCGCCGCGGCGGTCGCCCACTCCGAGGGGGCCTCGGCGCGCTCCGCGAGGTACTCCCCTCCCTCGCCCGCGTGCGAGCGCGGGACGACGCCGTTCCCGCCGCGATCGAACTCGCCGATCCAGACGAACCGGTACGGCTCGGCGTCGGCCAGTCGCTCGCAGACCGCGGTCTCGATGCCCTCGCGCGTCTCGGTCCGGACGAGCGCCTCGTTCACCTCGCGGATCACCGCGTTGATGTGGTTAAGCGTCTCGAGGCGGTCGGCCTGCCGTTCCAGCACGCGCTCGCGACGGCGCCGCTCGGTGATGTCCCGGCCGATCCCGGCGATCACGGTTCGGTCGTCGTCCGTCTCCAGGGCCGCCCCGGTGAACTCGTAGGGAATCCGCTTGCCGTCTGCGGTCAGTAGGTCGGCCGTGGCCTGCGTCCTCCCGGTCTCGACCGTCCGGTCGACCGCCGCCTCGATGCGGTCACGGTCCGTCGGTGCGATGAACGCTGTCGGTGCCATCGTGGCGATCTCGTCCGGGTCGTAGCCCGTCACCTCGACCAGTCTGGCGTTCCACGACAGCAATGTGCCGTCCGGGTCGTAGACGTAGAGCAGGTCCGGTAGTCGGTCGACCGCCGCCGGAAGGAACTCGTCGAACGCGGTCGACGCGCCGTTCTCGAACGCCGCCGTCGATCCCTCGACCCGCGGCACAGCGTCCGTATCCGACTCTCCCGTGTCGGAACCAGGTGCGTCGGCGAGGGCGTCGAACGCGGAAGCGACCTCGTCCGCCGCGTTGCGGAGAGGGGTTGCGGGCGCGTCTCCGGTCACGTCCGTCGTTCCGCCGGTCGGAAGCCGGACCGCGTGCGTCGCGCCGGCCGTCAGCGTCGCGCCCACCTCGCCCGGGTCCTCGTGGAGCGCGACGACCGGGAGGTCGGGGGCGCGGTCGCGAACCGCACGCACGCCCGCCGTGCCCGCCGCGGGCGCCACGAGCACGCCGGCCATCTCGGTCGGCGCGCCCTCGGTCACAGCGCCCAACAGTTCCGGGCGTTCGGGGCCTTCACTCGGGCCGCTCACCGACTCGAGACGGTACCCGTGTCGTGTCCGAAGAACCTCGTGAATCAGCCGGGTACGCTCGCCCGTGCCCACGGCGAGCAGCGTCTGCCGCGTGTCCATCGCTCGCTAGGTATTCGCCCAACGACATAACAGTCGCTGGTCCGCGTCGGCGAGGCAGCGCAAAAATGAGGACCCGAGGGTCAGCCCACCAGCTCGTCGACGTTCGCGTGGTCCGCCAGCAAGTCGGCCATCGTCTCCACGGTGTGTTCGTCCCGTGTGCGGCCTCCCCGGACGATCGACTCCACACGCCCGATGGTCGTCGCGGTGTCGGCGTTGACCGCGAGGACGGGGACCCCCGCCTCCGCGGCCTTACCGAGCACCGCACCCGAGGGGCGCTGACCGCCGGTGAGCACCAGACACCGGACGCCGGAGGCGTCGAGCGCCGCGGTCTGCACGTCCGCGCGGTCCCCGCCGGTGATCACGGCGGCGTCGCGGGCGCGTCGGAAGTGGCGCAGCGCCTCCTCGCCGCTCATCGCGCCGACGAGGAAGCGCTCGACGAAGCCGTCGGTCGGGGCGTCGGTGAGCACCTCGGCGCCGAGCTCGTCCGCGAGGTCGCCGACCGTCACGCCGGCCAGTTCGCGGACGCGGGGGAGGACGCCCAGCACGGGGACGCCCCGTCCCTCGAGGAACGGGACGGCGTCCGCCTCCAGCCCGTCGAAGGCGGCGTCGGCGACGCGGTTGAAGACGACGCCCGCGAGCCGGTCGCCCAGCGCGTCCGCCGCCGCCAGCACCTCGTCGAGGTCCCCCGGCTCGTCGTAGTCGGTCACGAGCACGACGCGCGCGTCGAGCAGTTCGGCCACGTCGGCGTCGGTGAGGTCGACGACGCCGCCGGTCGTCCACCGACCGCCGCCCTCGACGAACATCGCGTCCGCGTCGGCCGCGAGGGCGTCGAACGACTCGCGGACGCGGTCGCGGAGCGCGTCGGGGTCCTCGGTACCCCGTACCGCGCCCTCCACGAACGTCGGGGAGTAGACGACCGGCTCCATCTCGTGGACCTCGGCGTCGAGGCCGAGCACCTCTCGCGCGAGCATCGGGTCGCGGTCAAGCGTCTTGCCGACGCTCGACTGGAGGCGGGTGCCCTTCGGTTTCATGTAGCCGACCGTCGCGCCGCGGTCGCGCGCCAGCCGAGCGAGCGCGAGCGTGATGGCCGTCTTGCCGGTGCCGTCGCCGGTCGAGGTGACGAGGGTCGTGTCAGTCATTGTCGGGGAGTTCCGCGGGGTCGACGGTAAGTCTAACGTCGACGGCGGCGACACCGCGGTCGCCGCCAGCCGGTTTCGCCGCTCCGCCAGCACCGCTGTCGATCGATTCGCCCTCGGCGGCGTCGGCGCTCGCGCTGCCGGCCGCGTCGCCGTCCGCGTCCGCCGCGGGGAGCGCCACGAGGGGGTTCACGTCCAGTTCAACGATCGCCGGGAAGTCGGTGACGAGCTGGGAGAGGCGGCCGATCGTCTCCACGACGCCGTCGACGTCCACCGGCTCGCGGCCGCGAGCGCCGCGCAACAGGGGCGCCGACTGCACCTCCTCGGTCATCGTTCGGGCCTCGTGGTCGGAGACCGGCGCGACACGGAAGGTGGTGTCCTCCATCACCTCCACGAAGATGCCGCCGAGGCCGAACATCAGCAGGGGGCCGAACTGCGGGTCGCGGTTCATGCCGACGATGGTCTCGACGCCGTCCTCGAGGTCGACCATCTCCTGGACCTGCACGCCGAGGATGGTCGCGTCCGGCTGATAGTTCCGGGCGCGGGTGATCAGCGTCTCGTAGGTGTCCGCGGCGTCGCGGGCGCTCACGCCGACCTCCACGCCGCCGATGTCGGACTTGTGGAGGATGTCCGGCGAGACGATCTTCATGACCGCGTCGCCGCTGATTCCCTCCGCGACCGTCTCCGCGTCCTCGGGGGAGTCGACGATCTCTCCGTCGGGCGTCGGGATTCCGTACGCGTCCAGCAGGTCCATCGCCTCGACGCCGAGACGGTTGTCGTCCCGCTCGCGGACGCGCTGGAGGACCGAGAGCGCGCGCTCGCGGTCCACGTCGTAGGTCGTCGGCTCGGCGTACTCGCGCTCGCTGATCTTCCGGTAGCGGACGAGCGCGTCGAGGCTCCGGACCGCTCTCGCGGGGTCGAAGTAGCACGGCACGCCGACCTCCTGCAGGCGGCGCTTCGGCTCGCGGGTGCGGTCGCCGCCCATCAGGCAGGCCGCGACGGGGACCGCGGCGTCGGCCTGTATCTCCGCGAGGCTCTCGGCGAGGTCCTCGAAGGAGAGCACCGCGGTCGGCGCGGACAGCACCAGCGCAGCGCCGACGTTCTCGTCGTCGAGGACGATCTCGATCGCCTCGCGGAAGCGGTCGAGGTCAGCGTCGCCGATCACGTCGACCGGGTTGTGGACGTTCGCCTCCTCGGGCATCGCTTCGCGGAGGCGCTCGGTCGTCTCCGCGGAGAAGGAGGCCATCTCCAACTCGGCGTCCCCGACCGCGTCCGTCGCCATCACGCCGGGCCCGCCGGCGTTGGTGATCACGGCGACGCGGTCGGTCTCGGGCAGGGGCTGGCTGCCGAGGATCCCCGCGGCGTCGAACAGTTCCTCGGTCGACTCCGCGCGGAGGACGCCCGCCTGGTCGAGGCCGGCCTCGTAGGCCTTCTCCGAGCCCGCGAGCGTCCCGGTGTGCGAGGAGGCCGCCTGCGCGCCCGCGCTCGTCCGCCCGGACTTGACGAGCACGATGGGGGTGTCGGCGGTCGCCTCGCGGGCGGCGTCGATGAACGCGCGGCCGTCCTCGATCCCCTCGAGGTAGCCGATGATCACGTCCGTCTCCTCGTCGTCGCCCCAGTGCTCGACGAAGTCGGTCTCGTCGAGGACCGCCTTGTTGCCCAGCGAGACCACGTCCTTGAAGCCGATCCCCTGGTCGTTGGCCCAGTCCAGCACCGCGGTGATGAACGCGCCCGACTGGCTCATGAAGGAGAGTCCGCCGGGGAGGGCGTTCTCCGGTCCGAAGGTGGCGTTCATTCCCGACGGCGTGGACATGACCCCCAGCGAGTTCGGCCCGACGACGTTGAGGTCGTACTCGTCGGCCAACTCCGCGAGTCGGCTCTCGCGGGCGGCTCCCTCGCCGCCGGTCTCGCCGAAGCCGGCGGTGATGACGACGACGTTCCGGACGCCGGCCTCGCCGCAGGCCTCCACCGCGTCGAGGACGATCGTCGGCGGGACGACGACCACGGCCAGGTCCGCGTCGGCGTCGGCCACCTCGGGCACGCACGGTTCGCCCAGCACCGCGTCGTAGTTCGGGTTGACCGGGACCGTCTCGCCGTCGAAGTCGGCGAGCAGGTTCTCGGTGATCGCGCGACCGATCGACCCCTCGCGGGGGGTCGCGCCCACCACCGCCACCCGGTCGGGCGTGAACAGGTCTGTGAGCGTTCCCATCGGTCGACGTTCGTCGGGCGGCGGTTTAAACCCGGTGTCACGGCGATCTATGGCGTATTCTTCCACGATCGATCAGGCTGCACTCACGGCGGGAGTTCCGCCCGATCCGCGAAAAACGTTCACCCGCCGGCGGTGCGGTCGCGGTGCTGTGCTGTCGGCGCGCGCCGCGGCGACCGCGAAGCGCGTCGCCGCGACCGCGCGAGGGAGGTCGCGGGGCGGCCGCCTGCGGTGCGGTTTCGCGGCCGGCCCGCGGCCGAGGTTGGGGAGGTCAGAGGCTGCTGTGCGGTCGCGGTGCGGGGTGGGACTGAAAGGGGCAGCCGGCTCGATCCGGCCCCGGCACCGTAAGCACCGCAGCGAGCTGTGCGGGGAGCGAGGAGCGCAGCGTGTGCCGCGTTCCCGCGAGGAACGAGCGGGAGCCCGTGAGTCGCGGCCCGGCAGCCCGCTACTGCAGGCAGCCCGGACCGTCTCACGACGGCCGGTCGAGCCGGCTGGGGCTTTCTGGGCGTTACTGTCCAGATCAGCAGGAACAGCGGAGACAGATCCAGATCAGTAGTAGCGAGGGTTGTCTCGACCGTCCAACCGCATCCATCGCGATCAGCAGTGCCAGTCGCGGTCGGTGTCGTTCAAACGCTCGCACCCGTCCTCGGTCACGACGACCAGGTCCTCGATGCGGACGCCAAACTCGTCGGGCAGGTAGATCCCGGGCTCGACGGAGAGCACCATCCCGGGCTCCAACTCGCGCTCGTTGCCGGCCACCGCGTACGGTTCCTCGTGAACGTCGAGGCCGACGCCGTGGCCGGTCCGGTGAAAGAACGCGTCGCCGTAGCCCGCCGCCTCGATCACCGCGCGGGCGGCCGCGTCGACCGCCTCGGCGGGGACGCCCGGACCGACGGCCTCGACGCCGGCCTGCTGGGCCTCGCGAACGACCTCGTGGACCTCGCGGTATCTCGCCGGGGGCTCGCCGTCGAAGACGAGCGTCCGGGTCTGGTCGGAGGGGTAGCCGTCGACGCGCGTGCCGAAGTCGAGGACGACCGGCTCGCCGGCGCGGATCTCGCGGTCGCCGTGGCCGTGGTGCGGCTTGGCGCCGTTCGGTCCCGAGCCGACGATCGTCTCGAAGGAGGTGCCGCTCCCGCCCCGCTCGGTGAGCCGGTCCTCGATGAACGCCGAAAGCTCCGCCTCCGTCATCCCGACCGCGTCCGGGCCGAGGTCCCGAAGGTCGCCGACGACGGCGTCCGCGACCGCGGCCGCGCGGCGCATGGCGTCCAGCTCGGCCGCGTCCTTCCGGACCCGCAGCTCCGAGAGCACCTCGCTGGCGAGGCCGAACGACGCCGCGGGCGCCGCCGCGCGGAGGTCCTGCGTGAACGTCGCCCACATCGTGTCGTCGACGAGCAGGTGGCCGCCGCGCACGGCCCGGTCCGCGAGCAGGTCGCGGACGCCCGCGACCGGATCCTCGCCGTCGCTCCACGTCCGGACCTCCGCGACGGCGGTCTCCTCACGCAGTTGCGTCTCGTAGAGGGCCGGGGCGAAAAACGCCGGGTCGCCGTCCGCAGGGACCACGAACAGCAGGTGGCGCTCGTCCGGCGACTCCGCAAAGCCGGTGAGGTACTGGAGGTTCCGGCTCGGGAACAGCACCAGCGCGTCGCCCGCGCCCGCCCGAAGCGCGCGCTGCGCGTCCTCGATGCGCCGGCGTCGGAGTGCCGCCTCGGTCTCGCCGTCCGCGTCCGTCTCGGTCCCGTCGTCCGCGTCCGTCTCGTTCATACGTCGTCGCTGTGGCGGCCGGCGCTTATCTCCGACGGTGCCGGGCGATCGCTCCGACGATGCCGGGGGTGAGGAATTCGGTCGGTTTCGAACCACCATCGAACCCCTGTTTCACGGCCGGTAGGCGGCAATTACCCAAGTAGGAGTCGTGCGTCACCGACACCTATGAGCACCGACGCGCCGGCGTTCGACTGTCTCGCCTGCGGAACGCGCGCTAGCACGGACCGGATCGACTACGACGCGCTCGGCTACGCGGTCTGTCCCGTCTGCAGTCGCTCGACCGCGCCGGCCTCGGCACCGATGTGGACGCCGTCAAGCGGCGAGCGTGACGCGGAGCTCCCGGCCGCCGACGGCGCCTTCGAGTGGGGCGATACACGCTGAGCGGACCACCGGTGCCGTCGGCGCCTCCGGTGGGGACCGCGCCCTTTTACTCGCCGGCGGGCTGACCGCCGGACATGGACTGGGGCGTCAGCCGCGACCGGGACGGCGTGACCGAGTGGGAACGAGGCGACGGACTCGCGACGGTGCGGGTCCGCGAGAAGGGCGGCGGAACCGGATTCGTCGTCCGGATCGACGTGCTCGAACAGGCGGCCGACGGCCCCGATTACCGCCGGGAGTCGGTCGCGGACGAGGACCGCGCGGAGGCCCTCGCCGCCGAGTGGCGCGAGGCGTTCGCCGAGCCAGCGTGACCGGCGGCGCTGTCGAAGCCCTCGCCGGTGTGAGCGCCCGAGTCGACCGCGAACTACTGCAGCCGCTCCGTCCGCTCCACGAGCGGGTGCCGCGCGTAGTCGACGACCTCCACGTCCGAGAGCTCGTCGAGGCCCTCCTTCTCGGCGGTTCTGGCCATTCCCAGGTCGACCGGCTCGTCGAGGACGATGACGTACGCGTCCATTTCCTCGATATCCAGCTCCGCGGCCGCCATCACGCGATGGTGGCCGTCCGCGAGGTAGAGCGTGCCGCCGTTGTCGATGACGACTAGCGGCTCCGCGAGTCCGCGCTCGAGCTCGTACTGCCGTCCCTCCAGCTCGTCGGCGTAGACGCGTCCCTGCGTCGGCGTGAGCGCGGACAGGCGGACGGTCCGCCGGTTCTGGTCGAGGGAGACGTCGTGGATCTGCTCGAGCGTCCGCATCAACTTGCCGACCTTCCCCGGCGTCGCGCGCTCGATCTGCGACCGGATCACGTCCGTGTTCGAGATGATCCCCACGAGGTTGCCCGCATCGTCGACGACCGGGAGCTTCTGGATGCCCGAGCGCAGGATGACGCGCGCCGCGTCCGTCACCGCCATCGCCGGATGCGCGACCACGAGGTCGTCGCTCATCACGGTGAAGATCTGCGCGTCGGCGTCGGCCAACAGCAGGTCGCGGGCGCTGACGAACCCCTCGACCTGCCGCCCCTCCGTGACGGGGAAGCCGTTGTGGCCGTCGCTGTCGACGATCCGCTCGGAGACCGTGGCGACGGTGTCGTCCGGCGCGACCGTCTGCACGTCCCGCGTCATGTACTCGCTGACGGTCGGCTTGCCGCTCATACGCGAGCCGTACGCCGCGGCCGCGTAAAAAGGGCGTCGTCGGCGACACGGTCGCTCGGCGGACCGCGCCGGCCGCGGCCGCACGTGGCAAGAACTATCTCGCCGGCCGCCCGTCTCTCTTCCATGCCGAAGTTCTCCGACCGCGTCGAGCGGATCTCGATCAGCGGGATCCGCGAGGTGTTCGAGGCAGCCGGCGAGGACGCGATCAACCTCGGGCTGGGCCAGCCCGACTTCCCGACCCCCGACCACGCGCGCGAGGCCGCCGTCGAGGCGATCCGCGCCGGGGAGACGGACGCCTACACGGGTAATAAGGGAATCCTCCCGCTCCGAGAGGCCATCGCCGCCAAACACGAGCGCGACCAGGGGATCGACATCGACCCCGACGACGTGATCGCCACCGCCGGGGGGAGCGAGGCGCTCCACATCGCGCTGGAGGCGCACGCCGACCCCGGCGACGAGGTGATCATCCCCGACCCCGGCTTCGTCTCCTACGACGCGCTGACGAAGCTGACCGGCGCCGAGCCGGTTCCGGTCCCGCTCCGCGACGACCTCACGCTCGACCCCGCAGACGTCGAGGAGGCCATCACCGACGACACCGCCGCGTTCGTCGTCAACTCACCCGGAAACCCGACCGGCGCGGTGTCGCCCCCCGAGGACATCAGGGAGTTCGCGCGCATCGCCCGCGAGCACGACATCCTCTGTGTCTCCGACGAGGTGTACGAGTACACCGTCTTCGACGGCGAACACCGCTCGCCCGCGGAGTTCGACGACGGCGGCAACACCGTGATCGTCAACTCCTCCTCGAAGCTCTACTCGATGACCGGCTGGCGGCTCGGCTGGGTGACGGGGACCTCCGAGCGCGTCGAGCGCATGCTCCGCGTCCACCAGTACGTGCAGGCCTGTGCCTCCGCGCCCGCACAGTACGCCGCGGAGGCGGCGCTGACCGGCGACCAGTCCATCGTCGCGGAGATGACCGAGTCGTTCGAGCGCCGGCGGGACCTGCTCGTCTCCGGGCTGGAAGCGGTCGGGATCCACGTCCCCACGCCGCGCGGAGCCTTCTACGCCATGCCGGAGGTTCCCGAGGGGTTCGTCGACGAGTGCATCGACCGCGGCGTCGTCATCGTTCCCGGCGAGGCGTTCGGCGAGGCCGGCGAGGGGTACGCGCGCATCTCCTACGCGACCGACGAGGAGGAGCTCCGCGAGGCCATCGCGATCATGCAGGACGCCTACGAGGCCGTCACCGCACAGGCGTAGCGCGCCCGCCTACTGGAACATCCCCCGTGTCGACACCTGCTGGCCCTCCTCGGCCGCCTGCTGAAGCTGCTGCATCAGCGCCTCGCGTTGCTCGACGATCTCCTCGGCCTCCTCGACCAGCCGGTCGGTGTCGATCGACGCGCCCGCGATCGGCTCGATCCCCGCGTCGATCAGCTTCTGAGCCCCCTGCGGGTCGGGGAACCGCGGGTCCGACTGCACGAGCAGCCCCACGGCGTCCACGTCGCGCTCCTTCGCCTCCTGAAGGAACGCCCCGCCCGGCCCCTGCACCATGCCCGTCTGTGCCGGCGGCGGAACCTCCGCGTCGTCCAGGAGCGCCCCGGCCTCGCCGGTAGCGATGCCGTGTACGTCGGGTACCTCGCCCGGCTCGCGTTCCTCAGCGACGCCCGCGAGGTAGATCGGCGTCGCGTCGTTCTCGACGACCCAGTCGGTGAACGCCTCCACCAGTACGTCGGCCTGCACCGCCTCGATGGGGACCGCACTCTGTAACACGACGAGATCCGCCTCGGGCGCCGCGAACAGCCGCATCGGCGACTTCACCGCGCGCTCGTCGTTCTCGAACACCGCCACCGGCGGAAGCCCCTCGTTGGTTATCTCGCCGTACTCGACCATGTCCAGTTCGTCCACCACGTGGTCGGCGGCGATCTTGCCCACCAGGCCGACGCCCGGCAGCCCCTCGACGAGCGTCGGCGACTCCAGTTCCACGTCGTCGCGCGTCCGGATCTCGACCATGCCCGGAGCCACGAACGCTGGCGAGAAAGACGTTCGGGCCGGCAGCCGGTCCGCCGTCGCGTTCGGAGACCCCTCCGTCTCTCGTCCCGTATCAGTCCCCGAGTCGCCCGTGTTCCACCTTCAGACACCGGTCCTGGACGACGGCGATTCCCTCGGCCGCCGCGCGCGCGGCCGCCTTGTCGTCGACGATGTCCAGTTGGAGCCAGAGCCCGTCAACGTCACCCGCAGCGTCCCGTCGCGCGAGGGCGTCGTCGACGATTCCCGACACCTCCTCGCTCGGCCGGAACACGTCGACAACGTCGATGTAGACGTCCTCCGGTACGTCACTCACGCGGTCGTACGCCGTTTCCCCCAGTACCTCCTCGGCGTGGGGGTTCACCGGCACGATCCGGTAACCCTGCTCCTGGAGATACTTCGGCACGTCGTGAGCCGCTTTTCCCGGGATCGTCGAACAGCCGACGACCGCGATAGTGTCCGCCCGCAGCAGTTTGCGGATCGTGTCGTCGGCCACGTCCGTCGGGTCGTCGCTGGTACTCATGGCTTGGAGTTCGGCGCACGTGGACAAAAAGGTGCTCCGCGCGCCGTCCGGCGCCGATCAGGACTGCGCCAGCCGGATCGTCGGTTCCCCGTCCTCCTGGGTCTCGACGATGCCGTCGAACAGCTGCTTGAGCGTGTTCATCGTCTGGTCATCGTGGGCGGTCGAGTCGATACAGAACAGCCCCAGCCCGTCGACGCTCTGGATGCGGCCGGTGAACACGTGCAGGAACCGGAACACGGTCTGGAGGTCCGCGTACATCAACAGCGTCGACAGCGAGTGAACCATGATGCGGTTGCGCTCGATCCCCTGATTGCGGTAGAACGCCTCGAGGAACTCCGAGAGCTTGATCCCGATCCCGGTCATGTCGACCGGCGAGGAGGCGTACTTGATGCGGTCGTCGTCGCGGACGTCGCTGACCCCCTGCTGGCGCGTGACGCAGTCGACGACCGCGACGGGCTTGCCCTCGTAGCTCACGCGCTTGGCGTAATCCTTGAGGATCCGGTCGGCGGAGTCCTTCGTGGTCACGACGATGGCGGCGTCCCCGCCCTCGGTTCCCTCGGCGAGCAGGTCGAGCGCGAGGCTGCGCTTGCCAGTCAGCGGAGGACCGGTCAGGAGCAGGTTCGTCCCCGGTTCGACCTCCGCGTCGAGGCGCGGACGGAGGTCATACATGTAGGGGCCTCACCGTCGGACCCGCGGCCTGTCGAGGCACGGTCGAAGGACGCACCATCCTACCGGGAGTCATCAACTGGTGTGAACATGCTCTGTGCGGATAATATTCTTTTTGATCGCCCTATCCGAGACCCGCGGTTACAGCAGTACGACGACCCGCCCGGCGATAAACCCAACGACCGCGATCAGCATGCCCGCCTTCAAGTGTCTCTGTGCCACCTCCGGTGCCGAGAACGACCGTGCGGTCGCACGGAGCATCACCGCGTCCGCGGGCACGACGAACGCCAGATAGACCGGCCCGAACGTTCCGTTCACGAAGGGGATGGCGCTCGCGACGACCGCGACCGCCATCGCGACCGCCCCCGCCCACAGCGCCCGTCGCTCGCCGATCGCGATCGGGAGCGTGTTGAGCCCCTCCTCGCGGTCGCCGGCCACGTCCTCGACGTCCTTGACGATCTCCCGGGTGAGCGTGGCGATCCCCGCCAGCACGAACAGCACCCACGCGCCGAGCGGCGCGCCGACCGCGGCCCCGCCGAACAGAAACGTCGACCCGGTGAGGAAGCCGACGACGAGGTTGCCGACCCCCGGCAGCCCCTTGAACAGCTTCGTGTACGCCAACAGCAACAGGAGGTTGAACACCGCGATCGCGATCGCCGTGACCGGGAGGACCGCAGTCGTCGCGACCGCACCCGCAAACAGCGCGCCGGAGAACCACAGCGCCTCCCGCGCCGACACCGCACCTCGCGGAATCGGTCTGTCCGGTCGGTTCACCGCGTCGATCTCCCGGTCGAAGTAGTCGTTGACCGCGTTGCCCGCCCCCGTCGCGAAGGCCGTCGCGAGCACCGCGGCCGCGACCGCCCCCGCGTCCGCGACCGTCGCCCCCGCGACGAACGCCCCCGTGAACGTGAGCACGCCCGCCGCGACCGCGTTCCCCGGCCGGGTCAGCTCGAGCAACCCCCGAGCCCGACTTCGCCACGACATGCACGCCCATGTCCGGCCCCGCGAGTTAAAGGGCGCGGACTCACGACCCCCGATGGCGGAGATCGCGGGAGTTAAAAGGTCGTACGGAGTAGGGACGCGCGTCGGGCGCTTAGCTCAGCCTGGACAGAGTACTTGGCTTCGGACCAAGCTGCCGCGGGTTCAAATCCTGCAGCGCCCATTCTCTCACGGCCCGATCCGGATTAAATCCTGATCGTGCCGTATCGCTCCCGAGAAACCGGATATCGGAAGATTCCGGGATTTCC
>NZ_LKIR01000080.1 GCF_001462205.1 Haloparvum sedimenti
ACGGGCACCCTCACGAAGGGTGAAATGGAACTGACCGACGTGGTCGTCTTCGATGGCGATGGAAATGCGGTGACTGACGGGGGCGAGCCGACACCAGATGGTGGACAGCTCAGCACTCGTGACCGCCTCTCAGAGGACGACGTGCTGCGGCTGGCGGCGATCGCAGAAAGCGGAAGCGAACACCCCCTCGCGCGGGCAATCGTCGAAGGGGCCGAAGAACGCGGTCTGGACGTGACTGAGCCTGACGACTTCGAGAACGTTCCGGGCCACGGGATCAAAGCAGTCATTGGTGACAGCGAGGTGCTGGTCGGCAACCGCAAGTTGCTGCGAGACAACGACATCGACCCGTCTCCCGCCGAAGAGACGATGGAACGCCTCGAAAACGAGGGGAAGACGGCGATGCTCGTCGCTTTCGAGGGCGAACTGGTTGGTGTAGTGGCTGACGCCGACACAATCAAAGAGAGCTCCAAGCAGGCCGTTACGGCCCTACAACAACGGGGCGTTGACGTGATGATGATTACGGGCGACAACGAACGAACTGCTCGTGCGGTCGCCAAACAGGTCGGTATCGATCCGGAGAATGTCCGAGCAGAGGTCCTTCCCGAGGACAAGTCCAACGCCGTCGACAGTATTCAGGACGAGGGTCGGCAGGCGATGATGGTCGGTGACGGCGTCAACGACGCGCCGGCGCTCGCGGTCGCACACGTCGGGACAGCCATCGGCTCCGGCACGGACGTCGCCATTGAGGCTGCGGACCTTACGCTGATGCGCGATGATCCGCTCGACGTGGTGAAGGCGATCCGGATCTCGGACGCGACACTCAAGAAGATCAAGCAGAACCTCGTGTGGGCGTTCGCGTACAACACGGCGATGATCCCGTTAGCATCGCTCGGCCTGCTCCAGCCCGTACTCGCTGCAGCAGCAATGGCGTTCTCCAGCGTGTCGGTGCTGACGAACAGCCTGTTGTTCCGGCGGTACACCCCCGATCACGACTACAAGCTCTTCGGTCGCCTCCGCTGAACGTCACCTCTATATCAATGTCAAATATTTCCCGCCAAACGGTTCGGAGGTACCTCGTCGAGACAGCCAGTAGCGAACCGACATACCTCCGGGCTCGCGAGATCGCCGGCGACCTTGACGGATCGCCGAAGGCCGTTGCACAGTACCTCAGCCAACTTCAGGACGACCTCTCAAACGTCTCACTCGAACAGTGGGGGCGCTCGAAGAGTACGACGTGGCGATTGGAGGTGAACGAGTCGTGAGTACTGTCACCCGACGCGTCGAAACCGTCCTTCCGGAGACCGGCTCACGCGAGTGGTGGGCGCTGTACCTGCTCGCCCCGCTCGTCCTCGTCGGTGCGGGCCTCCTTGTGTTCCCGACGCTGGTCTACGACCGGTTCATCTGGCAGTACCTCTGGGGGCCAGTCGTCGCCGACGCCGTTAGTCAGCCAGTCACGCACGAGGGGATTCGTGCTGTCCGGG
>NZ_LKIR01000081.1 GCF_001462205.1 Haloparvum sedimenti
GATATTGAGAAGATGACGATCAGCGAACTGAAGTCTCGGGCAGCAAGTGGTTATCGTGACTGCCTGAAGTGCGGTCAATCAGTTCCAAAAGCGCGATTCCCACATCACATGCGGGGGTGCGAAGGAGAATAATACTCACTCCCAAAACCCACTTTCTGTTTACGTATTGCCGCAATCTATATGCGATTGGGGTTCCAAAGTCTGGCTATGACGAAGAAAAGCCGTCAGGATATGCTAGCCCACCGTGATGTTTCGTTGCTACAGCACGCAACTACGCTGTCTGAGAGAGAAATAGAGGTACTAACCGGACTGTATGATGGAAAGTCGAGAGAGGAAATTGCGGAGGAGCTGGATATCGAACCCGAGTCTGTAAGGACGTACCTCTCCCGAGCGAGAAAAAAGGCAGACGGTGCAAAGAACACGATCCAACTACTCCTAGAAGCTGATGAGGATCGATCCTATAGCAACTATCAGGATCTCCGAGAGAAATTGAATCAGCGCCTCGGGGACGACTAGTTCAACCTCCGTTTGCGAAGTAACCTCTAAACCGTTGTTTCTGAAGCACCGTTCTTTAAGTAGGTGCCCCTGCGTTTCTACCCATGGCCGAAATCCTCGCCTACGCTCGTGTTTCGACGAGCGATCAGTCCCGAGACGGTCAGCTCGAGTCCATCCGCGAACACTACCCGGACCTCCCCGCCGAGAACATCTACGCGGACGTTGGTTCCGGAGACGACCCGACCCGCGACGAGTATGTCGAGCTCCGAGATCGCGTCGACGTCGGTGACGCCGAGAAGGTTGTCGCGGCGAAGCTCGATCGACTCGGACGCTCGACCGCGGAGGTCGCGGACTTCGTCGACACGTGCTCGGACCAGGGCGTCGGGCTCCATCTCGTGCAGCAGGGGTTCAACGTCGACCCCGACGACGAGATGGGTCAGATGATGCTGAAGTTCATGAGCATGGTCGCGGAGATGGAGCTGAAGTTGAACCGAGAGCGACGGCAGGAGGGAATCGAGAGAGCGATCGACCGCGGTGTGCAGTTCGGAAAGGCCCCGCACGGGATGACGAAGAACGAGATGGGCGTTCCGGTGCCGGGAGAAGGCTACGAGCGCGTGCAGGCGTTCATCAGGGAGGTACGGAAGGGGCGAGCGAAGAGGCCGACCGCGAGGTTCTTCGAGATCCCGGAGGGAAGTATCTCGACCATCCTCGAGCGCGCTGACGAACTCTACGGCGTCGGGTTCGATAACGACGAGTGGACGCTCGAGCGGGCGAAAGTCGAAGCGGGAGAGAAGGATCTCTCCGACCTCGGTGAAAACTGAGAACGGCGCGGTCTAGTCCGCGAGCTGACCGCGCTGGTTCGGACCGTTCGCGAGCGCGAGCTCGGCGGCGACGCGCCGGATCGACTCGCACTCTGAGAGCTCCGGAAGGTCTCCGTTTTCGGGGAACCGAACGACGTACGACCGACGACCGATCCGATCCACCGCAACAGACTGACCGTCGGGGATCTCACCGTCGTCGAGAATGTCGTCCTGTCGCAACTTCGCCTTCGGAATCGTCACAACGCCACTACCAGACTTCGCCTGAAGTTGCTGCATGGTGCATTCAACCCCTCTCACTCGTGGTCTAAAAATGGTCCCCTCGTGACCACGATATTGCCACGTATTTGCCCCGATATGGCCCTTAGGCGGAGGTATAACCCC
>NZ_LKIR01000082.1 GCF_001462205.1 Haloparvum sedimenti
GAAGCGTTCATCGAGATTGACCCGGGGAACATGGACTTCGCGATGTCCGACGACTGGGCTCAGCTCCAGGAGGCGGGCGAAGAGTTCGCCAACAAGGAACTTGATTCGAAGCTCAAACTCCACGCCACAACCCGATCATTTCCGGTAGAGCAAATCACCGAGACAATCGAGGAGCGGCTCAACGACGAGGACGTCAAACAGAACCCGATCTTCCGGGAACTCCTCGAGGAGTACCGCGAGACGCGTCCCAAAGAGATGCGTGACCGGGGCATCCAACAGGTGCGCTACTACATCGGCGTCGAGGTCACGCCGCTCGAAGTCTACGATAGATACCGAGACGAAGGGACACCCGCCGAGAAACTGACGCAGTTCCCCGTCATTGGGTTCCTGTTCAACCCATTCGTGACTCGTCGTGAGGACCTCACAGATGTCGAGCGCCGCGCCCAGATGTTCGAGAAGCTGGACAGCCGCGTCAACGACGTTCGCGCCGAGTTCATCCAGCAGGCGTCCGGGTGGTCTGCTCGCCGGCTCAGTACGGTCGAACTGTTCGTTCTGAATATGGACTTCTGGAACGGTCGCGAGCACGACTACGACGAGGCAGAGCGTGTTGTTCGCGAGCAACCGATCATCGGCCACTCGCGCCGGGAGGATGAGACCAATGCGTAACGTTGTCCTGCAGGCGGGTGGCGGGACCTTCACCCAACTCACAGAGTGGCTACGGAACCCAACGTCACCCGAGGGTGCGGCGATTTACCTTCTGTTGGTTGTAGTCCTCGGCGTCGTCGGGAAACTCCTCTGGGACTGGCACACCGCCGACGACGAACCCGAAGTCGATTTCTCGGACGTCCTCGACGAGGAGACGCTCGAAGAGGGTCACGCGGAAGGCCAGCTCCTCGACGACATCTCTGAGTCCCACAAAACGGTGACTGCGCCAGCAGCCATCGAGTGGGAGACACGATCCGCACGCGTCGGCGAGCAGTGGACGACGACGCTGTACATCGCGGACTACGCCGATTACCCGAACGACGGGTATCTGAGCGATCTCTTCGAGTTGACCGACGTCGAGTTCGACCTCACAGCGCACATCACCCCGAAGAACCAGCAGCGAGCGCGGAACGAACTACAGGACATCGCTGACGACCTCCAGGTCGACGCCGATCTTGAACAGAGTGTCCGCAGTGCGTACCTCCAAGAGCGAGCAAACGAGGCCGCTGCGACCTACAAGGCCGTCGAGAGCGGAGCGAACGTCTTCGACCAGGGGATGTTCGTCACGGTTCGCGCCGACGACAAGGAGGACCTCAGGGACTCAGTCCAGAAGGTCAAGAGCGCCCTCCGCGACGACCCAGCGAACCTCACGCCGAAGACCGCTATTTGTCGGCAAGACCTTGCCCTCCAGTCCGCCGCACCCATTGGCGACAACGAATTCGGTCGCGAGTCGATCGCCCTTGGGGGTGCCGTCGGCGCGTTGCTGTCCTCGCCGCACAACGCGACGATTCTCGAGGAGGGCGGCGTCGAGTTCGGGATTCACAAGGACAACCAGAGCCCGGTCGTCATCGACCCGTTCGCCCGTGACAACGGGTATGCGATGTTCACCGTCGGCGATACTGGGTCTGGGAAGTCGTTCAGTTCGAAGCAGAACTTCATCCGCTCTATCGAGCAGAGTAAGGACCGAATCGGCATCATCCTCGAACCGCTCAACAACTGGGCGGGGGTCGCCGAAGCGCTCGGTGCGAAACGCATCACCGTCGGTGGGACGCTCGGTCTGAATCCTTTGGAGATCCGTCAGACACCCGACCACGTCCAGCGGGCGATGGGTGAGGATGCGAGCCCGTTCAACGAGAAGCTCGACGACGCGATGAGCTTCCTGACGAACTTCTTCGCACTGCG
>NZ_LKIR01000083.1 GCF_001462205.1 Haloparvum sedimenti
GCCCACGGGGGCGAGTACGAGACGTCGCTCATGCTCTACCTCCGTCCCGACCTGGTCGTGGACGCGCTGATCGAGGAGGGGACGCGCTGGGACGAACACTACGACTGGGGCGGCGGGGACCTCCTCGAGGGCGGACAGCTCTCGGTCTACCGCGAGTTCGAGGAGTACTCGGAGACGGGAGACATCGGCGCCCCGGAACTCGCCAGCGCGGAGAAGGGCGAACGCATCCACGACATCGTGACCGACGAGCTCGGCGCGATGTTCACGGCCATCCACGAGCACAACCGATGAATCGGCGTCGCGGCGACCGAACCGCTGTGACTACCCAAAGATATTAATAACCGCAAGTGAATGTCTAGCGCAGATGTCGACCGACAAGATCAGCGACACTGACGGGAGCATCGATCGGCGAAAAGTCCTCGAGGCGATGGGTGGCGGCGGCATCATCGCGTTGGCGGGCTGTCTGGGCGGCGACGACGGCGGCTCCGGCGGTGGCGGCGATACCGAAGGCGGGAGCGGCGGCGGCAGCGACGACGGCCGGACGATCCAGTTCCTGACGATGGGCGTCGGGGACAACATCGAGACGTTCTTCGAGGAGAACAACGCGCAGTTCGAGGAGGAACACGACGTCACCCTCGAGTTCACCAGCGTCACCTGGGACAACGCCCAGCAGACGGTGAACAACCGCGTCGACGGCGGCGAGGCGCCCGACGTCGCTCGCTGGCCGGCCCGGTGGATCCCCCAGCTCGTCGGCAAGGGCGAGCTCGAACCGATCGACGAGCTCATGGAGGGCGACTTCGGCGACCGCTTCTACCAGGGAATGGCGGACGGCTGCATGTATCAGGGGTCCTACTACGGGGCGCCGTGGGCCGCGTCGAACAAGTGCCTGTACTACAACAAGGACGTGTTCGAGGCGGCCGGGCTCGACCCCGAGGACCCCCAGCTCGACACCTGGGAGGACATGATCGCGGCCGGCGAGCAGATCCGCGACGAGACGGACACGCCCGCGCTCGGGCTCGCGGGTGCGGACGCCATCGAGACGGGCTCGCAGTACTACCACTACCACTGGTCGCACGGCGCCGACCTGATCGACGACGAGGGGCGGCCGGTCGTGAACTCCGACGAGGGGGTCGAGGCGCTCGGGCTCTACGCCGACCTGCACCAGGAGTACGGGATCTCCCAGCCCTCGCCGCTCTCGTCGACCCGGCAGGACATCCGCCAGCTGTTCGAGTCCGGCGAGATCGGGATGGTCATCGCCCACGTC
>NZ_LKIR01000084.1 GCF_001462205.1 Haloparvum sedimenti
CTCTTACGACTGTTTCTCGCACTACAACTCTACAAGATTCCCGCGAACGACGCGCTCATACGGCAGTTAGCCTACAGCGTAGGCTTCCACGAAGGGACGTCACGTGCCGTTGTCGAAGATTTCCTGCAATCGAACCCACTTCCCCACCGTCGCTCAGCGTGGACGACTGTCACCGAGGCCTTCTGGGGGTACGACGGTCGCCTCGATATTGAGCGAGTCGATGCCCCAACGCTCGTCATCCACGGACCAGCCGACGGTATTGTTCCCATCGAGCGGGCACGCGGAACCGCGAGGCGGATTCCTGAGAGCGTTTTCTGCAGGCTACAGCGTACCGGTCACGTCGCTATGATTGAGCGCCCGAATGCGTATAACAGTCTGCTTGAAGCACTCATCAAGACGGTTCGAGAGGACCGGGATTTGGAAATGACGGTTCGAGAATCGGTCGACGAAAACGGTAGCGAAGTATCCGAAGTTCGCTAAGGAATCACGATCGTTCTGCTGCTTTATTCGCCCGTTCGAGATCGAACTGAAGGTCGGTATCGTCCTCGAGACCGACGCTCAGCAATTCCGGGTCGGCGACCGTCAGGTTGAACTCACCGACGGCGCGGCCGTAGTGCAAGCGCGGTACCATTACGCCACTCGCATCACAGAGGTGGGGTCGTGGCTCGTCGACGAATCGCTTCGGGTGCTCTTCGAAGAAATCACGACAGTCGGACGAACAGAAGTAGAACGTCGTCCCCTCGAAATCGGCGGTGATTTCGCTTGAGTCGCTGGCTTCCATACCGCAGACCGACTCAACTGGCATACTGGCAGTACGCCTCGCCCTTCCATAAACGTCAGTCGGCCATTTGCTACTGTGCGTAGGCTCCCTACTCGGTGTATACTGCGGGCTGTTTCTCGAAGCGCTGTCGACATTCTTCGCTACAGAGATAGTACGTCACCTGGTCGTGCCGGACTGAAGCTACCGCTTCGTCAACTCTGAGTTGCATACCGCAGACGGGATCCCTCGGCATTCTGTTCACAGATCCGTCTCCAAGCCGATTGGGTATTTCGAAGTAGGTCGACGGGCACGTATTAAGGGCCGTCGGAAGAACTCTATGACAACGCCCATGGTTCGATTTCTTCTCCGTCTAATTCGTATTCTTGGGACGTTCACCCCGTTCATCCTACGCTTTCTCCGTGACCGGCATCGGTTTCTGATCGTCGGTGGGTCACGCACTGTGCCACGGGACCAGCACGAGCAGCGTGCCCGCCGTCTACGAGAGGCGATGCTCGACCTTGGGCCGACATTCGTGAAGATCGGCCAAGTTCTCTCGACGCGCCCTGATCTCGTTCCGCAAGTGTACGCGGAGGAGTTCGCAGTGCTCCAAGATGCGATCCCGGCGGGTCCGTATCGCGAGATGATTCCGGCTCTCGCCGAAGACGTCGGGTATCACTCGTACGACGACTTCGATCCCGAACCCATCGCCGGCGGATCGCTAGCACAGGTCTATCGGGCGACCTATCAGGGAGAACAGGTGGTCGTGAAAGTAAGACGCCCCGGAATCAAGGACCTCATCGAGACCGATCTGCGCATTATTCGTCGCCTCGTTCCCCTTGCACTGTTTCTCGCACCTGATCGGTTCAGTTTCTCACTCCGGAACATGGCGGACGACTTTGAGCGCATCATTCTGGAGGAACTGGACTTCGAGCGAGAGGCCCAGATGATGGAGGAGATTCGGGAAAATTTCGCTGCCGACGAGAATGAGACCGTTACAATCCCACGCGTGTTTCGTGACGTCTGCTCCGAACGTGTCCTCACTATGGAGTACGCCGAGGGAACGAAGGTTACTGACCTTGAGGAACTCGAAGCAAAGGGCTACGATCCGGAGAACGTCGCTCGACGAGTGGCGAATGCCTACTTCACGATGGGACTCGACCACGGTGTGTACCACGGCGATCCCCATCCTGGAAATATCGCCGTCGACAACGACGGTTGCATCGTCTTCTATGACTTCGGGATGAGCGGTCGGTTCACGCCGGCGATGCAAGCGAGCGTGATCAACCTCTATCTGGCCGCTGTCAATCGGGATGTCGACGCAATCATTGACGAACTTGTCGCCCTTGGTGCACTCGATCCCGACGCCGACAGGGCCGCCGTCGGTCACGTTCTCGAGTTAGTTATCGATGACCTCGAAGGGGGTGGTGATGTGAACTGGCAGCAGATAATCGACGTGGTCGTCGGAATGCTCCGAGAGTTTCCGTTTCGTATCCCGCCAGACGTGATGTTAGTCATTCGGGTGGGATCGATCGGTGAAGGCGTTCTCAGACAGCTCGATCCTGAGTTCGATATCCTCGCAGCTGCGCAGGCGTTCCTCCGCGAACACGGCTTCCTCCAGCAAGCAGCCCGGATGAAACTTGCCGAAGCTCGGTCCGACATGGAAACCTCCCTCTGGGCCCTCCTCCAGCTACCCACGAAATTGGATCGTGAACTGGACGCACGAGAACAGGAACGTACAGCGATACCCCAGGAGATCGTACAGAACCAACGACGGCAGACTCGTTCGATCGGGTACGCCATCCTCGCAGCAGGAACATTTGTAGCGAGTGGCCTCGCATTGCCCGTAAATCAGAACTCTGCTATCGTTGGGATCGTCGTCGCGCTCGGCTTCATCATTTTATTCATTCATTCATCAAGGCAACAGCGCCGATAATTGGGATCTCGAGTGCGGGTACTCTCCACGACGCCTCAAACAATTTTGTGGCGTCTATGCGAAGTACCTGATATGCTCAAAGATAAAGTTGCGATCATCACTGGTGGTGCAACCGGGATCGGCAAAGCAATTGCTTCGAAGTACCTTGATTACGGAGCCGAAGTCGTTATCGCAGGTCGCACGGAAGAAACCGGCCGGGAGACTGCCGAAGAACTCGGCTGTGAATTCCACCAATGTGACGTCACGGAGTATGAGCAGCTAGAGACCCTCGTCAACAGTACGGTTGACGAATACGGACAGCTGGACGTAATGAGCGTGTCATAGAATCCATCTCATAGTTTCTCACAGCCCGGTTCGTTTCCTCGCGCGTAGTTGGTGATGGCAATGACGAGCCGGAGACACAGCGCAAGGAACACTTCTGTTCGTGCGTGGACGCGGCCTCGGGCGCGGATGTGCCCGAGGCCGCAGTCCTTGACCGCGTCGTTGGTCCGTTCGACCCCTGTCCGGTGGTTGTACGTCTCGTCTAAGATGGACTGCTTGAGCTGAACATCCTCGCTGTGTTCGTCGATACGGTCTTCGACCCTGTACTCGATGTCTTTCGGGTCGTCAGTGTTTCGCGGATTGTACGGAGCGATTGGCACGACCCCTGCGGCCAGCAGGTGGTCGTGCCAATCGAGGATGTCGTAGGCGCTGTCTCCAAGCATCCAGACCGGTGTATCGACGGCGAGCGCGTCACGCGTGACGCGCATCGCCGTCTCCTGATCCGCTTGTTTAGCTTGTGTGAACTCCGCTGCGATCGGGATCTTTGCACCGGTCGAGACAATCGTACAACCGAAGCCGTAGTAGTACTCTTCGGCCGTTGGGTCGTAGTTCCATGACGCCGCGTCGTTGTACTGAATCGCCTCGATGTGCGTCGAATCGATGGAGTACGTGGAGTCGAGCAGGCCGCGGGCGGCGGCCTGCTCGACGAGTCTGTCGAAGACATCGTCAATAACGTGTTCGAGGTCAGTGAGAAATCGGTCAATCGTGTCTCTAGATGGCGGTTTGTCGAGTCCGCAGTAGTACCAGACAAGGCCGTTCTGAAGTTCTCGTGTAACCGGACGCGTGCCGTAGACATCCTCGTAGTAGCAGTGCAGAAAGCCGCGAAAGAGGTCTGGTGGCTCATGAACTCGTGTTCGCCCCCGGCGAGCGGGGGCGAACACGTCGTACTCCAGCAGAAACTCGAACTCAAGATGCTCGAACAACGGTACTGTCTCGGTAGCCGCCGCATTCAAGAAGTCGTTGACCGAAGCAACATCTTGCAGGGCGTTGGTACTGCTGGACACAGTTTCCAAACCCTGCAGCCTCCCTTGGGAGGCTTTCTATGACACGCTCCGTAATCGTAAACAACGCTGGGATTGGCCAAGTAGGGTCCATCGAAAAAATGTCGATCGAAGAGTGGGATACGGTCCTTCAAGTTAATCTCACGGGGGTTATGTACGGCTCGCGGGCGGCGATCCCGTATCTCAAAGACAGTGAGGGGTGTATCATTAACGTCGCGTCGATTTATGGCCTCGTTGGTGGTCCTGGGTCACCTGCCTATTCGGCAGCAAAAGGTGGTGTCGTGAATTTCACACGAGAGCTCGCCATTGACTACGCCACAGAAGGGATACGTGTCAATAGTATCTGCCCTGGATTCGTTGAAACGCCGATGACAGACGACTACCTCGACCAGGAACAGTTCTACGAGTTCGTCCGAGACGAGACACCCATGCAGCGAGTGGCCGAACCCGAGGAGATCGGCGGCATTGCGATGTTTCTCGCCTCTGATGAGGCGACGTACATCACAGGCACAAACATTCCTGTCGACGGAGGCTGGACTGCCCACTAGTAACTACGGTCGCACATTCACCACACTTGGTTCCAACATTACGCGGGAGACCAGTCGGATAGTAGCAGCGCAAAACGTGCTACTATCTACCGAAGGCAAGCACCGTAACTCCCTGAGATGCTTCTATGAAGTGAGGAACTGCCGCCATATTATTTAGTCTCTCTAACCAATCCCCCAGTATGGAACAGAATCGATCCGATCTCACACTACGTGTTGGGAGTATCGCCGACGAGTCAGTTGGTCGCGTTATTCCGGATACGTCGGTAGCAGAGGTCGCCCAAACGATGGTCGCGCAAACCAAATGTGCCCGCTACGTCGTTGTGGAAGAAAACGACCAGCTCGTGGGCATCATTACAGATCGAGATTTGATTGGCGCGCTCCTCACGCCAGATAGTGAGTTCAACGTTCTCGCAACGGATCAGAGCGAATCCAACATAACCGCCGGAGATGTGATGACCTCCGACCCCCTCACCGTAACGCCTGAGGCGGAGGTACCGAGGGTACTGCGACAAATGAACGAGGCGGCTGCCCGCCATGTTCCCGTTGTCGAAGATGGCTCAGTTGTGGGGATCGTCACCCTTGACGATCTCATCACTCACCTCGCGGGAGAAGCTGCCCATGTCTCCGCACAGATGGACAATCTCTCCGGGATCATCCGGTCAGAGTCCCAGAGAAAGTAACCTCCGCATCTGAGACTCTCGATACGTGTCTTTTTCGTGACTGACATCAAAAGAGAGACATGGCCGAACCACGGATTCTAATCCTCGGTGGACCAGGCGCAGGAAAGGGGACGCAGAGTAGAAAGGCTTCTGAGGAGTTTAATGTAAAGCATATCACTACCGGGGAGCTCCTTCGGGCAAATAAGGACAGGGATATTTCAGAATTTGAATCAGAGTATGATGTCCCGCGCACATATATGGATCAAGGTGAGCTTGTTCCGGACGAGGTTGTCACTCTGCTCGTTAAAGAGGCTCTATCGCAAGTCAATGGCTTTGTTCTGGATGGGTATCCCCGCAACGTAGAACAGGCTGAGGAACTCAATAATATGACCGACGTTGACGTTATTCTATATCTTGACGTAGACGAGGAGGAACTTGTTCAACGACTCACGGGTCGCCGTATAGACCCAAAAACAGGGGACACTTATCATATAAAATATAGTCCGCCTGAAGATCCTGAAGTTGAAAGACGACTTGAGCAGCGGGATGACGATACCGAGGAGACAGTCCGTGAACGTCTACGTGTATTTCGTGAGACCACTGAACCAGTTATTGAATACTACGAAGAACGAGGTCAACTGGAACGTGTCGACGGAAAACAGTCTCCTGATGAAGTCTGGGTTGACGTAAGGAAAGCGGTTGAAAACGCGCAATAGGTCGCGAAAAAGTTGGGGTGAGCGTTACTATACCGGGCATCACCTAGCAGATCTGTACATTTTACACACTGGTACCCGGCGAGTCTGTAGTTGAGAGGGCACGATCTTGCTGAGGTGATCTCGACGATGTTCGATAAAAGCCGACCATCATACCGTACGAATTAGAACTTGGAACGGTTATTGGCCGAAGAACGATCCAGTAGGCAATTATGGGGGGCTCTTCGAACCGATGAAGAGCCTGTCAGCAGACGCTGGCCCGTCAAGAGAGCGGATCTCGTCCTTCATACTCACCGCTCTCACCATATTCCGGCCGCTGGAAACCACCCTCACGGTAGACATCGAACTCACCCCGCTCGATGTCGTCCCGGATGATGTCTGCGGTCGTTTCGTCGACGCTCACGAAGTGACACAGCGGATGCCCCGGGTACGCGACTGCGTTCTCGAGTACACCGACGACGAGGCCAGTTGACGGTGCACGAACGACTTCGACCTCATCTTTGAAGTGATCGGAGATAGTGAACAGCTGCTCCCCGTCCTCGACGAGCGGCTGTGGGCCCCACTTCATATCGACGAGTCCGCCGGTGGCAGCACGAAGCCACGTCTTCTCACCGTCGCGTGCGACCACACGCGTCCACCCAGGCCAAGAGACCGGCCGGTCTGGCAGAACCTCATGTTCAGCGAGGACACTCGCCACGCAGTGAAGGGCGCGTTCGAGATGCGTCGATTGGAACCGGTGGGCGCGCCCCATCTCCACAGTTACGGTCGGAACCCCCGTCTTCGATGCTGCCTTTCGGAGCGTCCCGTTTGAGCCTTCACCGTCGAGAATCACGCTCGTTCCGAATGCACGGGCGATGCGTTCGACGTCAGAGTCGCGCATATCTGCCCGAACGTGATACATCGTCGTCCTGTTGCGCGTCGAGGTGTGGAAATCCAGCCCTAGGTCGCACTTCGAGACGAATTCCTCGAAGATAGTATGGGCGAGACGTTTCGCCATCGTTCCCTGTGGATTCCCGGGGAACGACCGGTTGAGGTCCTCGTCATAGATCGGGATGTAGCGCTGTTGGGCCATGAATCCCGGGACGTTCAGTACGTGGAGGCAGACGAGTGCCCCGTGGATGTCCGGGGGACCGTAGGTTTCTGCGACCTCTTGGACGATCTTGATGCCGTTCAGTTCGTCGCCGTGCACGGCAGCACTGAGGAACATCGCCGGGCCATCATTCTCTCCGTTGACGACCGTGACCGGAATGTCGATCGGGTCGCCGTGGAAACTTGTTCCCACCGAATAGCGGAACTGGCGCTTCTCTCCGGGTGAGATGGTTCGGCCGCCGACCTCAATCGGTTGTGTCGCGGATCCAGTCATTGAGAATCACTCTCGGACTGCTCTGAATGTGTCTGCGCTGCACGTCTACTGGGTTTACCAAGGAATCGTGGAACCGCCTCGCAGTATGACTCATATTCGCCCCCGTACTGCTCGCGGAGCCACGGCTCTTCGGCGAGTGGTGCGAGCAGGAACCACACGATTCCACCGATAGCGAGAATGACCGTTTGAATCGAACCTGCGAGGAGGCCTCCGCTGGCGAGCATGGTGATGAACCCCACGTACTGTGGATTGCGAGAGAAGCGATACGGTCCCTCAGTTTGAAGGTGGCCCTCGAGACCACTGCTCTCCCAGAATCCGAGTGTCCACATCGCCCAGATAGACAGCGCTGTGCCTGCTACGAAAACAAGCACACTGACGAGTTGCACCACCACCGGTGGTTCGTACCAGTGCCACCAGTCGAGGTATGCAATGCCGACCAGACCCACGACGTATAGCGTCCAGGCTGTCCAGCTGACCCAGAACGTCCAGTTCCGCGTCCCGTGCGGCCAGAACCGGAAT
>NZ_LKIR01000085.1:0-6684 GCF_001462205.1 Haloparvum sedimenti
GGACCTGTGACTGCGGGTTCTTCGCCGGCGGCGGCTCCCGGCTCCGGAACATGCTCGCGCCCGAGGGCGGCCACGTCGACCCAGACGAGGTCGCGTTCCTCACGCTCGAACCGATCCAGGGCGTCGGCGGCTACCGGTTCCCGAGCGAGGCGTTCATGGACGAGGTCGCGGCCGTCACGGACGAGTACGACATCCCCCTGGTCGTCGACGAGATCCAGTCCGGCGTCGGCCGGACCGGGGAGATCTGGGCCTCGGACCACTACGCCATCGAGCCGGACGTGATCGCGAGCGCGAAGGCGTTGCGCGTCGGCGCGACGATCTCGCGCTCCGAGGTGTTCCCGAGCGAGAAGAACCGCCTCGGCTCGACGTTCGGCGGCGGCGACGTCCTCGGGTCCATGATGGGCGCGTTCACGCTGGAGGCGATCGAGGAGCACGACCTGCTGGACAACGCCACCCGCCGCGGCCGGCAGGCGACGGAGCTCCTCCGCGACGAGGCGCCGGACTACGTCGTGGACGTGCGCGGGAAGGGGCTGATGCTCGCGGTGGAGTTCGACACGCCCGAGCGGCGCTCGGCCGTCGTGGAGGCCGCGCTCGACCGCGGCCTGCTCACGCTCGGCTGCGGAAAGAAAACGATCCGGCTGCTCCCGCCGCTGGACTCGACGGAGCGCGAGATCGAGTTGGGGATCGGCCTCTTCCTCGACGCGGTCGACGCAGTCGACGCGGTGGGCGCGAGCACGACCGTCGCCTGACCGCGTCCGACGCGCCGACCGCGTCCGACCGAGTTGGACGAGGTCGTGCGGGTCCGCTATCCGTTCTCCGCCGAGCGGCGCACGACGGAAACGCCGTCCAGCGCGTCGAGCGCCGACAGCGCCTCGTCCAGGTGAGCCGGCCCGCTCCCGGCCAGCCCGATCCGCACGGGAGTCCGGTTCGGGTCGTCGACCGCGGTCGGTCGGGCGCGTTCGAGCGCGTCCACCTCGGCGCCGGCGTCCTCGGCGGCCGCGGCGACCGCGGAGAGCGCGGTCGGCCAGTCGTCGACCGCGAGCCGGACCGTCTCGTAGCGGCCGAGTTCGTGGAGCCCCGTGCGCACGAGCTCGGCATGATCGGTGAGGTCAGCGTTTCCGCCCGAGACGACCACGGCGGCGTGGGCGCCGTCGAGGGCGACGCGGTCCGCGAGCGCGGCGGCGAGCGGCGCGGCGCCGGCGCCCTCGGCGACCGTCTTCTGTCGCTCGGCCAGAAGCGTCACCGCGGCGGCGATCTCGCGGTCGGAGACGGTCACCACGTCGTCGATCACCTCGCTCGCGACCGCGAAGGTGGTCTCCAGCATCCGCGTGTCGGCGATCCCCTCGGCGGCCGTGTCCACGTCGTCGAGCGGGCGGATCTCGCCGGCCTCCAGCGACGGCTCCGCGTGCGCCGCCCCCTCCGGCTGGACGCCGACGACCCGGACGTCTCGGTCAGCGGCCGCCACGGCCGTGCCGATCCCGGAGATGAGCCCGCCGCCGCCGATCGCGACGAACACGGTGTCCATCGCGGGGTACTGCTCCAGTAGCTCGAGCCCGATCGTTCCCTGTCCCGCGATGACGGCCGCGTCGTCGAAGGGGTGGACGAACGTCTCGCCGGTCTCGTCGGCGCGCTCCACGGCGAACTCGTAGGAGCGCTCGTAGATGTCCCCCTCCACGAGCACAGTCGCGCCGTACCCGCTCGTCGCCGCGATCTTCGCCGCCGGCGTCACCTCGGGGACGACGATCGTCGTGTCGATCCCGAGCAGGTCGCCCGCGAGCGCCACGCCCTGCGCGTGGTTGCCCGCGCTGGCGGCGACCACGCCGGCCTCGCGCTCGGCCGACGAGAGCTGCGCCATCGCGTTGTAGGCGCCGCGGATCTTGAACGAGCCGGTGCGCTGGAACGGCTCCAGCTTGAGGCCGAGCGACGCGGCGCCGCTCATTTCCGCGAACGTTCGCGAGGTGTCCAGCGGCGTCCGATGGACGACATCGGCGAGGCGGCTGTCGGCGGCCCGCACGTCCGCGAGCGTGACCGGGAGGTCGCCATCGGCGTCGTCGCCGCCGTCCGCGCGGTCGCGCCCCTCGCTCATGCGCGGTCGTCGGTCGCGTCGCCGATGCTGGCCGCGTCGCCGGTGTCGGACGGGGCTCGCACGTGGGGCGCATCCTCGACGTGCGGAACGGGGTGCCGCCGTTCGAGGTCCCTGATCGTCCCCACCAGCACGTCGACGCCGTGACGGAGGCTCCGCTCGTCCACGTCGAAGGTGGGCGTGTGGTGGCTCGTCGGGTGGTCCGTCCCCACGATCAGGTACGTCGCCAACCCGCCCTCGTTCTGCACGCGCTCCATCAGGAACGTCGCGTCCTCGCTCGCGCCGAAGTCCGCCGCCGGGAGAACGGTGTCGATCCCGGCGACCCCGTCGGCCACCTCGCTCACGAGCGCCTGAAGCTCGGGGTCGCTGTCGGCGCGCGGCGACTCGCTCACCACGTCGACCGTCGCGCGGCAGCCGTGCATCGTCGCGGCCGACCGCACCGTGCGCCGGAGCCGGCGCTTCACGTCCACCATCACGGCGGTCGTCTCGCCGCGGGCCTCCATCTCCATGTGAGCGTGCTCGGCGATGACGTTGCTCGCGGTGCCGGACTCGGCTCGACCGACGTTCACGCGCGTCATCCCGTCGCTGTGACGGGGGATGCCGTAGGCGTTCACGATGGCGTTCCCCATTGCCTGCATCGCGTTGTCGCCCTCGTTGGGGGCCTTGCCGGCGTGCGCCGAGGTGCCCTCGATCGTCGCGTCGACGTGACACATCGCGAGCGGTTTCTCGATCCCCGCGACCACCTCGCCGGTCGGGTGGTCCAGGCCGACGTGGACCGCCAGCAGGTAGTCGAGGTCGTCCGCGAACCGGCTCTCCGCCATCGGGTGCCCCCCGCCGCCGGTCTCCTCGGCCGGCTGGAAGAAGACGACGAACCGGCCCGAGAAGTCGCTCTCGGCGATCGCCTCGAGGACAGCGAGACCCCACGTCATGTGCGCGTCGTGGCCGCAGGCGTGCATCGTCCCGTCGATCTCCGAGCGGAACCCCTCGTCGACGGGATCGTGGTCGAGGTCGGTCGACTCCTCGATGAACAGGCCGTCGATGTCCACCCGGAGACCGATCGCCGGCCCCTCGCCGCGGTCGAGTTCCGCGACGACGCCGGTGTGACCGCCGGCCATCCTGTCGAGGAGGTCCTCGTCGACGCCGCGTTCGCGGGCGCGGTCGATCCACGGACCGAGGTCCGCGTCGGGGACGGCCATGCGGTCGTCGGAGTCGTACGCGTCGGGACCGACGGCCAGTTCGTCGACGCCGATCCCTCGGATCTCCTCCACGAGCCGCGCGGTGGTGAGGAACTCGCGCCACGCTGGCTCGGGGTGACGGTGGAAGCGCCGACGCAGGCTGACGAGCCGGTCCCGGATCGGTTCGGTCATGCGAGTCACTCTCTCACTCCACGGCCTTAACTATACACAATTGTCGTTGATAAGGTACACACAAAAAGGATAAGGGCGCCCACACCGATGGACGCCCAACGCGTCACACCGGCGCGAGCACTCCACATGAGCACACAATCGGACGCCGACCCGGACGTCGTGGTGCTACGAGAGGGAACCGAGGGACTGTCGATGGCGTCGTACGCGGACGCGCTCCGCGAGCGACTGCCCGATCACGCCGTGGCGCACGCGCGCACGCCGGCCGAGGAGCGCGAGCTGGTCCCCCGGGCGCGAGTCGTGACCGGCATCGACATCGACCCCGACCTGCTCGACGGCGCCGACCGGCTCGACCTGTTCGCGTGCACGTTCGCGGGCACCGACCACGTGCCGACCGAGGCGCTGGCCGAGCACGGCGTCGCGGTGACGAACGCGGGCGGCATCCACGCGCCCGGCATCGCCGAGCAGACGGTCGCCAACATGCTCGTCTTCGCGCGGAACCTCCACGAGGGGTGGCGGCGGAAGACGAACGGCGAGTGGCGGCACTTCGGGTCGCGGGAGTTCACCGACAGCACGGTCACCGTCGTCGGACTCGGGTCGATCGGACAGGCCGTCGTTCAGCGACTCGACGGCTTCGAGGTCGAGACGATCGGGATCCGGTACACGCCCGAGAAGGGCGGCCCGACCGACGAGGTGCTCGGGTTCGACGACGCGGACGTTCACGAGGCGTTCGCGCGCAGCGACTACGTCGTGCTCGCGTGTCCGCTCAACGACCTGACCCGAGGAATCGTCGGCGAGGCGGAGCTGGCGACGCTCCCGCCGAACGCGGTCGTTGTCAACGCGGCCCGCGGCGGACTTATCGACACGGACGCGCTCGTGTCGGCGCTCCAGACGGAGGGGATCCGCGGCGCCGCCCTCGACGTCACCGACCCGGAGCCGCTCCCCGCGGACCACGTCCTCTGGGAGCTGGAGAACTGCCTGATCACGCCCCACACCGGCGGCCACACGCCGAAGCACTGGGACCGGCTCGCGGACATCGTGGCGAGCAACGTCGCCGCGCTCGACGACGGCGGCGAACTGGAAAACGCCGTCGTGCGCCCCGACGCGGACGGGTGAGCCATGGCGGCACAGGACTCCGCGACCGAGACCGAGGGGGACGACGCGTTCGACGACCCCGCCGCCGATCCGCGAGCCGACTACGACTACGTCAGCGGCGACGTGGACCGGCCGGCGCTCGTGACGGCGCTCGCCGAGCGGGTCGACGGGGAGGTGCGGTTCGACGAGGGGAGCCGCCGGCTCTACGCCACGGACGCCTCGGCCTACGAGGTGACGCCGATCGGCGTCGTCCTCCCGTCTTCCACCGCCGACGTGGCCGCCGTCGTCGACTACTGCGCCGACCGAGGGATCCCGGTACTCCCCCGCGGCGGCGGGACGAGCCTCGCCGGGCAGGCGGTCAACGAGGCCGTCGTCCTCGACCTGACGACCCACATGGGCGACGTGCTGTCTGTCGACCCCGAGGACCGGCGGGCCCGAGTCGAGGCTGGGACCGTCCTCGCGGACCTCAACGGCGCTCTCGCTCCTCACGGCCTCAAGTTCGCCCCCGACCCCGCGGCGGGGAACCGGAGCACCGTCGGAGGGGCGATCGGCAACAACTCGACGGGCGCGCACTCGCTGCAGTACGGCAAGACCGACGCCTACGTCGAGTCAGTCGAGGTCGTGCTCGCGGACGGGAGCGTGGAGCGCTTCGGCGAGGTGACGGTCGGCGACCTCCGCGCGGGGGCCGACCCGAACGGCGACCTGCGAGCGCGGATCTACGAGGTCGCGCGCCGCGTCGTGGACGAGGAGGCCGCGGCGGTCGCCGAGGCCTTCCCGCAACTGAAGCGGAACGTCTCCGGCTACAACCTCGACAGGCTGGTCGCGGAGGCGTACGGCGATCCGGAGGCGTTCGACGGCGCGGAGCGGGACGCTGACGACGGGGCGAACGACGCCGCGCCCATCGACACGACCGAACGGCCCGCCCCCGATGCGACCGTCAACCTCGCCCGACTGTTCGCCGGCAGCGAGGGGACGCTCGGCGTCGTCACGGCCGCGACGGTGTCGCTCGAGCCGGTCCCCGAGACGACCGGCGTGGCGCTGCTGACGTACACCGACCTGATCGACGCGATGGGCGACGTGGACGCCATCGTCCGCCGACACGACCCCGCGGCGATCGAGGCCATCGACGACGTGCTCCTCGAGTTGGCCCGCGATACCGAGGAGTTCGCCGGCCTCGTGGAGACCCTACCGGCGGGGACCGAGACGGCGCTCCTCGTGGAGTGTTACGCCGAGAGCGAGGCCGACGCACGCAGCCGGATCGGCGACCTGCTGGCCGACGAGTCGCTCTGTGCCTTCGACGCGCTGGAGGCGTACGCCCCCGAGGACCGCGAGGAGCTCTGGAAGCTCCGCAAGAGCGCGGCGCCGATCCTGCTGTCGCGGACCTCCGACGCCAAGCACATCTCCTTCATCGAGGACACGGCCGTTCCGACCGAACACCTCGACGACTACGTCGCGGACTTCCGCGAGGTGCTGGCGGAGCACGACACGTTCGCGAGCTTCTACGCACACGCCGGCCCCGGCTGCATGCACATGCGGCCGCTCGTCGACACCAAGAGCCCGGCCGGGCTGAACCAGTTCGAGGCGGTGGCGGACGCCGTCACCGACCTCGTCGTGGAGTACGGCGGCTCCGTCTCCGGCGAGCACGGCGACGGTCGCGCGCGCACGCAGTGGAACAGAAAACTGTACGGCGACGAAGTCTGGGAGCTGTTCCGCGACGTGAAGCGGGCGTTCGACCCCGACTGGCTGCTCAACCCGGGGACAGTCTGTGGCGACCACGACATGACCGAGCACCTCCGGTTCTCGCCGGGGTACGAGTTCGACGCCGGCTTCGAGCCGGCCCTGGAGTGGGACGTGGAGAACGGCATGCAGGGGATGGTCGAACTCTGTCACGGCTGTGGCGGCTGTCGCGGCGGCCAGGAGACGACCGGCGGCGTGATGTGTCCGACCTACCGCGCGGCCGAGGAGGAGGGGCTCAGCACCCGCGGCCGCGCGAACATGCTCCGCGGCGCGATGAACGGCGAGCTGGACGCCGACAGCACCGACCCCGAGTTCCTCGCGGAGGTGATGGACCTCTGTGTCGGCTGCAAGGGCTGTGCCCGCGACTGTCCGAGCGAGGTGGACATGGCGAAGCTCAAAGCGGAG
>NZ_LKIR01000085.1:6984-12316 GCF_001462205.1 Haloparvum sedimenti
GGAGTGGTTCGCGGCGCGGGGCGGAGCGCGGGTCCCCGTCGAGGAGGCGACGCGCAAGGTCCTGCTGTTTCCGGACACCGCCACCAACTACAACCACCCCGAAGCGGGGCGGGCGGCCGTCGAGGTGCTGGAGGCCGCGGGCGTCCACGTGGCGGTTCCCGACGACGTGACCGCGACCGGGCGGCCCGCGCACTCGAAGGGGTTCCTCGACGCGTCCCGCGAACGCGCGCGGACGAACGTCGCGGCGCTGGCGCCGCGGGTCGCGGACGGCTGGGATGTGGTCCTCGTCGAACCCTCCGACGCCGTCATGCTCCAGTCCGATTACCTCGACTTACTCGACGGCCGGGACGCCGAGCGCGTCGCGGCGAACAGCTATGGCGTGATGGAGTACCTCGACCGGTTCGACCTGACCGCGGCGCTCGCCACGGACGCGGCCGACGAGACGCTGACCTATCACGGCCACTGTCACCAGAAAGCGACCAAGAAGGACGGCCACGCCGCCGCGGTGTTGCGGTCCGCCGGCTACGCCGTCGACGAGCTCGACTCGGGCTGTTGCGGCATGGCGGGGTCGTTCGGCTACGAGGCCGAGCACTACTCGCTGAGCCGCGCGATCGGCCGGATCCTGTTCGATCAGGTCGACGACAGCGACGGCGACGCGGTCGTCGCGCCGGGCGCCTCCTGTCGCGCGCAACTGGCCGAGCGCGAGGGCGGCGCGGAGCCGCCACACCCGGTCGAGAAGCTGGCCGCCGCGACCGTCGAGTGAAAAATCGGGGCTACGGCCAGAGCCCGCGCGTGTCCTTCGCCTCGGCGATGCGCGAGAGCGCGACGACGTAAGCGGCGTCGCGCCAGGTCAGGTCCGCCGCCTCGACCTCGGCGCGGACGGCGTCCCACGCCTCCAGCATCTGTTCTTCCAGTTCCTCGTTGACGCGTTCGAGCGACCACGTCCGTCGGTTGATGTCCTGAAGCCACTCGAAGTAGCTCACCGTGACGCCGCCGGCGTTCGCGAGGATGTCCGGGATCACGGTCACGCCGCGCTCCTCGAGGACCGCGTCGGCCGCGAACGTGGTGGGGCCGTTGGCTCCCTCCACGACGATGTCGGCCGCGATCGCGTCGGCGTTGGCCGCGGTGATGACGTTCCCGACCGCGGCGGGGATCACCACGTCAACGTCGAGTTCGAGGATCTCTCCGTTCGAGAGCGTCTCGGGCGCCTCGTGCGACAGCACCGCCTCCGGCTCCTCCTCGTGGGTCGGGACCGCGCGCGTGTCGAGGCCGTCGGGGTCGTAGATCGCTCCGTTCACGTCGCTGACGGCAACGACGGTCGCGCCCCAGTCGTCGAGCAGGCGCGCCGCATTCGCGCCGACGGAGCCGAACCCCTGCACCGCGACGGTCGTCTCCGCGAGGTCGCGCCCCTCGTAGTCGACCGCCTCCCGCGCGGCGATGGCCGTCGAGCGGCCGGGGGCCTCCTCGCGGCCGTACGAGCCGCCGACGATCGGCGGCTTGCCGGTGACGACGCCGGGGGTCGTCTCGCCCTGCTGCATCGAGTAGGCGTCCATGAACCACGCCATCGTCTGGGCGTCGGTGCCCATGTCCGGCGCGGGCACGTCCTTCGTCGGGCCGACCACGTCGCGCAGCTCCTCCGCGAACCGGCGCGTGAGCCGCTCGGTCTCGTCGTCGATCAGCGACTTGGGGTCGACCGCGACCCCGCCCTTCCCGCCGCCGAAGGGGAGGTCCATCACGGCGCACTTCCAGGTCATCCACATCGAGAGGCCGACGCACTCCTCCGCGGTGACCTCGGGATGGTAGCGGAGCCCGCCCTTGTACGGACCGCGAACGTCGTCGTGCTGCGCGCGGTAGCCGGTGAAGACCTCGACGGAGCCGTCCTCGCGTTCGAGCGGGACGGACACCTGCTGGACCCGAGTGGGGTGTTTCAGGCGTTCGACCACGTCGGGGTCGACGTCGACGTGGGCGGCGGCGCGTTCGAGCTGTCGGCGCGCGGTGACGAGCGTCGAGTCGGGTTCCTCCTCGGTGTCGGGGTCGTCGACTGTGGGTGTCGTGCTCATGGGTTGTGTAGAGTGGCTTGGTCGGTCGGTGTGGCTTGGTCGGTCGGTGTGGCTTGGTCGGCTTCGATCAGGTCGTGAACAGCCGGCGGGGGAAGTCCGCCAGCGTCTCCGCGCCCGTGCTCGTGACGCGGAACGTCTCGCTGATCTCCATGCCGACCTCGTCGGTCCAGATGCCGGGGATCATGTGGAACGTCATGTCCTCCTCGAGGACGGTCTCGTCGCCCGGCCGGATGCTGGCGGTGTGCTCGCCCCAGTCCGGCGGGTAGCCGAGCCCCATCGAGTAGCCGATGCGGTCCTCCTTCTCGAGGCCGTACTGCGCGATGGTCTCGCGCCACGCCTTCTCGACCGATTCGCACGTGACGCCCGGTTCGGCCGCGTCGAGGGCGGCCTCCAGTCCCTCGACGACGATGTCGGCGGTCTCCTCCAGCTTCGCCGGCGGGTCGCCCACGAACGTCGTCCGCGCCAGCGGCGAGTGGTAGCGGTGGCGACAGCCGGACAGCTCGATGATCACCGGGTCGCCGTCCTCGAACTCGCGGTCGGTCCACGTCAGGTGCGGGGTTCCGGTGTGGTCGCCGGAGGGCATCAGCGGGACGATGGAGGGGTAGTCGCCGCCGTACTCGTCGGTCCCCCTGATGAGCTGGTCGTAGATTGCGGCCGCGGCCTCGTACTCCGGGACGCCCTCCTCGATGACGTCCAGCCCGGCCTGCATCGCGTTCTCCGAGATGCGGGCGGCCTCGCGCATGTAGGCGATCTCCTGATCCGACTTCTTGATCCGCACCCAGCCGACGAGGAGCGTGGCGTCGACGAACTCCGCGTTCGGCAGGTTCTCCTGGAGGCGCGTGTACGACTTCGCGGTGAAGTAGGCGGCGTCCATCTCCAGGCCGACGCGACCCTCCGCGACGCCCAACTCGTCGAGGACGCCCGCGACGTAGTCCATCGGGTGGAGGTCGTACGGGGAGTGGACGTGGTCGTCGCTGTACGCGCGGATGCTGTCGTCGTCGAGGTGCGTGGTCGCGCGCGCCCCGCCGCCGTCCATGTCGCGGCCGATCCACACCGGCTCGTCGCGGTCGGGGGTGACGACGACCGCCTGGTGGACGTAGAAGGACCAGCCGTCGTAGCCCGTCAGGTAGTTCATGTTCGCCGGGTCGGCGACGACGATCGCGTCGAGGTCCTCCTCGCGCAGTCGCTCCTTCGTCCGCGCGACCCGACGCTCGTACTCGGCCGCCTCGAAGATTGTCTCTCGTGGCATGGTAACAGGTCGTCTACGAGAGGCATTGCCCAGCGCCCGTATAACTTTTTCGTGTACATTGAAAACAGATATTGTGTATAATCTGCGGCGCCGAACCGCTCGAATCCCCGCGATAGCGGGGCTCTCCGGCACGGAGTGCCGGCCGCCACCGGCCGCGAGAGCCCACGAAACCCCCAATCCGTGCCTCTTGACCTTGGGTTTTTGTAGCAGGTCGACGGACGTACGACCATGCTTCACAGTGCCGGACCCCTGTTGACGGTCCACCTCGGCGACCGGGAGACGGCGGAGACGGACATCACGGAGGTTCAGGAGCGCTACATCGGCGGGCGCGGCGTGGGGACGCGGCTCGCGCACGAACGCATCCCGTTCGACGCGGACCCGCTCGGTCCGGAGAACCGGGCGGTGTTCACCACCGGCCCGATGCAGGCATCCCAGATGAGCTTCACCGGCCGGACGAACTGCACCGCGGTTTCGCCGCTGACGGACGGCCTGCTCTCCTCGAACGCGGGCGGGTTCATGTCGCGTCACCTCGCCGCGACCGGCTACGGCGCCGTCGAGTTGGCGGGCGAGAGCGACGAGCTGGTGGTCGTCCACGTCCGCGACGACGGCGTCGAGTTCGAGCCCGTGCCGGACCTCCGGGAGGCGACCGTCCCCGAGACGACGGCGTATCTGGAGACGGAACACGACATCTCCAGCGACCGGACCGCGGTTATCGGCCCGGCGGGCGAGAACGAGGTCCGGTTCGCGTCGATCATGACGACGGAGGAGCGCGCGTTCGGCCGCGGGGGGCTGGGCGCGGTCCTCGGCGCGAAGAACGTCAAGGCGGTCACGTTCGGCGGCGAGTCGGCGCCCGATCTGGAGATCCCGGCGACCGCGAACGAGATCCACCGCGAGGCCGCGACGACGGACCACATCATGAAAGAGCAGGGGACCGTCGCGGTGCTGGACCTGGCCAACGAGATGGACGGACTCCCCTCCTACTACTTCTCCGAGCGCTCCTTCGAGGGCGCCGACGGGATCAACGGCGACCGCGTCGCCGAGAAGAAGTACAAGAAGGGGACCTGCTCGGCGTGCGCGTTCGCGTGCAAGCTCCCGACCCGCGACGAGGAGCGCGGCGTCGAGACCGAGGGCCCGGAGTTCGAGGTGGCGATGGCGTTCGGCTCGAACTCCGGCGTCGACGACATCGTCGACGTGATGGAGTCGAACCGCCTCTGTGACGAGTACGGCCTCGACGCCATCTCGATGGGCAACACGGTCGCCGCCTACCTCGACGCGGAGGACGAGTTCGGCAACCGCGAGCTCATCTGGGACCTCGTCGAGAAGACCGCCTACCGCGAGGGGGTCGGCGACACGCTCGCGGAGGGGATCGGCCGGATCCACGACGAGCTCGGCGTCGGGAACTGGTCGGTGAAGAACATGGACTTCGCGGCCCACGAGGGGCGGCTGCTCCACGGGCAGGCGCTCTCGTACGCGGTCGCGAACCGCGGCGCAGACCACATGTACGCCACGTTCTACTCCGTGGAGTACCCGCTCGTCGACGAGGACGAGGCGATGCCTCCGGCCGGCTTCGAGGGGAAGGCCGAACGCCTCGTCGAGCGGGAGAACCTGATGGCGCTCAACGACAGCGGCGTCGTCTGCAAGTTCTCGCGGGACTTCATGACGCCCGAGCGCTACGAGCTGCTGTTCGACGCCGACTTCGAGGACCTGCTGGCGGTCGGCGCGCGGACGGTGACGCTCGAACGGCACTTCAACAACCGCCGCGGGATCGACGGCGCCGACGACCGCCTGCCCTACGAGGACGAGCTACCAGGCCTCGACGACGCCATCGCCGACTACTACGACCGGCGGGGATGGAACGACGACGGGACCGTGCCGGCGTCGGCGCTGCCGGCGTAACGGCGGTTCCCGGGGAACGACGCTTCCCGCCGGCTCAGAAAAGCACCGGCTCAGAAAAGCACCGGCTCAGAAAAGCACCGGCTCAGAAAAGCACCGGCTCAGAAAAGCACCGGCTCAGAAAAGCACC
>NZ_LKIR01000085.1:12571-22429 GCF_001462205.1 Haloparvum sedimenti
GGAGCGCGCTACTCGGCCGTCGCCGCGATGGCGTCCGCGATGATCTCCGTGCCGACCTCCGCCTGGCGCTGCGTCAGCACGAGCGGCGGCAGCAGGCGGACGACGTTGTCGTACTGGCCCGCCGTCCAGACGAGCACGCCGTGCTCGTAGCAGTACTCCTGGATCGCCTCGACGCGGTCGGCGTCGGGGTCGCCGTTCTCGTCCACGAACTCGGCGCCGACGAACAGCCCCTTGCCACGGACCTCGCCGAGTCCCGGGTCGCCGTCGCCGGCGTCCCGGAGGCGGTCGCGGATCCACGCGCCGACCTCCGTCGCGTGGTCGAGCAGGTCGTGCGACTCGATGTACTCGATGGCCCGGAGCCCGCCGACCATCGCGGGGACGTGCCCGCGGTAGGTGCCCGCGTGGTCGCCCGGCCCCCACGTGTCCAGATCCTCGTGGTAGATCGTTCCGGAGAGCGGCTGGCCGTTGCCGCCGAGCGCCTTCGCGGTCGTCATGGCGTCCGGCGTCACGTCGTAGTGCTCCGAGGCCCACCACTCGCCGGTGCGGCCGAGGCCGACCTGGATCTCGTCGAACACCAGCGGCAGGTCGTTCTCCTCGGCGATCTCGCGGAGCCCGGAGAGGAACCCCTCCGGCGGGACGACGACGCCGCCCTCGCCTTGGATCGGCTCGACGAAGATGCCCGCGGGGTCGGTGAGCCCGCCGTACGGCTCCTCGACGATGGCGCGGACCTCCTCGAGCGCCCGGTTCACGGACGCCTCCGGGTCGCGGCCCTCGCGGAAGGGGTACGGGAAGGGTGCATGGACCACGTCGGGCAGGAGCGGCGCGTACGGCTTCTTGAACTTCTTGTTCGAGGTGATGCTCATCGCGCCGGTCGTCGCCCCGTGGTAGGAGTTGCGGAACGCGAGCAGGCCGTTGCCGCCGGTGTTGTACTTCGCCAGCTTGATCGACGCCTCAACGGCGTCGCTGCCGGTCGGACCGCCGAAGACGACGCGGCTGTTGCCGGCCAGCGAGCCCGGCGCGATCTCCTCCAGCTTGTCGATCAGGTCGATCCGCGGCTGCGTCGGGAAGTCGACGGCGTGCGTGAGCTTGTCGATCTGCTCGTGGACCCCCTCGTTGACGTAGGGGTTGGCGTGCCCGACGTTGTAGACGCCGATACCCGCGAAGAAGTCGAGGAAGACGTTGCCGTCCGCGTCCTTCAGGGTCGCGCCGCGCCCCTCCTCGAACGCGAGGGGGATGTTGTTGGGGTACGCGACCGCGCCGCTGTCGATGTCGTCCTGTCTGTCGAGAAGCCGTCGGGACCCCGGGCCGGGGACGGCGTCGACGGTCGGTTCCTCCGCGAAGTGCAGGTCGTGGATTGGCGGTCCCACCATATGCCACCCGATACGACACGTCTACAAATGACTGGTGCAACCAGCAATCTGTGACGGTGTAAACAAAATCTGTTTTCGAGAAGGGGTCGCGAGCCGCCGACCGCGGACCCAACCACCGGGACGCCTTTATCCCGGCGGGGGGACACACCGACCATGACGCAGGCCCGCCTCGTCGTCGACCTCCCGGAGGGGCCGTGGGTGGCCGACGTGTCCCGCGCGCACCCGGACGCGACGTTTCAGGTGCTGACCGCGCTCGCGGGGGACGGACCCGGCTTCGCGCTCGTCTGGATCACCGGCGCCCCGATCGACCCGATCCTCGACGACATGGCGGCCCACCCGGCCGTGACCGAGCTGTCGGTGGCCCAGCGGACGGAACGCGAAGCGACGGTGCAGTTCGAGACCTCCGCACCCCTGCTCCTCATCGCCGCTAAGCGCGCCGGCGTCCCCATCGAGATGCCGCTGGAGATCCGGGACGGGGAAGCGACGATCGACGTGACGGGCCCCCACGACCGCCTCTCGGCGCTGGCCGCGCAGTTCGACGACCTCGGGGTCCCGTTCGAGGTGCGCTACGTCCGCGAGCGCGTGGAGCCGAGCGAACTGCTCACCGACGCGCAACGCGAGCTCCTCCTCGCCGCGGTCGACGCCGGGTACTACGACACGCCGCGGACCTGTTCGCTCACCGACCTCGCCGAGCGGGTCGGGGTGGCGAAGTCCACCGCCAGCGAGACGCTTCACCGCGCGGAGGCGGCCGTGATCAGGGAGTTCGTCGACGACCTCCCCGGCTACGTCCAGAGGGAGGGCTCGGAAGAGCGCTCGGAGGGGGACTGATCGGGCACCGTCCGCGGCGACCCCGAACGGAAACGGGACCGCGACAGCGCGGGGGGCCGGACGAAACCGCGACAGTCCGGAGATCTGTTTTAGACGCTCGTACGGAAGCTTAAGTCAAAACTCCGGAGATGTTCGGGTGAGTTCCCCACAGGGCGAGAACCTCCAACCTGTTTCATGCGTGTACTACCGGTATGTCCACCTGGAGAGAAACCCAATGTCCCACGCGACGCAGACCGGGCGGCGACAGTTCCTGACCACCGTCGGCCTCGGCGGTGCGGCCCTGCTGTCGGGCTGCGTCTCGGCGCCGGCGGCACAGACGAACGACGTGGACGAGCCGGCGGAATCGGGACCGACGACGGAGGCCGCGGCCGCGAGTCTCGACCCCGCGAAATCGGTCGACGCGAACCGGGTCGCCGCGGACCCGACCGCGGTCCCCGACCCGATCGACCGCGATGAGCCGCGGGAGGTGGAGTTCACGCTGACCGCGGAGGAGGTGACCGCCGAGGTCGAACCCGGCGTCACCTTCGACTACATGACCTACGACGGACAGATCCCCGGACCGATGCTTCGCGTCAGGGAGGGCGACCGCGTGCGTCTGCGCTTCGAGGTCCCCAAAGACGAGAACGAGCTCCCCCACAACGTCGACTCGCACGCCATCTACGGCCCGGGCGGCGGCGCGGAGGCGACGACGCTCGCACCCGGCGACGACGCGGCGGTCATCGAGTTCACCGCCAGCTACCCCGGCGTCCACATCTACCACTGCGCGGTGCCGAACATGGACGTGCACATCAGCTCGGGGATGTTCGGCGCGATGATCGTCGAGCCGAAGGAGGGGCTCCCCGAGGTGGACCGCGAGCTCTACTTCGGCCAGCACGAGCTGTACACGACCGGCGAGGTCGGCGAGGAGGGCCACCACGCCTTCGACCGCGAGGCGATGGAGAACGAGGATCCGACCTACGTCGTCTTCAACGGCGAGCCGTACGCGTTCACCGCGGACGGCTACGGCCCCGTGACGGTCCAGCGGGACGAGACCGTCCGCGTCTACTTCGCGAACGGCGGCCCGAACAAGATCAGCTCGTGGCACCCGATCGGCAACGTCTGGTCGCGGCTCTACCGCGACGGGGACGTGTTGAGCGACCCGGCCCGAAACGTCGAGACGACGCCGGTCGCGCCCGGCACCGTCACCGCCGCCGAGATGGAGACGCCGGTGCCCGGCCCGATCAAGATCGTCGACCACGCGCTCAGCCGGGCGGGCCGCCGAGGCGCCCTCGGCGTGGTGCAGGTCGAAGGCGAGGAGAACCCCGACGTGTACGACGAGGACGCGTAGTCGAGCGCGTCCGACGCGTCGCGGGGACGCTCAGTCGGCCGTCCACTTCCGGCCGATCTCGTCTCGCTCCGCCGAGAACACCTCGCCGTCGCGGAACAGCGAGACGCGACCGGTCTCCTCGCTCAGCGTCACGGTCGCGACCACGGCCGGCCGCATCGAGGTCTCCAGCGCGCTCATGTGGCGGGAGCCCATCCAGTCCTCGTACGCGACGCGGTCGGCGAGCCCGTCGCCGGCGGTCGCCTCGAGATCGCGGAAGCGGACCATCCCCTCCTCGATCACGCCGTCGACGGCGACGACCACGGCGCCGTCGCGCTCGAACCCGACCGCCTCGCTGGCCTCGGCGAAGTCCGCGTAGTCGACGCCCACGGAGCGACAGCTCTCGACCGGCCACCGGTTGTCCCCCATCGGGTCCGCGTAGTCGCCGTAGTTCCGGTCGGCGACGACCGCGAAGTACAGTCCCGGTCCCTTCACGCGCGGCCGGTCCCAGTCCTCGAACGCGATACTTATCGACTCCGCACAGTAGCGGATCCGGTCCACGAGCTCCTCCACTTCAGGGTGAGAGCGATAGTCGATCGACAGGTCGGTCATTGTGGGGACAACGGTCGCTCGCGTGAATACTCTCCCGGTACGGTGCGAGGCGGTCTCGACCGGCGAGGGTCGCCGCACCGCTTTTGCCCCCCGGCGCGAATGGTCCGACCGCATGACATCAGACCGCGTCATCGACCTGCTGCGCAAGGCCTACAGCGACGAGATCGAGACGGTGATGAACTACCAGACGAACGCCATCGTCCTCGACGGCGTCCGCGCCGAGGAGATCAAGGAGAGCCTCAAACAGGACATCCAGGAGGAGCTGGGCCACGCGGAACAGATCGGCCAGCGCCTCAAGCAGCTCGACGCCCGCCCGCCGGGGTCGGCCGAGTTCACCGCCCGACAGGACTCCCTGCAGCCGCCGGAGGACTCGACGGACGTGCTCTCCGTGATCCGGGGCGTGCTCGACGCCGAGGAGGACGCCATCGAGACGTACCGCTCCCTCGTCGACGCGGCCGAGGAGGCCGGCGACCCCGTCACCGAGGACCTCGCGGTCACCGTCCTCGCGGACGAGGAGGCCCACCGCACGGAGTTCCGCGGCTTCGAGAAGGAGTACCGCGACGAGTAGCACCGGGTCCGCGGGACCCGCAGCAGCAGGACCGCGGTCGACGCAAATCGGCCGCGGCCGAGCCGCGGGCTGCCGGTGCCGCCATCAAGAGCGAAACCTCGACGACCGGTACACCGGTTCGACAATCGAGGAGATATAATGACAGAAGAATTTGAATGACGGAGTTCAGATATTTTTGATCTGTCGGCTTTCTATTCAAGACATAAAATCAAAGAGAAATTCAAATAGAGAGAATATAGGACAATAATATTATATCCTATTTAGAAAAGGGTATTTTTCTGTGTTTAATAAAAATCTGCTTTTAGCATTTATTATCTATCTGTCGTCTATTTCGCATATTTATAAACTATCGTAGACATAACCAGATGCGGATACCGGGGCGTCGCGAAGGTCGAAGTCGACCCTCCGCAGCAGGCGGGGCGGGAGCGCGGATGCTCCCGACCGCGGCGATCTCACGCGCTCGCGACGACCTCGATTTCGACCCCGATGTCGATGGGGAGCCGGGAGACCTCCATGGCCGCCCGCGCCGGGTACGGCTCGGTCATGTACTCCGCGTACACCTCGTTGACGGCCTCGTAATCGTCCATGTCGGTGACGTAGACGTTCGCGTGGACGACGTTCTCCAGCGACGTACCCGCCGCCTCGAGGATCGCGGCGACGTTCTCCAGCGTCCGTGCGGTCTGTTCGCTCACGTCCTCGGAGACGACCTCGCCGGACTGCGGGTCGACCGGACCCTGTCCGGAGACGTAGACCCGGCCGTCGTCGATGATCCCCTGCGAGTACGGTCCGATCGCGTCCGGCGCGTCGTCAGTGCTGACTTCCTCCATGGGTCGAGTGTCTCACAGCGACCGCTTGTATCTTTCGTCAGCGCGCCGCCGGGCCGGCCGTCACCGGAACCAATGCCGCCGTCACCGGAACCAATGCCGCCGTCACCGGAACCGGAGCTCCCCGAACTCCTCCGGGCGGTGGAAGTCCGGTTCCGGCGCGTCGACCGGGTTCCACGCCGCGTAGAGCGGCTCCGGTCGCTTCCGGATCCGGTAGAAGTTCGCGCGCCACCGATCCCCCGCCACCGGAGTAACCGTGCCGCCGGCGAGAGCGGCCAGGGTCTCGAACGGGAGCGCCACCGCGACCCACCATCCCTCGTCGTCGGGGTCGGGGGCCTTCGTGGGCCCGTCGACCGAGCTCCGGATCCGGACGTCGGCCGCCGCTTCCGGGTCCACGAGCGTCCGGTCGGTGCGGCCGGCCCCGTAGCCGAGCCGGAACGTCCCGACGCAGTTCACCTCGAGGTTGACGTACGCGTCGCCGCTCGCCGGCCGTGGAGCGGCGAAGAACTCGACGCAGCTGTCCTCCCACACCCGCCCGTTCAGCCGCGTCGCCGTCGCGTAGCTGTGCCCGTCGACCACCTCGTAGTGGAGGTACAGCGCCTCGTCGTCGTACAGCGCTCTCGCGGTCGCGGACGGCCGGCGCGCGGGAGCGGTCCAGCGGAACCGGTCGATCGGAACGCGCTCCGTGCGCTCCCACACCGTCCCCGCCGCGTCTCCGACGAGCGGCGGCGGCTCGGCGACGCGGCGGACCGCGGTCGTCCTCATCGATCGCTTGGCGGCTCGTCGGCCTGATAGATCTCGTTCTCGAACGACTGCGGCAGCCCCGCGGTCAGGCCGCCGTCGACGACGACGTTCTCGCCGGTGATGAAGCCGGCGCGGTCGCTGGCCAGGAACAGCGCGGTGTCCGCGACCTCCCGGGGGCGTCCGAACCGACCGAGCGGGTACTGGTCGAGCCACCGGTCGCGGGCGCTCGTCCCGCCCGACCGCTGTTCCGTGCTCTCCATCTCGTCGCGGCGGTTCTGGGTCTCGATCGTGCCGGCCGAGAGGACGTTCGAGCGGATCCCGTACTGCCCGTAGTGGGTCGCAATGTTCCGCGACAGCGCGAGGAGCCCGCTCTTTGCCTCCGAGTAGCCCGCGAGCCCGATCCCGAAGAGCCCGTTCACCGAGCCGACGTGGACCATCGACCCGCCGCCGGCGGCGATCATCGCCGGCAGCGTCTCGCGCGCGAGGAGGTACGGAGCCTTCAGGTTCAGCTCCAGCATCCACTCGAACTCCTCCTCGCTACACCGGTGGAGCAGGTCCGCCGACTCGACGGAGCCGCCCGCGTTGTTGACGAGGACGCGGAGGTCCCCGAACTCCTCGACCGCGGTGTCGACGAGGTCGCGGACGTCGTCCGCGTCGGTCACGTCGCACTCGACCGGAACGACGCGCCCCTCGTGCGCGTCCGTGAGCTCCTCCGCGACGGCCGCGACGTCCTCGTACGTCCGCGAGCAGATCGCCACGTCGCCGCCCGCCTCGGCGAACGCCGCCGCGATCTCCCTCCCGATGCCGCGTGATGCCCCGGTCACGATCGCCGGACGGTCCGCTAGTGACAGCTCGACCATGTCGGCTGAACCATCAGCGGGGGCGATAAAGAAGGTTCCGACGCGAGCGGCGGACGGCGAGGGGCGCGGTCGATCCGCGGTGGGAAACGCGCCGCGCTAGACCTCGTACCGCTCGACCATTTCCCGGTCGATCTCGATCCCGAGCCCGGGTTCGTCGGGGACGCGCATGCAGCCGTCCGTGACCTCGAAGGGGTCGGCGATGACGTCGTCCTGCCAGGCGTAGTAGGTCGTGTCCGGCGGGAGCGAGAAGCCCGGAATTCCGTGGACCGCCTGGAGGATGGCCGCGGTTCGGATCCCCAGGTCGAACGCGCAGTGGTGCGTGAACGGGACGCCCGCGTCCTCGACGATCGAGGCCTGCTGCCGGAGCCCGCTGATCCCGCCCGCGGGCGTGAGGTCCAGCACGGCGACGTCCATGGCGCCGGCGTCGACGAGCGACCGCAGGTTGTTCGGGATGTAGGTGTCCTCGTTCGGCGCGATCGGCTGCCGGAGGCGCTGCCGGAGGGCCGCCAGCGAGTCGTGGGCGTTCACCCGGATCGGCTGCTCCATGTACTGGAGGTAGATCCCCGAGTCCTCCAGCGCCGCGCCGACGCGGACGGCCTGGTCGAGCGACCAGCCCTGGTTCGGGTCGAGCCGGAACTCCAGCGCGCCGTCGACCTCGTCGTGCATGGCCTCGATGCGGGCCACGTCCTGTTGCCAGTCGCGGCCGGCCTTGGTCTTGAGCACCGAGAAGCCGGCGTCGGCCGCCTCGCGGGCCTTCGCACGCGACTCGGCGGGCGGAAGGATCCCGAGACAGAACGCGAACTCGACGTCCCGGTCGGTGCCGGACTCGCGGTCCGCCGCGTCCGCGTTCATCGCGGTCGTCTGCTCCGGCGCGGTCGAGCCGCCCAGCAGCTCGTAGACGGGTTTCCCGAGCGCCTTGCCGGCGATGTCCCAGCAGGCGGTCTCGACGGCCGCGAAGAACAGCTCGACGTTCGTGTACTCGATGAAGACCTGCCGGCGGAGCCGCTCGACCTCGAACGGGGACTGGCCCTCGATGAGGGGGCCGATCCCGTCCTCGATGACGGACTCGGTCGCCGCGGCGGTGAGGAACGTCCGCATCTCGCCCCACCCGGAGACCCCTTCGTCGGTCTCCACCTCGACGAGGACCCGCTCCATCGAGTCGACCTGCCCGTGGTTCGTCACGTACGGACCGATGCCGAGCGGTTCGTCGAGGTCGACCAGCGGTACGTCTACAGTCGTGGCTGTCACGCCCGTGATTTCCATGTGACTCAGTGCAGGGGCCCCGTAAAAGAAGCTACCGTCTCCTCACCGGATTGCCGCCTCGATCCAGTCCAGCGACCGGTCGGGGAGCAGCCCGTAGTTGTAGAAGGAGACGCGGGGGACGCCCTCCGCCCGCAGTCCGTCGACGATGCGGGAGAGCGTGTCCGCGTCGCTTATCGCGGGGTGGCCGGGGAGCAGTCCGACGTGGATCGGAACGTCCGCATCGAGGTCCTCGACCAGTCGATAGGCACGGAGCACGTCCTCCCGGCTCGACTCGTACGCCGGGAGACAGAAGTAGTCGACGTGCTCGGAGAGCGCGGTCGGGTCGACGCCGGCCATCCACTCGCGGCCGGGTTCGGGCATCCCGACGTAGTAGCCCAGTTGCGCCTCCCCCGCGGCCGCCGCCAGGTCCGCGTAGAGGTCCGTGAGCGTCTCCTGTCGGACGGCTACGTAGTCGTCGACCGCGGGGTGCCGCCGAAGCCACTGCTCCAGAACGGTGTCGCTCGGGAGTCGCCCGGCGACGATGTCGTCGAGGGCCGCCACGGTCGCCTCGCGCGCGCGGTCAACGTCGACCCCGCTCGCCGCGGCGTGCTCCCGGCAGTGGTCACAGAAGCAGAGGCCGAACAGGAACTCGCCGAGCGTCCCCAGATCGGCGTGGATCTTCTGGTGGTGCCAGCCGAAGCCGGTGCCGTAGAAGTAGTCGAACGTCTCCAGTTCGATTCGGTCGAACTCCTCCCGCGACGCGAGGTCCGCGACGAGCGAGCGGAGGTACCGGCGGACCGCCGGGTTCGAGGGGCAGAGCCCGAAGACCAGGTCGTCGCCGTACGGCGACGTGAGCGTCGCGTCGGGGTTGGCCATTCCGAGCCGCGAGTTGTGACAGCCGACCGTCCACGACGTCAGCCGGAGGTCCCCGGCCGCGGCCGCGATCGCGTCGACCCAGTCCTCGTCCATCCCCTCGTAGGGGTGCGGTCGGAGCATCCCGTACTCGCCGTCGGGCCGGAAGTACGAGCTCGCGTGCGCGAAGTGCGTCTTCCGGCGCGGGTTGTGCGGGGAAAACGCCTGCACCGCATGGTAGTTCGTCGCCAGGTTCAGCTCCCCGATCCCGATCTCCCGGAGGCGTGAGGCGACCGCGTCGACCCCCTCGTCGCGCACGTCCCACGGATACGCCCACGTGGCAAACTCCATGGCTCTACAGCGACGCCGAGGCAGTTAAAACTCCGGTCGCGCGGAAACCGCACGGGGGGCCGGTCTCCCCTGAGGGCCGCTACTCCTTCACCGCGCCGGCGGTCATGCCGGAGACGATGTACTCCTCGAGGAACGCGAAGAGGATCAGAAGCGGGATGATCCCGATGACCGAGGCCGTCAGCATCATCCGCCAGTCCGTCTGCAGCGCCCCGACCATCGAGAAGACGCCCCGTGGGACGTTGTACTTCCCGGCGTCCGTGAGGAACGTCAGGACGAACAGCAGCCGGTTCCACGCGTACAGGAA
>NZ_LKIR01000086.1 GCF_001462205.1 Haloparvum sedimenti
CACGGCCGGCGGCATCGAGGAACTGGCGAACGCCGACCCCGGCCTCGCGATGCTCGCCTTCTTCCTGCTCGCGATCGGGTTCGGCGTGAAGGCCGGGATCATGCCGCTCCACCAGTGGCTCCCCGAGGCGATGGTCGCACCGACGCCCGTTTCCGGGCTGCTGCATGCGGTCGCGGTCGTCAAGTCCGGGGCGTTCGGCGTCTCGCGGGTCGTCCTCGACGTGTTCGGCCCAGAACTCGTCTTCGACCTCTCGCTCCCGTTCGGCTTCTCGGCCGGACTCGTCCTCTCGACCATCGGAGCGATCACGCTGACGGCGGCCTCGATCATCGCCCTGCGGAAGGACCACCTGAAACAGCGGCTCGCCTACTCGACGGTGAGCCAGCTGAGCTACATCATCCTCGGACTCGGCCTGTACGGCTGGTACGGGCTCGTCGGCGCGCTGCTGCACATCCCGGCGCACGCGTTCATGAAGCTCACCCTGTTCTTCTGTGCCGGGAACCTCCACGTCTCGACGCACACCGATTACATCTCCGAGATGGCGGGGATCGGCAAGCGGATGCCCCTGACGATGGGGGCCTTTACGGTCGCCTCGCTCGGGATGGCCGGAATCCCGCTGCTGGCCGGGTTCGTCAGCAAGTACTACATGCTGATCGGCGGGATTCGGATGGGCGCTCGGCTGACCCCGGTCGCCTACTACCTCGTCGGCGCGCTGCTGCTCTCCGGCGTGCTCAACATCGCGTACTTCTGGCCGGTGATCTACACGGCCTTCTTCGAGGCGGAGGACGCCCACGACGCGAAGCCGCTCGTCGACTTCCGGATGGGCGGCGAGACGCGGTCGACGCTGCCGGCGACCGATGGGGGCCGTCCGAAGGATGCCGACGACGACGTTGACGCTTGTAACGACGACGACCCCGACGTCGACGAGGTCGTCGAGAGTGCCGAGGGCGACTCGGCAATCGATGCCGAGGGAGCGGAGTCCACGGGCGACGACGCCGATGTCCCGGACGACTCGGACATCCCCGACGCGGAGATGGACGACCTCCCGACCGACGAAGACGGCGTGGTATGCCCGGACTTCGACACGAGCGACCGGGACTTCTCCGAGCCCGCAGAGCGCGTCGACACCGGCGATTACGCGGTCGACCAGCGCCCCTCCGACGCCGACGTTCCGTTTGGCGTGGGGCGCGGCGACGGCGATGACGGAGGCGATGAGACAGGGCATGATGCCCACGACACGAGCCATGACGATCACGCAGACCACGACAACCACGGCCACGCGGGCGGGCCGCCCGCGAGCGACTGGGAGCACATCGCGGGGCTCGACGCCCTCTGCGGGGGCGAGTCCACGTGGTTCACACTCGGGCCGATCCTCACCGCGATGAGCCTCGCGGTGCTGCTCGGCGTGATACCCTACGAGATGGGCTTCCTGGAGCTGATCGAGCT
>NZ_LKIR01000087.1 GCF_001462205.1 Haloparvum sedimenti
GTTCCAGGAAGAGCTCGAACACCGAGCAACGAACAGAACGAACGAAACGAGCGAACTGAACGAGGAATCAGACGCCGTCGAAGCTGAGCCAGACGGCGGGTCAACGGAGGACACCAACGATGGCTGAGTACCTGCGCGTCACGCCGACATCCGAGCGGCTTGACCCGGAGAGCATCCCCCGAGTCCTCGACAGCCTCCACAAACTGACCACGCCCGGCTCGTCGGGCCTCGGGGCGAAGCTGAACCCACTCCACAGTGAGACACCACCCCGATTCGAGTTCCTCGCGATCAGTGATGGCCCGGACGACCCGGTAGAGTTCTTCTACGGGGCCGATGCGCACCTCGATACGCTTGAGAAGCGTCTCCGCTCCATCTATCCAAGCACGTTCGACATCGAGCGCGTCGACGTCGACGTCGCCTCTCGGCTCATTCAGCCAGTCGAGTTCACACCGCAGGAATTCGTCGACCACTACGAGGCCGGGCGGCTGCAGTACGAGTTTGGCCCGGCAGAACAGTACGACATCGTCGACGAGGAATCAGCGGACGCCGAGCCAGCCGAAGCGGACCCCGTTGTCGACGGCGGTACAGCAGCCACGAGCGTCCCCGATCATCACGTTACTGTCGGGGACTCAGCCCTCGAACTAGCGTCGCCCGATGCACTTCCAGGCGACGAGGAAGAACGACGGGCCATCGAGAAGCCGACGATGACACCGGCGGGAACGATTCTGGCTCGCCCGGCACAAGACGCTGTCTCGCCGCTCGGGGTTCGGTGGTGTGGCGCCGCGTCGCGGAAGCAGGACTGGATGACCTCGCTGACGCCGTTCACGGCAGAGGAAACGAACGGCGATCTCTCGTCCGTCGACGAGCCCGGCGCGGCGCTGGCGTCGCTAATCGACCACCTGATGGAGGCGACAGCGCCGACAGCGTTCCAAGTCGTCTTCCAACGGCGTGCCAGCTGGCAGTCCGACGCGGAGGTGCGGAAAGAGGACCTCGTCGACGGCCGGGATACGTTCTTCCAGGAAGTCGTCGGTTCGTTGCTCGAGGTCGAGGAGCAGCGGAGCGACCAGGACGACCGGCAGCTCAGCGAGGCCGTCGAGAAGCGGATCGAGTACATCGACGCGAAGAACGCCAAACGGTCGTTCACGGTCAACATCCGG
>NZ_LKIR01000088.1 GCF_001462205.1 Haloparvum sedimenti
TGTTGTTTGTCGCCCCCCGAGGGGTGCGGGGGGTGTTCGAAGGAGCCTCCGCGGACCAACCGATGAGTGGAATAAGCAACCCACACTCGCACGAACAATCACGGATCTCGGATAATTCCGATGTCGTCTACGTCGGTTACCGTCGTCAAGGCCGCGTTATCGTCGAGAAACGACCCGGCGAAGAACAGCTGACACCGGAGCGAAGTCTTGAACTAGTAAATCACAGTCCAAGCGGATTCGAGGTTGGGTATTGTGGCAGTGGACCGGCCCAACTCGGGCTTGCACTCCTGCTCGATTACACCGACGACGAAGAGGTGGCACTGGCGGAGTACATGGCGTTCAAGACCGAGGTCGTGAGCCAGCTCGACTGTACTGGCCCCGATGGCTGCTGGCGCCTCATCGGGCGTGAGCTTGACGCAGCCCTTCGCGGAATAGCCGACGAACCGGTTGCGCTGTCCGCCTGAAATCCATTCTAGAGAGCAATCCATGGCAGAACCCACTCAGCAGTCGCACATGTCCGCCGAATCGACGGAGAACACTGATCGACAGGCACCAACCGAATACGTCGAGCGAAGCGACGTCGGCGTCTCACTCACCGTGAAGCTCACTCGCGGCACTGGCACCCGCGATCAGGACAAAATCGTGGCCAAATCGAAAGCCAAGACGCTCGAAGATGCCCGCGAGGACATGGAAATCCTCCGGGAGTACATCCACGATCTTGCTGAGGACGCTCGCCAGATCCAGCCAGCAGCCCCACACGAAGAGTAATTTTTTTAGGTGTTGCACAGAATTGTGTAACCATAGGATGTACGAAGTATGCGGTGAGAAGGAACTCAAGGTCATCCTCGCGCTTGACCAAGGCGATTCCATCTCCGGCGTCGCGCGAAAGATCGACGAGAACCGAGAGACGATTCGGCGCGTCATGAACCGCATCGAAGAAGCGGGATACGTCGCGTACGATGATGGCCTCCAGCTCGTCGATCAGACGCTCCGAGACGCCGGTCTCGAGTTCCTGACGACGGCAGCAGACATCTCACCACCATCCATCTCGGAGGCGTACGTCATCCCGCAGTTCGCCGGCCTGGACTATGCATTCACATCCATCGATGCAGTATACGTCTGGACCCAGGGCGGCTACCAAGTCGCTCGCGACCCGGAGGATTATCCCCTGTTCATCGCTGTTCGCGAGCAGGACGTCGACGCCTGGGAGACATTCTTCGATCGGTTCGGAATCCCGACTGCGGAAGAACGCCAGCCCGCTGAAGACCTTGATTGCGCCATTCAGGTTGTCCTCGAGCCCCGGCCACAGATCGATGCCGAGATGGTCGACGGACGGCCTGTCATTCCGCTTCAGGAAACCGTGGCATTCGCGAACGAGTACTACGCAACCTTTCAGTCTGCCCTCGACATGCTCGGCCGAATGTACGACGACGTCGACACCGATGCGAATTATCGCCGAGAGCCCGCCTGAGCATGAGCCAGGAAGACCGCAGTGACGCGCTCATCCAAGTCCTCGATGAACTGGAGCAGTCAAACATTGGATTCGTCCTCGTTGGTGGATACGCGATCAGTCAGTTCGAGACGCGGTTCTCGACCGACCTCGACCTCGTCATTGCACCAGATGACTACAAGGACGTCGTGGCGTTTCTGGAACAACATGGCTTCGAACGGACAACCGAGTTCGAAGTCCCAGCAGAAGAGACAATCTACAACCGGGAAATCGACTGCTTCGAGCGAACCGAAGGACTGCCCCATCCGGTCGGTGTGGACATTCTCGTGAACGGACTTGGGTGTCGACAAACCGAAGCAGAGTGGTCGTTCGACTATCTATGCACGCACAGCTCCCCGACGACGATTTCAGGCGGGACTCGGTCGACGACTGCACGAGCCGCTGATGGGGAAGTGCTCGTTGCCGCCAAGCTCCATAGTGGCCGGAAAACGGATCTCGCAGATGTCCTTGCTGCGATCCCCTCGATCGACTTAGATCTAGTCGAGACACATCTGCATCGCGGCGATGCTGATGCCCTTCGGGAACAGCTCAGTGACGCACAAGCGTTCATCGAAGAGGGCGGACTCGATCACCGATTCAAGAGCTTGTTCGGCCAATCGTCGGCATCGGCTGAGGACATCGAGATCCTCCTCGAGTTTCTCAAGCGACAACAGAAGTGAGACAGCGGTCACCGCGACAGCAGCAGTACCGGTAGCTGCGAATCCGTTCCCGTAGCTACGGAAGACGGAAAGCGAGTTAGAGCGGTTTGTTGCCGCCTTGAAAAGGCGGAGGCGAACATACGTGAGTGACTCGTCAGACCAAGCTGCAGAACCAGATGGTCTCACACCGGAGCAACGGCTCGACCCACCAAGCACGCGACTCATCAACGCCGGTATCGTGACGATCAACGACATGGAGACGCTGCGAGCCTGCGTCGCCTACGAGAACGCGAATCAGCAACGGGTCCAGATCCTCCGCCGACTCAAACAGCGGGCTACCGAGATCCGCTCTCAGGGCGACTGACGCGACACTCGGAGGTGTCTGTCGGAGCCTCGGTGGGTGGAGGCTCAATCCAAATGAGCGAGCGACCCGAAATCGAGATTCAACAGCAGACCGCGTTCGGTGATGATGGCCAGCTCGAAGTCACAGAGACGAGCGTCGAAACCTCACTCGAGGACTTCGGCGCTGACGTGGATCATCGCGACCGGGATTCACGTCTCGATCGGCCCGAGTCGAGTGAGTTCGGCGTCGACGACCGGCCTGAAGTTGAGCAACCATCCGAGGGTGAACAGTCCAGTCTCTTCGCCGATACAGCCGAGGACCAGCAGACGCTCGCCGGCGACGATGCGGCCGCTCGCTGTCTTTTCGAGGAACAACGATGACACGACTCACCAATTGGACGCGAGAGAGCCGTACTCCAATCCTGGCGTACCGAAATACAGAGACCAACGTTCGAGCAGCCCTGCACCGAGCGCCGGACTCGTACGTGCATAAGTGGCGGGCCGCGATTCTCGTCGACGGCTATTCCGTATGGTCGCGCGGATTCGCGACGAAGGAAGCCACATCACTTCGTGACGAACTCCGAAAGCGCCCTCAGCCTGAACTACCCTGTCCAGAGTGTCCTAACGAAGACGTCGTCGTCGGCCAGAAGAGTGCTGACGGCGCGAAGGTACAACGGTGGTTCGAGTGTCGAGACTGCGGCTACGAAAGCCGCTCAGCAATCGTCTACGGCGCCGAGCGCTAATTCCCCTAGTAGAACAGACAAAGCCTTAGAAAACCGGCGTCGTGAGATCCACCATGGATTGTACAGAGTGCGGTGAGCCGGTCGACGAAACAAAGGATCTCGATGTTCCTGAAACAATCCTTGAGCACGGAACAGCGAAGGTTGACCCATCAAAGTCCAAGGTCACCCAGTTGGATCAGTACGCGGATGAGATTAAGGAACACGTCGAGGCGAAGAACGGCACCGAAGACCTCTTGCCCATCATCAAAGCCATC
>NZ_LKIR01000089.1:0-21063 GCF_001462205.1 Haloparvum sedimenti
TCCAGTCGGCGCTGTTCCCGTTTCACACCTGGCTGCTGTCGTCCATGACGGCGCCGACTCCGGCGTCGGCCCTGATGCACGCCGGCTTCGTCAACGCGGGCGGCATCCTGTTGACGCGCTTCGCGCCGCTTTTGGCCGACGATCGCGCAGTCATGTCGATCCTCGTCGTCGTCGGTGCCTTCAGCGCGCTGCTCGGGCAGGCGCTGCTGCTCGTCCAGACGGACGTCAAGCGCGAGCTCGGCGCCTCCACGATCGCGCAGATGGGCTTTATGATCCTCCAGTGCGGACTCGGCTTCTTCGCCGCCGCCATCACCCACCTCATCCTTCACGGCTTCTATAAGGCGTACCTGTTCCTCTCGTCGGGAGCCGCCGTCGAACAGACGACACCGGAGGGCCACCACCGCACCGGCATGAGCCTCCCGAGCGTCGCCGTCAGCCTCCTCACGGCCGTCGGCGGCGGCGTGCTGTTCGCCCTCCTCACCGGGAAGGGAACGGAGCTGAACAGCGGGCTCTTCCTGACGTTCGTCGTCGTCGTGACGACCATGCACGCGACCAGGGACATCCTCCGGCGGTCGGCCCTGTCGCCGTCGGTGCGGCTCGTCAGCGTGCCCCTCGTCGTCCTGACTGCCATCGGCACCTACGCGGTGCTGTTCGACGCCATCTCGGCGGTGATCGCGGGCGCGCCGATGGCGCAGGCCCCAACCGACCTGACGGCCGTGCACCTGGGCGTCGCTGCCGCGTTCGTCGCGGCGTACCTCGCGACGGAGCTCGGGTGGCATCGCTCCAGCAAGCGGCTCTACGTCGCGCTGCTCAACGTCTCACAACCGCAATCTGACACGCTTCTCACGAGCAAGGAGGAGTACGATGACGCGTAACGAAGACGCCATCACCGACAGCATCGACCGCGCGGCCGACGCCGTCGGCTCGGCCTGGCCGCTCCACTCGTTCGTCACGGCCAACCCCCTCTCGGGGTTCGAGGACCGCCCGTTCCACCGCGCGGTCGCGGAAGCCGAGCGGCTGTTCGGCGGGCGCGGCTATCCCCACCCCTCGGTCTTTCGGCAGGCGTGGGAGGACGGTCGGATCGACCCGGAAGTGTTGACCGCTGAACTCGACGCTTACGGCGTCTCGGGGGATCCGGAGGCCCTGCTCGACGAGATGGCGGCGGCGGAGTCGGACCGGGAGAGCGAGCCGGACCGGGAGAGCGAGCCGGACCGGGAGAGCGAGCCGGACCGGGAGAGCGAGCCGGACCGGGAGAGCGAGCCGGACCGGGAGAGCGAGCCGGACGCCGCGACGGAGACGCTCGATCGGGTCCTCTCGAAGTGGCTCGCCGCGTTCCTCGATCAGGGGCAGGCGGAGTGGCCGATGCCGGACCGCGACCGCGGGTTCTACGCCGCGTGGCGCGAGCTCGCGCCGTACGACGGGAGCGTTCCAGACTGTCGCGATCCGTCGGACCTCCCCGAAACGCCGATGGCGGCGCTGGAGGCGGTGCTGGCCGACTACCCCGAGGAGCGCTGGGAGGAACTCTTCGAACACCACCTCGCGGCGCTGCCGGGCTGGACCGGATTCATCAAACAGCGGGCCGGCGGGGACGCCGGGGGCTGGCAATCGGCGGCGCCGATCTCGCTGCTCGAGTACCTCGCGGTGCGGCTGACGCTCGCCGACCTGTTGGGCGCGCCCGTCGAACCCGCCGATCACGACGAACACGCCGAGCGCGGCGGCGATACCGCAGATGCGGACGGTCCCCCGCTCGCGGAGATCTGGCTGACCGCGTGGGAGCAGAGCTATCGCGACCGCCTCCTCGAGGGCGTCGACCGGGCGATTATGGAGTCGTCGAGCGCGGAGGACGGCCCGCGGCCGGACGCACAGCTCGTCTTCTGTATCGACACCCGCTCGGAGATCATCCGGCGTCACGTCGAGTCCGCCGGGTCGTACGAGACGTTCGGATACGCGGGATTCTTCGGAATTCCGATGCGGTACCAGGGGTACAGATCGGAGATCGAGACCGACGCCTGCCCGCCGATCGTCGAACCGCAACACCACATCATCGACCGTCCCAGGCCGGACCGGCGGAACGAGGAGGCGGTTCACAGGCGGTGGAGCCAGGTCGTGGGGGCGGCCCACAAGCACATCAAGGCGCTCAAGACGAACATCGCCGCCGCCTTCACCTTCGTCGAGGGCGGGGGTAGCGCCTACGGCGCTGCGATGGCGACACGGACGCTGCTCCCGGGGGCCGTCTCCGACCTGTCCGACGCCGTCGACGATAGGATCCCGAGCCCCGCCGAGTACTGCGCGCCCGCCGTCGACCGCCCGGCCGAGGACCACGCCGACGGAGGGCTCCCGCGGGGCATGACCTTCGAGGAGAAGGTCGGCTACGCTGAGACCGCGTTCGACCTGATGGGGTGGACGGAGTTCGCCCGGCTGGTCGTCTTCACGGGGCACGCGAGCGAGACGACGAACAACCCGTTCGCCTCCAGCCTCGACTGCGGCGCCTGCGCCGGCAACCCCGGGGGACCGAACGCCCGCGTCCTCGCGGCGATCTGCAACGACGAGGACGTTCGCGACGCGCTCCGGGAGCGGGGGGTCGACATCCCGGCCGACACCGTCTTCATGGCCGGCGAGCACAACACGACGACCGACGAGATCACGCTGTTCGACGGCGACGTTCCGGAGAGCCACTGGGAGGACCTCAAGCACCTCCGTGCGGACCTCTCGCGGGCGCGGACCGCCGCCACGACCGAGCGTGCGAAGTCGATGAGCCGCGCCGATCCCGAGAACGGCGTCCGCGAGACGGAGCGCCGGACGGCCGACTGGGCGGAGACCCGCCCCGAGTGGGGGCTGGCCGGCAACGCCTCGTTCGTCGTCGGTCCGCGGGAGCTGACGGAAGGCCGGAACCTGGACGGTCGGGCGTTCCTGCACTCGTACGACTGGACCACCGACCCGGACGGCGAGGCGCTCGAGGCGATCATGACCGGGCCGCTCGTCGTCACCCAGTGGATCAACAACCAGTACTACTTCGCGACCGTGGACAACGGCGTGTACGGGAGCGGCTCAAAGGTCACGCAGAACGCCCGCGGCAACATCGGCGTCGTGCAGGGCAACGGGGGCGACCTGATGACGGGGCTCCCGCTCCAGTCGCTCAAGGCGGACGACGAGCGGGAGTACCACCAGCCGCTCCGGCTCACGGCCGTCATCCACGCCCCGGTCGACCGGGTCACGGACGTCCTCCGTCGCCACGAGGAGGTCGCGGAGCTGGTCGACAACGGTTGGATCTCGCTGACGGTCGTGGATCCGGAACAGGACGACGCCGCGGTGCACTACCGGGGGGATCTGGAGTGGGAGCCGCGGCAGTCGGACCCGATCACACACTGAACCGCGACCCACCCTCGATGTCGGCCCGGACCGCGGCCGCAGACTGTGCTTGTGGATCGGCATAAATACACCGACCGGACGAGACGACGGAATGAGAAAATCGACAGCAGACGGCGTGATGGACTCACGCGGCGTGTCGCCTCGTCTAGTAACGTTTAACCGACGCTAGCCGATACTGTTGGGCAAGATGGCGAGCAACAAGATCCTCGGTATCGACCTCGGTACCACCAACTCCGCCTTCGCGGTGATGGAGGGTAGCGAGCCCGAGATCATCGCGAACGCGGAGGGCGACCGTACGACGCCCTCCATCGTCGGGTTCTCCGACGACGGCGAGCGCCTCGTCGGAAAGCCGGCGAAGAACCAGGCGGTCCAGAACCCCGACCGGACGATCCAGTCCATCAAGCGGCACATGGGCGAGGAGGACTACACGGTCGCGGTCGACGACGAGGAGTACACGCCGGAGCAGATCTCGGCGATGATCCTCCAGAAGATCAAACACGACGCCGAGGAGTACCTCGGCGACGACGTGGAGAAGGCGGTCATCACGGTCCCCGCCTACTTCAACGACAAGCAGCGCCAGGCCACGAAGGACGCCGGCGAGATCGCCGGCCTCGAGGTCGAGCGCATCGTCAACGAGCCGACCGCGGCCGCGATGGCGTACGGGCTCGACGACGACTCGGACCAGACCGTTCTCGTCTACGACCTCGGGGGCGGCACCTTCGACGTCTCCATCCTCGACCTGGGCGGCGGCGTCTACGAGGTCGTCGCGACGAACGGGGACAACGACCTCGGCGGCGACGACTGGGACGAGGCGATCATCGACTACCTCGCCGACGAGTTCGAGAACGACCACGGCATCGACCTCCGTGAGGACCGCCAGGCCCTTCAGCGGCTCACCGAGGCGGCCGAGGAGGCGAAGATCGAGCTCTCCAACAAGAAGGAGACGACGGTCAACCTGCCGTTCATCACCGCGACCGACTCCGGCCCGGTCCACCTCGAGGAGTCGATCACCCGGGCGACGTTCGAGTCGATCACGGAGGACCTCATCGACCGCACCGTCGGTCCGACGGAGCAGGCCCTCGAGGACGCTGGCTACGACAAGGGCGACATCGACGAGGTCATCCTCGTCGGCGGCTCCACCCGGATGCCGCAGGTCCAGGAGCAGGTCGAGGAGCTCATCGGCCAGGAGCCGAAGAAGAACGTCAACCCCGACGAGGCGGTCGCGCTCGGCGCGGCCATCCAGGGCGGCGTGCTCGGCGGCGAGGTCGACGACATCGTCCTGCTCGACGTGACCCCCCTCTCGCTCGGTATCGAGGTGAAGGGCGGGCTCTTCGAGCGGCTCATCGAGAAGAACACCACCATCCCGACCGAGGAGTCGAAGGTGTTCACCACGGCAGCGGACAACCAGACCTCCGTGCAGGTCCGCGTCTTCCAGGGCGAACGCGAGATCGCCGAGGAGAACGAGCTGCTCGGCGCGTTCCAGCTCACCGGCATCCCGCCGGCGCCCGCGGGCACCCCGCAGATCGAGGTCTCCTTCAGCATCGACGAGAACGGCATCGTCAACGTCGAGGCCGAGGACCAGGGCTCGGGCAACGCCGAGTCGATCACCATCGAGGGCGGCGCCGGCCTCTCCGACGAGGAGATCGAGCAGATGCAGCAGGAGGCCGAACAGCACGCCGAGGAGGACGAGAAGCGCCGCGAGCGCATCGAGGCTCGCAACGATGCCGAGGGCGCGGTCCAGCGCGCCGAGACCCTCATCGACGAGAACGAGGAGGAGCTCGACGCGGACCTGATCGACGACATCGAGGCGGAGATCGCGTCGCTCGAGGAAGTCCTCGAGGACGAGGACGCCTCGATCGAGGAGCTGGAGGAGGCGACCGAGTCGCTCTCCGAGGCGCTCCAGGAGATCGGCAAGCAGATGTACCAGGAGCAGGCCGCCGCCGGCGGCGCCGGCGCGGCCGGCGGGCCGGGCGGCGCTGGCCCCGGCGGCGCAGCCGGTCCCGGCGGTGCGGGCCCCGAGGGCGGCGACGACGAGGAGTACGTCGACGCCGACTTCGAGGACGTCGACGACGAGGCCGACGAGGAGTAGACGCGGCCGCGACCGTTCGCGGGCGAGCTTTTTCGAACGACTGACCGTCGACCGACCGAAGACCGGCCCGGTCGACGGGCGCTATTCTCGAAGCCTCGAGAGCAGGCTGTCGAACCCCTCGCCCCGCGGCTCGTGATCGTCGCTCGCGGTGCCGGGCTCCGGCAGATCGACGGGGTGGAGCCGCTCGTCGGTGAGTTCGAGCAGGCGGTCGAGTCGCGGGAACGACGTACGGAGGGACGGGACCGCCTCGGGAGAGCACTCCTCGTCGGCCTGCAGCACCGACCGTGAGCCGGTCAGCACGGGGATGATCGAGAGCGATGTCGACCGATAGAGCACCTCGTAGGCGGGGATCCCGTCGGGCGCGTACTCGGAGGAGGCGGCGCTCGTCCCGTCCTGACTCCCGCCGTTCAGAAGCTTCGACGCCGGAACCGTCCCGAGGATCACGTCGACGTTCCGGGCGAGGACGGCCAGCCTGCGGCCGGGGTCGGCCTCCTCGCTCTGGCTCCCGTACACCGTCGCGGGGTCGCGGTCGTCTTCGGCGTTCTCCAGGAGTCCGTCGACCACGTCGTCGAAGTGGCTCGCCTCCGTCTCGCTCCGCCAGATCCGTACCTCCGTCTCCGACCCGAACAGGCCGCCGCCCGCGACGGTGAACTCGTAGTGGGCGATGTCCCGGCCGTCGGTGGGCGACACCGGCTCCTCGCCGCCGGTCCACGCGGTCACGGCCTTGGCGAGGTCCGTGTTCATCGACACCTCGGCGTCGCTTCGCTCGGCCGCGAGCCCGAGCCCGACCGGGAGGTCCGTCCGCGGCGCGTTCGGCGGAACGAGCACCGCGGCATCGACCCGGCCTTTGCTGTCGAACATGTGAGAGAACGGACGGGGACCCGCAATGTGCGTTTCGGTGTCACGGTTGGTGCGGGCGGCGCGCGTGACAAGACGTGCGGTACGGCGGACGTGACGGTCGGTCCGGGGTATCCGGCGCGTCCGCCGCGCAACCCGTCTTTTCAAGTGTTTCAACTGGCTATGGGCGATAACGAATGAGCGAGGACTTCTACGACGTGCTCGGGGTTTCGCGGGACGCCGACGAGGACGAGATCACGAAGGCCTACCGCAAGAAGGCCGCCCAGTACCACCCCGACGTGAGCGACGAGGACGACGCCGAGGAGAAGTTCAAGAAGATCCAGAAGGCCAAGGAGGTGCTGACCGACGAAGAGAAGCGCCGCCAGTACGACCAGATGGGCCACGAGCGGTTCCAGGAAGCGGAGAAACACGGCGCAACCGGCGGCGGTGCGGGCGGCGCGGGCGGATTCGGCGGCGCGGGCGGCGCCGGCGGCTTCGAGGACATCTTCAACCAGTTCTTCGGCGGCGGTCGCGGCGGTGGCGGCCGCGGCGGTCGCGACAACAGGCCACGGAAGGGACAGGACCTCCGGACGGGCCTCACCGTCGACCTGGAGGAGGCGTTCGAGGGAACGACCAAGCAGCTCACGGTCACGCGACCGGAGACGTGCCCCGAGTGCGACGGCCGCGGGCACCCCGAGGACGCGGACGTCTCCGCCTGTCAGCAGTGCGGCGGACAGGGACAGGTGACGCAGGTCCAGCAGACCCCGCTCGGGCGCGTTCAGCAGACAACTACCTGTCCGCGGTGTGACGGCGCGGGCGAGACGTACAGCGAGTCCTGTTCGACCTGCGGCGGCGACGGCGTCGCGCGCAACGAGGCGACGCTGACCGTCGAGGTGCCGGCGGGCATCCGCACCGGCCAGAGCCTCCGCATGGAGGGCGAGGGCGCGCCCGGCGAGAACGGCGGCCCGAACGGCGACCTGCTCGTGGAGGTCGACGTGGACGTGGGCGAGCGCTTCGAGCGCGACGGCGCCGACCTCCACGTCCACGAGGCGGTCTCGTTCCCGCAGGCGGTCTTCGGCGACACGGTGCCGGTCGAGACCGTCGACGGCACCGTCGAGATGGACGTGCCCGCGGGCACCCAGAGCGGCGAGACGTTCCGCCTGCGCGGCAAGGGGATGCCGAAGATCCGCGGCCGCGGTCGCGGCGACCTCTTCGTGCAGGTGCAGGTCGTCGTCCCCGACTCGCTCAACGAGGAGCAGCGCGAGGCGCTGGAGGCGTTCGCCGAGGCCGGCGGCGAGGAGATCGATGTCGACCAGGGCTTCTTCGAGAAGCTGAAGAACACGTTCTGAGGGCGGCGGCCAGCGGCCGTTCTCGGGCCGGGTCCGCGACCGTCCCGCCTCCCGAGCCCTCGCTCCCGCCGTCCCCTTTTTGCTCGCGGCGACCCAACACGCGGTCGCAATGAGCTACGACAGCGTCACCGCGACCGACGTGGACCCGCGCGCGCCCGGCATGCACTTTCTCCGGGACGCGCTCGACTGCGAGAACCTCGGTATCACCCTCGTCGAGGCCGACGACGGCTGGGACGGGATGGAGCACGACCACGCCGAGGACGGACAGGAGGAGGTGTACCTGCTCGTCGACGGGTCGGCCACGCTGACCGTCGACGGCGAGACCGTCGACCTCGAACCGGGCGACGCCGTGCGCGTCGACGGGAGCGACACGCGGAGCCTCTCCTTCGGGGCCGACGACTCCCGGATGGTCATCGCGGGCGCGCCCTGATCGCGTTCGGCGACCGCGGTCTGGCCTCCGGACGCGACCGCGACCGCCGGAGCCTTGAGCCCTCCCCCCGACGCCACGCATATGCACGTCGTCGGGGACCTGCTCGCGCGCGACCGCCGGAGCGACGCCCCCGCGCTCGTCACGCCCGACGGGCGCGAGCGGAGCTACCACGAACTGATCACGAACGCCTACAAGGCCGGCAACGTCCTGCGCTACCTCGGACTCGGTGCGGGGCGCACGCTGGCGGTCGCCCCCGTCCCCGCGCTCCCGCCGGTGCTGGCGTTCCTCGGCGCGGCCCAACTCGGCGCGGCGACGCGGTTCGACCCCGCCGCTGGCGCCGACGCGGGCGACCGCGTCCTGTTGGTCCCCGCGACCGAGGAGGCCGCCTACGACCCGGCACCCGGAACGCAGCTCGCGGTCTTCGGCGGCGACCCGACCGCCCCCGAGACGACGAACTGGGAGGAGTCCGTCTGGAGCGAGAATCCCGCTTTTCCGCCGTCGGACCTGAAACCCGAGACGCCGCTCCTTCTGCCGGCTGGGGCGGCGGAGGGTACCGATACCGGGGAGATCGACGCAATCAGCCACGGCGCCGCGCTCGCGGCCGCTGCGGAGGTGTCGGAGCGGTACGGGCTCGACGCCGACTCCCGGGTCGTCCTCCGCGCGCCCCTGTCGAACCCCGCGGCGGTCGCCGCCGGGCTCCTCGCCCCGCTGTCTGTCGGCGGGACGGCCGTACTCACTGATCCCGCCGAAACCGGGGCCGAGGCGCCGGTCCGGGGCGAGGTCGCGGTAACCGCGGGCGAGGCCCCCGAGCCGGCCGTACTCGACCCCGCCGACGTGCCCCTGTAACGGCGATCGGCTGACACGCTCGCCACGGAGCAGTTTCTGTGTCCGTCTCGGTTGCAGTTCCTGCTGCTGGGGACGGCAACATCCGGAAAACCCCAGCCGGCTCTTTCAGTCCCACCCACCGCGACTGCCCTGCTCCGCACCGCGACCGCACCGCGACCGCACCGCAGCCTCACACCTCCCCAGCCTCGGCGGCGGCGCGGCCGCGGGACCGCACCGCATCGCGGCCGCGCTACCGCCTCCCTCGCACGCGTTTCTCGCGCGCGCCGACCGCTACAGCACGCGCTTACCGAACGCGCTGGCGGCGAGTTCCGTCGCGAGCTCCGCGGTCTCGTTGTGCTGGTCCAGCGTGGGGTTCACCTCGACGAGCTCCATCGACCGGAGGAGGTCGCTCTCGGCGACCTGCTCCATCGCGGAGTGGGCCTCGCGGTAGGTGACCCCGCCGCGGACGGGCGTCCCGACGCCGGCCGCCTCGTGGGGGTCGAGCCAGTCGAGGTCGAGGCTCGCGTGGACGCCGTCGACGCCGGTCCCCGCGATCGCGAGCGCCTCCTCCACGACCGGCGTGACGCCGCGGCGGTCGATCTCCGACATGGTGAACGCGGTCACCTCGCTCTCGCGGATGAACTCCGCCTCCGCCTCGTCGACGCTCCGGAGGCCGACGATGACGACGTTCTCGGGACTGAGCCCGGCGGCGTTCGCCCACTCGGTGTCTGCGAACTCGCCGACGCCGAGCGCGGCCGCCAGCGGCATCCCGTGGACGTTACCGGAGGGCGTCGTCGTCGGCGTGTTGAGGTCGGCGTGCGCGTCGAACCACACCGCGCCGATCTCGGCGTCGCGCGCGGAGCCGACCAGCGACCCGATGGCGATGGAGTGGTCGCCGCCGAGCGCGAGCGGCACCTCACCGTCCGCGAGCGTCGCCGCCACCTCGTCGCCGAGGCGACGGCACACGTCGGCCGTCTCGCGGAGGAACTTCGCCGAACCCTCCGCGGGCGCCTCCGCGTCGGGGTCGCGCTCCTCGGCGCGTGGCACGGGGAGATCGCCCGAGTCGACGGTGTCGACGCCCGCGCTCGCGAGCTGGTCGGCGAGGCCGGCGTAGCGGATGGCTGACGGTCCCATGTCGACGCCGCGTCGGTTCGCACCGTAGTCGGTCGGCGCGCCGATGATCCGAACTGTGCGCATGCCCGTCACTCGACCGCGGCGGGGCTTCAAGCCCCCGAATTTTCCCGACCATCTGCCCGTCGCTCCGGTCTTCCCGGGTCGTGAGCGGCGGCGTGCGGCGACTAGCTCCGCGGGCGTCGTCCCCCCGGCTGACCCGGTCAGCCGGTCGAACCTTCCACCGGGTTTAAGCGGGCCGACCGAGTAGTAGGTCGCATGTCATCGATCGAGCTGACGTCCAGTCAGAAGACGATTCTGACTGCGCTGATCAACCTCTACCGCGAGGAGGAGGACGCCGTAAAGGGCGAAGCGATCGCCGAGGAAGTCGACCGCAACCCCGGTACCATCCGCAACCAGATGCAGAGCCTGAAGGCGCTTCAGCTGGTCGAGGGCGTCCCCGGCCCGAAGGGCGGCTACAAGCCGACCGCGAACGCCTACGAGGCGCTTGACGTCCAGCGCATGGACGAGCCCGCGTTCGTCCCGCTGGAACACGAGGGCGAGCCCGTCGAGTCGGTCAACGTCGAGGGGATCGACCTCTCGAGCGTCCACCACCCCGAGCTCTGCCGCGCGGAGGTCCACATTCAGGGGTCGGTCCGCGAGTTCCACGAGGGCGACTCCGTCACCGTCGGTCCGACGCCGCTCTCGAAACTGCTCATCGAGGGCACCGTCGACGGGAAGGACGACACCGCCAACATCCTGATCCTCCGGATCGACGACATGCGCGCGCCGGCCGAGGAACCGGCGCACTGACCTCGCGCACCTCCCGTCTCCCGCGCCCCGCGCGCACCGACGAGCCGACCGTCGCGTCTCCGCGCCGGCCCCTTCTCACCTCTCCTCTTTTCCAATCCGCGACGGCCATTTTTCCCCGTCTCCATCCGCGACGGCCACTTTCGTCCCCGTCCGCGGTCGGACGTTTCTCGGCGAGCCGTTCTCAGAGGATCGACGCCACTGACCGAACGGTCAGTAACTCCCAGAAATACATCCGAAACGTGAGGGGATGGCCTTATATTCCGGGGGTATCCCCCGCCGAGTCGGGAGATGTCGGGAGGGATCCAACGAGTAATACCGATACTCACACAGCCATTAAGTGCGTGTTCGGGCGAGTCGTAGGAGAAAATGTGGTCGTACATCCACGGTCCGAGCGTATCTCTTGGTAATCGTTTACCTCACCTCGAAGTCGGTGATGAGGTGTTCGCCTGATGGAGGGGAAGTGGCGGACGCTGGTGCTCGCCACGGTGATGTTCAACCTCGGATTCGTCATCTGGTTCTCGTTCGCTCCGTTCACCGGGGGGATCGCCGACGAATTCGGGCTCTCGGTGGCCGATCTCGCGGTCGTCTCCAGCGCCGCGGTGATCGCCGTCCCGCTCGGGCGGATCGTCATCGGACCGCTCACGGACAAGTACGGGGCGCCAGCGACCGCGGGAGTGACGATGGTCGTCGTGGGGACGTTCGCGGTGATCAGCGCGTTCGCCGCGACCTACGAGGTGTTCATCGGCTCGCGGGTCGTCGCGTCGCTGTCGGGGATCACCTTCGTCATCGGCATCCAGCACGTCTCCGAGTGGTTCGAGGAGGAGAACCTCGGGCTCGCGGAGGGGATCTTCGCGGGGGTCGGCAACGCGGGCGCCGGTCTCGGCGCGTACTTCACGCTCCCCCGGATCTTCGGTGAGGGATGGAACGGCCCCCTGTTCGCGACCAACTGGCGCGCGGCGTTCTTCTACACCGGTGCGCTGGCGGTGCTCGTGGGGGTCGTCTACTTCCTCGTCGGTGAGGCCGCGAAGTCGGACGCGAAGCGGCGGGCGACGAGGGAGAGCGCCGGGGTCCGCGAGTGGCTCTACATCGCCACGCGCTACGGCGCCGTGGCGCTCTCGGCCGCGTACGTGATGACCTTCGGCCTCGAACTCGCGATGAACGGCTGGCTCGGCACCTACTACCGCGAGGCGTTCGGCCAGGGAGACGTGGTGGTTGCGGCCACCTTCGCGGCGACGTTCTCCGTCGCCGCGGGCCTGCTCCGTCCCATCGGTGGCTACGTCAGCGACGTGGTCGCGCGCAACGAGACCGAACTCCTGCCGTGGTTCGACGGTCGCTACCGCGAGCAGTGGACGTTCGCGACGCTGGTCTTCGTCGTCTGCGCGATGGTCGGAATGACTGCCGCGGGGCTGACGGGCAACGTCTACCTCGCGGTCGCCGCGGGCTTCCTCGTCGGCCTCGGCTGCGCGTTCGCCGAAGGAGCCATCTTCGCGCAGGTGCCCGCGATGTTCCCCGACAGCTCCGGCTCCGTCACCGGCGTCGTTGGCGGGATCGGCTCCTCCGGCGGGTCGCTGTACCCCCTGATCTTCGGCGCGGCGCTCCTGCCCAACCTCCACGTCGGCTACGCGGTCGCGGCCGCGACGATGGCCCCGATCCTCGCACTGACCGCGTGGGTGTTCCGCCCGCACGTCGCCGAGCGGGCGACGACCGGCGGGTGGCTCGTCGACGCCCCCGAGCGGACCGAGCCCGCGTCTCCAGCGGGGGACGACTGACGTGTACGACGAGATCCTGCTCCCGACCGACGGGAGCGACGGCGCTGCCACGGCGTACGACCACGCGTTGGCGGTCGCGGAGCGGTTCGACGCCAGGGTCCACCCCCTCTACGTGGTCAACACCACCTACTCGGACGTGGGCGCCACGGGGACCCCACGGTCGGAGCTCCGCGATCGGGGTGAGAAGGCGGTCGGGGAACTGGCCGACCGCGCCTCCGAGACGGGCATCGACGCGGTCACGCACGTCGTCGACGGCGACCCGTTCCGCGAGATCCGGTCGTTCGCGAACGCGGAGGCGGACCTGATCGTGATGGCGACGCGCGGCCGGAGCGGGCTGGATCGGTACCTGCTCGGCAGCGTCACGGAGAAGCTTGTCCGCACCGCGGACGTGCCGGTCCTGACGGTGCGGGGCGGCGAGGAGCCCCCCTGATCCGCGAGCGGCGACCGGCGGTGGGGAAACGAACTATTCGGTAGATAGCGCTATTCGCCGGGGTGCCGTAGGTAGAGACGATCATGCCCCTGTTCATGGACGTTCACAGAAACGTTGACGGCAGTGCCGAGGACGTTGCGGAAGCCCACAAGAAGGACCTCGAGACGCAGGAAAAACACGGCGTGACGTATCTGAACTACTGGGTCGACGAGGACGAAGACGCCGTCTTCTGCCTATTCGAGGGCCCCTCCAAGGAGGCGGGAGAGAAGGTCCACCGTGAGGCGCACGGTCTAACGGCGGACGAGATATTCGAGGTCCAGCAGGGGGAGTAGTCCGTCCGGCGGACCTCCATGTTTGACCGGGCCGAGCTATCGCGATGCCGACTCTCTCGAACCCGCCTTCGCGGAGTCTGGGGGGTCGGACGGTCAGGCGGTCCGACGGTCCGACGGTCAGGCGGTCCGACGGTCAGGCGGTCCGACGGTCCGACGGTCCGACGGTCAGGCGGTCCGACGGTCCGACGGTCCGACGGTCGGTTGCCGCGGGTGGTTCGGGGAATTTTCGAGGCGAGTTACATGTCGCCGAACGCGTCGAAGCCGCGTCCGACCGAGGATATCTTCGCGATCCAGCGCGAGGCGATCCCCTTCTTCAGCATCTTCGCGCCCGGGCCGCCGAACGTCTTGATCGGGACGCCCTGCACGTCGTGAGCGACCGCCTTGTCGCCGACGGAGATGACGGTCCCCTTGTCCTCGTGGCGCCACGTCTGGAGGGGCGCGCCGCGGACGGCGCGCGCGAGATTCTCGCCGGCGACCTCCGCGGCCTGCCAGGCGGCCTGCGCGGTCGGCGGGGCCACGTCGTCGTCGCCCTGGTCCACGAGCGCGGTGTCGCCGATGGCGAACACGTTGTCGTCGCTGGTGGTGAAGTCCGACTCCGCGACGATGCGGTTCGAGCGGTCGTCCTTCTCCACGTCCACGTTCTCCAGTTCCTCCTGGCCCGTGATGCCGCCGGTCCAGATCAGCACGTCGTAGGGGAGCTCCTCGGCGTCCTCGTCCTCGCCGCCGCCGAGGTAGACGGACTCCTCGTCGGCCTTCGAGATGAAGTCGCCGGTGAGGATCTCGACGTCCTTCTCCAGCAGGCGCTTGCGGAGCGCGCCCTGGATCTCGGGGTCGTTGCCCGGGAAGATCTCGTCGAGCCCCTCGATGAGCTTGATGTCTATCGGCGCGCGGTGCTTGTCGCGGTACTCCGCGATCTCCCCGGCGGTCTGGATGCCCGAGAGGCCGGCGCCGCCGACGAGCACCTGCGCGGGGTCGGACTGGGTCGCCTCGGTCGCCGCCTCGCGGACGTCCTCGTGGATGTCGTGGGCGTCCTGGAGGCTCTTGAGCTGGTGGGCGTTCTCGCGGAGCCCGTCGATGCCGAAGAAGGCGGTCGTGGAGCCGACCGCGAGCAGGAGGTAGTCGTAGTCGACGCCGTCACCGTCTTCGAGCTCGACGACCCGCTCGTCGGTGTCGACGCCGGTGACGCGGTCCTTCACGAAGTCGGTGCTCGGAGACTTGATCTCCGAGACCGGGACCGTGACCTTCGACTCCACCGCGGGGTCGCGGATGACGCGGTGGACCTCGTGGAGCACCAGGTGGTACTCGTGTTCGGAGATCCACGTCAGCTCCGCCTCGCCGTCGCGTATCTCGTCCTCGAACGCCTTCACGGTGCCGGCACCGGCGTACCCGGAGCCGACCACGACGACCTGAGTTGTCATGTGGTTCGGTCCGCGGGCTTCGGATAAAGGGGCTTTGGAACGCGCGCGCTCACGCGACTGGCGTCCGGCCTCGCACCGCGAGCCTCGCGGCGCGCCGCCCCCCGACGCTCTCGCGTCTCAGGCGCCGCCCGCGCCGCGCTCGCGGGCCGTCTCGAGCGCGTCCTCTTCCACGAAGAAGACGACCTCGAAGTTCCAGAGGCGGAGCTCGTGGGCGGTGGCACGGTAGCCGTCGAGGTGGGCCGCGACCGTCTCGCGGTCGTCCTCGTGGGCGATCACGACCGGCGGGGCGTCCGCGAGGGCCTCGTCGTAGTCCGCGTCGGGCGGCAGGCTGTCGACCTCGGCGCCCGCCCGCTCGTAGTACCACGGCAGCGGGAGCCTGTCGTACCAGCCGCCGGGCGCGCCGCCCTGGTCGGCGGCCGACTCGTCGTCGACGTAGAAGGTGTCTTCACGGGAGGGGAGCTCGATCCCGACGAACAGCACGTCGGTCCCGCCCTCGTGGGTCCGCGCGACCGCCTCCACGTCCTCGATGGTCGACCGCGCGTCGTTGTGCGGCTGGGCCCACTGGACCATCTCGGTGTGGTCCGGGTTCGCAGAGTTCCAGTAGGTGACGTTCGGGCCGACCAGCCCGGCGCCGACCACCAGCAGGAGCGCGACCGCGAGCGCCGCGGTCTCGCGGTCGGCGGTCGCGACCGCGCTCGCCGCCTCCCGGACCAGATACGTCAGCCCGACCGCGGCGGGGATCGAAAGCGGGAGGACGATGTGAACCGCCGACCACGGCGCGTTGATGTCCGTCGCGGCGGGGTAGCCGACGAAGCTCGCCAGCGCCCAGTAGGTCGCGAACGCGACGAGCGCGCGGTTCCGTCCGGTCGGGACTCGGATTTTGCCGCCGCCAGCGCCCTCCCCCGCGTCCGCCCCCGCATCCGCTGCCCCCTCCCGCGAGCCCCGCCCGTACCAGTCGGCGGCGGCGCCGACCGGCGCGAGCGCGAGCAGGACGCCCGCCGTGTGGATCAGCGTCTCCGCCTCGTGGCCGACGTACTGGAGGTACGGGTTGTCCTGCATGCTCCCCGAGAGCCACAGGTCGGTCAGCTTGCGGGCCGATCCGACGGTGGCCTCGGAAAGGACGCCTCCCCACATCCCGGGCGCGCCGACCGCCTGGTACAGATCCGGCCGCGGCGCGTAGAAGAAGACGGTGACCGCGAGGAACGCGAGCCCCAGCCCGAGCGCGTGCCCCACGAGGAACGCGGCCGGATGCCGGTCGCCAGCGGCCGTCCGGAGCTCGTCCACTCCGCGACTCCCCCAGGCCCGGAGGGCGGCCGAAAGATCCTCGCCGCCGCGAACGCGCCGGACGAGCCGGTGGTCCGCCACCAGCGTCCCGGCGCCGAGGAAGCAGAGAACGTACAGCAGCGTGTTCGCCTTCGTCGCCAGCGAGAGCGCGAGCAGGACCGACGCGGGGTAGAGGTACCCGACGCACCGGGTGTCCAGCGCGCGGACGGCGAACCCGAGCGCGACGAACGCGAACCCGCCCACGAGCACGTCGTTGCGCATGAACCGCGAGTAGTAGACGAGCAGGGGGGTCGTCGCCAGCAGCCCGCCGAGCGCCAACAGCTCCCCGCGGTCGAGGTGCTCGCGGAACAGCCACGCCGACAGCGGGAGCAGCCCGCCGACGAGCGCCACCACCAGCCGCGCGGTCGCGTCCGTCGCCGGCAGCACCTCGAAGACGCCCGCGTTGACGATCCGGAGGAACGGGCCGTGGATGATCGGGCGGTACTCCAACTGCCCGGACGCGGCGTAGCGAAGCGTCCAGTAGCCGACGCGCCCCTCGTCCCAGTGGAACACGCGGCCGCCGAGCTCGTAGAGCCTCAACAGTAGCGCCGCGACCGTGACCCCCGCGAGCGCGAGTAGCGTCCGCCCGTCGGCCGAAAGGCGGTCGAACGGAGCGGGGAGATTGGAGGGGCGCGGCGCCGACATTACCTGGGAGTCCGCGTCCGGGAATACAATTCTTGTGTTACCGTCCGCCGAATATCGCCCCGGTCAGATCAGCCCCATCGCGAGGAAGCTCACGTAGGTGATCGCCAGCAGGATCACGACGTGTTTCACGCCGTCGCGGACCGTCCCCTCCCCGAGCTGGCCGCCGATCAGGCCGGAACAGACCGCCTGCACGACGGAGGCGTGGAGGAAGATGACCTCGTAGGCGGCGACGTCGATGTCGCCGAGCCCCTCGGTGATGCCGCCCCCGACGCCCGCGACGCCGCTCACGCCGCCGCCGGTCGCCACGTCGGCCTGCTCGATGGCCGGGATGAACGCGACGGTGAGCGCGGCGATGATCCCGATGAAGACGAAAAAGGAGATGTAGATGACGATGAGGTAGGTCAACATCACCTGGTTGCGCTCCCGGCGGAGCTGTCTGGCCGCCCGCGCCTCGTCGGCCGCGATGTGGAGCACCGGACCGATGTCGCCGCTGGCCCGCATCGCGTTGACGATGAGCGCCACCGACCGCCCGACCATCGGCGACCGAATGCGGCGGTCCATCCGGTGGAGCGCCGTCTCCACGTCCGCTCCCCACTTGATGTCCCGCCAGGTTCGCTCGAGCTCGGGCGTGAGGTCCTCCAGGTCCGAGTTGGTGACGCGCTCGAAGCTCTCGACGACCGCCATCCCCGCCTCGTTGATCGACGCGAGCCGGTCGAGGAAGTCGGGGACCTGCGCCTCGATGTTCTTCGTCCGGCGCTTCTGTATCTCGTAGACCAGCCCGTACCCCCCGAGGACGAACAGCGTCGCCTCCACGAGCGGCACGTCCATCGCCGTCGCGACCGTGAGCGGCGAGTCGATGGGGATCGGTGCCGCGCGGTTCACGATCCATAGGAGCGCGACCGGAACCGTGATGACGGCCGTCACCGCCGGGCTCCGGAGCAGCAGCTCGACCGGCCGCTCGACCCAGTCGAGGGCGGTGCGGTACCGGTCGTACTCGGCCAGTCGCTCGCGGTCGGCCCGCCACCCGTCCGAGACGGCGCCGCCGTCCGGCAGCGTGAACTCCCCGTTCGGGTTCGCGGGGTCGCCGTCTTCGTCGGCGCGAAGCGCGGCCTCCCCGGGCGACTGGAGCGACTGCGTGACGCTGTCAACGTAAACGATGAAGGCGACGCTCGCGAGGGGCACGCCGAGGTAGACCACGGCCCGGAGGAGCGGGAGGGTGTCCTCGATCACCAGCCCGACGACGACGAGGATGGTGATGAAAAAGAGCGGGCCGGCGACGAGCACCGTCACGTACGCCTCCGCGAACGTCGACAGTAGCTCGAGGTACTGCTCCTGTTGGGACTCCGCCTCCTCCTGATACCGCTCGTACTGCTCGTGGAGGAAGTCCGACAGCGACCGACCCGACCCGAGCACGGACGCGAGGTTCTCCGCGAACTCCTCCATGTTCTCGCTGGGGGTGCGCTCGCTGGTGCGCTGGAGCGCCGTCAGCGCGTCCGTCCCGAAGGTGTTCATGTCGCGGACGGCCACGCCGAGTTCCGTGGCGGCCTCGCCGTACACGCGCTCGTTCTTCGCGAGCGTGTCCATCACCTTCGGGAACGCCATCCCCGACCGCGAGAGCGCGTAGACGAACGCCACCGTCCGCGGCAGCGTTGCCTCGATCTCGGAGGCCCGCGCCACCGCGCGCTGGCTCAACACCTCCCACCGGACCCAGTAGGTGCCGAGCGCTAACAGCGACCCGACGGTCGCTGAAAAGAACAGCAGCAGCACGAACAGGTCGTCGGGAGCGAGCTGTTCGAGTCGCGTGAGGTCCGCGAGGAACCCAAGGGCGCTCGGCAGCGCGCTCCGGATCGCTTCGCCGCCGACCTCCAGCAGCGCGAGGAACGCCGCGGCGACGTAGACGCCGAGGACGCTCCCCGCGGCTCCGAGCGTGCCCGCGTACAGCAGCGTCCGCGCGGCGTAGACGCGGTGGGTCCCGCCGGCGTGGGCCGCCCGCATCCGCTGTTGCTGCTCCCGCTTGCGCGGGCTCTCGTCGGCCACGTAGTCGCCGAAGAAGGAGAGCGCGACGCGGGAGACCAGCAGGTCGGCGCGCCGGCTGACGAACGGCAACCCCAGCCCGGCACACAGCGCCAGCGCCAGCGCCAGCGGGACGTACTGGATCATGCGCCCTCGAGCTCGTCCTCCAGCTTCGCCATCACGCGGTCGGCGTCGGCGTAGTACTCGTTGACCAGCGCGGTGAAGCGCCGGTACCCCGTCACGCCGAGTTCGCCGAGGAGTTCGAGGAACCGCTCGCGGCGGTTCATCTCGCGGAGCAACTCGGCGCGGCTCCAGCCGCGCTCCTCCTGGATCTCGCCGAGCAGCTCCGAGTCGTTCGAGGAGAACTCGTCGTCGCTCGGGTTCCACGTGAACGCCGAGGAGTAGTCGAGCTCGCCGGTCCGCTGGTCGATGTCGTGGATCTCGCCGATCACCTTCGCGCGCCGGACGCGCTCGTCGCCGAACCGCGAGAGCGTCTGGATCGACAGCATGTCCAGCGACTGGACCATCGCGCGCGGCACGTTGATCGGCTCGTTCTCAAGCCGGTTGATCACCGTCTCGATGGAGTCGGCGTGCATCGTCGAGAAGGTGGTGTGGCCGGTGTTCATCGCCTGGAACAGCGTCACCGCCTCGTCGCCGCGCACCTCGCCGACGATGATGTACTCCGGGCGGTGGCGCAGCGCGGAGCGCAGCAGGTCGTACATGTCGATGTCCGACCCCTCGTGGAGCCGCTCGCGCGTCACCGAGGAGAGCCAGTTGTCGTGGTACAGCGACAGCTCCCGAGTGTCCTCGATGGTGAGCACCTTCGCCCGCGGCGGGATGAACATCGAGACGGCGTTCATCGAGGTGGTCTTCCCCGAGGCGGTCCCGCCCGCGAAGATGAGGCTCTTGTTGTGCTCGATGCAGAGCCAGAAGTACGCCATCTGCTCGATAGAGAAGGTGCCGTAGTCGATCAGGTCGATGGGCGTGAACGGCTCCTCGGCGTACTGCCGAATGGTGAACGCGGAGCCGCGCGGGGTGACCTCCTCACCGAGCGCCAGTTCCGCCCGCGAGCCGTCCGGCAGCGTCGTCTCCACGATGGGGTCGCCGACGGAGATGTGGCGGCCGGACTGCTGGGCCAGTCGGATGACGTAGTTGTCGAGTTCCTCGCTGGCGAACTGGACGTTGGTCTCGATGTCCGTGTAGTCGGTGTGGTAGACGAAGATGGGGAGGTCGTAGCCGTCACAGGAGACGTCCTCGATGTGGCCGTCGTTCAGCAGGGGGTCGATCTTCCCGAACCCGCGGAAGTCGCGGTAGAGGTAGTACAGCAGGGTGTGGAACGTGTCCATCCCCACCTCCACGCCGTACTGCTCGAGGAGGTTCTCCAGTTCGGTCTTCAGCGTCTCCGCGTCGGCGGCCCCCACGCTCTCGCGGTAGAGCAGCGGGTCGCGGATGTCGTCGACGATCCGTCGCAGCAGGTCCACCTCGAAGTCGTCGAGGTCGGGTTCGACCGCGTGGTACTGGTGTTCGCTCTCCGCGCGGTCGTAGGTGATCACGACGTACGCGTACGGGGCGTTGACCCAGTAGCGGTCGACCTCGTCGTGACCGTCGGGGGCCGAGAAGGTAGCGAGCGGCCCGTCCTCGCCCGGCCGGAACGGTCGGACCTCCACGTCGGAGCCGCGAAGCATCTCCCAGGTCCGGACCACGCGACGGCGAAGCATCTCGATCCGGTCTTCGGGCTCCCCACCCCGGCGGACGTCCCCCGACATCTATTCGTCTCGTCTATGGCGGGTGACCGCTTAAAAACCTGCGTCCGGCCGAGAAACTGTCGCCACAGCGACCTCCGAGGTGCGGTGCTGGTGCGGTCGCGGTGCTGGTGCGGTCGCGGTGCCGTGCTGTCGGCGCGCGCCGCGGCGACCGCGAAGCGCGTCGCCGCGACCGCGCGAGGGAGGGCTGGACGCGGCCGCGATGCGGTGCGTTGCGGCTCCGCGGCCGCGTCCAGCCCGAGGCTGGGGAGGTGTGAGGCCTGCGGTGCGGTTGCGGAGCGGGGCGGGGCTGTGGGTGGGACTGAAAGGGGCAGCCGGCTCGATCCGGCCCCGACGCCGCTCTCGCGAGCCTGCCGAGCGAGAGTCAGCGAGTCGCAGCCCGGTAGCCCGCTACTGCAGGCAGCCCGGACCGTCTCGCCAGACAAGCACCGCAGCGGGCGTTGCGGAGAGCGAGGAGCGCAGCGGGTGTCGCGTTCCCGCGAGGAACGAGCGGGAGCCCGTGAGTCGCAGCCCGGCAGCCCGCTACCGCAGGCAGCCCGGACCGTCTC
>NZ_LKIR01000089.1:21073-34692 GCF_001462205.1 Haloparvum sedimenti
GTGCTGTTCCGAGCAGCAGGATCGACAGCAGTTACAAAAATCGCGTCGCTGGTCGAGCCGGCTGGGGCTTTCGAGGTGGTGCTGTTCCGAGCAGCAGGATCGACAGCAGACCGCTTTCTGTCTGAGGAAGAGTCAGCTGGCGCTCTCCAAACAGAATCGCCGACGTCAGCATCACCGGCAGAGAAGCAGCAACCGTGGTAACGGAAACCGCCGTGACAGAACCCGCCGTAACAGAACCCGCACCGACGAAATGCTCCCTCTTAGATCACGCCCATCGTGTCGAGCCGCTCGGGCAGGTACGTGTCGGTTACGAAGTCTAGCCCGCGGCTGGCGAGCGCCTGCTGTTCGGACTTCTTGCCGATGTCGAGCTGGAGCTCGATCTGCTCCTCCCAGTAGTCGGTCTGGAACCGGGGGTCCTCGAGCTCCGACTCCAGGGCGTTCACGTCGGAGTCCGAGAGGGGGTCGCTCGGGAGGTCGTACTCCACGATGTCCTCGGGGCGGATGCCGACGAAGCGCGCCTCGGGCGTCGCGAGGTACTCCGAGAGGTGCGCGGACTTGATCGACCCGTACGCCACCGAGCCGAAGATGCGGTACGACCACGGGTCGCCGTCCGTGAACACGACCACCGGGAGGTCGAGTTCGTCGCGGAGCCGCTTCGTGATCCGCCGAGTCGCGCGCGCCGGCTGGCCCTTCAGGTGGACGACGAGGCAGTTGTACGCCTCGTCGAAGCCGTTCTCCACCAGCCGGTCGCGCATGCCGCCGGTCTCGACGCACATCACGAAGTCGATGTCGTGGTCGAGGAACTCGATCATGTCCGGGTTGTTGGGGATCTGGTAGCCTCCCTCGCCCACGTCCTCCTGACAGTGGATCTCGCGTTCCCCGCGGCGGGTCTGCTCGCGGAGCTCCAGCGGGCCCATCAGGGTCGCGCCGGACTCCTCCGGCCGCATGTGGAAGTCCTCGCGGGTGACCCCCGAGACGATCTCGAGGTCCTCGACGAGGTCGTTCGACTCGTCCTGGCTCTTGAACTGCGCCTCGTCGTTGTCCCACGACTCCGAGAGGTAGTAGAGCTCACGCAGGGTCGACGAGCGGTCCGCCTCGAGCTGGTCGGCGAGGAACTCGATGGTGTAGGCCGCCTTCAGCAGCTTGCGGGCGCCGCGCACCGAGTTCGCGCTGCGCGTCGAGGTGCGGTCGCCGTACACCCAGACGCCGCTTTCGGGGTCGTACTCGATGTTGCTCTTGGTCCGCGTGGGCAGGGTCATCTCCGGGATCTGCCCGTCCGCGAACTGGTCGTAGAACTCCGCCGCCAGGTCGATGAGTTGCTCTCGCGCCTCCTGTTCGTTGGTAGCCATCAGGCGTTCACCGTGAGTTTCTCGCTCTCAACGCCGTCGACGCTCACGTCGAAGTCGGCGTCGTCCGATACCGCGTACGTCAGGGTCGCCTCCTCGCCGGCCGCGACGGTCGGCTTCCACTGGAGGAACCACTCGCCGTCCATGTCGACGACCGTTCCGTCGGAGGGGTCGGTCGGCTCCGCGGAGACGATCTCCGTGACCTCCAGGTCCTCGTTGGTGTCGGAGTAGTTCTCGACCCGGAGCGTGACGGTGCCGTCCTCGATCTCGCGCTCGACGCTGACGTTGTTCATGATGCGCGCGAGCGCGCCGTCGATGTCGGGCCGCGAGCGCCCGGTGACCTCCGAGACCTTGTCGGCCATCTCCGGGAGGATGCGCCCGAGCACGTCCTGCTTCTCGCGGCGCTTCTGCATCGAGCGCCGCTTGTTGAGGAACGACTTCAGCTCGCGGGCGGCCTCGCGGATCGCGAGTTCGATCTCGTCTTCGATCGCCGGGATGTTCGCCAGCGCGTCCTTCGACTCGCTCGTGAACGGCACGTTCGTCGAGGCGACGTGGACCATGATCACCGCCGGGCCGCTGGGGATCCCGCTGCCGCCGGGCTGGTCGAGCCCGTAGTTGCGCCAGCCGATGCGCTTGACCACGTCGGTCGTCGCGCAGGCGCCGCGCTGGTAGACGAGGGGAACGCGGTTGGCGAAGCGCATCACCTGCGCGGTGCCGTCGGCCGGGATCTCGCCGCCGTAGGCGATGCCCGCCTCGACGATGAAGGGGTCGCCGCCGTGGACCTCCGCGTCGCGGGTCGCGGCCGCGTAGAAGTCCGCGTCGAACTCCTTGCGCAGGCCGGCCTCGACCAGCTCCGCCGTGATGGGCGCCAGACAGTCCGTCGGCGGCGCGAGGATGTCCGTCTCGCGCATCGCCTCCAAGAGGTCCGCCGCGGCGTCGCGGTCCTCCGCGATCGCGCTCACGCTCGGCGTCTCGTCGGGCACGGTCCGCATCCGCGCCCACAGCGCGTCAGCGACGTTCTCGCGGGCGGTCTCGCCGAAGGTGGCGTCGTGCTGCTCCTCGACGAACGCCGCGGCGTCGGCGACGAGCCGGTCGAGGTCGTCGCGGTTCAGCCGGAAGCGGTCGTCATCGAGGTCCGCGAACCGGTACGCCAGCGCCTCGGCGAGCGCCTCCACGTCGGCGTCGTCCTTGCGCGTGCTCGTCGCCTCGTCCGTGAGCGCGTACAGGTCCGGGATCAGCCGCTCGTCGTCCGCCTCGCCGTCGGCGGTCGCACCCGATATCGCCTCCCACGCCGCCGCGGTCGCGTTTTCGCGGACCGTCGCCCCGAAGGTGCGCCCCGTATCCTCTTCGACCCCGTCGGCGACGTTGTCGACGATCGTTCGGAGTTCGAACCGGGTGAGGTGCTCGTTGTTCGAGACCGTATCAGCCACGCCGTCAGCGAACGCGGCGGTCGCCTCCTTCCCCTTGTTCGAGACCGCGGACTGCACGGCGCGGGCCACGTCCGCGTCGTCGTGCGCCTCGGGCGGCGACCACGCCATCTCGCGGCCGAAGTGGCGGTCGCGGAAGTTGTCCAGCACCGAGTCGGCCGTCTTCTTGCCGACGCGGGTGAACTCCCCCTGCATGAAGCCGGAGACGGAGTAGGAGTCGGTCGCGCCGAGCATCTTGATCAGCGTCCCGAGTTCGACGCCGTGGGGGTGCGGGCGGATCTCCTCGGTCTCCGCGGGGAGCTGGTCGGTCGCCCGCTCGAACTTCAGCGGCTCGTCGAGCCCCGGTTCCCGGAGCTCGATCCGGGCGTGCGGGTTGACGACCGCGGTGTGTTTGATGTAGTCGTGGAGCTGGTTGCGGGCGCGCATGTTCGCCTCCATCTCCAGTTCGATCCGGGTGCCGTGCGGGCGGTCCCACGTGGTCGTCTCGTCGACGCTGATCTCCGGCTCGTTCTCGTCCGTGTCGATGATCAGCTCGAAGTACTGCGCCTCCTCCTGCCCCTTCGGCCGCGAGGTGATCTTCGCCGGCTGACCGGAGGTGAGCTGCGAGTAGAGGACGGCCGCGGAGATTCCAATCCCCTGCTGGCCGCGACTCTGCTCTCGGGCATGAAACCGGCTGCCGTACAGCAGCTTCCCGAAGACTTTCGGGAGCTGCTCCTTCGTGATCCCGGGGCCGTTGTCCTCGATCACGAGTCGGTAGTAGTCGCCGGCCTCCGTAATCTCGACGTAGATGTCGGGGAGGACGCCGGCCTCCTCGGTCGCGTCGAGGGCGTTGTCGACGGCCTCCTTGACCGCCGTCACGAGCCCCCGGGCGCCCGAGTCGAACCCGAGCATGTGTTTGTTCTTCTCGAAGAACTCGGCGATGGAGATCTGGCGCTGGTTCTCGGCCAGCTCGTCCGCGATCCCCTCCCCCTCGCCGAGGGTCGACTGGAAGGTCATTCTGTAGGACACCTTGCTCGCTGGGGGTTAAAACCTCTCCGGCGGCGGGGCGAAAGTGGTTCGCGTCCGGCGGTCGTGGACGCCGGCCGCGGACCAGACCACCGGTCCGCGGCCGGCGCGTCCCGTCGTCGTGTCTTGCCACCAACTCTTTCCGGCGAGGCGAGCAACCTCGAACCGGCCCGCGTCGGGAGCGCCCCCGAGCGGGGGGATCATCCATGAACTTCGACGACTTCACCGGCGAGATACAGCATCGCATCGAGGGAGGGACGCAAGGTGAGGCCGTGCGTGCGACGCGGACGGTCCTCTCGACGCTCGGCGAGCGCGTCGACGCCGGCGGGGCCACCGACCTCGCCAGTCCCCTCCCGATGGAGGTCGACCGCTTCCTGCTCGCGGTCGAGCACGGCCAGCGGTTCGACTACGACGAGTTCGTCGAGCGCGTAACTGCTCGGGCCAACTACGACGACCTCGACGCGTCGTTCGGCAAGGGCGGAGCCATCGACCCGCCGGACGCCGACTTCCACGCGAAGGCGGTCGTCGCGCTCGTCGCCGAACAGCTGCCGGGCGACCAGCCCGACCAGCTCAGAGAGCAGCTGCCCGACGACTACGCGTCGCTGTTCGAGTTCGTCGACGCCGAGCGGACGCCCTGGGAGGCGGAGGACTGACCGGGCGGCCGCGGTCAGGCGGACGGTTTTTTCGACCGCTCTCAGGCCGCCAGCACCGCGTCGACGACGACGAGTAGCGCGAAGCCGACGAGGAACGCCGCGGTCGCGGCGTCGGCGTGGCCGTGCCCGTGTGAAGAGGGGATCATTTCGCGGAAGACGACCGCCATCATCGCGCCCGCCGCGAAGCCGGCGGCGACGGGGAAGACGCCGGTCGCGACCGAGACCAGTCCGAAGCCGAACAGCGAGGCGACGACCTGTGGGACGAGCCCCGACAGCGTCGTGTACCAGAGCACTCGCCAGTTGGCCATTCCCGTCTCGCCCATCGGCAGCGCGAACGCGAACCCGTCCGGGACGTTCTGAAGACCGATGACGACCGCGAGAAGGAACGCGATCGACTCCAGCCCCGAGGCGAACGCGACCCCGACCGCGAGTCCCTCGGGCGCGTTGTGGAGGGTTATCGCCCCGCCGATCAGCATGGCGCGGCGGACGACGGAGAGCTTCTCGGGGTCGTCCGGCGGCGCGCCGCCCTCCCGCCGCCACCCCCGATAGCGCGCGTGGACGTGCGGGATGATCCGGTTGCCGCCCAACAACACGAACCCCCCGAGGAAGACGCCGGTCATCACCGGTCGCAGCCCACCTTCCTCCATCCCCGGAACGATCAGTCCGAAGACGCTGGCGGCGATCATGATCCCCGCCGCGAGGCCGAGCGAGGCGTCGTAGGTGCGGTGGCTCACCCGCGAGCGCACGAACACGGGGAGCGCACCGATCCCCGTGGCCGCACCCGAGACCGTGGTCACCCACAGCATCGTCCAGAAGTGGTTCATGCGGCCGGCTTCGGCGACCGGTCATAAATACTCACGTCCCCGCGGCGCGGTGCGGGACGGAGCGCAGTCGAGCGGCTCGGCGCTCGCCGAGCGCGGCCCCACCGATTATGTCGCGGGCCCGCGACCCCGTACCCATGACCGAGCGCGTCGCGATCATGGGTGCCGCGGGCCGCGACTTCCACGACTTCAACGTCCGGTTCCGCGGCGCGCCCCCGGCGGAGCGCGTCGTCGCGTTCACCCGCGCGCCGGGACAGAACCTCGGGGAAGCGGAGAGTGGCGACCCCGGAGGGACGGAGAACGGCGACCCCGGAGGGACAGGAAACGGCGATCCCGGAGAGACGGAGAACGGCGAGACCGCCGACCGCCCCTGCTACCCGCCCGGGCTCGCGGGTCCGGGCTACGGCGAGGGGATCCCCGTCGTCCCGGAGTCGGAACTGGAGGCGGTCGTGACCGGCGCCCACCCCGCGGTCCCGGACGCCGGCGCGGACCGGGTCGTCTTCTCCTACTCAGACGTGAGCCACGAGGCGGTGATGCACGCGGCCTCCCGCGCGCTCGCGGCCGGCGCCGACTTCGAACTGCTCGGCCCGGAGACGATGCAGGTCGCCCTCGACACCCCCGTCCTCGCGGTGGACGCGGTCAGAACGGGCTGCGGGAAGTCCTCGATCGCCCGAGGGCTCGCCGACGCGCTCGACGCACGCGGGGCGGACGTGGCGGTCGTCCGCGAGCCGATGCCGTACGGGGACCTCCTCGACGAGCGCGCGGAGCGGTTCGCCACGCCGGCGGACCTCGACGCCGCGGACCTCACGCTGGAGGAGCGCGAGGAGTACGCGTGGCACGTCGAGGCGGGCCACCCGGTCCACGCCGGCGTCGACTACGAGGCGGTCCTCGCGAACGCGGCCGCGGAGGCGGACGTGATCGTCTGGGACGGCGGGAACAACGAGCTCCCGTTCGCGGTCCCGGACGTCCACCTCGTCCTCACGGACCCCACTCGGCCGGGCCACGAGCTGCGCTACCATCCCGGCGAGGCGAATCTCCGCGCGGCGGACGCGGTCTGTCTCACCAAGCTCGCGGCCGCCGAGCCGGAGGGGATCGCGACCGTCGAGGAGAACGTCCGCGAGACCGTCCCGGAGGAGGCCCCGGTCCTCCGCGCGGAGTCGGTCGTGAGCGTCCCCGATCCGGGCCGGATCGAGGGCGCTCGGGTACTCGTCATCGAAGACGGCCCGACCGTCACCCACGGCGACGCCGCCCACGGGGCCGCGACCGTCGCCGCGCGGCGCTACGGCGCCGCCGAGTGCGTCGACCCCGAACCAGCTGCGGTCGGCTCCGTCGCGGAGACGCTCGCCGAGTACGACCACCTCGACCGCGTGCTCCCCGCGATGGGGTACACCGACGCGCAGGTCGCGGAACTGGAGGCGACGGTCGGGGGCTGCGATGCGGACCTCGTGCTGGCCGGCACCCCCTGTGACGTCTCGCGCGTGCTGGACGTGGACGCGCCCGTCGTCGACGTGGACTACCGCTTCGACCCCGTGGGGTGGTCCTTCGAGAAGTTCGTCGCGGACCGCGCGGGGGCGCTCGGTCTCACGGAGTGAGGCGAACGCGGGCCGACCGAGTGAGAGAAAAAGCGGAACGAGGGATGCGGCGCGCTCAGTTCTCGACCGCGCTCGCGGCCCGAATGACCGTTTCCTCGTCGAACTTCGGGCCGACGAGCTGGAGCCCGACCGGGAGCCCGTCCGACTCGCCCGCGGGGACGGAGATGGCGGGGAGGTTCGCGAGGTTCGCGGGGGTCGTGTTGGCGTCCGCGAGGTAGAGCTTGAGGGGATCGTCGAGCCCCTCGCCGAGTTCGAACGGCGGGACCGGCATCGTCGGCGAGGCGATCACGTCGACCGCCTCGAAGGCGTCCTCGAAGTCCTGCCGGACCCACGCGCGGGCGTCCTGGGCCTTTTCGTAGTACTTGTCGTGATACCCCGCCGAAAGCGCGTACGTGCCGAGCAGGATCCGGCGTTTGACCTCCGCGCCGAAACCCTCCTCGCGCGTCGCGGCGAACGTGTCGTTCCAGTTGCCCTCCGCGTCCCCCGAGTGCCCGTAGCGCACGCCGTCAAAGCGGGCGAGGTTGGAGGACGCCTCCGACATCGCGATGACGTAGTAGGCCGCCACCGCGTGCTCGACTGAGGGGAGCGACACCTCGACGGTCTCCGCGCCCTGATCTTCGAGGTCCGCGACGGCCGCCTCGACCGTCTCGACGACGCCCTCGTCGGCGCCCTCGAACAGCTCCGTCGGGATCCCGATCGTCAGCCCCTCGACATCCCCGTCCGCGGCCGCGGCGTAGTCGGAGTCAGCGCCTTCCTCGCGCGTCGTCCCGTCGTTCGGGTCCGGACCGGCGATAACGTCGAGGAGCGCGGCCGCCTCCCGCACGGTGGGCGCAATGGGGCCGATCTGCTCAAGGGAGTTGGCGTAGGCGATCAGACCGTACCGCGAGACCAGCCCGTAGGTGGGTTTGATGCCGACGACGCCGCAGAAGGCCGCCGGGCAGCGCACGGAGCCGCCGGTGTCCGAGCCGAGCGCGAGGTCGGCCTCGCCCGCGGCGACCGCCGCCGCGGAGCCACCGGAGGAGCCGCCCGGCACGCGGTCGGGGTCGACCGGGTTCCGGGTGGCGCCGAACGCGGAGGTCTCCGTCGTCGTCCCCATCCCGAACTCGTCCATGTTCGCCTTGCCGACGATCTCGGCGCCCGCGTCCGTCAGGCGCTCCACGACCGTCGCGTCGTACGGCGGGACGTAGTCGGCGAGCATCTCGGAACCGCAGGTGGTGCGGACGCCCTCGGTGGAGATGTTGTCCTTCACCGCGACCGTGGTGCCCGCGAGCGGCCCGTCGTCGGCCCCCTCGATCGTCTCCTCGGTGATGAAGGCGTTCAGCTCCGCCATCTACGACACCTTCGGTCCCTTAAAGAAGCCGTCCTCGGAGTCGGGCGCGTTCGCGAGCGCCTCCTCCTGGGTGAGTCCCTCGCGCACCTCGTCCGGGCGCATCACGTTCACGAGCTCCTCCTCGCGCTCGGTCTCGGGCACCTCGTCGAGCGCCTCGAAGTGGTCGAGGATGTCGGCGAACTGCTCGGCGAACGTCGCCACCTCCTCGTCGTCGAGGTCGACGCGTGCCAGCTCGGCGACGTGCTCGACCTCCTCGGGGTCGACGGCCGCGGCGGCGCCGGGCGCCCCGTCGCCGGCCGCGTCCTCGCTCTCGTCGGACGTATCGCTCATACCGGGAGGTGCCGCGGACCGGGAGTAAGGGTTTCGGAACCGCGGTCCGGCCGTGCTCGGACGACGGACGGGCCCCCGGACCCGGATCCGATATGCGTGTGAACACGGCCCACAGACATATCCCCAGAGAGGACGAACTACCGAGGATGGCAGACACAAAGGACGGTCGCGAGAAGCAGGCGCGCAACGCCGACCGCCGCCAGCGGGAGCGAGACATCGCCGCGGAGATGGACCGGTGGGACGACGCGGAGCCGCCCATCGACCCCGGCGAACTCGCGTACTTCGAGGCGGACCTCGAGTCCGTCTCCTTCCCGGCGACGGGCCGCGAGATCGTGGAGACGGTCGGCGACAAGGAGATCGCGGCGACCGACGGGAGCCACGCTGTCGCGGAGCTCCTCCCCGACGCCGACGCCGAGACGTTCGTCTCTCCGGAGTCGGTGCGCGTGCGCGTCCAGCGCCCGACGGTGGCCCGCGCGATGAAGCGGGTCGTGGAGGCGGTCGATCGGCTCCCCGACGCGTCGCTGGACGACTCGCAGCGCGACGCCTACGCGCGGACGCTCCGGGAGCTTGAGGCGGTCAGCGCGGACGACGAGAACGAGGGCGTCCGCGCCATCGCCGACTGGATCGTCGAGCGGACCCGCGAGGACGAGAAAGCGCCCGGCTCGCGGGACGTGCGCCGCCGGGCCGCCGAGTTCTGTCGAGAGAACGGCTACGAGGTGCGGGACGACGAGTGGCTCGGCGTCTGAGAGCGCTTCACGGCCGTTCTCGGGGGCGTTCCACGGACCATGGAGAGTAACGAGGACGGTCCGATCGCGTGGGTGGCATCCACCTCGAACGCCCCTTCCGGCTCTCTGTACGACAGATTTTGTTCTGTCGTTGATCCTGCTGCTTGAGACACGAACAGCCAGAACGCCCCAGCCGACTCTCCCTCAGACAGGACCGGTTCTGTCGCAGATCCTGCTACTGTGGACAGCAACACCCAAAAAGCCCCAGCCGGCTCTCCCTCAGACAGGATCGGTTCTGTCGCAGATCCTGCTACTGTGGACAGCAACACCCAGAAAGCCCCAGCCGGCTCGACCGCGCCGGGTTCCGGCAGACGGTCCGGGCGTTCCGTTGCGTCTCTCCGCACCGCCCGACGGACGGGTCCGGGCTGCGACTGCCGTCGTCCCGCTCGGCAGGCTCGCGGGACCCTCGCTGCGCGCTCGCGCCTCTCCGCCGCGCGGGACAAACCGCGTCCCGCTGCCCTCCAGCGTGCAGTAGCGCGCCGAAAATCGGAGATTTTCGAGCCGCCGTTCGCTCCTCACCGCGCTCACGGCGACGCTGGAGACACCGCCCGGCGCGAGTGCTTATCTGGCAAGACGGTCCGGGCGTTCCGTTGCGTCTCTCCGCACAGCCCGACGGACGGGTCCGGGCTGCGACTTGCTGACTCTCGCTCGGCAGGCTCGCGAGAGCGTCGTCCGGGCGGGTTCGAGCCGGCTGCCCCTTTCAGTCCCACCCACCGCAACCGCACAGCAGCCTCACGCCTCCCCAGCCTCGCCGCACCGCGGTCGCGCGAACAGCACCGCACCGCGGCGCGACCGCGGTAGGCGGCTCCCTCGCGCGCGTTACTCGCGCGCGCCACCGCCTTGATCACTGTTGATCATTGGACGGACAGCCATGGCCAACTTCTCACTCCGTCGATGGCTTGCGGTAAACCCTCGGTGAGGTGGGACCGACCCGTGCTCAGTCCAGTAGCTGCTGGGCGATCGTGTTTCTGAGCACCTCGCTCGTCCCCTCGTAGATCTCGTTGAGCTTCGCGTCGCGGTAGTAGCGCTCCAGGGGGAAGTCCGTGGTGTAGCCGTAGCCGCCGTGGATCTGGATCCCCTCGTTGGCGACCTCACGAGAGATCTCGGAGGCGTACAGCTTCGCCTGCGCGGCTTCCTTGATGTAGTCCTCGCCGCGGATCTTCCGGTCCGCGGCCTTGTGCATCAGGAGCTTCGCCGACTGCACCTTCGTGTCCATGTCCGCGAGCTTGTGCTGGATCGCCTGGAAGTCGGCGATGGGCTGGTCGAACTGCTCGCGGTCGCCGGCGTACTCGACGGCGTCCTCCAGCGCCGCTCGCGCGATGCCGACCGACCGCGCCGCGATGGTGATCCGGCCGCCGTTGAGCGTCTTGAGCGCCTGCACGAAGCCGTCGCCCTCCGCGCCGAGCAGGCGGTCCTCAGGCAGTCGCATGTCGTCGAAGCGGAGCTCCGCGGTCGGACACCCCTTGTCGCCGAGCTTCTTCTCCGTTCCCTCCACGATGAAGCCGTCGTCCTCCTCCGGGCGGACGACGAACGAGGAGATGCCCTTCCGGCCCGCGTCGGGGTCCGTCTTGGCGAACAGGGTGACCGTGTCCGCGACAGAGCCGTTCGAGATCCAGAGTTTCCCGCCGTTGACGACGTACTCGCCGGCGTCGGCGTCGTACTCGGCGGTCGTGTCCATCGCGGGCACGTCGGAACCGGCGCCGGCCTCCGAGAGCGCGAACGCGCCCACATCGGTCCCCTCGTTGAGCGGCGTGAGGTAGGTCTCCTTCTGGGCCTCGTCGCCGAATTCGTAGATCATGTTGCCCGCCAGCGAGGTGTGGGCGGCGACGACGGTGCCGAGCCCCCCGGAGCCGCGGGCGATCTCCTCGAGTCCGATGGCGTAGCTATGGTAGTCGAGACCGGCGCCGCCGTACTCGACGGGGAACGGCATCCCCATCAGCCCGAGGTCGGCCATCTGGTCGACCAGGTCGGCAGGGAACTCGTCCTCCTCGTCGATCTCGGCGGCCCGGGGTTTGACCTCCTCGTCGACGAACTCCGCGACGGTGTCGCGGATCTGCTTCTGCTCGGCGGAGAGCGCGAAGTCCATACGGTCACTCTCCGCCCGGCTCCCTTATGGGTTACTACACGGTCTTTGATGTTGGACCGCGACCGTCCCCGCTCGGGAGGGCGTTTCGAACCCGTCCGGGTCGCTCGGACGGCCCACGATACTTTTTATGTCTGCTTCCATTAGGGCCGGTATCTAAATGAGCGGACGCGACCCCTCCCCCGGAGAGCCCGACCTCGCGTGGTGCCACGAGGCCGTGCAGGGTGTCTCGCGCACCTTCGCGCTGACCGTCGACGTGCTGGACGAGCCGATGTCGAGCCACATCTGTCTCGGCTACCTTCTCTGTCGCGTGGCCGATACCGTCGAGGACGCCGGCCACATCCCGCCCGCGGAACAGGCCGACCTCCTGCGGACCTACGACGCGGTGCTGGACCCGGACGACCCGACCACCATCGGCGAGTTCCGGACCGCGGTCGACCCGCACATCCCGGCTCCCGACGAGCGGAACGACGACTGGGCGGTCGTCGCGGAGTCGCCGACCGTGGTCGCGACCTTCGAGGACCAGCCCCTCGACGTGCGCGCGGCGATCGTGCCGCCGGTCCGCGAGATGGTCGACGGGATGGCGATGTTCGTCGAGCGGCACGCCGGGGAGGGCGGGCTGCGCATCGACGACCGCGCCGAGCTGGAGCAGTACTGCTACTACGCGGCCGGCACCGTCGGCACCCTGATCACCAACCTGCTGACCCGCGGCGACGTGGACGGGGACCGGGTCGAGCGCCTCTACGACACCGCCGAGGAGTTCGGGCTCCTGCTCCAGCTCGTCAACGTCTCGAAGGACGTCTACGACGACTACACGGAGGAGAACAACGTCTACCTCCCGGCGGAGTGGCTGGCCGACGAGGGCGTCCCCCAAGAGGAGATCGTCGCGCCCGAAAACCGCGAGTCCTCGGCCCGCGTCGTCGACCGCACCGCCGACCACGCCCGCTCGTTCCTCGACGACGCGCAGGCGTATCTGGAGACGATGCCGCTCAGACACGGCAACACGATGGCCGCCTGGAGCGTTCCCTACCTGCTCGCGGTCGGCACGCTCCGCGAGCTGGGCTCGCGGCCGGAGGACGCGCTCACCGAGACCGGCGTGAAGATCTCCAGACAGGAGGTGTTCGCGGTGATGCACGTCGCGAGCGAGGCCGGCCGGGAGTCGCTCTCGGAGCTCCGCGAGACCATCGCCCGAACGCCGTACCACCGCGCGGCCGGCTTCGCGGACTGATCGAACTGTCGATGTCGCGGCCGCACGTTCCGATTCAGCGATTGACGGATCGCGTCAGCGTAAACACGAACAGCGCGACGAGGAAGACGCCGAGGAACCCCTCCACTTCGGCGATGAATCGAAGCCACCAGGGATTGCTGATGTCGGCTGCACCGCCGAGTACGAGCGTGACGAACGATTCGATACTCAACAGCAGATAGCCGCTCCAGTGCCCGTACGGATGCGGACCGGCCCAGACGAGCCGGTACAGTAGCGCGAACGACATGACGATCCCCACGGACGTAACGACGACGCGCGATGGTCGTTCCCCGTGTCCGGTCGTTGCGCCCAGCGTGAAGTTCGCGATCCACGCACCCGCCGATCGGAGCCGACCGGGGACTGCGACGGCGTCCCCGTCGGCGCCGGTGTTGCGGATCCGCGACGCGTACACCTCGCGCCGAGCGATCTGCTCGCGTCGAAAGAGTTCGGCCGCGACCCGGTCGGCACCGGCCTCGGCGGCCCCGTTCTTACACTTGAGATACGTCGACTCCGCGGTGACCGGGTCGAGAGTGCCGTCCGTATCCGGGGCGACGCGCCACTCGGCGTCGAACAACGGGGCGCAGTTGGAGGCCTTGGTGAAGTCGAACCCGTCGAACGTCGTTTCCGACGTGCGGTACGCACCGAAGGATCCCTCAAGCGTGACGTCGCCGACCGTCGTCCTCCGCAGATCGTACGTCAGTAATCCGTCCGGCGACGAAAACCGGCCTGATCGAACCGTCGCATCCCGGAGCCCGACCTCGAGCTCCGTTTGAATGTCGGGAGCGATCTGTAACCGGTCAACCGTGGAATCCGCAAAGTCGAGGACGGAAACACCGGGCCGATCGGCGATGTTCGTGGAATCAGCCACCGAAGCGCCTCGGAGCAGTAGGCCGCCGGTGATTCTCGAACCGGTAAAATTTCCGCCGGCTTCCAGTTGGACGCGAACCAGACGCATCTCCTCGACCGACTCGACTCCGGGCATGTGGAGTCGCCCCGCGAAC
>NZ_LKIR01000089.1:34702-46793 GCF_001462205.1 Haloparvum sedimenti
GTTCAGAAAGGTCGCCTGGTCGAACTCGCACGTTCCCTCACAGTCGAAGTGCTGGAACACCGCCGAACCGACGAACCGCGTCTCCGTGAACGAGACATCGCCGCCGACAGTTGCTCGGTAGAAGCCGACCTCCTCCTCGAAGGCCGCCCATCGGAAGGATGCGTCCGCCGACAACCGGGCCCGACCGAACGAGACCGGGCGCTCGAACCGGCACCCGTCGGCATGTACCTCACCGCGGACGGAGGCCCCGTCGAGTCGGAGCTCGTGACGGACCGTCGCCGACGTGAGCTCGAGGTCATCCTCGACCCTCGCTGCGCGGAGGTCGATCGGATATTCGTTCCCCGCGTCGAGGACGCGTCGCTCGATCGATAGCTCGTCGAACGTCGCACCCACGAACTCCCGGGCACGAGCGGCACGCACGGGGTCGTCGTGATCGCGATTCACGTCACGGACGAGTGCCTCACTCGCTCCATCCGCCTCCGAGTCGTGGTAGATACATCGATCACTGCCCTCGCGGCGTCGGTGGGGACAGTGCCACGGCTCATCAAGCGACTCGGCGTCGGTGTCGCTCAGCGTAAATCTGCATTGGTTTTCGCCGCTGGCAGCGAGCATGACAGGGAGTTCATCTATGACAGTAGGTAAAGGCCGGTGGGATCGCGCCCTTTTTGACCCGTCGACGGAAAACTCGGAGCATGAGCTTCGAGGAAGGAGACAAAGTCGTATTCTCCGACGAACACAGCGACTTCGACGGTGAGGAGGGGAAGATCACCCAGAAGATGGAGACCATGTTCGACGACTCGACCTACACCGTGAGCTTCGACGAAGGGCAGGAGGTCGGCGTCTCCGCGGATCAGCTTGAGGCAGTCGAGGACGAGGAGTAGTCAGCCCGGCCAGATGCCCCGCGTCCCGCTCCACTACGTCGACCTCCGGACGTTCTGTTACGCCACGGAGGACGAGAAACGCGTCGAGGAGGCGCTCCGGAGCTTCCTACCCGACGAGTTCGAGATCGACCGCGTGGAGAACGTCGGCCACCACGGCGACCGAATCGTCGTGCTCTCGGCGCGCCTCGAGCGCGCCGACGAGATGCGCCACGTGCTGGGACGCGTGAGCGAGCTCGACGACATCGAGCGCGTGCTGACCGAGCTGGACCAGCGCATCGACGACAACTGCTCGCTGTTCCTGCGTCTCGACAAGCAGGCCGCCTTCCGCGACGAGGTTCGGCTCGGCCCGGGGCTCACGCTCCGCGCGAAGGTCGAGGCGTATCCCGCGAAGAAGCCGCGCGCGGTCGAGACCGCCCGCGAGCTGCTGGCCGACCTGGCCGGGATCGACGTGGCCGACCTCGAGATCGACGAGGAGTAGCGGCGACCGGCCGCGAGACGTTCTGCTGCCGACGCCTCAGTCCTTCCACTTGATCGAGCAGCCGCGCGAGGGGCGGTCGGGGAGGTCGACCGGCTCGCCCGCAAGTATCGACTCCACCGCCTGCCGCACGTAGATCTCGCTCGGCTCGTCGTCGGGGTTGGGCGCGTCGTCGAGCCGCCCGTGATAGCGGAGCACCCACTCGCCGTCCTCGCGGCCGAAGAGGAACGGATCGGGGGTACAGACCGCACCGTAGGCTGCGGCGACCGACTGCTTCTCGTCGCGGAGGTAGGCGTCGTACGCGACCGTCCCGTCCGCGACCAATTCTCGCATGCGCTCGAAGGAGTCGTCGGGGTACGCCTCGGCGTCGTTGGGGTTGATCCCGACCACCGCCAGGTCGTCATAATCGGCGGCGAGCTCGTTGAGCACCGAGAATTTCGCCTGCGCGTACGGGCAGTGGTTACAGGTGAACACGACGAGCAGCGCCTCCGCGTCGAAGTCGTCCGGTGAGTACGTCTCCCCGTCGACGCCCGGAAGGTCGAACGCGGGCGCGCGGTCGCCGCGGTCGAGCTCGGAGTCCGACTCCTTCAGAACCATGTCCGGAGGTTCCGGCTCGGGCGAGTTATCGATTGCGTCCCTTCGTGCGTTCGGGTCCGAGAGCCGGTGCCGCGCGCCCACGGACCGATCAGGCCCGGTACCGCACCGCCGCGCGAACGCCGACCCACGCGAGGAGGGTGGCCGCGGCCACTCGCGTCAGAAACGCCGCCCGCGAGGCGATGACCGAGGCGCGACCCAGCGCGGCGTCGAGGTCCGCGATGAGCCACGGGTCCCCGCGGACCAACGCGGTGAGGTCGACGCCGGCGGCTGCCGTGAGAACCGCATCGGCGCCGGTGGTCAACAGGGCGGTCGCGACCGCTGCGACCGCCGCGAGCGCCGCGTAGGGGACTCCGCGCTCGTTGACCCGGTCGTTCGGCGCCGTCACGTCGCCCACGCGTCGCGACCGGACGTCGTTCCCCGCCTCCCGTCGCCCCGAAATCCGCGAGAACTCGGAGTTCGCCTCCGCCGACAAGCTCCTCGGCCGAGCCTCCTCGTCGTTGCCGGTCATGGCCGTGCGTGGCTCGGTTCCGTATTTAATCGTTCAGGGCGAACGGACCGTTGTTGGCGGTCGCCGCGACACGAACGGCCTCGACCGGTCACCCCGTCGCCATATTTCACACCGTTCCGGCCGGACCTCGGCAGATTTATGCCCGTCGTCCCGGGACCACCGAGCGAATCGCCGGGCGGGGTCGCGACCGTGACCGGTTACGGGGGACGGCCGGGAACGGATGCGGGCGCGGACGCGGTCGCCGCCGGGCGGAGACAAAAATGAGCACGGACGGAAACGACCGCGGAGGCGCGACGGTGGAGGGGGGTCGCTCGGGAGAGCGCGAGGCGGCCTCCTTCGTGGAGTACGGCATCGAGGATAGACCGCCGCTCGGGGAGTCGGTGGCGCTCGGGCTCCAGCACTACCTCACGATGGTGGGGGCGAACGTCGCCGTCCCGCTGGTGCTGATCGGCGAGATGGGTGCGAGCGACGCGCAGGCGGCCCAGCTCGTCGGCACCTTCTTCGTCGTCTCGGGGATCGCTACGCTCCTGCAGACGACGGTGGGGAACCGCTATCCGCTGGTGCAGGGCGCCTCGTTCGCGCTGCTGGCGCCCGCGCTGGCGGTCGTCGCGGCCGTCGGCGGCCCCTTCGAGGTGGCGATGCGCGAGCTGCAGGGGGCGATCATCGCCGCGGCGCTCGTGCAGGTCCTCGTCGGCTACTCCGGCCTGATGGGCCGGGTGAAGGAGTACCTCTCGCCGGTCGTTGTCGCGCCGGTGATCGTGTTGATCGGCCTGTCGCTGTTCGACGTGCCCCAGATCGCCACCGCCGGACAGAACTGGTGGCTACTCGGGTTCACGCTGGTCGCCATCGTCGCCTTCTCGCAGTACCTCGACGCCTACAGCCGGTACGCGCGGCTGTTCCCGGTGCTGCTCGGCGTCGTCGCGGCGTACCTGCTGGCCCTCGCGCTCTCGCTCGCGGGCGTGTACGCGACCGGACAACCCGGCTACGTCGACCTCTCGGGGACGACCGAGGTCCCGCTGCTGCTCGCAGTGACGCCGTTCCAGTGGGGGGCGCCGCAGTTCACCGGCGCGTTCGTCGTCGGGATGTTCGCCGGGATCGTCGCCTCGATGATCGAGAGCTACGGCGACTACTTCGCGGTCGCGCGGCTCGCCGGCGTGGGCGCGCCGTCGAAGAAGCGCGTCGATCACGGCATCGGCATGGAGGGCATCGGCAACGTCGTCGCGGGGATCATGGGCACCGGCAACGGGTCCACCTCCTACTCGGAGAACATCGGCGCCATCGGCATCACGGGCGTCGCCTCGCGGTTCGTCGTGCAGGTCGGCGCCGTCGTGATGATCGTGGTCGGGTTCGTCGGTCCCATCGGCCAGCTTATCGTCTCCATCCCCTCGCCCATCGTCGGCGGGCTCTTCGTCGCAATGTTCGGCCAGATCGCCGCGGTCGGCCTCTCGAACCTGAAGTACGTCGACCTCGACGCGCAGCGCAACGTGTTCACGGTCGGGCTCGCGCTGTTCGCCGGCCTCGCGATCCCCGCCTACTTCGGCACCGTCGGCGGCATCGGGGCGTTCCGCGAGGGGATGGCGGGCGTGGCCGTGATCGGCCCGGTGCTAGGCGCACAGATCGTCGCGGACACGGTGTACGTCGTCGGGTCGACCGGAATGGCCGTCGGCGGCATCGTCGCGCTGCTGCTCGACAACACCATCCCGGGCACCCGCGAGGAGCGCGGGCTCGACCAGTGGGAGGCGATCTCCGAGGACGACGAGGCGTTCGACACCGCGCTCGAGCGCCTCCGGGAGTAGTCGCTCCGGGCTCGTGACCGACCGCGAGAGAGACACGGACCGTCTGCCGGACCCCGGTGACGCGCAGACGCGCTACCGCGGTCGCGAGCGCGGGGGCGGCGCGCTCGCGGTGACGGACGAGCGTCTGCTTATCGGCGACGCGGAAGGCGGGGACGGCGAGGAGGGCCCCGTCGCGGTCTCGCTCGCGCGCGTCGAGGAGGTGACCCACCAGCGAGTCGACTGGTACCTCGTCCTGCTCGGTCTCGCGATCGTTGCGTTCGGCCTCGTCTCAGTCCCGAGGAACCCCGCCGCGGGCGCGCTGTTCGCGCTCGCGGGACTCGGCAGCCTCCTCGTGACGTGGCGCCGTCGCGACCGCGTGCGGGTTCGGGTCCGCGGTCGGCCGAAGCCGCTGACGCTGTATCCCGCGGAGCCGGGACGATTTCTGTCGGCGGTCGGAGCGGCGCTCGACGCGGCCCGGGTGGGAGAGGAGTGAGCGGCACCCACGGGCCGAACTCGCCCGCCAGCCTTGCGCGTGTCGCTATCCCTTTTAGGGGTGGGCCACGTCGTCGGGGTATGAACGACGAGCGGGAGGTGCTCGACGTACTGACGACGAACGCCCGCGAGAGCGCCGCGGACATCGCCGCACAGACGGGGCTCGACGAGGAAGCGGTCGAGGCGGCCATCGCCTCGCTGGAGCGCGAGGGGATCGTCCACGGCTATCAGGCCGTCGTCGACTGGGACCGCACCGACGAGGAGAAGGTGCGCGCGGTCGTCGAGGTGAACGTGGAACTCGACCGCGAAACGGGCTACGAGGAGATCGCCGACCGGATCGCGAAGTTCCCCGCGACCCACGCGCTCCACCTCGTCTCCGGCGACTACGACTTCGCGGTCGAGGTCGAAGGCGCCTCGATGCAGGATGTCTCCCGGTTCATCTCCGAGCAGGTCGCGCCCATGCCGGAGGTCACCCAGACGGTGACCCACTACATCATGGAGACGTACAAGGACGGCGGGATCCGCTTCGAGGACGGCGACGACGACGACCGGCTCTCCGTGTCTCCATGAGGCTCTCGGAGCGCGCTCGGGACCTCCCGGAGTCGGGGATCCGGAAGTTCTTCGAACTGGCCGAGGCCCGCGACGACGTGATCTCCTTAGGCGTCGGGGAGCCGGACTTCTCGGCGCCGTGGGCGGCCCGCACCGCGGCCATCGACTCGCTGGAGCGCGGCCGCACCTCCTACACGGCCAACCGGGGCATGCTGGAGCTGCGGGAGGCGATCGCGGACCACCACCGGCGGTACGACCAGGTGTACGACCCCGAGTCGGAGATCGTCGTCACCACGGGTGCGAGCGAGGCGGTCGACCTGGCGTTCCGCGCGCTGGTCGACCCCGGCGACACGGTCGCGATCCACGAGCCGGCGTACATCTCCTACGGCCCGGGAGTCGACCTGGCCGGCGGCGAGCGGCTGCCGGTCCGGACCCGTGCCGAGGACGACTTCGTGCTCACTCCGGAGGTCCTCAGCGAGGCGGGCGCAGAGGACGCGGACCTGCTGGTGCTCTGTTACCCGAACAACCCCACGGGCGCGACGATGGACGCCGACGAGCTGGCCGACGTGGCCGCCTTCTGCCGCGAGCACGACATCCGGGTGATCGCCGACGAGATCTACGCGGCGCTCACCTACGGCTCCGACCACGACTCCATCGCGACCCAGCCGGGCATGCGCGAGCGCACGGTCGTCATCAACGGCTTCTCGAAGGCGTACGCGATGACTGGGCTCCGGCTCGGCTACGCGATGGGGCCCGCGGAGGCGATCGACGCAATGAACCGGATCCATCAGTACACGATGCTGTCGGCGCCCACGACGGCCCAGTACGCCGCGATCGAGGCGCTCAGGTCCTGTGACGACGAGGTGACGGAGATGGTGAAGGAGTACGACCGGCGCCGGAACTACGTCCACTCGCGGTTCCGCGAGATGGGCCTGGACTGCTTCGAGCCGAAGGGCGCCTTCTACGCGTTCCCGCAGCCCGGCGGCGACGACGAGCAGTTCGCGGAGGACCTGCTGGAGGAGCAGGGCGTCGCGGTCGTCCCCGGCTCCGTCTTCGGGGAGGGCGGCGCGGGTCACCTTCGCGTCTCCTACGCCACCTCGATGCGCGAGTTGAAGGCCGCCACCGACCGGATCGAGGCGTTCCTGGCGGACAGGGACTGACCGCCGTTCGCGGTTCGGGGAGGCGTCGGGCTCCACCGACACCCCCGGAACGTTCTGACGGGGCGCGACCGCGAGGACGTGACGTACCGCGAGCGAGAGCCGCTGTCGGCTCATGCACACGGACCCGGTCGGCGAACGACCGGCCACGCGCTTTTAGTGACTGGGCGGCGACCGCCCGTGCATGAGCTACGAAACGGCGACCGACCGCGGGTTCCTGCTGTCGGGTCGCGACTGGAAGGTCATCGGTACCGCGGCGGCGCTGATGGCGCTGAACGTGTTGGTGATGTACGTCGTCGCCGTCACGCCGCTCGCGGCCGTCAACGACTACCTGTTCGCGATTCCGATCCTCGGCGCGGTCGTCTACGGCGCCGCCATCTACGCGGGCGAGTCGATCGCAGCGCGGGGCATCGAGGGCGGCAACGTCGGGCTCGCCCTCGCGGGCGTCGCGGTGCTACAGGGCGCGTTCGGCGTCTTCGGCGCGGGCGTGCTCTCGGTCGTGCCGGCCGATTCGCGCGCGCTCGTGCTCGGCGTCGCGGCGGTCGTCACGGCCGCGATGACCGCGCTGATCGGCGGGTACGTCTACGCCCGCGCCGGGACGACCTTCGAGCACTACGGGAAATGGTCGACGTACGCCTTCCTCGGCGGCCTCGGCGGGGTCCTCGTGGGGAGCTTCCTCACGCCGGTGCTGCTGGTCGGCTTCGTCCTCATCATGCTCGGCTTCCTGCTCCGACTCGGCTGGGAGATGTGGCGCGTGCGCGACGGTCGCGTCCAGGCCGTCTCGCTGCAGGCTGTCGGGCTCTACGTCGCCGTGGCCGGCGTCTTCGTCCACGTCCTGCAGATCGTTGTTCGGATGCTCGCGGAGCGGTAGGGCCCGCCGCGATCGGGGCTCGAGCCGCGACTCCGGAGTTTTCTGCTGACCGGGTTTCTGCCGACCGACTTTCTGACGATCAGGCTACATAAATCCGCGTCCGGAAGCACCTTTCCGTCCCCCCGCCGTCGCCTCCGCCGACGCGATGGCTTCGGACGTTCACGACCCCGTGATCCGGGCCTACTACGCCTATCAGCTGACCGCCTCGGCGGGGTTCATCTGGCCGGTGTTCACGCTGTTCCTGCTGTGGAACGGGCTCTCGTTCGCGCAGATCGGCACGCTCGGCGCGGTCTCCGCGGTGCTGGTCGCGGTGCTGGAGGTGCCGACCGGCGGGTTCGCGGACCGCGTGGGGCGTCGGAACGCGCTCGCGGTCGGAATGGCCGCGATGGCGGCGTCGGTGGCGGGATTCGTCGTCGCGGAGACGTTCCTCGCGTTCGTCGCCCTCTACGCGCTGTGGGCGCTCGCGCTCTCCCTGCGGTCGGGGACGGCCGACGCGTGGCTCTACGAGACGCTCCGCGAACGCACCGACGAGTCGTCGTTCACGCGCGTTCGGGGCCGCGGCGGCGCGGCCAACCAGTGGGGGTCCGCGCTGGCGATGGTCGCGGGCGGCCTGCTGTACGTGCGCCACCCGACCTACCCGTTCGTGGCGGCGGCGGTCCTCCACGCGCTCGGCGTGGTCGCGGTGCTGTCGATGCCGGAGAACGAGGCGCTCGGCGACCCCGCCGCGAGCGAGGCGCTCGGCGTCCGTGAGGCGCTCGGCCTGATCCGAACGGAGTTCCTCGCGCCGGCGCTGCGCGCGTTCGTCCCGTTTGTTGCCCTCTTCTTCGCGGTCGTGGGGACGGCCGACACCTACATCCAACCGATCACCGTCGGCGTGCTGGAGGGGGCCACGGCGACCGCCGGGCCGCTGGCTGCGGTCCCGGAGGCCGCGACGCTGGGGTTCGTCTACGCCGGCTTCGCGGCGCTCGCGGCGACCGCGAGCTATCACGCCGAAGCGGTGGCGGACCGGGTCGGGGCGCGCCGCGCGCTGCTGGGCGTGCCCGTCCTCGTCGCGGCGCTGCTTCTCGCCCCGGTCGCGGTCCCGCTGCTCGCGCTGCCCGCCTTCTTCGGCATGAAGGGCGGCGAGGCGCTCTACAAGCCGCTCGTCAACCAGTACCTCAACGACCGGACCGGCTCCCGCGGGCGGGCGACCGTCCTGAGCGCCGCCTCGCTGGTGTACGCGCTGGTGCGCGCCCCGCTGAAGCCCGTCGCCGGGTACGCGGCCGACCTCGCGGGACCGGTCGCGCTGGTGGCGGGACTCGGCGCCGGCTTCCTGCTGGGCGCTGGCGCGCTGGCGCTCGGCGGGGCCGACCCCGTCGAGCGGTGAGGGGACCTGCCGCTCCGCCGCCCCCTCACGGCCCCGCGTTCCGGTTCGCCCACGCTTTTGTCCCGCGACCGCCGAGAGTCGGTATGACCGACACCGCGCTCGTCATCGGCGGAACGCGCTTCATCGGCCGACACACCGTCCAGGACCTGCTCGACAACGGCTACGCGGTGACCATGCTCAACCGCGGCAACCACGAGAACCCCTTCGCGGACGACGACCGCGTGACCCACGTCGAGGGCGACCGGACCGACCGCACGGACCTCCGGACGGCGAAGCTCTCCGCGGAGCCGGACGTCGTCATCGACTGCGTCGCGTACTACCCGGCGGACGTGACGGAGGCGGTCGACGTGTTCGCGGACGTGGACGGCTACGTCTACATCTCCTCGGGGTCGGCGTACGGCCGTGAGGAGATCCCGAAACGCGAGGGGGAGACGCCGCTGTGCGAGTGCACGCCCGAACAGGCCGACAGCGACGACCACGACACCTACGGCAACCGCAAGGCCGAGGGCGACCGGATCGTCTTCGAGGCGGCCGCGGAGGGGGTCAACGCGATGGCCGTCCGCCCCTGTATCGTCTACGGTCCCCACGACTACACCGAGCGGCTGGACTACTGGATCGACCGCGTGGCGAGTCACGACCGCGTGGTCGTCCCCGGCGACGGCCAGAACGTCTGGCACCGCGCGTACGTGAAGGACGTGGCGGCCGCGCTTCGGACGGTCGCGGAGGAGGGGGAGCCCGGCGAGGCGTACAACGTCGGCGACCGGCGGGTCGTCACCCTCGCGGAGACGGTCGAGCTGATCGCCGACGCCATGGACACCGACTGCGAGGTCGTCACCGCCGGCGAAGGGGCGCTCGCGGCCGGCGACCTCGAACCGGAGGACTTCGTCCTCTACCGCGACTACCCGCACGTCCTCGACACCTGCAAGCTGGCGGCCCTGGGCTGGGAGTCGACGCCGCTCGACGAGGCGATGGCGACGACCGTCGCGGAGCACCTGGAGTCCGACCGCGACGGGAGCGAGCACGACCCCGGCCGCGAGGACGAGGAACGCGTGCTGGGCGTGCTGGAGACGATGTAGGCCGGGCGCTATTCGTGGCCCGGTTCGACCGCGAAGGGACTCGGAGACTCCCGCCACTCCCACCCGGGAAGTCGCGTCTGGAACCCCGCCGCGAGCGCGGCGTCGAGGTCGTCGGCCCCCGCGGCGTCTCCCGTCTCCCCGTGCGTGTGCACGTCCGCGACGTGGAAGGTCGCCTCCGCGAGCAGCGCGAGGGGCTGGCCGCCCGCGATCGTCCCCGCGAGCTCCCGGCCGAGCACCTCGTCGACGACGAACCCCGGGTAGTCGCCGGCCACGTCGAGGTCCCGCAGGAGGCCGACGTAGGCGGCGACGTTGACCGCGCGGTCGCCGTCGGCGAAGACGGCGTCCACCTCCGCGCGGTACTCCGGGGCAGCGACGCGGTCGACCTCGGTCGCGAACAGTTCCTCGAGCACGCCGCGCGTTTCGTTGATCAGGGGGACGACGACGGGGGCGCGGTCGCGGATCCACGCGCGCTCGGCGGCGACGGACTCCGGTGTGAGGCGCATACCGAGAGCCTGGGGCGGGAGGCGCTTGCAGTTTGCGAAGGGTTTTATAACGCCCGGGGATTACGACCATCTAAGCGGGTTTTCGCTGACCCTTCCCGCAATCGCAGTTACGGACACATTAGCCACTATGCCTTGCCCGTCCGCGTCAGGTCCGTCTACCCAGGGCCGTCGGTCTCTCCCGCGGCCCCGTGACGGTCGACCCGCGGTCGGGAGGGTCCGCTCTCTCGTCCGTGCGAACACCATTTGAGATATGAGTCAAGTCGACAAGCAACTCGACGAACTGAAATCCGAGATCGAACAGGAGATCCCCGACGACATCACGGTCACCGACGTCAAGTACGAGGGACCGGAACTCGTCGTCTACACCCGCCACCCGAAGGAGTTCGCCGGCGACGGCGACCTCATCCGACGGCTGGCCTCCAGGCTCCGGAAGCGCATCACCGTCCGCCCCGACCCCGACACGCTCGCGCCGCCGAGCGAGGCGGAGGAGCGCGTGCTGGAGGTGGTCCCCGACGAGGCCGGCGTCACCGACCTCGATTTCCACGAGGACACCGGGGAGGTGCTGATCGAGGCCGAGAAGCCCGGGATGGTTATCGGCCGCCGCGGCTCCACGCTGCGGGAGATCACTCAGAAGGTCGGCTGGAACGCGGAAGTCGTCCGCACGCCGCCGATCGAGTCCTCCACCGTCTCCAACGTGCGGAACTTCCTGAAACAGGAGCGCGAGGAGCGCCGCGACTTCCTCGAGCGCGTCGGCCGACAGATCCACCGCGAGGAGATGTCCGACGACGAGTGGGTCCGGATCACCACGCTCGGCTGCTGTCGCGAGGTCGGCCGCGCCTCCTTCATCCTCTCGACGCCCGAGACGCGCATCCTCATCGACTGCGGCGACAAGCCCGGCGCCGAGGGCGAGGTTCCCTACCTCCAGGTCCCCGAGGCGCTGGGCGCGGGCGCGCACACCATCGACGCGGTCGTGCTCACCCACGCCCACCTCGACCACTCCGCGCTGATCCCGCTTTTGTTCAAGTACGGCTACGACGGCCCCATCTACACCACCGAGCCGACGCGCGACCTGATGGGCCTGCTGCAGCTCGACTACCTCGACGTGGCCGCCAAGGAGGGGCGCACGCCGCCCTACGAGTCCGCGCAGGTGCGCGAGGCGATCAAACACACCATCCCGCTGGAGTACGGCGACGTGACGGACGTGGCGCCGGACGTGAAGCTGACGTTCCACAACGCGGGCCACATCCTCGGATCCTCGGTCACCCACTTCCACATCGGTGACGGCCTCTACAACGTCGCCTTCTCCGGCGACATTCACTACGAGGACACGCGGCTGTTCAACGGCGCCGTCAACGACTTCCCGCGCGTGGAGACGCTCGTGCTGGAGTCGACCTACGGCGGCCGTAACGACTACCAGACGGATCAGGAGGACTCCGAGGAGCGCCTGAAGGAGGTCATCAACGAGACGTACGAGCGCGACGGAAAGGTGCTGATCCCGGCGTTCGCGGTGGGACGGTCCCAGGAACTCATGCTCGTGTTGGAGGAGGCGATGCGAAGCGGCGACATCCCGGAGATGCCCGTCCACCTCGACGGGATGATCTGGGAGGCGACCGCGATCCACACCACCTACCCCGAGTACCTGCGCGACGACCTCCGCGACCGCATCTTCCACGAGGACGAGAACCCGTTCCTCGCCGACCAGTTCAACCACATCGACGGCGGCGAAGAGGAGCGACAGGAGGTCGCCGACGGCGGCCCCTGCATCGTGCTCTCCACCTCCGGGATGGTCGAGGGCGGTCCCATCATGTCGTGGCTCCGCCACCTCGGGACCGAGGACGACT
>NZ_LKIR01000089.1:46803-49748 GCF_001462205.1 Haloparvum sedimenti
GACGTTCGTCGGCTACCAGGCCCAGGGGACGCTCGGGCGCCGCATCCAGAACGGCTGGGACGAGATCCCGGTCTCCGACTGGGGCAACGGCGGCGGCCGCAGTTCGACGCTCACGCTCAACATGAACGTCGAGACGGTCGACGGCTTCTCCGGCCACGCCGACCGACAGGGGCTGGAGAACTTCGTGAAGACGATGCAGCCCCGCCCGGAGAAGGTGCTGTGCGTCCACGGCGACGAGAGCTCCGTCCAGGACCTCTCCTCCTCGCTGTATCACGACTACAACATGCGGACGTTCGCGCCGAAGAACCTCGAGACGTTCCGGTTCAAGTAAGCCGTCCGCGAGAGTCGCCGTTTCGATCCCCGTGCCCGCCTCGCCGTCACGACGATCGCCCCGCGGCCGCCCCCATTTATGTTCGCGGTCGCACACGCTCACGCATGCGCCTCGCGCTCATCGCCCACGACGAGGAGAAGCCGACGCTACTGGAGTTCGCCGCTGACCACGAGTCTGCGCTCCGCGAGTGCGAGCTCGTGGCGACCGGAACCACCGGAAAGCGGTTACAGGAGGCGGTCGGTCTCGACGTCGACAGACAGGCGTCGGGGCCGCTCGGCGGCGACCTCCAGATCGGCGCGATGGTCGCGGCCGACGAACTCGACGGCGTGGTCTTCCTGCGCGACCCGCTGACCGCGCAGGCCCACGAGCCCGACATCTCCGCGCTCTTGCGCGTCTGTGACGTGATGGACGTGCCGCTGGCGACGAACCTCGCGTCCGCGACGCTGTTGGTCGAGGGGCTGCTCGACGCGTGAGTCTCAAAATCCCTCTCGGCGCGTGAGCTAGAACCCTTTATCGAACAGCTCGCGAGCGATGATGTTCTTCTGTATCTCGGTGGTGCCCTCGTAGATCTGGGTGATCTTCGAGTCGCGGTAGAAGCGCTCGACGTCGTGATCGTTCACGAAGCCGGCGCCGCCGTGGACCTGCACCGCCTCGTTCGCGACCTCGACCGCGGTCCGGGAGGCGAACTCCTTGGCCATCGACGCGAGCATCGTCACGTCGTCGGGCGACTCGTCGACCGCCCACGCGGAGCGGTAGGTGAGCCAGCGCGCCGCCTCGGTGTTCGTGTGCATCTCCGCGAGCTTGTGCTCGATGGCCTGAAAGTCGCCGATCGGGCGGCCGAACTGCTCGCGCTCCTCGGCGTACGCAAGCGCGCGCTCGGCCGCGCCGCGGGCGATGCCGACGCCCTGTGCGGCGACCGCGGTCCGGGTCTCGTCGAAGAACTGCATCAGCTGGAGGAAGCCCATTCCGCGTTGGCCGATCAGGTTCTCCTCGGGGACGCGCACGTCGTCGAACCGGAGCTCCGCGGTGTCGCTCGCGCGGATGCCGAGCTTGCCGGTGATCTTCTCGCGGGTGAGGCCGTCCCGATCCGCCTCCACGAGGATCTGCGAGTAGCCCGAGTATCGGTCCTCGACCTCGGGGTCGGTCTCGCAGACCACGACGAAGTAGTCGGCCACCGTCCCGTTGGTGATCCACATCTTCGAGCCGTTGATCACCCACTCGTCGCCGTCCTTCTCGGCGCGGGTCGCCACCGAGGTCACGTCCGAGCCGGCCTGCGGCTCGCTGATCGCGGAGCCCATCACCGCGTCGCCCGCGGTCACCTCGGGGAGCACGCGCTCCTTCTGGTCGTCGGTGCCGAACTCGATCAGCGCCTCAGCGCCGAAGCCGGCGCTGGAGACGCACAGCCCCACGCCGGGATCGGCCGCGAACAGCTCCTCAGTGATGATGGCGTTCTCCAGCGCCGAGTAGCCGACGCCGCCGTACTCGACCGGAACGTGCGGCGCGAGCAGCCCCATCTCCGCGGCCGCCTCCATCACCTCGTGGGGGTACGACTCGTCGGCGTCGTGCTCGCTCGCGGCCGGCTTGACCTCGTTCTCCGCGAACCGGCGCACCTCGTCCCGTAGCTGCTGTTGCTCGTCCGAGAGCTGGAACTCCATGGTCGACACTCGAAAGCCAGTCGTGTTAGCTATTCGCAAACAACGATGAACGATAGAGGAGTTAATAGTCCGCTACCGATCCGTCGAGGGACCCGCCACGGCTGTCCGTCACCGATCCCCCACGTGCGCCGCCGAAGTCGCCGGATTCATCCCTTCCCCCGTCGTCCGACAGGCAATGACTGCCGAGGAGGAGAACGTCTTCGACGTCTACCGCGACCAGGTGGACCGGCCGCTCTCGCGGCTCTTCCGGGAGTACGGCACCGACGAACTCCACTGGCTCGTGCTCGGAATGGTGGCGAACGTCGTCGCCCGGGTGGCGAGTCTGGTCCCGCCGGTCGTCCTCGGCGTCGCGGTCGACGCCGTCTTCGCGGGCGACGGGGCCTACACCCTCCCGCTCGTCCCCGCCGCGTGGCTCCCGACCGAGTCGGCCGCGCAGTTCCGGTTCTCCGCGGCGCTCATCGTCGGCTCCTTCCTGACGACCGCGGTGTTCACGTGGGTGTACGGCGTCGCAGCGAACAACTTCGCCCACCGCGTGATGCACGCCGTCCGGACCGACTCCTTCGAGAAGATGCAGCGGCTGGACATGACCTTCTTCGACGACAAGCAGACCGGCGAGGTGATGTCGGTGCTGAACAACGACGCCTCCAACTTGGAGGTCTTCCTCGACAACGCGCTCCAGAACTCCGCACGGCTCGGCGTGATGATCCTCGGCATCGCGGCCGTCCTCTTCTACTACAACCACGAGCTCGCGCTCGTGACGTTGACCGCCGTCCCGCTGATGGTGCTTTTCACGCTCTGGTTCATGCGCGCGGTCGAGCCGCGATACGTGAAACAGCGCTCCGTCGTCGGCGACCTCAACACGGCGCTGGAGAACGCGCTCTCGGGCGTCGAGCTGGTCAAGACCTCGAACACGGAGGACCACGAGACCGACCGCGTCGCGAACGCCTCCTACGACTACT
>NZ_LKIR01000089.1:50165-53891 GCF_001462205.1 Haloparvum sedimenti
GAAGTCGCGGGGCGCGTCGCGTACGACGACGTCTCCTTCGGCTACACCGAGACCCCCCTCGAAGACCCCGCGGACGCCGACGAGTACGTGGTCGACGGCGTCTCCTTCGAGGCGGAGCCGGGCGAGACGGTCGCGCTCGTCGGCCCCACCGGCGCGGGCAAGTCCACACTCCTCAAACTCCTGCTCCGGCTCTACGACGTGACCGAGGGCGAGATCAGGGTCGACGGCCACGACATCCGGGACGTGACGCTGGAGAGCCTCCGCTCCTCGGTGGGCTACGTCTCGCAGGACACCTACCTCTTCGACGGCACCATCGCCGAGAACATCAGGTACGGCCGGTTCGCGGGCGTCGACCACGACGTGGAGAGCGAGGAACTCCGCGAGCGGGTGATCGAGGCGGCGAAGGCAGCAGAGGCGCACGCCTTCATCGACGCGCTCCCGGAGGGGTACGACACCCGGATCGGCGAGCGCGGCGTGAAGCTCTCCGGCGGCCAGCGCCAGCGCATCGCCATCGCGCGCACCGTGTTGCAGGACCCCGCCATCCTCGTGCTCGACGAGGCGACCTCCGCGGTCGACACGGAGACGGAGATGCTGATCCAGCGCTCGCTGGACCGCCTCTCCGAGGAGCGCACGACCTTCGCCATCGCGCACCGCCTCTCGACGATCCGCGACGCGGACACCATCCTCGTGATGGAGGACGGCGCGGTCGTCGAGCACGGCACGCACGAGGACCTGATCGACGCGGACGGCCTCTACGCCAAACTCTGGGGCGTACAGGCCGGCGAGATCGAGGGACTCCCCGAGGAGTTCGTCGAGAAGGCCCGCGAGCGGCACGTCGACCGCGGGTACGGGAACGACGACTGAGTCGGCCCCCTCTCGGTCGAGGACGGAGGTGGCCCTACTCGCTCGGCACGCGCTCCAGCGCCTCCTCCACCAGTCGCACCGCGGTCGCGCCGTCGCGGCGGCCGACCACGACCGTCAGCGCCTCGGCGGCGACGCCCGCGGCCGCGACCGGGACCTCGGCGGTCCCGAGTCGAGTCAGCACCGCGGCGAGCGCGGGCGCGTCCACCTCGCCGCGCGCGACGATGGCGGTGTGGTCGCCGTCCTCGACCACTGCGGCGGCGCCCACGCGCAGGACTGGGGCGGTCCCGCTCTCGGCCGCGTCCGGCTCTTCCTCGATCCCCACGCCGCCGTGCATCGAGACGCTCGCGCGTCGGCCCTCGACCGAGCGCGCGGGTAAGTCCTCCGCGAACCGACGGAGCGCGGTCGCGACCGCCTCGGGTTCGCCCTCCAGGGCGGCGCCCGCGACCAGCCACTCCGCGGCGGCGGTGTAGTTGACGACACCCGCGCGCAGCGCCGCGGTCAGGAACGGTCGCGCGCGAGCGGCCTCGCGCGTCTCGGCTGCGAGCGACATGCGCGGAGACTCGGCGGGATAGCTCTTGGTCGTTTCGCCGCCGTACGTGTCGGCGGTTCTCTCGGTCCCCTACTCCGAGCGCAAGTTTTGACGCGGCGATGCGTCTGCTGTCGATCCTGCTGCTTGGAACAGCAACGTCCAGAAAGCCCCGCACAGCACGGCGACCGCACCGCCGCCTCACCCCTCCCCACCCTCGCCACGGAGACGGCCGCGCGGACGGCACCGCACCGCGGCGCGGCCGTCTCCGTAGGCTCCCTCGCGCGCGTTTCTCGCGCGCGCCGACAGCACGGCACCGCGAGCGCATCGGCATCCCAACGCCAGGGCTCGGAGTCCAAAAGCACCACCTCGAGCGTCGGTGAAAGGCGAGGGATGGCCGAATCGCTTCGGGAGTGACTGTCCCCCCGCCTATCGCGCGAGCAGGCCGGACTCGCGCGTCGTCGCGACCAGCGCCACGAGGCCGGCGGCGCCGACGGCGCGCGTCGCCACGTCCGTCGTCACCGTGTAGAGGGCCACGTCGAGACCCGCCAGTCCGGCGAGGGTGCCGGCGGGCGTCAACAGGAGCGCCGGCGCCATGAGCAGCACCGAGACGACGCCGAAGCCGACGCGGGCGCCGGTCGGAACTTCGTCGTCGAGGTAGCCGATGATGGTGACGCTGAGCGCCCACACGCCGGCGAACATCCCGACGATGGGGATCACCACCTCGGGGACGAAGAAGCCGACGTCGAGCACGTCCGAGACGCCGATGACGCGGATCCCCTCCTCACCCCGACGCAGGAGCAGGATTCCGGGTGAGAGCACGAACGCGAAGGGGACGAGCACCTTGTTCAGCGACAGCAGGAAGGCGATCTTCCCGGTCGCCCACTCGTCGGCCTTCGCGACGCCCGCGGCGGCGTAGGCGGCCACGGCGACCGGCGGCGTCACGTCGGCCATCAGCCCGAAGTAGAGCACGAACAGGTGCGCCGCTAAAAGCGGGATGCCCAGCCCCTCCAGCGCGCTCCCGAGCGTCGCGATCAGCAGGATGTACATCACCGTCGTCGGCATGCCGAGTCCCAGAATGAGCGCCGAGATCCCGGCGATGATCAGGAGCAGGATCAGCGACCCGCCCGAGAGCGTCGTGATCAGCGACGTGAGGTTCGGGCCGAGTCCCGAGACGCTGATGACGCCAGGGATGACGCCCGCGGCCGCGACGGCGACGACCACGGTGGTCGCCGTCCGCGCGCCCGACTCCATCGAGGTGACGACGAACGCGCCCATGCGGTAGGCCTGATTGTCCGCGAGCGCGGGACGCCCGACCGCCTCGGCGACCGTCTCGGCGTTGTCGTCGACCGACTCGTCCAGCTCCAGTAGCGCCGACTCGCTCGCGGGCCGGAGCAGGAGGATCGCCATGGAGACGAGGACCGTTATCGGCCCGAGCGACCCCGCGGCGGCCTCTAGCGCGGCGACCGGGGCGAGCGCGGCGGCCGACTCGCCGCCGACCAGCGCCGAGACGCTCACGCCCGTGGTCGCGTACGCGGCCGTCTGCGCGAGGAACGCGGCCGCGACGCCGCCGACGAGCCACGGCCGGTTCCGGCGGTTGTACGCCGCGACGAAGGTGATCAGCGCGATTATCGCGAGGATCGTGTACCAGCCGGACCGCCCTACCGAGAGCCGGACGATCACGAGGAAGTACAGCAACAGGCCGATGGGGACGAGGTAGAACCAGCCGCGGGCGATCAGCGACCGGACCCGCGGGAGGTCCTCGCGCTCCAGCCCGCCGATGTCGTGGCGCGCGGCCTCGAGGTGGACCATGATCCACATCCCGAAGAAGAAGGCGATGGCGGGCACCGCCGCGGCGACGATCACGTCGTTGTAGGGCGTCCCGGTGTACTCGACGATGAGGAACGCGGCCGCGCCCATCACCGGCGGCAGGATCTGGCCGCCGGAGGAGGCCGACGACTCGACCGCGCCCGCGAACTCCGGCGAGTAGCCCGAGCGCTTCATCAGCGGGATGGTGAACGCGCCGGTCGTCACCGTGTTGGCGATGGACGAGCCGGAGAGCATCCCCATGAAGCCGGAGGCGACGACGGAGGCCTTCGCGGGGCCGCCGCGGCGCGCGCCCGTCAGCGCGTACGCGAAGTCGATGAACCACTTGCCCGCGCCGGAGGTCTCCAGGAACGCCCCGAAGAGGATGAAGATGTAGATGAACCGCACGGAGACGGAGACGGGGATGCCGAACACGCCCTGGTCCGTGAACCAGAGGTCCCGCAGGATGCTCGACAGCGCCAGCTCCGGGATGGCGAAGATGCCCACGAGGGGAAGCCCGCGCGGGATGT
>NZ_LKIR01000089.1:53901-96635 GCF_001462205.1 Haloparvum sedimenti
CGCGAGGAACGTCCCGAGCGCGCGCCGCGTCGCCTCCAGCACGAGCAGGACGCCGATCGCCGCGACCAGCATCGCGTAGGGGACCTCCCCGAGCGGCACGCCGACCGCGCTCAGGAGCGAGACGGGGACCTCCAGAAACGGATACACCTCCTGGACCGGGCGCGCCCGGCGGAGCCCGAAGCGCCGGATCACGTCGGAGATCTCCTGGAACTCGCCGAGGACGTACAGCGGCGTCAGAAGCACCAGCCCGATCATCGTGACGTCGGCGGGCGTAACCCTGTCCCCCTCGGCGTCGACCGCGAACCAGCGCGCCGCGCCCCGCAGGCGCTCGACGGCACCCGCCCCCGGCTCGCCGGTTCGATCCGCGACCGTGTCCGCGAGCGAGCCGAGCCGACGAGCGAGCGAGCCGTCACCCCGGCTGGTCGGGAACAGCAGGAACGCGAGGACGAGCGCGAAGGCGACATGGACCGTGTTCGCCTGTAGCGACTGGAGCGCGAACAGCTCCACCTCGCCGACCACGGGCAGCGTGACTCGAGCGGTGAAGCTGAACGCGGCGATCAGCACCTGAAACGCCGAGAAGGCGATTCCGAGCACCGCCACGACGAGGGTCGCGACCGTCGACAGCGACCGCTTGCGCTCGATCTCCTCCAGCAGCTCGTCGGTCTCCTCCGAGGAAAGCGCGGCCTCGTCGGGATCGACGTCGGGTGTCCCGGGGTTTTCGGGGTCCTTCCCTCCCGGTCCGTCCGCCTCGTTTGACCCGCCCGACCCGTCGCCGGGGGGCGCCCCGCCGTCCGTCCGCGGGCGCCCGGTCGCCCCGCCGTTCTCGTCGCGACAGCCGCCGTCGCGTCGGTCGGTACTGTCCGTCTCGGCGCCGGTGTCGTCGCTCAATCCCATTGGAAAATCTCTGGACGGAAGGTGGTTCGCGTCCCGACGTAAATGCGTACGGTTTCGGCGTTCGAGAGCACCACGAGGTCGTGGGTCTCCCCGTCGATCCGGATCTCGTGGCCGGCGATCCGGCCCGGCTTCACGTACAGGTCCTCGGTCGAGTCGTTCGGCGCGAAGACGAACGAGCCGTTGTCCGTTCGCTCGACGTCCGCCTGTGCGGGGAGGCCGGCGCCGTACGAGGAGAACTCCATCCGCGTCATCACGAGCCGACCGTCCCGGCGTTCGTAGGTCTCGATGACCGGCGTCTTCTCGACGCTGTGGGTGTACGACAGCACGAACCCCTCCGCGTCGCTCTCGATCAGCGTCTCGCCGTCGCTCGACTCGACGACGATCACCCGCTCGGTGAGCGGAGAGTCCGGGTGCGCGACGGCCGCCGCGGTCCCGCCTGCGAGCACCGCCGCGAGGAAGGCCACGACGGCGACCGTGCGCGCGTTCACGGCGTTACTCGAAGTAGCGGGCCGCGCCCTCGTGCAGGTCGATGGACATGCCGTCCTGCGCGGAGTCGACGCTGATGAAGTCCGTCTTGATCGTTAGCTGGTCGAGGTTGTCGAAGATGGCCGCGGTGACCGCCTCCACCACGTCGGCGGAGTACTCCTCGCGCGTGGCGATCATCGCCTGCACGGAGACGGTGTCGATGTCCGACTCGAGCCCCTCGTAGGTGCCGCCGGGGATGGTGTCGTCCGCGAACCACGAGGCAGCGTCCTTGATCTCGTCGCGCGTGGACTGGTCGAGGCTGAGGATCTCCACGTCCGCGGTCTGTGCGAGGTCCTCGACGGCGCCGACCGGCCAGCCGCCGACGACGAAGGCCGCCTCCACGTCGCCGTCGCGGAGCTGGTCCGCGGCGGTGCCGAAGCCGGCGTTCTGCTCGTCGAAGTCGTCCTCCGTGATCCCGACGGTTTCGAGGATCTGAAGCGCGTTCACCTGCGTCCCCGAGCCGAGGTCGCCGGTGTTGACTGAAGCGCCCTCGAGGTCCGTCAGCGACTCGATGCCCGCGTCCGAGCGGACGACGATGTGGATCGTCTCGGGGTACAGCGTCGCGACACCGCGGAGGTTCTCGATGGCGTTCCCCTCGAAGGCGTCGATTCCGGTCCCGTTCGCGGCGAAGTACGCGATGTCGTTCTGCAGCAGCGCGAAGTCGGCGTCGCCGGAGCCGAGGCTGCCGGCGTTCTCGACGGACGCGCCCGTCGACTGGACCGTCAGCGAGTGGGGCGTCTCCGCGTCGACGATCGTCTTGAACTCGTTCGAGAGGGGGTAGTAGGTCCCCGACTGGCCGCCCGCGTGCCAGGAGATCTGCTCGCCCTCGCTGCCGCCGGTACAGCCCGCGAGACCGACGAGGCCGGCCCCGCCGATTCCCTTGAGTACGTCTCGGCGGTTCGCGCCGAAGTTCGTGTTCGTCATGCAAACGAGGAATATGTCTCGATATGATAAATGGATATCGCATGATTCGGACCGATCGCTTCGAAATGAATGAGGATAGTTAACACATAACTGTCTCGCGAAGCCGAGCCGGCCGCCGGCTCCGAAGTCCCTAAGGAGAGCGCGACCCTTCTCTCGGGCATGCAGGCGCTCGTCATCGTGGCTCACGGGTCTCATCTCAATCCGGATTCGAGCACGCCCACCTACCGGCACGCGGACACGATCCGCGCGACCGGCGCGTTCGACGAGGTGCGCACCGGCTTCTGGAAGGAGGAGCCGCACCTCAGGGAGGTGCTCAGAACGACCGAGGCCGACGAGGTGTACGTCGTCCCGCTGTTCGTCTCGGAGGGGTACTTCACCGAGCAGGTGATCCCCCGCGAACTCCGCCTCTCCGGGTGGGACGTCGAGCAGTGGGGGTCGGACGGACTCTCCGCGGACCAGGCCACGCTGACGGCCGCGGACACCGGCCAGACGGTCCACTACTGCGGCCCGGTGGGGACCCACGAGGCGATGACGGACGTGCTGGTCCGGCGCGCGGAGACGGTGACCGGCGACCCCGACGTGGGTGAGGGGTTCGGCTTCGCGGTCGTGGGCCACGGTACCGAGCGCAACGAGAACTCCGCGAAGGCGATCGAGTACCACGCCGACCGCATCCGCGAGCTGGACCGCTTCGACGAGGTCCGCGCGCTCTACATGGACGAGGACCCCGAGGTCGACGACCTCCCGGAGTTCTTCGAGAGCGACGACGTGGTGCTCGTCCCGCTGTTCATCGCGGACGGCTTCCACACGCAGGAGGACATCCCCGAGGACGTCGGCCTCACCGACGACTACCGCGAGGGCTACGACGTGCCCGCCACCGTCGACGGCGTCCGGGTCTGGTACGCCGGCGCGGTCGGCACCGAACCGCTGCTGGCCGACGTGGTGCTCGAACGCGCCGCGGACGCGGGCGCGGACGTCGAGAACGCGCTGGAGTCGGTGCGCGAGACGACCCGCGTCGCCACGGGGGACTGACGATGGCGGACCGCGCCCCGGCGGCCGCCCCCGCCGACCCACCGGACGTGACCCTCGGCGGCGCCGCCTTCGACGCGCTCGTCCGCGCGCTCGACGCCGGCGAGTCGGTCGACCACGGCGGCTTCACCGCACGGCCGGCCGACGCTGACGGCGACGGCTACGTCGTCGAGACGGCCGCCGGCGAGCGCCGAGAGGGGCTCTCCGAGAGCGGACTTCACGAACTGGCGAGCGAACACGCGGCCGCAGTCACCGACTGGCACTTCCTGACCGAGCGGGTCGGCGAGGGCGGCCCGCGCGCGGACTTCGTTCGGTGGCTGGAGGGCGTCGACGTACACGGGGTCGACGCAGAGGGCGTGATCGCCCGGTACGCCGCGCTGGCCGACGGCGCCGCTCGGGAGTGGGGCCAGCTGCTCGTCTCGGTCCGGCTCGGCGACCGAGGCGACCGCGTCTACGAAGTCAGACACGCCGACGAGGCGGGTGCGGACGCCGCGGACCTCGACGGGCACGACGACCCGCTGGAGGCGCGCCGACTGGTGAAGTTCGACGACGACGACCGATACCGACCGCTCAAGACCGCGCCGACGCTCCCCACCGGCTGGGTCTTCGCGGACCTCGATCACCGGGGCGTCTACGAGACGGTCGAGACGGTCTACCCCGCAACGGTCGCCAACTGGCACCGCGAACGAGAGGGGGAACTCGACGTGAACCATTGGCGCGAGACGATGGGGCGGCAGTCGGGCATCTACGGCGTGATCCAAACGTGGGATCGCGGCGAGGGCCACGAGCACGTGAACTGGGTCGCGGAGGCGACCTGCGACGACTCGCAGTGTCTGAAGCGCCGCGAGTGGGAGTACGACGAGGAGACCGACCTCGACGTGGACGGCGGCGACGGCGTCTTCCCCTGCCGGGAGCCCTGCTCGCTCGTGGTCTCCGCCGCGCGCAAGTGGACGAAACTGGAGGGCGAGACCGAGCGCACCTACGAGTTCGAGCTGACGCCGAGCGAGAAGGAGCAGGTCGAGACGATCATCGACGCGGTGGCGGACGACCGCACGGACGAGATCCGCGAGGCTGACGTCTACGAGGGGGCGAACCGCTACCGGACGCGGTTCCTGCGGGCGAAGCGGTTCGACGAGGCGGGGAACCTCTGCGGCGTCCCCACGGAGCCGGACGAGGAGTAGCGATCCGGTCCCGCACGAGGAATGGGTCCGGTCACCGGACCGCGAGGTAGCTCGCCGCCGCGGCCGCGAGGACGACGACCGCGGCGCCCGCCTGAACCAGCGGGCTGTCGACGGCGAGCGCGACGGCGACCGCCACGACGATCGCAACCGCCACCACCGCGACCGCGGTGACGCGCTCGCCGGTCAGGTGCTCGTCGACCGCCGCCGCGAGCGCCTCCGCCGGCGTCGGCTCCGGCTCCCGCTCCGGCGGCGAGGAGAGCGACTCGTCGACGATCACCGGCTGTTCGTTCCGCGGGCGCGGCTTGACCGCGAGCGTGACGTACTCCGTGGCCGCGCCGTGACCGACGACGACCTTGAGCTTGCCCCGCACGGTGTCGTCGGGGTCGGTGGTCGTCACCTGGACGCGGGTGACACCCTCGCTCTCGACGTAGTGGTTCGTGGCGGTCAGCGTCGCCACCTCGGCGAGCGTGTCGTCGAGGTTGAGGTGGACGTGACTCGCCTGTCCGCGGTTGACGAGCGCGACGCTGAACGACCCCTGGGCGGCGAAGCGGGCGGGCGCCGCGATGGAGTGGACGCCGTCCCCGTTCAACTCGACCTGCAGCGTCGACACATCCCGTCGTCGCGCCGACGCATCAAAAAGGTTCAGTACGGCGGTTCGGTCCCCGACGCGGCGTCGCCACTCCGGTGTGGCGTCGCGGCGCTGACGCAGAGCACGACCGAGTCGGGTTCGCCGTCCGAGGGTCGGAACTCCCTACGCAGCCGCTTCCTCTTCCTCGCGCATGTCCGGCGGGAGGAGGTTCGGGATGCCGTCCTCGATGGGGTAGACCTCGCCGCACTCCGTGCAGGTCAGCGTCCCGGCGATGACCTCGCCGTCCTCGCGCTCCGTGGCGTCGAGTTCGAGGTCCTCCTTGTCCAGCGGGCAGCAGACGATGTCCAGCAGCGACTCCTTCATGGCTCCCGGTTGACGGGGATTCGGCAAAAGCCTACGGGTTGGTGGTCGTCGGGCGGAGGCGCGAGGCGCCGACCGCGCTACTGCCGGTCGAAGGGGTTGACCAGCTCGACCGTCTCGGAGCGGTCCGGACCGACGCCGACCGCGTACACCTCGGTGTCGAGTTCCTCCGCGAGGTACGCGAGGTACGCCTGCGTCTCGTCGGGGAGCGCGTCGCCGCCCGTCTCGACGGCGGCGTCCCAGTCGGCGTCCTCGCTCCACGGATCGAACTCGCGGAAGACGGGCTCACAGCGCGCCCATTCCTCGGTCGTCGCGGGGACCGTCTCGATGCGCTCGCCGTCGAGCTCGTAGGCGTGACAGACCTTCAGCTCGTCGAGACCGGCCAGCACGTCGACGTGGTTGACCGCGATGCCGGTGAACCCGGAGACGCGCGCGGCGTGGCGGAGCATCGGCACGTCGAGCCAACCGATGCGGCGCGGGCGGCCCGTGACGGTGCCGAACTCGCCGCCCTTCTCGCGGATGTAGTCGGCCAGTTCCTCCTCGCGGTCGGTGCCGTCAAGCTCCGTCGGGAGCGGCCCGCTGCCGACCCGCGAGAGGTACGCCTTCACGATGCCGACGACCTCGCCCTGCCCGACGACGGTCGGACCGACGCCGGAGCCGACCGCGGCGCCGCCCGCGGTCGGGTTCGAGGAGGTGACGAACGGGAAGTTCCCGTGGTCGACGTCGATCATCGTCCCCTGGGCACCCTCGTACAGCAGGTCGTCTCCCGCCTGCCGGCGCTCGTGGAGGAAGTCCGAGCAGTTGACGGTCATGTCCTCCTCGGCCATTCGAGCGCCGTGTTGCCCGTACTCGGCGACGAGGTGGTCGACGTCGAACGCCGAGGCGTGATCGCCGGTCGAGACGTCGAGCCCGTACACCTCCTCCGCGAGCGCGCGCTTCTGCGGGACGACGTACGCGAGCCGCTCGCGCAGCGTGTCGGGGTCGAGCAGGTCCGCGACCCGGACCCCGCGGCGACCGGCCTTGTCCTCGTAGGTGGGGCCGATGCCGCGGCCGGTCGTGCCGACCTCCTGGCCCGACTCGTCGTCCGCCTTCGTCTCCTCCTCGATACCGTCCAGTACGCGGTGATACGGCATGATGACGTGCGCGCGTCGGGCGACGCGCACGTCCGGGTCGAGCCCCTGCTCGCGGAGGTCGTCGAGCTCGTCGAACAGCGTGCGCGGGTTGACGACGCAGCCGTTGCCCAGCACCCCGATCTTGTCGCGGACGGCCCCCGAGGGGACCAGCGAGAGCTTGTACTCGGTGCCGTCCTCGACGACGGTGTGGCCGGCGTTGTCGCCGCCCTGATAACGGACCACGACGTCCGCGTCCCCTCCCCACCGGTCGACGAGGGCGCCCTTGCCCTCGTCTCCCAGCTGGGAGCCGACGATGGTGACAGTCATACGTTCGTTCATCGGCAGGGGGTGTGAAACCGATTACGGTCCTCGGCGACAGATGATCCAAGAACGTGCCTTCTCGTCGCGTCGTTTCTGTTTTTCTACCCTTGTCCGTGCATGGGTAGCCCTTCGGGGGGAAGCCGAGATCCGACGTCTCGCGGCCGGCCGCACCCGCGAACCGAACCGTTAACTACTCCCACGATGAAGAGGCGGATGTCGAATTTCTCGGGTCGCACCGCGGACAGCAACTTTTAAACCCCCGAAAGACAAGTTAACATGTGGCATGATAGACCGACTTGAGAAGGAAGTCGATATGTTGGAACGGCACCTGCAGGTCCTGAAGATGGTCATCGAGAACGAGCCCATCGGGATCGTGAAGATGTCCAACGAGACGGGCTACCCCCACCACAAGGTGCGCTACTCGCTCCGCGTGCTGGAGGAGGAGAACCTGATCGAGCCCTCGAGCCAGGGCGCGATCACCACCGAGCGAACCCACGAATTCGTCGACGACCTCGACGACAAGCTCGACGAGATCGTCGACAAGCTCGGCGAGATGCGGATCGACTCGGGCGCGGAAGTCGAGAACTGAGCCGTCGGTTCGAACGTCGGTCACGGATCGCTGCGCCGGTTTCGATTTCGTCCCTCCGCCGATCGCAGGAACGGTCTCGGAGCGACTCCTCCCGCTACAGTTCGGGCACCGTGAGGTGGAACCCGCCGTCTCGCGACTCCGCGAGACACAGGTGATAGCCGCGCTTTCTGGCGATCTTCACGTAGCTCTTGCGTTTCGAGCGGCTCAGAATGCCGCCGCCGGTGGCATCGTCCGCCGTCTCCAGCGCCCCCGGCTCGAAGAAGCTCGACGTGACCGCGAACGCGGCCGCGAACGCGTCGTCGGACTCCGCGAGGTGGCTGCCGTGCTCGACCAGGTCCTCCAGCGTCCGCTCCGGCGTCGGCTCGCGGCTGTCGTTGAGGTCCGCGACGAAGAGCGGCGTCCCCATCCGGTCGCGCAACACCAGGTCGAAGGTGCGCTGCTCGCGCGTCTCCTCGCCGTTCTCGGTGCGCCGGATGGACACCGATCCGCCGATCTCCGCGCGGTCGATCTCCGGGATCGCGTCGTACAGGTCGGCGAGCGCGCCGACGTTGCCCGTCTCGCGCACCTCGAACGGTAGCTCCTCGGCGACCCATCGGGTGAAGCCGTACTCCATCGTGCCGCGGAGGAACTCCTCGTAGGGCTCGCCGTCGACGACGACGCCCTCGTCCTCGAAGCTGGTGTGGTACTCAAGCCGGAGGTTCCCGGCGAGCTCCTCGCGGCTCACCTCGCCGTCGTGGGCCTTCTCGAGCGTGGCGCCCCCCTGCGACTCGTAGCGCACGAACAGGTTCGTCCCCGCGAGCGCGTCCGCGGGCGACATCGTCCGGTCGCCGTCGGGAAGCTGTGCGCGCGCCTCACGGAGCTCGCCGCGGACGGACTCCAGTTCCGACTCCAGTTCGGCGACCCGCGACTCCAACCGCTCGGCCTCCTCGCGGTACTCGTCGCGCTCGGCGGCGACCGCGTCACGCTCCTCCGCCGCCTGCTCGCGCTCGGTCTCCGCGCGATCGAGCTCCTGTTCGAGCCGGTTGACCTGTCGCTGGAGCTGGCTCCGCTGGACCGACGGTCGCTCGCTCACGGCCTGCTTCCTGTCGGCGGCCGTCTCGGCGTCCGACTCCGCCCCGGTTCCCGTCGGCCGGGGCTCCGTTCGATCGCCGCGGTCCCGGCCGTCGCCGTCGCTCGACCGGTTGCCGCTCGCTGCCTCGCTCGACCCGCCGCGCCCGCTCCGGGCCGACTGGCCTCCGCGCTCCGCTCGACCGCTCGACCGCTCCGCTCGACCGTCCGACCCCTCGCTCGACTGCTGTGGCCGCGTCCGGCCCGGCCCCGCCTCCGTCGGATCGAGCGCCGGGATCGACCGCGCCTCCCGCCACTCCTCCTCCTCGGAAAAGACGTCGTCGTCCGGGTCGGCCGGGGTCGACTCGCCCGCCGCCTCCGACTGCTGGGCGGCGACGTGACCGGCCTCGCGCGTCTCGGCCGGAGCGTCCCCCCGCCCCTCCGGAGGTCGTGCCCCCGAAGCGGACTCGTCGGCGGCGGTCTCGTCGTCCGACTCCCGAGACGGTTCGGGCCGGCGGTTCGACGGCGCGGCGGTCCGGCTCACGCCGGCGTCCGCGTCGACATCGTCGGCCGTCTCGTGGGTCGCGTCGTCGACCGTCTCGTCCGCCCTCCCGCCGGTCGTCTCGCCGGACGCCTCGTCGGTCGGCCCGTCGTCCGTCCGAGCGTCCGCGTCGGCCTCGGAGGCCCGCCTCCCGGCCTCGACCGTCTCCGAGTCGGGCTCGGCAGCGGACTGTGCGGGGTCGGGGTCCCCCGCTCCGGCATCCGTCGGCTCGCTGGCCGCGGTGGACGACCCCGTGGCCGCCGAGGGGTCGGGATCGATCGGCCCGACGGCCGTGTGGTCACGGTCGTCGTCGTTGTCCGAGGCTGCTCGGTCGGACTCGGCCGTCTCGGTGGCGGTCCGTTCGTCCTCGTCGGTCGCGTCGGTCGCGTCGGCTGCGTCGGTCGCCTCGGCTGCGTCGGTCGCCTCGGCTGCGTTGGCTGCGCTCGGCTCGGCGTCGGGGACCTCGCGCACGTCGAGGTCCACCTCGACCACGCGGTAGATGCCCACCTCGTCGTCGGCCAGGTCGAACGCCTCCTTGCCCGTCTTGAGGGTGCGGGAGTTACCGACGAACGCGCACGCCAGCGACTCGCCGCCGTAGTAAGCGACGTAGTAGTCGCCCGACAGCACGTTCTCGGTGAGCTCGACGTAGCCGGTGAAGTTGCCGGCCGACAGGGTCGTGTCCGCCTCCGAGAGCGGGGTGTCGTTCGTGTAGTACTGCGCCCGCGTCTCGCCGCCCAGCTCCTGCATGGCGTACAGAAGCGGGAGGGCGTCGTGCGGGGCCTCGTAGGCGGTGCCCGACGCGTCCGCAAAGCCGTCGAGATCGCCGTCGATCACTCCGACGACGCGGCCGTTCAGCATGAACAGCCACGCGGCGCCGTCGGTGACGGCCCCGGAGAAGTCCCGGTCCGCCAGCCGGCGGAGCCCGGCGTAGCCGTCCGCGTACGACGCCTCGTCCCAGCCGGTCACGTTGTCGATACGCTCGGCGTCCATTTGGGCTATCTCGCCGGAGGCGACGCAAATACTTTCCGGAGCGTGGGACGGGCGTCTGACGCGTCTCGCGTGCGCTGCGTGTTTTTCTCGTGACAGAATAGGTGCAGCAAGCGGGCGGGGAAACGGACGCCCCCTACGCCTCGCCGACCGCCTCGATGGCCTCGATGCCCAACTCGACCACGTCCGCGTCGAGGTCCGCGGCGCGGAGATCCGCGGGCGCGTACCAGTCCCACGCGTCCGCGCCCCGCTCGTCGTGCCCGTCGGGGTCGATCTCGCGGCCGTCGACCCGCGCGAAGTAGCAGTGGTCGATGTGCTGGTGGCCGACGCTCCCGTCCTCGTGGACGTTGATGTCGTGCAGCATCAGGTGTGCCGGCTGCGGGAGGCTGTGGCCCTGGGGTCCCTCGATGCCGGGATCCTCGGCAACCAGCTCCGCGTCCAGTCCCGTCTCCTCGCGGACCTCCCGCAACGCCGCCTCGTGCGGGAGTTCGTCGCGGTCGACGTGCCCACCCGGTGGCAGCCGAATCCCCAGGCGCTCGTGGGCGTGTAGCGCGGTCGCCCCGTCGTTGACGATGTACGTCGTCGCCGTGAAGTGGCGCGTCGTCTCCATGGGCCGTCTCTGGAGAGGACGGGATATGGCCGGTTCGGTTCGCGGTCGATGCGGTTCGCGGTCGATGCGATTCGCGGTCGATGCGGTTCGCGGTCGGCCGTCCGTATCGGAACCGGGCCCCGGCCTACAGCTCCTCCGTCCGGATCCACATCCCCTTGGAGGCGGGGGCGCTCTCTCGGAACCCCCAGCGCTCGTAGAAGCCGTCCACGTCCGCCATCAGGTTGACGTACGCGCCCGCGGGCGCCTCGGCGCGAAGCCACGCGACGAGCGCGTCCATCATGGCCGTCCCGATGCCCCGTCCCTGATGCGCCTCCGCGACCGCGGGGCCATGTCCGCGGCCGCCCGAAGGGACAGAAACGCCTCGACCGAAGGGGTCGTCTCGCGGAGCGCGTAGCCGGCCGGGGGCGTGGGATCGACCTCGCGCCGCGCGCAGTCGTCGTCGCTCATACGCCGCGTCGGGTGGCGGCGCGGCTTTGCGATTTCGGAACGCTCCGGACCGCATAATCAGAGAAATGTGGCCACGTTCGGGGACAGAAAACGGCGCGTTCGGGGACAGAAAACGGCGCGTTCGGGGACAGAAATGCCGTCGGCGAGCCGGTTATTCGCCGTCGCCGTCGTCGGCCGCGTCGTCAGTCTCGTCATCGTCGTCGGCCAGCAGACCGTGTTCCTCGAGGACCGCCTCCAGCTCCTCGGGGCTGCGCTCGTGGAACTGCTCGTCGTCGACCTCGACGGTGGCGACGCCGACGCCCTCGGGCGTGAGCCCGTCGTCGTTCACCTGGTCAAGCGCCTCAAGCGCGAGGCCGACCGCCTCCTCCGTCGAGAGGCCCTCCTCGTAGTGCTCCTCGAGGTAGTCGCGCACGTCGGAGCGGTTCGCGCCGATGGAGAGCGCCTTCCACTCGTAGGGGGTCCCCGACGGGTCCGTTTCGAACAGGCGCGGCTCGCCGTTCTCGATGCCGCCGACCACGAGCGCGACGCCGAACGGCCGCGCGCCGCCGACCTGCGTGTACTGCTGAATGTGGTCGGTGATGTTCTTCGTCAGCGTCTCGATGCCGATGGCCTCGCCGTAGCGGAGCTGGTTCACCTGCGCCTGCCGGCGGGCGAAGTCGATCAGCTGGCGTGCGTCCGCGACGTGGCCCGCGGAGGCGACGCCGACGTGGTCGTCCGCCTTGTGGATCTTCTCGACGCTCGCCGGCTCCATCAGCGGGGAGCGGGCGCGCTTGTCCGCCGCGAGGACGACGCCGTCCTCGGCGCGGACGCCGATGCTCGCGGTCCCGCGCTTGACGGCCTCGCGCGCGTACTCGACCTGGTAGAGGCGACCGTCGGGCGAGAAGATGGTGATCCCGCGGTCGTACGCCTGCTGTTGTTGTCCTTGCATGGTTTACTCGAAATCGAGCGGCGTCGCGCCCACGCGGCCCGCGTCCGTCTCGACGTCGGCCGCGTCACCGCGGACGACGGCCGGCCGATCGGACCCCGCGAACGCGATGTCTCTCCGTACCGAATTTCCGCTGCCCCGACCCATATATCTTTCCTCACAGGCACGTACCGTGCCCGAGATCCCGCGTACAGTCACGCGAACGGGCGCTCCGTCGACGTCGCTGATGCAGGCGATCGCCGCCCGCGCCGCCTCGACGTGGCCGTGTCTGGCTCGGACCAGCGCCTCGCCCTCGCCCTCCGAGAAGGAGAAGTCGAATAGCGAGAGGTCGGCGTCCGCGCTGCCGGGGTCGCCGAGCAGGTTGCCGGCGCTGTACCAGAGCGCGCGCTGGAACGTCCGACGCGAGAGGTCGGCGTCCGGCCACGCCTCCAGGCCGACCGCGAGGTAGCGCCACCGCGGGCGGAGGTGCTTGGGGAGGTGTTTCACTACTCCGCCCCGGGCACCTCGTCGCCCTCGCCGATGCGCTGCGCGACGATCACGCCGATCATGTCGTGGACGCGCTCGACCGCGGTCACGGCGAAGCCCAGCTCCGTGAACGCCTCCACGAGCGTCCCGACGGTCGCGGGGTCGTCGACCTCCGGCCCGTAGAACTCCTCGTGCCCCTCGGTTCCCTCGAAGAACATCAGGTCGCCGAGCACGATCCGGTCTGCGCCGGTCGCCGCCCACGCCGCGAGGGCCTCGCGCTTGCCCGCGTCGTCGAGGTGGTGCAGCGCGAAGTTCGAGGTGACCACGTCCACGCTCGTCCCCGGGTCGAGGTTCGGGTCGCGGAACTCGCCGTGACCGAACTCGACGTTCTCGACGCCCTGCTCTTCTGCCTTCGCGCGCGCCTGATCGAGCATCCCCTCGCTCACGTCGCGACCGATCACGCGCGCCGCTCGGTTGGCGACCCCGAACGCGATAGCCCCGGTTCCGGTCCCCATGTCCAGCACCACGTCGTCGGGTTCGGGCGCGGCGTGTTCGATCACCAGCGACGCGCAGGCGTGGTACTCCTCGCTCTTGGACTCGTCGTAGTCGGCCGCCTTCTCGGTGAAGCGGGCGGCGTGCTCCTCAACGCTCTTCTTCATATCGGCCTCGTTTGACCCCCGGGCCAATGAACTCCTCGGAGAGCCGCCGCCGGTTCGTCCCGACGATCGCGTCCCACTCGGCCAGCCCCGCCGCGACCGCCTCGGACGAGAAGCCGATAGCCTCGCCGACGGCCCGAAGCTCCCGCGGCGCCCTGAGTTGGAGGTGGCTCCGGGCGTTCGCGCTCACCACGAACGGGGCGTCGTAGTGGTCGACGATCTCGCGGAGCTTCCGGAGGTCCGAGAGCGCGCGCACGCGGTCGCCGCCGGTCGAGCGCAGCACCGGCCCGAAGTCGAACTCCACGCGCGTTCCGTGCTCGGCCGCCGCCTTCGCGAGGACGTGGTTGAACTCCCCCCGCCCCGACATCGGCCGCGAGAGCACGTCAACGCGGTCGGACTCGACCGCGAACCGGTTGAGCGCATCGTCGCCGCCCCGCAGCGTCACCACGGTGAAGTCGGGCCGGAAGTTCCCGACCGCGCCGCCGGCGCTGCCGGGGCCGTCCGCCCGAATTTCGACGCCGGCGGCCACGTCGACGCCGTACTCCTCGCGGATCGCGTCCGCGTCGAACTCGGCCTCGCGCGTGCGGACCACGATCCCGTCGTACCCCTGCTCGGCCGCGGTGCGGGCGAACCGCGCGACCGTCGCCTCCCCTTCGGGGTGTGCGTGGACCGCCTCGTACATGGCTCCGCGTTCGGCCCCCGGTGCTTTGGCGGTTGCGCTTCTCCGAGACCGCCGCGAGCGAGACATTTCTGCGACGGCGGTGGCGCCGCCAGTCCTGAACCGCTCGTCGCCGAAGGCTTTTCTGAACCGGCTGTTGTCGTGGGGTTTCTGAACCTGCCGTGAGAGAACTGGACCGTCTGGTCCGTGCCCGCACACTCCGCTTTCGCGAGGGTTTATGAGAAAAAACGGAACGAAGACGCCCCGGGCGTCCGCGGTGTCTCACCCGGGACACCCGTAGTCCGAATAGGCCGGTCCGCCGCTCGCGGCGACCATCGACGCGCGACGCACCGGGGATCGCGAGAAGAGGACCGGTCGAGCCCTCGACGACCAGCCACAGGTGCGGCGCGGCCTGTACACCGAGAGCCGCAGTCCGACCCGACGACTACTCCAACTCGGCGGGATCCGCGGCCGCTTCCACCGCGTCGACCGCGGCGCGGTTCGCGGCCACGTCGTGGACGCGCACGACGTCCGCGCCGCGCTCGGTCGCGATCGCGGTGCCCGCGACGGTCGCCGCCTCGCGCTCGTCCGGCCCCCGCCCGATGGCGCCGAACAGCGACTTGTGGGAGTGTCCGACCAGCACCGGACAGCCGAGCGCCGCAAACTCGTCGACCCGGCCGAGCAGCTCGAAGTCCTCCGCGGGCGACTTCCCGAAGCCGAGCCCCGGATCGACGATCACGCGCTCGCGGTCGATCCCCGCACGCTCGGCGAGCAGCAGGCGCTCCTGCAGGTCGCCGATCACGTCGGCGACGACGTCCTCGTACTCCACGTCGGTCGCGGGGTCGACCGGCGCCTCGACGCTGTGCATCACCACGACCGGACAGCCCGCCTCGGCCACCACCTCGCGCATCCGCGGGTCAGCGAGGCCGGTCACGTCGTTGATCACGTCGGCACCGGCTTCCAGCGCGGCCTCCGCCACCGCGGGCTTTCGCGTGTCGACGGAGACCCACACGTCGCCGGCCGCGACCTCGGGCACCTCGTTGACCGCCTCGACCACGGGCACCACGCGGTCGATCTCCTTTTCGACGGGGACGGGTTCCGCGCCCGGGCGCGTGGACTCGCCGCCCACGTCGAGGATGTCGGCGCCCGCCGCAACCATGCGCTTCGCGCCGTCGACGGCGTCGCCCAGCGCCGCGTGTCTCCCGCCGTCGTGGAACGAGTCCGGCGTCACGTTGAGGATGCCCATCACCGCGGTGCCCTCGGCCCACGGGTACGCCGCGTCGTCCCCGGCCCGCGACCCCGCTCCCGGCCCGGACCCACCGCCCCGGCCGCTCACCGCGGTCGCATCGAGCGGCGGTAACTCGACCGCCGCGCGGAGGTCGCTCGCCACGTCCGCCATCCCGGTGCCCGCCGCCGCGAGCCGGATCGTCGCCTCGTCGTACGCCTCGGCCGTCCCCGCGCAGACGACCGCGACCAGCTCGCCGCCGTCCGCCGCGTTGGAGACGACGCACTCGCCGTCGGCCGCCCGGATCGCCGTCGTCAGACGCTCCGCTCTCGCCGACTGGAGTCGGGTCTCCACGACGCGGTGGTCCAGTGACGGCGCCGTCTCGCCGACCGTCGCGGGGGCGGCGTCGGCGTCCTCCAGCAACGCGGCCGCCTCGCCGGCGTCGTCGACGCGGACCGGGCGCGGCGCGTGCGTGTACGTCGACCGCGCCTCGGCGACCGCGAACAGCGACCCGGTCACGAGCACGCAGTCGTCCGCGTCGGCGCGCTCGCGGGCGGTCCTGAGCGCGTCCGCGACCGCGTCGACCGACTCGACCGTCCCCACGCCACCGTTCCGGAATGCGGCGGCGAGGACTTCTGGGTCCTCCGCGCGGTCCAGGTCCGGCCGGCAGGTGGTCACGCTGTCGGGCGTCGGCAGGTTCTCGACGGTTCCGGCGTGGTCCTTGTCGTGCATCGCGGCGAACGCCAGATGGAGGTCGTCGTAGTCGTAGTCCGCGAGCGTCTCCGCCAGCGTCTCGCAGGCCGCGGGGTTGTGCGCGCCGTCGAGGACCACCAGCGGCGCCGTCTCCAGCACCTCGAACCGGCCGGGCCACGTCGCGCGAGCGAGCCCGTCGAGGACCGCGGCGTCCGCGAGGTCGACATCCAGCGCCGCGGCCGTCGCCCGCGCGAGCGCGGTCGCGACGCCGGCGTTCGTCGCCTGATGCTCGCCGACAAGGGGGATCCGGGCGTCGTACGCCCAGCCGTCTCCGTCGACCGCGACCGCTGCGTCGCAGGGACCGACTCGCCCCTCGTAGGCGGCAGTCACGTTCGGGTCCGTCGCGGGCGCCTCGACGCCCGGACCGTCGACGGTCACGACCCGGCTTCCCGCTTCGCCCGCCACCTCGCGGACCACGTCGAGCGCTTCCCCGCCGCAGGCGGTGACGAGCGGCGCGTCCGCGGGCGCGATCTTCGCCTTCGTCCGGGCGATCTCCGCGACGGTGTCGCCAAGCACCGCGGTGTGTTCGAGCGAGACGTTCGTCACCGCGGCGGCGAGGGGGTCGACCGCGCTCGTCGCGTCGTACTCGCCGCCCATCCCGACCTCGAGGACGGCCACGTCGACGTCACGTCGTGCGAACTGCCAGATCCCCATGGCCGTGACGACCTCGAAAAACGTGAGCGGTTCGCCCGCGGCGGCCCGCTCGACCAGCCACGGCTTCGTCTCGGCGACGAACGCGGCGATGGCGTCGTCGCTCATCGGGCGTCCGTCGACCCGGACGCGCTCGGAGAGGTCCTCCAGGTGTGGGGAAGTGTAGAGGCCCACGGAGAGGCCGGCCTCTCGGAGAACGGACTCCGTCATCCGCGCGGTGCTCCCCTTGCCGTTCGATCCGGCGACCTGTACGAACGCCACGTCGTCCTCCGGGTTACCGAGGTGGTCGAGGAGGGACGCGACGGACGCTGTGCCCGGGCTGACGGAGAAGCGGCGGAGGTCGAACAGGAAGCTCGCCGCCTCGTGGTAGCGCATACGCGGAGGTGGTCGGGGCGTCGCTTTAGCGTAACGGACCGGGTGGCCGAAGCGAACCCATTTAGTCGCTCCGCGTAAACGCCGGGTTATGACCATCGAGGAGGGCCCGTAGCGTGCGTGTCGTCATCATCGGGGCCGGGCAGGTCGGCGAGAGCATCGCGGCCGACCTCCAGCACGACCACGACGTGGTCGTCGTCGAGAACCGCGACGAACGCGCCGACGAACTCACCTACGCGCTCGACGTGCTGACCGTGTCGGGCGACGGGACGGAGCTCTCCACGCTGGAAGACGCCGGGGCCGCGGACGCCGACATGGTGCTCGCGACCACCGACGACGACGAGACGAACATCGTCGCCTGCTCGACCGCGAAGGCGCTCTCCGGGTCGGCGTTCACCATCGCGCGGATCAAGAACACGAAGTACCTGCGGACGTGGGAGCGCGACGAGGGCGCGTTCGGCATCGACTTCATGGTGTGTACGAACCTCCTCACCGCGGAGTCCATCGTCCGCGTCGTCGGGCTCCCGGCCGCCCGCGACGCGGACGTGTTCGCCAACGGCCGCGTCCAGATGGCCGAGTTCGAAGTGAGCGAGGGGTCGCCCATCGCGGACCAGACCGTCCAGGAGGCGGACCGTTTCGACTCGCTGACGTTCGCGGCGATCCTGCGGAACGGCGACGTGGAGATCCCGAGCGGCGACACCTGCATCAAGACGGGCGACCGCGTGGTCGTCATCGGCTCACCGCGCAGCGTCCAACAGTTCGCCCGGACGCTCGCACCGGAAGTCTCCCCCGAGAAGTCCGCGGAGGTCGTCGTGATCGGCGGCTCCGAGATCGGCTACCACGTCTGCCGGCTGCTGGAGGAGCGCGGCCTCTCGCCGCGGCTCGTCGAACAGGACCCCGATCGCGCCCGCAAACTCGCCGAGGACCTCCCCGAGACGCTCGTGATGGAGTCCGACGCGACCGACATGGGCTTCCTCGAGCGCGAGCACATCGGCGACGCCGACATCCTCGTCTCGACGCTCGACTCCGACGAGAAGAACCTGCTCGAGTGTCTGCTCGCGGAGCGGCTGGGCGTGGAACGCACGGTTGCGGTGATCGACCGCACCTCATACGTGGACCTCTTCGAGACGGTCGGCGTGGACGTGGGGCTCTCCCCGCGGGAGGTCGTCGCCGAGGAGATAACGCGGTTCACGCAGTCCGGGTCCGCCGAGAACATCGCGTTCATCGAGACCGACAAGGCGGAGGTCCTGGAGATCGAGCTCGACGACTCCAGCCCGCTCGTGGGGCGGACGATCAGGGACGCGGTCGGCGACCTCCCCGAGGGAGTCGTCATCGGCGCGATCACTCGGAACAAGGAGTTCATCGTCCCTCGGGGCGACACGGAACTCCACCCGGGTGACCACGTCGTCGTCTTCGTGGACGCCGCGGTGCTCGACGAGGCGATGGAGACACTGTAGCCGATGGGTCGCTGGCCCGATCGCTCGTCAAAGGGACGCTCCCGGATTCGGGTGCGCTGGCGGGCGAGTCTCGGGCTCCTCGGCAGCATCCTGAAGTGGCTCGCGGTGCCGCTGGCGTTCCCCCTGCTGCTGGCCGTTCTCTACCAGGAGCCGGTCCTCCCGTTCGCCGTCACGATGGCGATCACGCTCGCGCTGGGCGAGGGGCTCGAGCGACTGCCCGAAGACGAGGAGATCAGGGGGCGAGAGGCGTACCTGCTGGTCGCGCTCGCGTGGCTCGCGGTCGCGGTGATCGGGGCCATCCCGTTTCTGCTGGCCGGAAACGGCGTGCTCGCGCAGCCGGTCGACGCGCTGTTCGAGTCGATGTCGGGCGTGACGACGACGGGCGCGACCGTCCTCGACGACTTCAGCGTCCACGGACGCGCGATCCTGATGTGGCGACAGGTGCTCCAGTGGCTCGGGGGGCTCGGGATCCTCGTGCTCGCCATCTCGGTGCTCTCGCAGCTCTCCGTCGGGGGGGCCCAGCTGATGGAAACCGAGACGCAGACCCAGGACGTGACGAAGCTCTCCCCGCGGATCACCGAGACCGCGCGGATGATGTGGGGGCTCTACGGCGGGATCACGGCGCTGTGTGCGGTCTCGCTGTACGCGCTTTCGGTGGTCGGCGTCGCGCCGAACATGGACGCGTACAACGCGATCGCCCACGCCATGACCGCGGTCGCGACCGCGGGCTTCTCGCCGAGTCCGGACAGCGTCGGGGCGTTCGCGCCGGTCGCGCAGTGGCTGGTGGTCCCCTTCATGTTCGTCGGCGCGACCAACTTCGTCCTGATCTACTACTTCGTCCGGGGTGACTGGGGGCGCCCGCTCCGAAACGAGGAGTTCCGATACTACGTCGGTATCGTCGCCGGAACGACGGTGCTGATGACGCTGCTTCTGGTCACGGACCCCGGCGTCACGTTCCCGGCCGAGGCGACTGTTCGCCACGCCGTCTTTCAGGTCGTCTCCATCCTGACGACGACGGGCTTCGCGACCGTCGACTTCAACACGTGGTCGCCGGCCGCGCGCCACCTGCTGTTCGCGCTGATGTTCCTCGGCGGCATGGCGGGGTCGACGACCTGCTCGATCAAGCTACTGCGCTGGGTCATCGTCGCGAAGTCGCTGCGGCGTGACCTGTTTACCGCCGTCCACCCGGAGGCGATTCGGCCGGTGCGGCTCGGGGATCGCGTCGTCGACGAGGAGACGATCCGGGACGTGTACGCGTACACGCTGCTGTCGCTGCTCATCTTCTTTGCGCTCACGGTGTTCATCGTCGTGGACGGGACTCGGTCCGGCGTGACCGTCTCGGAGTTCGAAGCGATGGCCGCGGCCGCATCGACGTTCCTCAACATCGGCCCCGCCTTCGGCTTCGCCGGTCCCTACGGGAGCTACGGCCCCTTCTCGAACGCCACCAAGTCGGCCATGATCCTCCTGATGTGGGTGGGTCGGATCGAGATAATCCCCGTGCTCGTGGTCGCGACGCCCGCGTACTGGCGGTCGTGAGCGTGGGTGGGTGCGGAAGCCCACGCACGGAGCGCCCGCTCCGACCCGGAGCTTTCTTGATTCCGGTGTCTGAGTGAACCGGTATGGAAACGCGCAAGGGGTGCCGATGCCGTCGGCGCTGAAGGTCGACTGGCGGACCAGCGTCGCGGTCACCGGCACGGTGCTGAAGCTCATCGCGGCCGCAATGGCCGTCCCGCTAGTGGTCGCGCTCGTCTACGGCGACGACCTGCTGGTGTTCGGCGCGTCGATCCTCATCACGCTCGCGCTCGGGTCGGCGCTTGAGCGGTTCGACCCGGACCCGGATCTGGGCCCCCGAGAGGCGCTGCTCCTCGTCGCGGTCGTCTGGATCGTCGTCGCGGTCGTCGGGACGATCCCCTATCTGTTGGCCGGCTACGGCACTGAGTCGACGGTCGGGCTCGACTTCTCCTCACTGGGTGCGTTCGTCGGGGGGATCGTCAACGCGCTGTTCGAGTCCACCTCCGGGTTCACGACCACCGGCGCGACGGTGCTCGGCGAGATCTCGACGGACCGCCACTCGCACGCGCTGCTGATGTGGCGACAGCTCACGCAGTGGCTCGGCGGGATGGGGATCATCGTGCTGATGGTCGCGATCCTCCCGGAACTGGCGGTCAACGGCGCCCAACTCGTGAGCGCGGAGGCGCCCGGTCCGCAGCTCCAGAAGCTGACGCCCCACATCCAGGAGACCGCTCGCGTGCTCTGGAAGGTGTACTTCGCGTTCACCGTGGCGCTCGCGGTCCTTCTGGCCCTGTTGGGCGCGTCCGGGCTGGCGCCGAACATGGACCTGTTCAACGCGGTCGCGCACGCCTTCTCCACGATGCCGACGGGCGGGTTCTCCCCGCAGTCCGAGAGCATCGCCGCCTTCTCCGCGGTCGTCCAGTGGGCGATCATCCCGTTCATGGTCGTCGCCGGCGTCAACTTCGGGCTGTTCTGGCACCTCCTCGAGGGGGAGACGCGCGAGTTCCTCGAGGACACCGAGTTCCGGACGTACGCCGGGCTCGTCGCGGCCCTGACGGGGGTCCTGTCGGTGCTGCTGTTCACGGGCGTCGCGCCGCGGCTCGCGATCGGGGGATTGACCGAGGGGGTCGCCGAGAACAGCCTCCGACAGGCGGCGTTCCAGATCGGGTCGCTGATGAACTCCACGGGCTTCGCGACGAGCGACTTCGCGCAGTGGGACCAGCACGGGCAGGTGTTCCTGCTGGCGGTGATGTTCGTGGGCGGCTCCGCCGGCTCGACCGGTGGCGGGATCAAGGTGATCCGCTGGCTGATCGTCTTGAAGGTGCTCAAACGGGAGCTGCTTCACACGAGCCATCCCGACGCGGTCCAGCCGATCCGGCTCGGCGGCGCGGTGGTCGACGAAGAGGCGCTCCGCGGCATCGTCGCGTTCTCCATGCTCTACCTCCTGCTGTTCGGGCTCGGCTCGGTGGTCATCGCGCTCGACGCGGCGCGGGTGGGCATCGAGTTGACCGCACTGGAGGCGGTCGGCGGAAGCCTCGCGACCGTCGGCAACATCGGCCCGGCGTTCGGCCGGCTCGGCCCCTTCGGATCGTACCTGATGCTCCCCGACACGACCAAGCTGTTCATGATCTTCCTGATGTGGGTCGGGCGGCTCGAGATCCTCCCGGTCTTGGCGCTTTTCACCGGCGCCTTCTGGCGGCGGTAGCCGGCCGACGCGGCGACTTCCCGCCTCTCGGACAGCGGGACGATCACTACCGAAGAGGGAGAGAACACCCGGCGCTCGCGGGACAGAAAAACGCTCGACGGTCGCGGGACAGAAAAACGCTCGGCGTCCACGGGACAGAAAAACGCTCGGCGTCCACGGGACAGAAAAACGCTCGGCGTCCACGGGACAGAAAAACGCTCGGCGTCCACGGGACAAAAAAACGCTCGACGGTCGCGGGACAGAAAAACGCTCGGCGTTCGCGGGACGGAAACGCTCCAGCCACCGCCCTCGCTCGCGGCCCGTCAGTGGCGCTTGATGTGGTACGCGTAGCCCCACACGAACGCCAGCACCGCGATGGCCGCGACGTACAGGGCCGTCGCGGTCAGTCCGGCGTCGAGCGTCACGATCGGATGGGCGCTCACGACGGTCGCGGCCGACTCGATCATCGCTTCCACGTCTCTGGTCGTTACGAGCGTTTCGATGAGTCGGGAGAGCACGGGCCCGACCAGCAGCACGACGACCGCCGCCATCGCGTGCGAGAGGCCAGTCTGCGTCGGCATACGTAGTACCTGCGCGGGGGCGGCAAAAATCTTTATTCGGACGACAGGTTTCGCGGTCGGCGGCGAGATGGTCGCCGCCGCGACGGCGATCCCGCCGCGAGAGCGATCGAGGCACCGCGTCCGAGCCGCTACTGCCGGACGCGAGCCGCCGCGAGCGCGCTCCCGAGGACGGCGACGAGCGTGACGACCGCGCCGAATCCGGGCGCGGAGTCGCCGGACGTGCCGTCACCGGTGGTTTCGGGCGCCTCCGTCGTCGCGGGCACCTCCGTTGTCTCCGTCGGCTCCTCGGTGTCGGAGTCAGCTTCGTCCTCCGCCTCCACCGAGATCTCGGAGCGCTCCACGTACGTCGAGTTGTCGTAGACGTCGCCGTGGACCTGTCGGGTCATGTCGTGGATCGTGTTCACCACGCTGGCGGGCGCGGGCTGGTTGAGCCAGTGGACCTCCAGATAGACGGCGTTGCCCTCCTCGCCCGCGGTCGTGCTCGCGTACGGCTCCTCGTCGAGCGCGGAGTCGCCGCGGCTGTTGACGACGATCCACTCGGGGTCGAGTTCGAGGACGACCTCGTCGGAGATCTGCGGGTAGCCGTCAGCGACCGTCGCGGCGGTGTTGTTCGTCCCCGCGAGCGTGAACGTCGCGTTGATGAACGTGTCGCCGCCGGCAACGAAGCCGCTGCCGAGCGGGTAGAGCACGCGCGGCCGGTCGGCGTCGGCGGTGACGTTCGAGACCGCGTCGACGTTCGCGTTCATCCACGCGTTCGTCTCGGCGGCGCCCTCGCAGTTGCCGGTCAGCTTGCCGATGGTCGTCGTCTTCTGCGCGATGTCGTCGGTGGTCTTCGCCTCCGGGAAGTGGTAGACGGTCAGGCCGGCGTCGCGCAGCGCCTGGACCTGTCCGGCGGAGGCGTTCGGCGCCAGCACCAGGTCCGGCTCCGTGCCGGCCACCTTCTCGACGTCGACGCCGCGCTCGGCGGAGACGTCGGTCTTCTCGTCGGCGCCGTCGAGGTACATCGCGTACTGGGTCACGCCGACGACCTGCGACTCGCCGCCGATCTCCCACATCGTCTGAGCCGCCGAGGGGTTCGTCGTCGTCACGCGTTCCGGCGGTTCCTCCAGGGTTATCTCCTCGCCGGTCGCGTCCGTCATCGTGACCGGGAACTCGCACGTCTCGTAGGTCGCGTCGGGCTGGGCCGCCGCGGGCGCCGCGAAGCCGCCGAGTGCGGCGGTCGCGACGAGCAGCGCCGTCACCAGCACCAGTCTGTCTCGCATCGTCTATCACACGCGGATAGTCCAATAAGTATTTATCTAACGCAAGCCGGGTTGTGAACGAGATGCGCACCCTGACGCGGACCGCGGGCTGGTCGGCCGCGCTCTGCTGTCTGCTGGCGGTCGTCGTCACCGCCAGCGCCGCGCTCGGGCCCGTTCGCGTGCCGCCGGTCGAGGTGGCGAAGGTGCTGTTGAACGGGCTGGCGGTGCCCGCGAGCGTCGAGTTCGGCGTTCGCGACACGGTCGGGCCCCTACTGGTTCCGAGCGTCGACGTGGGGTTCGCGCCCGTGTTCGCCTACTCGGTCGAGGACCTCCACCGGCAGATCGTGGTGAACATCCGGCTACCGCGGATCCTGCTCGGCGCCGTCGTCGGCTTCGGGCTCGCGGCCGCCGGCACCGTGATGCAAGGGTTCTTTCGGAACCCGATGGCGGACCCGTCGATCATCGGCGTCTCCTCGGGCGCCGCGACGGGCGCGGTCGCGTTCCTCGTGTTCCCGGCGACGATCCCCTTCGGCTTCGGCCTGCAGGGGGCGGCCTTCTGTGGCGCCCTGCTGGCCGCCTTCGGCGTCTACGCCATCGCCACGCGGAACGGCCACACGCCCGTCGCCACGCTGCTCCTGGCCGGCGTCGCGGTCCAGACGTTCCTCGGCGCGGTCATCTCCTACCTCCAGTTGCAGGCGGAGAATAACCTCCGCGAGGTCGTCGCGTGGCTGATGGGTCACCTCGGCAACGCGTCGTGGGACGAGGTCCGGGTGACGGTCGTCGCCGTCCCCCTGCTGTTTCTGGTCCTGTTGGCGTACGCCCGCGACCTGAACGTCCTGCTGCTCGGCGAGGAGGAGGCGCGCGGGCTCGGCATCGCGGTCGAGCGCACCAAGTTCGTCCTGCTGTCGGTCTCGGCGCTGATCACCGCCGCGGGCGTGGCCGTGACCGGCGTCATCGGCTTCGTGGGCCTGATCATCCCGCACATGCTCCGGCTCGTGGTGGGTCCGGACCACCGGATCCTGCTCCCCACGGCCGCGCTCGCGGGCTCGTCGTTCCTCGTCGCGGCGGACACGGTCGCGAGGCTCGGCGCCGCGGAGCTCCCCGTCGGCGTCGTCACTGCCGCAGTCGGCGCGCCCTTCTTCCTGTTCCTGCTGCGTCGCCGGGAGGTGCACGAGCTGTGAGCCGGACGGACTCGGAAACGGACGCCGGTCCCAGTGAATCCGGCGCCGAGCGCTCGGTCGAGTCACCCGCACTCGGTGCCGAGAACCTGACCGTCTCGCTCGGCGGCGTCGAGGTGCTGTCGGGCGTGGACCTCGCGGTCGAGCCGGGCGAGCTCGTCGGCCTCGTCGGACCGAACGGCGCCGGCAAGACGACGCTGCTGCGCGCGCTCCGGGGCTCGCTCGACCTCGATGCGGGAACGGCCCGCGTGGGCGGCGATCCGGTCGCGGACCTGCCCGCGAAGGAGGTCGCGCGGCGGGTCGCCTCGGTGCCGCAGGACGCGACGCCCTCCTTCGAGTTCACCGTCGAGCAGGTGGTCGAGATGGGGCGGACCCCGCACCGCTCCCGGTTCTCGGGCCCGGACGCGGCCGACGCCGCGGCCGTCGAGGAGGCGCTGGATCGCACCGCAGTCGCGCAGTTCGCTGACCGCCCGGTGACCGCGGTGTCAGGGGGCGAGCGCCAGCGCGTCCTCCTCGCGCGAGCGCTCGCGCAGTCGACCCCCGCGCTCCTGCTGGACGAGCCGACCGCGGGCCTCGACGTGAACCACGCGGTTCGCACGCTCGAACTCGTCTCGGAACTGGTCGCGGAGGGGAAGGCGGCGCTGGCGGCGATCCACGACCTCGACCTGGCGGCGCGCTACTGCGACCGGATCGTCGTGTTGTCCGACGGGGCGGTGCTCGCGGCCGGGCCTCCCGAGGGGGTGTTGACCCGAGGATCGATCCGCGAGGCGTTCGACGCGCGGGCGGCGATCACCGAGGACGCGGCCACGGGCGCGCCGCGCGTGACGCCCCTCCCGGACGTCGCGGAGGACGCCTCGACGGGCCGGATCCACGTCGTGGGAACCGGTGGGCGGGCCGCCTCGATGGTGGGCCGCCTCGCCGCCGCTGGTCACGCCGTGAGCCTCGGCGTCGCACCGAGCGGCGACGCAGCCGCGGCGACCGCACGCGAGGTCGGGGCGGAGACGTTCCTCGTCCCGGCGTTCGCGGGCGTGAACGACGACGCGCGCGAGGCGGCCGCGGAGCGGGCCGAGGGGGCGGACGCGGTCGTCGTCGTCGGTGAACCGGCGGCCGGGAACCGGGCGGTCTCGGAGACGGTTCCCCCTGACCGTCGAGTGCTGGTCGACTGCGGCTCTCTCGACGGTACGATGGTAGACGATGAGGACGTGGTGGAAACGGTCGGCGAGGTCGTCGCCGACGCGGACGAGAACCGGGTCGGCGGGTTCCGGTTCGGCTAATCGTTACTCCCGTCCGTCAGGGTTTACCCTCCCGTCGAGGTCGATCGCCGACGGGCGGCGAAGCGTCACGCTTTATCCCCGCGGCCGCGGATGCCCGACGATGAGCGTTCCCTGCCTCGCCGTCGCTCGCGAGCATGGCGAGACCGTCCGGAGCCGCCTCGCCGAGGCGGACGCGCTCGACGGCGATCACGAGATCACCGTCGAGGGCGACACGATCTACATCCCGGTCACGGACCCGGCCGCGGTGCCCGGAGACCTGGAGGGAGAGGTCGTCGAGCGCGATCCGGCGGCCCGGGAGTCCCCGGAGTCGCCCGCGGACATCCTCGGCTACGAGCCCTCCATCGAGCGCCTCGGCGACGTGGTGATCCTCGACGAGGACGACCCCGAGCGCGCCGCGGAGATCGCGGAGGCGGTGCTGGCCTCGCACGTCCCCTGCGAGACTGTCGTGAACCGTGCGTCGCCCATCGAGGGCGAGCTGCGCGTCCGACGGTGGGAAGTGCTGGCCGGGAACGGCACCGAGACCGTCCACCGAGAGTACGGCCACGAGTTCCTGCTCGACATCGCGGAGGTGTACTTCTCGCCGCGGCTCGCCACGGAGCGCCACCGCGTGACCGAGCAGGTCGACGCCGGCGAGCACGCGTTCGACATGTTCGCTGGCGTCGGCCCCTACGCGGTGCCGATGGCCGCGAAGGGCGCCGAGGTGGTCGCCTGCGACCTCAACGAGCGCGCGGTCGCGTACCTGCGGGAGAACGCCGAGCGCAACGGCGTCGCCGACCGGATCACCGCGATTCAGGGGGACGTGCGCGAGGTCGCCGAGGACTGGACGGGGTGGGCGGACCGACTGGTGATGAACCTCCCCCACTCCGCGGACGAGTTCCTCGACGCCGCGGTCGCGCTCGCGGGCGAGGAGTGCGTGCTCCACTACTACGACATCCAGCACGAGGACGACCCCTTTGGGCCGGGCGAGCGCGCCATCCGCGAGGCGGTCGCGGACGCGGGCGGCGAGTACGAGGTGACCGTCGAGACCGAGCACGTCGTCCGGTCGTACGCGCCACACGAGCTGAACGTCTGTCTGGACGTGCGACTGGAGACGTAGGACGGTGTAGCGGTTGGTGGGCGTGTGAGTTGAGTCGTTTTCTGTTTCACAAAGCCCCCCTGCTTTGCCATCGCTAACACCGAGAAAGCCCTCGACCGCTCGCGGTCGCTGCGCGACATATCCGCGCCTCTCAACACCGCCCGGCGCGGATAGGGGTCGACGCAGCGACTCCCCTCCGGCGCGACCGGCCTCGCCCTTTCAGTCCGCCAGGCCGGCGGTCTTCTGTTTGTGTCGTCGCAGCCGGTTGTTGGTGAGTCGTACGTCGGCTGTCGAGTCGAGCATCGCCTCACGCCTCCCCAGCCTCGGGTCTTCCGCGGCCGCGGAACCGCACAGCACCGCAGCGCGGCCGCGGAAGACCCTCCCTCGCGCGGTCGCGGCGACCGCGGAGCGCGTCGCCGCGGCGCGCGCCGACGTGGGACAGCCGGTGCGTTGTCGCCGGATCGCTCGGACGAATCGGCGTGCGCCACCCTGACGCAGTGGCCCGATTCCGGAACCCTTATTTCCTTCATCGGGGTACGTGGAGGTACGTCGCGCCGGAGTAGCTCAGCTGGCAGAGCGATTCCTTCGTAAGGAATAGGTCGAGGGTTCAAATCCCTCCTCCGGCTTTCTACCTGACGTTCGAAGCCGAAGCGACGGCGCCGAACCTCGCTTCTCGATTCCTCACCCCCCAACGCCGCAACGCCAGCATCTTTTGCGCTGGCCCGCACCGTTTCCGTATGGACCTCGACGCGCTGTACGACCGCTTCGACGAGCGCGACTGGGAGACCCCCGCCGAGGGGACGCTCCGGGTCGCCATGGTCGGTCTCGGCGGCTGGACGCGGAACCACGCGATTCCGGCGGTCGCGGCCGGCGACTACTGCGAGACGACGGTGCTGGTCTCGGGCCACGCCGACAAGGCGGAGTCGGTCGCCGCGGAGCTCCCGGGCGAGCCGGAGACGCTGGACTACGAGGCGTTCCACGCGGGCGCCGCCAGCGAGGCGTACGACGCGGTCTACGTCGCGACGCCGAACGCGCTCCACCTGCCGCACGTCCGCGCGGCCGCGGACCTGGGCAAGCACGTCCTCTGTGAGAAGCCCCTGGAGGCGAGCGCGGAGCGCGCCCGCGCGCTGGTCGACGCCTGCGAGGAGGCCGGCGTGACGCTGATGACCGCCTACCGGCTCACGGCGGACCCCGCGGTCCGGTTCGCGCGGGAGCTCGTCTGCGAGGGCTACGTCGGCGAACCGGGACTCGTCCGCGGCCACATGACGCAGCCGGTGCTGGACCACGGCGACGCCGACCAGTGGCGGCTCGACCCCGACCTCGCGGGCCGCGGCACCTCGGTCACGGACCTGGGCATCTACCCTCTCAGCACCGCCCGGTTCGTCCTCGACGCCGACCCCGTCCGCGCCTCGGCGGCGATGTCCAGCGAGCACTCGGCGTTCGCGGACGTGCCCGACGAGCGCGCGAGCTTCCGGCTGGAGTTCCCCGGCGGGCTCCTCGCGGACTGCGCGGCCAGCCAGAACCTCCAGCGGTCCGGGAGCTTCCGGATCGTCGGCACCGAGGGGGAGATCCGGTTCGACCCCGCGTTCTACGGCAACCCCCGGCGCACCCTCGCGCTGCAGCGCGGGTCGACGAGTGCGGAGTTCGCCTTCGACGCGGTCGACCAGATGCGCGCGGAGTTCGACTACTTCGGCAACCGCGTGCTGACCGGCCGCGAGCCCGAGGCCGACGGCGCGTTCGGCGCGGCCGACGTGGCCACCATCGAGGCGGTCTACGACGCGTCGGAACGCGACGCGCCGGTCGAGCTGTAGGGAGGAACGCCGGGCGTGGACGGCTCACACGCCTTCGGAGGGTTTACGTCCCGCACGAGGGATTTTTCGGGTATGACCGACGACGACCAGGAACTCGGGATCACCGAGTCGAAGTCACACAACACCGGCGAGTGGTACGCGGAGGTCGTCCAGAAGGCTGGCCTCGCGAACTACGGCCCCGAGGGGATGAGCGGGTTCATCGTCACGCGCCCCCGCGGCTACGCGCTGTGGGAGGCGGTCCAGGGCTTCCTCGACGCGAAATTCAAGGACACCGACGTGCAGAACGCCTACTTCCCCATGTTCATCCCCGAGTCCTACCTCGAGCGCGAGAAGGACATCGTCGAGGGGTTCGACCCCGAGGTGGCGTGGGTGACCCAGGGCGGCCACGAGGAGCTTGAGGAGCGGCTCGCGGTCCGGCCCACCTCCGAGTCCATCATCGCGCCCTACATGGCCCAGTGGATCCGGAGCCACCGCGACCTTCCCCTGCGCGTGAACCAGTGGTGCTCGGTCGTGCGCTGGGAGGCCACGGAGACGAAGCCGTTCTTCCGCACGAAGGAGTTCCTCTGGCAGGAGGGCCACACCGCCCACGAGAGCCACGAGGAGGCGTGGGAGGAGACGATGACGCGGCTCGACCAGTACGAGTCGGTCTACGAGGACCTGCTCGCCATCCCCGTCCTGCGCGGCCAAAAGCCCGACCACGACAAGTTCCCCGGCGCCCACACCACGACCACGGTCGAGGCGCTGATGCCCGACGGGAAGTCCGTGCAGGGCGGCACCTCCCACCACCTCGGCCAGTCGTTCGCGGAGGCGTTCGACATCACCTACGCCGACGAGGACGAGGAGGAACGCGTCGCGCACACCACCTCGTGGGGGCTCTCGTGGCGCTGTCTCGGCGCGCTGATCATGACCCACTCCGACGAGCAGGGGCTGGTGCTCCCGCCCACCGTCGCGCCCACGCAGGTCGTGATCGTCCCCATCTGGCAGGCCGACACGAAGGAGGACGTGCTCGAGTACGCCGAGGGCGTCGCGGACGACCTCGCGGACGCGGGCGTCAGCGTCGAGCTCGACGACCGCGACGAGCGCAACCCCGGCTTCAAGTTCAACGAGCACGAGCTCAACGGCGTCCCCCTCCGGATCGAGATCGGTCCCCACGAGGTCGAGGACGGGGAGCTCACGCTGGTCCACCGCCCCGACGGCGAGAGCGCGGTCGAGGACCGCGAGGACGTGGCCGACACCGTGCGGTCCCACTTCGACGAGATCTACGGGAAGCTGTACGCGGCCGCCGAGGAGAACCTCGACGGCGAGGTGCGCGAGGCCGACGACCGCGCCTCCATCCTCGGCACGCTCGGCCAGCACGGCGGCTACGTGAAGACGCCGTGGTGCGGCGACGAGGACTGCGAGGAGGAGATCAAAGACCAGATCGCCGCCGAGATCGTGATGGTCCCCTTTGAGGACGAGGACGACCTCGTCGACGCCGACCACGAGGAGACCTGCGGCGTCTGCGGCGAGGCGGCCGAGCGGACGGCCTACTTCGCGAAGTCTTACTGACTCGCGGAACTGGTCCCCCACGCTGCGACCGAAACCGAACGGTTGATCACACGGATCTCCCAATCTCCTTCCCGATCGGGTTTACAATATAAACCTAAATAGCAAAATATCTGGAGAGGAAGCTGTTCTTCTCCCCCTGAATGCCTTCGATATTCAAAAATACATGCCATCGATGTCCGAGTGTCTACCCATGTGCATCAATGCCAGTCCCTGAAGAATAATGACCTAATATTCCCTAATGGGTGGGTAAGGCACCCTACCCATATCAGGGTTAGTCCTTTAAGCCGAAACTCGCTTGCTTGGTGTATGACCAAGCCACACAGTAACACCCTCGACCCGGACGCGTCCGGGTCGGCGGGTCGCGACGCGGAGGCGAGCGGAGACGGGCTCGCGTCGCCGGACGACGACCGATCGAACTGCGGCGTCGGCGGAGTCGTCGACCTCGCGGGAGAACCGAGCCACGACACCGTCGCCGACGCCGTCTCACTGCTGGAGAACCTCCAGCACCGCGGGACGACGGGCGCGGAGCCGAACACCGGCGACGGCGCCGGGATCATGGTCGAGCGCCCGGACGGCTTCTTCGAGGCCGTCGTGGACGCCGACCTGCCCGACGAGTACGCGGTCGGCTCGCTGTTCATGCCCGAGGATCCGGCCGCGGAGGCGGCGCTCCACGAGGTCGTCGCGGAGACGTTCGCCGAGTACGGCCTCGAGGTGCTCGCGTGGCGCGAGGTCCCCACCGACGCCGACGAAGCCGACCTGGGCGCGACCGCGCTGGACTCGGAACCGAACGTCGTACAGGTGTTCGTCGCTCCCGCCTCCGACGCCGACCTCGATTCGCGCTTCACCGACGACGAGACCGACGACACGGACGAGAATCCCCACCTCGGCTTCGACCGCGCGCTCTACGTCGCCCGGAAGGCCGTCGAGTCGGCCGCCGCGGACGTGGAGGGCGGCGAACGCTTCTACGTCTGCTCGCTCGACCGCCGCCGCGTCGTCTACAAGGGTCTGCTGAAGGGCGACCAGCTGGCCACCTACTTCCCCGACCTCTCCGACGAGCGGTTCGCGAGCCGGGTCGCGCTGGTCCACGCCCGCTTCTCGACGAACACGCTCGGCGCGTGGCACCTCGCGCACCCGTACCGCAACATCGTCCACAACGGCGAGTTCAACACGATCCAGGGCAACATCAACTGGATGCGCGCGCGGGAGACGGACGTCTCCCACCCCGGCTTCGGCGCGGACCTGGAGACGGTCAAGCCGGTCATCGACGACCCGAACCAGTCCGACACCGCCAGCGTCGACAACGCCGTCGAGCTCCTGCTCCAGACCGGTCGCGACCTCCCGCACGCGCTCCGGATGCTGATCCCGGAGGCGTTCCGCGGCGACGACCTGATGAGCGAGGAGCGCGCCGACTGGTACGACTACCACGCCTCGCTGGTCGAGCCGTGGGACGGCCCGGCGCTGGTGATCGGCTTCGACGGCGACCGCGTCGCGGGCGTCCTCGACCGGAACGGGCTGCGCCCGTGTCGCTACGAGGTGACGAGCGACGACCGCCTCATCGTCGGCTCGGAGGTGGGCGCGATCCCGACCGACCCCGGCGAGGTCGAGTCCCGCGGCCGCCTCCAGCCCGGCGAGATCTTCGTCGCGGACTTAGAAAGCGGTCGGGTCGTCCCCGACGACGAGGTCTTTGACGACCTCACCGACGAGAAGTACGGCGAGTGGGTCGACGAGGAACAGGCCGCCCTTGAGGAGGTCGCGGCCGAGACGGGCGACGCCGCGGCGGACGCGGACGACGCCGATCCGGCCGAGCCCACCGTCGAGGAGGTGCGCGCCCACCAGGCCGCGTTCGGCTACACGACCGACTCGCTGAACCACCTCGTCGAGCCGATGGCCGAACAGGGGAAGGACCCGGTCGGCTCGATGGGCGACGACACGCCCCTCTCGGTGCTGACGGAGGTCGACCGCCCGCTGTTCACCTACTTCAAACAGCTGTTCGCGCAGGTGTCGAACCCGCCCATCGACTACATCCGCGAGGAACTCGTCACCTCGCTGGAGTCGCGGCTCGGCTTCCAGCGCAACCTGCTGGACGAGTCGGCCGACCACGCCCGCCAGATCGTCTGCGACTCCCCGGTCCTCACCGAGGCGGAGACGGCCTCGCTGAAGGCGCTCGGCGACGATCCGGACGACGCCTTCGAGAGCGCGGTCGTCGACGCGACGTTCGACCCGGACACCGACCTCGCGGACGCGGTCGCCCGCCTGCGCGACGACGCGGCCGCGGCCATCGAGGCCGGCGCGGACGTGGTCGTCGTCTCCGACCGCGCGGTCGGCCCGGACCGGCTCGCCATCCCGAGCCTGCTGGCGACCGGGGCGGTCCACCACCACCTCGTTCGCAACGGGCTCCGCAACCACGCCGGCCTCGTCGTCGAGTCGGGCGAACCCCACGAGGTCCACCACCTCGCCACGCTGGTCGGCTACGGCGCCGGCGCGGTGACGCCGTACCTCGCGTACGACTCCATCCGCGACACGGTCGCGGGGCCGGACGGCGCGGACGCCGACGAGGCCCTCGCGGCGTACAGAAAGGCGCTGGAGGACGGCCTGCTGAAGACGATGGCGAAGATGGGCATCTCCACGGTGGAGTCGTACCAGGTCGCCCAGATCTTCGAGGCGGTCGGGCTCGACTCCGACTTCGTCGGCGAGTACTTCGAGGGGACGGAGATCAGGACCGAGGGGATCGGCGTCGACGAGATCGAGGGCGACCTCCGCGCCCGCCACGCGATGGCGTTCGGCGCTGACCCTCAGCTGGAGACCACCGGCGAGTACGAGCACCGCTCCTCGGGCGTGAAACACGGCTGGAACCCGCAGACGGTCGGCACGCTCCAGCAGGCGGTCCGCGCGGGCGACTACGAGCAGTACGAGGAGTTCGCCGACCTGGTCAACGACCAGTCCGAGAGCCTCCAGACGCTGCGCGGCCTGCTCGAGTTCGACTCCGACCGCGACCCGGTTCCGGTCGAGGAGGTGGAGCCGGTCGAGGAGATCGTCGAGCGCTTCTCGACGGCCGCGATGAGCCTCGGGAGCCTCTCGCCGGAGGCCCACGAGAACAACTCCATCGCGATGAACCGCCTCGGCGCCAAGTCCAACACGGGCGAGGGCGGCGAGCCGCCGGAGCGGTTCGACACCGAGCGCGAGTGCAACGTCAAGCAGGTCGCCTCCGGCCGATTCGGCGTCACCGCGGAGTACCTCGCGAGCGCCGACGAGCTGCAGATCAAGATGGCGCAGGGCTCCAAGCCCGGCGAGGGGGGGCACCTCCCCGGCGAGAAGGTCAACGAGATGATCGCACACGTCCGGTGTTCGACGCCCGGCGTGGGGCTCATCTCGCCGCCGCCCCAGCACGACATCTACTCCATCGAGGACCTCAAGCAGCTGATCTACGACCTGAAGGCGGCCAACCCCGAGGCGGACGTGAACGTCAAGCTCGTCTCGGAGGCCGGCATCGGCACCATCGCCGCGGGCGTCGCGAAGGCGAACGCGGACGTGGTCCACGTCTCCGGGCACTCCGGCGGCACCGGCGCGTCGCCGAAGACCTCGATCAAGAACGCGGGCCTACCGTGGGAGCTCGGGCTCGCGGAGGCGAACCAGATGCTCCGCGCGACCGGCCTGCGCGACCGCATCCGGGTCACCGCGGACGGCGGGCTCAAGACCGGCCGCGACGTGGCCGTCGCCGCCCTCCTCGGCGCGGAGGAGTACGTCTTCGGCACCGCCTCGCTGGTCACCTCCGGCTGCGTGATGGCCCGGCAGTGTCACGAGAACACCTGTCCGGTCGGCGTCGCCACCCAGCGCGAGGACCTGCGCAAGCGGTTCCCCGGCGAGCCGGAGCACGTCATCAACTACATGACGTTCATCGCGCAGGAGCTGCGCGAGATCATGGCCGAGCTCGGCTACACCGACCTCGAGGAGTTCATCGGCCGGCCCGACCTGCTGACCCAGCGCGAGACCGACCACGAGAAGGCGAGCCACCTCGACCTGTCGGCGGTCATCGCCGACCCGGCGGGCGACGTGCGCACGAAGATCCGCGAGCAGCGCCACGAGGAGGTCGCGACCGCGCTCGACTGGGACCTCATCGACGCCGCCGAACCCGCCCTCGCGGAGGGCAAGCCGGTGACCGTCTCCGAGGACGTGACGAACGTCGACCGCGCGGTCGGCGCGACGCTCTCGAACCGCGTCGCCTCCGAGTACGGCGGCGAGGGTCTCCCGGACGACACGATCACCTGCGACCTCGACGGCTACGCGGGCCAGAGCTTCGGCGCGTTCCTCGCCCGCGGCGTCACGATGGACCTGACCGGCGCCGCCAACGACTACGTCGGCAAGGGCCTGTCGGGCGGGAAAGTCGTCCTCCGGACGCCCGCGGACGCGGGTTACGACCCCGCCGACAACGTCGTCGCGGGCAACGTCTGCCTGTACGGCGCGACCGCGGGCGAGACGTACGTCAACGGCGTCGCGGGCGAGCGCTTCGCGGTGCGCAACTCCGGCGTGAAGGCGGTCGTCGAGGGCGTCGGCGACCACGGCTGCGAGTACATGACCGGCGGCGTCGTCGCGGTGCTGGGCGAGTTCGGCCGCAACTTCGCGGCCGGGATGTCCGGCGGCGTGGCGTACGTCCACGACCCCGACGGCGAGCTGGCCGAGAAGGCCAACACCGGGATGGTGACGCTCTCCGAGGACCTCTCCGAGCGCGACGAGGAGATGCTCCGGCGGCTGGTGGAGAACCACGCCGCCTACACCGACAGCGCACGCGCGCGGGAACTGCTCGACGACTGGGCGAACGCGGTCGAGGCGTTCACGCGCGTCCTCCCGGACGCCTACGCGGACGTCATCGCGGAGGGAATCGGCGACGACGTGCGCGAGGAGCTTCCGGACGCGGCCGAGGCGGGCGCCAGCGTCCACGGCGACGCCGGCGCGGTCTCGGGCGACGACTGAGGGGCGGCTCGGACCTGACTGCCTTTTTGCTCGTTCCCATCAGCGAAAAAGGGCGTCCCGCTTACCGGTTCCAGGCCGCTTCGTCCGGGTCGATAAGGCGCTCCGCGGCGTCGATCCCGTCGATAGCTGCGAGGTCCTCGTCGGGGAGGTCGACCTCGAGCGCGGCGTAGTTCTCGTCGACGTGGTCGCCGGTCCCCTTCGGGATCGGGACGACGCCGCGGGCCAGCTCCCACGCGAGCGCCGCCTGTGCGGGCGAGCAGTCGTTTCGCTCGGCGACCGCGGTCAGCGTCGGGTCGTCGAGGACCTCCCCGCGGCCGAGCGGCGAGTAGCCGACGAGGTAGTGGCCGTCGTCGTGTGCGAGCTGCCGCAGCTCGTCCTGTCGGAACCGCGGGTGACACTCAACCTGATGGGCCGCGATGGGCGCATCGAGGATCCCCGCCGCCTCCTCCAGCAGGTCGGGGGTGAAGTTGGAGACGCCGACGTGGCGGATCAGCCCGTCGTCGCGGAGGTCGTCGAACGCCGGCAGCGTCGCCGCCGCGTCGTACGCGCTCGTCGGCCAGTGGACGTACAGCAGGTCGACGTAGTCGAGGCCGAGTCGGTCGAGGCTCTCACGGGCGGTCTCGCGGACGTCCGCGGGCGCGAGGTTATCGGGGTGGACCTTCGTCGCCACGACCACGTCCTCGCGCGAGACGTCGGCGTCCGGATCGTCGAACGCGCGCGCCAGCCCCTCGCCGACGGCCGCCTCGTTGTCGTACATCTGCGCGGTGTCGACGTGTCTGTAGCCGCGCTCGAGCGCGCGGTGAACGGTCGCAGCGCACTCCTCGGGGTCGTCGTTGCCGGAGGTGCCGAGTCCGAGCGTCAGGTCGAGGTCGGTGTCGCTCATGGCCAGCCGTTCGGCCGGGGGGCGCATAAGCGGCGGTGCTGCGGAAAGCGAGGCGGGCGCCCGCGTCGCGCTCGCGGAGCCGCGACGTTTCCGAGAGGACCCCGCACCTCGCGCGGAACGCCTTTTGTCCCGGAGCGAGAGGGGTCGACGTGGTGACACCGACGTGAGCGACCGGTGGCTGTACGCGTGGGGGACGGGCTACGCCGCGGTCGGGGCCGCGTCGCTGCTGCTCCCGCTGTACGCGGTCTCGCTCGGCGCGGGCGCGGCGGTGGTGGGAGCGATGGCCGCCACCGCCGCCTTCGCGGGCGTGCCCGGCGCGCTGCTGTGGGGACGCCTCGCGGCCCGAACCGGGCGGCGGCGCCCCTTCATTCTCGTCGCGCTCGGGGCGCTCGCGGGCGTGCTGGCGCTGGTCCCGTTCGCGAGCACGCCGCTCGGCCTGCTCGTCGGCAACGCGGCGATGTGGTTCGTCGTCTCCGCGGCCGCGCCGGTCCTGAACCTGATCGTCGTGGAGGGCCGGCAGGCCGCCGAGTGGGACGCGCGGATCGCCCGCCTCAACGCGGTACAGGGCTACGGCTGGGTCGCGGGGCTGGTGCTCGGGACCGTCTGGACCGCGACGGTCCCGCGCGCGCTCGGCGCGGTGGCCGCACAGGAGCTCCTGTGTTTCCTGCTCGCGGTCGTCTCGACGGGCGCGCTGGCGGCGGCCGCACGGTGGTACCCCGAGCCCGCGACCACGAGCGCCGCGCGGTTCCGACGCGTCTTCGCTCGCCTCGACCGGAGCGGCTGGGGCGCCGGGCGGTACATCAGGTCGGTCCCCTACGGGCCGACGCGCCTCTACTGGGTGCTGACGGGGTATCTCGGCCGCGCCCGCCGAGCGCGTCGGCGTCCCGACCACGAAGGAGGAGCGGCGGACGCGACCGCGGATGACCTCGAGCGGTCCGCCCGAGACCGCTTTTCCGGCCCCCTGACCGCCTATCTCGCGGCGGCGACGCTGTTCTCGGTCGGCTTCGCAGTGTTCTGGGGACCGATGCCGGCGTACCTCGCGGAGGCCGGTTACGCCACCGGTGTCGTCTTCGGCCTGTTCCTCGCCGCGAACGTCGGGTCCGCGGTCTGTTACACGCCGGTCGGGCGCCTCGTGGCCCGGCGTGGCCCCGCCGTGGTCCAGAACGCGGCGCTCGCGGGGCGCGCGGCGCTGTTCCCGGCGGTCGCCGCGCTCGGAACGGTGCTGCCCGCGGTCTCGCTCCCCGCGACCGCCGCACTCGGCGGGCTGTTCCTGGCCATCGGCGTGACGTGGGCGATGATCGCGGTCACCGCGACCGGGCTCGTGACGCGGCTCGCGGACGAGGCGATAAGAGGGGACGCGCTCGGCGCTTACTCCGCGCTCGCGGGCGTCGGGACCGGCGTCGGAAGCGCGCTGGGGGGCCTGCTCGCGGGCGTCGCGGGCTACGCGGTCGCGTTCTGGGCGGCGGGCGCGGTCGTGCTCGTCGCGCTGGCGGTGCTCCTCCGAGCCGAGGGGTCGACGACCGAAGACGTATCGACGGCGTAGTCCCGCCCGATTTCCGAACGGAGCCGGTCCGCCTCCGCATGGTGGACCGCTCGCCGTTCTCCGGCTACTCCCCGCGGAGGGCTGCGACCGCGTCCCGGTCCGGGAGCGCGGTCATCGCCCCCTTCTCGGTCGTCGTCCGCGCGGCGACGGCGTTGGCGAACGCCAGCGCCTCCGCGAGCGACTCGCCCGCCGAGAGCGCCGCGACCGCGCCCGCGGTGAACGCGTCGCCCGCGCCCGTGGTGTCGACCGGCTCCGCGTCGTACCCCCCGTGGTCGACCGCGAGCGGCTCGTCACCGTCGTTCCACGGGGCGTCGGGGGTCGCGTACGCGAACGCGCCGGCGCCGCCGAGCGTCACCAGCACCGTGTGCGGGCCGTCGGCGGCGACCGCGGCCGCGACCTCGGTCGCGGAGGCCGGGTCCGACTCGTCGACGGCGGCGCCGTCGTACCCCGCGGCGTCGAGGTCCTCGGGTGAGACCTTCACCACGTCCGCGAGCGCGAACGCCTCGCGGCAGGAGCCCGGGAAGTCGAAGTCGGTCCACAGTTCGGGGCGCGCGTTGGGGTCGAAGGAGACGGTCGCGTCGGCCTCTCGGGCCCGCGCGAGCAGGTCCAGCGTCGCGGTCCGGGCCGGCTCGTCGGCCAGCGTCACGCCGCCAGCGTGGACCCAGTCGGTATCCGCGAGCGCCGCCCCGTCCACCCCGCCCGGCTCCATCCGGGTGTCCGCGCTGCCGTCCCGGTGGAAGGAGAACGCGCGGTCCGCGTCGGGGTCGAGGCTGACGAACGCGAGTCCGGTCTTTGCGTCCGGGTCCCGCTCGACGTGCTCGGTCGGAACGCCGGCGTCCGCGAGCGCGTCGGCGAGGAAGTCGCCGAAGGGGTCGGTGCCCACGCGTGTCCAGAATGCCGGGGGTCGGCCGAGCCGCGCGAGTCCGACCGCGACGTTGGCCGGCGCCCCGCCCGCCCGCCGGTGGAAGGTCTCCACCTCGTCGAGCGGCCCCGGCTCCTCGGGGATGAAGTCGACGAGCGTCTCACCGGCGACGAGGATTTGCTGCATGCACGACCCTGCGCCCCTCGCCGGCCTTAGTCTTCGGCTTCGCGCGAACATTTATCACCGCACCCGGCGAGTCACCGACGAATGGCGGACACGACGCCGACGCTCCCGCTCGCGGGTGGAGCGCTGGAGCTGTCCGGGGCCCGGCCGGTCCTGCTCGTGGACCCCGCCGAGCGGCTCCTCCGAGGCGTCCTCGACGCGCTGGTCGACGCGGCGCCCGCGGTCGCGGCGCCGACGGTCGGGACGCTCCGGAGCGAGGCCGCCGCGCGCGAGGACCCCTCTACCGGGTCGCTCGACCTCCCGCATCCGGTTCCGGAGTCGTTCCCCCACCTGCGCGTCGCGGCGCGCGAGCCCGTGCTCGACGCGGTCTTCGACGGCTTCCACGCGGCGAGCCGCGTCGCGGCGTTCCTCGAGGCGGACGCGCTCTCCCTCACGAGCGTCGAAGAGCACGAGCCGAGCACGCTCCTGATCGCCGACGGCGCGGTCGCGGTGCCGCTCCCGGCCGCGGACGCGGCGGGTTACGCGGCCGTCCGCGAGACGGACCCGGAGCGGGTCGACGAGGTCCGGGGCCGGTGGGAAACCCGGCTGACCGGCGCCGAGTCGTACGCCCCGCGGACGCCCTCCCGTCGCGTGCTCTTCGGCGCGTTCGCCGGGCGGTGCGACGCGAACGTGGCCGCGGAGCTGCTCCGACTGCTCGACGCGCTTCCCGAGGTCGACCGCGGGGACCCCTGCGACCACCTCGACTGCGTGTACGCCGCGGGCGCGCGTCACGGCGCGGTCAACTACGGCCTCCGCCGCGCCGCCGAGGACTGCGGGCTGGCCAGCCCCGCGACGCTCTCGTCGGTGAAAGCCGAGTTCGAGGACGCCGGCCTGATCGACACGGAGCCGGTCCCGCGGCGCGTCGGTCGTCCCCGGCAGCGGGTCGTCCCGGCTGACGACAGGCTCACCTCTGCGGCGACAGAGGAGGTCCCCGCCGTCGTCGCGGCGGCAACGGCCGGGATGGACTCCGCCGAGAACACGGACGGCGCGGAATGACTACCCACGCCGGCACGATCGGCGACTAGAGACGCAATCCGACCGCTGGTGCGACTTTTGTTGATGAGATTTCATAATGGGTCCACACACCCGACCGATCTCAAGAAACGTTGGGAATGCGTGAAAGCGAAACAGGGGGTGAATAATTCACAGCCAATAGAATTATCATTAATGGTTCTATCTAAACCATATGGAATCTGACGGTACGAGCGGAGAAAAAATCTGTGGGAACTGTGAAGAAAAAATAGACAGAAATGCCGTTATTTGTCCGGAATGTGGCGTCTCTCAAGATTCCGCTCGGTCGAATGTGAGAGACCCTTCAGAACGGTATACCGCCGCGATCATCGGCTCTGTAGGTTCCTTCTTTCTCGGCTGGGTTCCATTTTTAGGGCCAATGATTGGCGGGATGATCGGTGGCTATCTGAGAGGTCCAAACAACAGAGAAAGCGCACTCGTCGGTATACTCGCAAATGTGATCGCGTCTATACCATTCGTTCTATTCGCAGCATTTGGCACCTTCGCTCAGGTGGTTGAAGGAACGGTGGATACCTTTGTTGTATGGGTTATTATTTGCGTTTTTGCAATTGCATACTTTTATGGGCTTGGTGCATTCGGAGGCTGGGTCGGCGCAGAACTCTCAAACCGAAAGGAACCTCAGCTATGAGCAGTCACCAAGACGCGAATTTCTACGTTTTATAGCCCGAGCTGGCGCCCGAGCACGACGTGTTGGATCTCGCTCGTCCCCTCGCCGATCTCCATCAGCTTCGCGCCGCGGTAGAAGCGCTGCGGCGAGAAGTCCTCGGTGTAGCCGTAGCCGCCGAGCACCTGCACGGCGTCCTCGGCCACCTCGCGGGCGGACTCGGAGGCGTCGAGCTTCGCCAGCGCGGACTCCTCGGTCACGCGGTTCCCCTCGTCGTACTTGACGGCCGCCTTGTGGGTGAGCAGCCGGGAGCGCTCCGTCTTGCGGTGCATGTCGACGATCTTGTCGCGGATGGCGTCGAACTTGGAGATGGGCTGGCCGAACTGCTCGCGCTCGCCGGCGTACTCCTTGGCGGCCTCGTAGGCGCCCTGCGCGAGCCCGGTCGACAGCGCCGCGATGGAGATCCGGCCGCCGTCGAGCGTCTTCATCGTCTGTGTCCACCCCTCGCCCTCCTCGCCGAGCAGGCGGTCCTCCGGGATCCGCACGTCGTCCAGCTGGATCTCGCAGGTCGGCGAGCAGTTGAGGCCCATCTTGTCCCAGACGGTGGTGACCTCGAAGCCGTCGTCGTTCTCGGGGTCGACGATGAACGTGGAGATGCCGTCGTAGCCCGCGTCGGGCTCGGTGACCGCCTTCACCAGCACCGAGTTCGCGACGGTCGCGTTGGTGATGAACTGTTTCGTGCCGTTCAGGACGTACTCGCCGGCGTCGGCGTCGTACTCCGCGGTCGTGTCCATATCGGAGGCGTCCGAGCCGCTGCCGGGCTCCGTGAGCGCCCACGCCCCCATCCCCTCGCCGGTCGCGAGCGGTCGGAGCCACTCCTCCTTCTGCTCGTCGGTGCCGAACAGCTCGATCGGCTTCGAGCCGAGCGAGACGTGCGCGGCGTAGGAGAGCCCGATGCCGCCGGAGACGCGGCCGAGCTCCTCGGTGACTAAGGCGTACATCAGCTGGTCGCCGCCGAGGCCGCCGTACTCCTCCGAGACGGGGACGCCCATCATGTCGAGGGCGGCGAGCTCGTCGAACACCTCCGCGGGGAAGCGGTGCTCGTCCTCCACCTCCTGGGCGATCGGGGCGATCTCCTCCTCGCAGAACTCCCGGACGGTGTCCCGGATCATCCGGTGTTCCGCGGGCAGATCGAAGTCCATACCGCATCTGGGTCCACCCGGAGTATAAATGAAGCGAACGACCGTGAGGGACTCGCGGCGCGGTCGAAACGGGCGGACTTCCGCTCTCAGCCGAATATCCTGAACAGCCCGAGGACCCAGCGGGCGACCTCCGAGCAGGCGAACAGCGCGCCCTCGACCCGGGAGAGCCGGCGCCCGGACCAGAGCGCGGCGACCATCAGCACCGCCACCGCGGTCAGCCAGACTGTCGTCTCGATGGCGGCCCCCGAGACGGAGAGCGGTCGAAGCGCGGCCGCCAGCCCGAGGATTCCGAGCGCGTTGAACACGTTCGAGCCGACGACGTTGCCGACGGACATACCGACGTGGCCCTGTCGCATCGCGACGAGCGAGACGGCGAACTCCGGGGTGGAGGTGCCGGCGGCGACGAGGGTCCCGCCGATGACCCAGTCGGAGAGGCCGGCCGAGCGGGCGAGCGCCGACGCCGCCTCGACCATGAAGTGTCCGCTGACGAGGACGACCGCCAGCCCGCCGACCAGAAGGAGGGCGTCGCGACCGCGGAACGCCGTCCGGTCCGCATCCGACCGGTGCGACGCCGGGTATTCGGTCTCGATCGAGGTCCCCGATCGCTCGTCGTAGAGCAGGTACGCCGTATAGGCGAGGAACGCGAGGGCGAGGAGCAGTCCCTCCGGGCGCGTCACCGTCCGGTCGAACAGGACCGCGAAGGCCAGCAGCGTCGAGGCCACCAGCGCCGCGCCGTCCCGGTGGACCAGCGAGCGCTCGACCGGGATCACCCGGAGCAGCGACACCGCGCCGAGAATGAAGGCAAGGTTGTAGACGTTCGAGCCGACGACGTTGCCGACCGCGATGTCGCCGAGCCCCGCGAGCGCGGCGTCGGTCGTCACGACCAGCTCGGGCGTCGAGGTCCCCATCGCGACGACGGTGAGCCCGATGGTCAGCTCCGCCACGCCGAACCGCCGGGCCAGCCGGACCACGGCGTCGACGAGCGCCCGCGCGCCGACCCAGAGCCCGAGTATCGTCGCCGCGACCACCGCGAGTTGGACGACCGTTCCTCCCTGTACCATCGTGGGAGCGGTCGCACGCGCCGAACGTGAATCGCCTCGAGGTCAAGCCCCGAGGCTTCCTGTTTCAACGACGCGCTTTGCAGACACCGTAGTGGTGTCCGTAGGGAGCGCAGTCTCCACAGGCGTGTCTTCGGGCCA
>NZ_LKIR01000009.1 GCF_001462205.1 Haloparvum sedimenti
GTTTCGTAATGATGTACAGTCGCAGGGAAGGAAAAATACATACGGGAACGGATTCCGCGTCGTCGGCTCACGGCCGAGTCGCGGTTCTCGTTCCGCGGTCGAGTCGGGTCGGGTTTTCGCGGTCGAGTCGGGGGTCGAGATCGGGGCTCAGCGGTCGATGGCGTCGAGCCGGTCGGAGAGCACCTGTCGCGCGGCGCTCAGCTCTCCGCCCATGCGGACGATCCGGTAGCCGTCGTCGACCGCCTCCCGGATCGCGTCGGGGTCGTTGTGAATGCCCGCAAGCGACACGTCCGACGCGGCGATGGCCGTCTCGGCCCGCTCCACGAGCGCCTCGACCTCGGGGTGGTCCTTCTGCATCGGATGACCGACGGAGACGGAGAGGTCCGCCGGCCCGAGGAAGGCGAAGCCGAGCCCGGACACGTCGAGGATCTCGTCGAGGTTCTCGACGGCCGTCTCGTTCTCGATCATGACGCCGACGAACGTCTCCGCATCCTCGCGGGCGGCGTGGTCCGCGAAGTCCGCGCCCCACGTCGAGCCGCGACCGACGCCGATCCCGCGGTCCGCGGGCTCGCCGTCGACCGCGAACCGCGCCGCCGCGACGGCCTCGCGGACCTCCGCGGCGGTCTCGACCCGCGGGATCAGGACCGTTCTGACGCCCGCGTCGAGCACCTTCCGCACGAGCGGCGGGTCGCCGGAGGGAAGCCGGACGAACAGTTCGATGTCCGCCGCCTCCGCGGCGCGCGTCAGGTCCTCGAAGACGGTGCTGTCGTAGGGGCTCGGCCCGGCGTGCTCGAAGTCGAGCCAGACGAAGTCGAGCCCGAGCGCGCCGAACGTCTCGACGGCCGCCGGCGAGAACGTCGCCGCGCTCGCGCCGAAGACCGGGTCGCCGCGCTCCACGCTCCGCCGCAGATCGTTCTCTCGGTTCACGTCTCAGCGTCGTCGCGGCCGATAATGAACCTTCGTACGGACGCCGGCTCGCGTTCCGGTCGTCTACCGGCGGCGTTTCTCGGAGCGGATTCGGCGGCTCGGCCCGGAGGCTGGCCGCTGTCGGCCGCCGCGAGGGCCGACGCTCCGCGGTGCCGAAACGCTAAGTAGACTCATCGTGACACGTGATCATGGCACGAATGCGCCTCGCGGAGCGGTCGGACCTCCCGGACGAGCATCAGCACCTCATCGCGGCGTTTCGAGAGCCGGCGGATCTGGCTCCCGAGTACAGACACCTGATGTCCGGCGCCGAGCGCAACGTGTACGCCGCCTTCGGCCGGAACCCGCCCGCCCTCGTCGCGTTCCGGGAGTTCGCCGGGTCGCTGTGGAACGACGCGGACCTCGACCCGCGAACGCGCGAACTGGTGATTCTCCGGGTCGCGCGCGAGCTGGACTCGCGGTACGTCTGGCACCAGCACGGTCGCATCGCGCTGAGCGCCGGGCTCCCGGCCGACGACATCAGGGCCGTCGGCGCGAACGCGCTGGAGCGGTTCGACGAGGGCGAGGCCGCGCTGCTTTCGTACGTTCGCGCGTACCTCATCGGCGCGGTCGACGACGACCTCCACGACCGCGTGAGCGCGCACTACGACGACGGGACGCTCGTCGCGGTGGGGATGCTCGCCGGCACGTACGCGACCATCGTCCGGTCGATGCAGGCGCTCGACGTGCCGATCGAGGAGGGATTCATCGGGTGGGACCTCGCGAACGCGCCGGAGTAGCCGCGGTCGTGGGGTCCGAGACGGTCCTCACTCCGGGATGTAGTCCTCGCGGACGGGATGGAAGATGTCGAGTACCTCCAGCGGCTCGTCCCCGTCCGCGCGCATCGCGTGCTTCTCGCCGGACTCCAGCAGGTAACACGTCCCGGGTGTCAGCTCGTACTCCTCGCCGTCGACGATCTGGGTGCCCGTCCCGCTGACGACGTAGCCGATCTGTTCGTGGGGGTGGTTGTGGTACGGCGACTCCGCGCCCGGCTCGATGACGTTGTGAGTCAGCATCTGGTTGTAGCTGTACAGCAGCACGTGCTGCTCGAAGCCGTCGTGGTCGGAGTTGTCCGGGACCTCCGTGTACGCGAGGTGGTCTACCATGGTAGGCGGTACGACGCGGACCGACAAAAAGGCGTAGCCGGTCGCGGCGGTTTCCGCCGGGAACGGGGCGGCCGGCCTCGCGGACGGCGGCTCGCGGACGACTTTTGGATGACTCTTGGATGACTCGCGGTCAGCCGACCTCGCGGCCGAGCGAGCTACTCCGTCAGCGAGTCGCGGACGCGGCGCGGGATGTGCGGGAAGTCGAACGTCGGGCGCGCCTCGGGGTCGGTCGGTTCGACGGTGCACTCGATCAGGGAGGGGCCGTCGCGGGCGACGGCGTCGGCGTAGGCCGCGGCGAACTCGTCGTCCGAGTCGACCCGCTCCGCGGGGAGCCCCTGCGCCTCCGCGGCGGCCGCGAAGTCGATGGAGGGGGTCGGCTGGCCGCCGGTCGTCCCGTAGATGCCGTTGTCGAAGCAGACCACGGTGAGGTTCGACTGGTCGGCGGTCGCGACCGTCGAGCACACGCCGAGCGACATCGTCAGCGATCCGTCGCCCGCCAGCACCGTCACCTGCTCGTCGGTGCCGTGGGCGACGCCGACGCCGGTCGCGGTCGTCGACCCCATGCTCCCCCAGAGGTAGAAGTTGCGCTCGCGGTCGCCGACCTCCGCGAGGACGTAGGAAGCCACGCCGAGGTTCGAGACGACGACCGCGTCCGGCGTCTCCTCGATGACCGCGGCCGTGCAGGCGAACTGGTCGGCCGCCATCACTGCGCCTCCTGTCCGTAGCCGGTGACGGTCGCGTCGAGGAACACCACGTACGGCGTCCGCGTCGAGAAGGCTGAGTCGGCCGCCATCCGCACCGTCTTCCGGAGCGTCCCCGGCTCCTCGACCACGGTGTGTCTGATCCCCATCTCGTCCATCATCCCCGGCAGGCCGTAGCCCGCGGGCACCTGCGCGACGTTGAACTCGCCGAGGTCGCCCCGGCGCGTCACCAGCGCGAGGAACGGCAGCCGCGCCGGCGCCGACAGCGAGCCGATGGCGTTGATCGCGTTCGCGAGGCCGCTCGACTGACACATCACGGCCGCGCGCTCGCCGGTCACCCACGCGCCGGAGGCCGCCGCGATCGCGCTCTCCTCGCGCTCGACGCGCAGCGTGTCCACGTCCGACTCCTGTATCCCCTCCAGGACCGCGCCCATCGCGCCGTCCGGGAGCTGCGTCACGAGGTCGATCTCGGCGTCGAGCAGTCCGTCCACTATCTCCGCTTCCCAACTCATACCCGTCAGTCGGATCGGAGCGGCTTGACTGTTGGGGCTCCGGCCGTTCCCCCCTCCTCGTGCGGCAGCGTGCGCGGCCCGCGCTCCCGGCTCGCACGCTCCACCGCCCCCGCGCCGAAAACGCTTCATTCCCCGCCGCGTATGCGGAGGTATGCCACGGATAGCCCCCGCCCGGCTAGAGGCGGGAGCGACGGTGCTCCTCGAAGCGCTCGGAACGCCCGACCCAGCGGCCGCGAAGGTGGCCGCCTCGCTCGTCGACGCGGACCTCTGCGGGCACGCCTCACACGGCGTCGTCCGCCTCGCGACGATGTACGCGCCGATGGTCGACGAGGGGACCCTCGACCCGGCGGCGAGTCCGACCGTCGACGACGCGGACCCGGGAGCGCTCCGCGTCGACGGTAACCGAGGGTTCGGCCAGCTGACGGGGCGGGCGGCCGTCGACGCGGCGGTCGAGGTCGCCGCGGAGCGCGGCGTCGCGGCCGTCGGGGTGAAAAACGGCGCCCATATGGGCCGGATCGGCGAGTGGGCCGAGCGCGCGGCCGCCGAGGGGTTCGCCCTTCTCGCGTTCGTCAACACCGGGCTGGCGGGGCGAACGGTGACGGTTCCGGGCAGCGCCGAGCGCCTGTTCTCGACGAACCCCATCGCCGTCGGCATCCCGACGTTCGGCGCGGCCCCGCACCCGGTCGTGCTGGACATCGCCACGAGCCAGGTCGCCCACGGCAAGGTGACGAAGCGGAGCGTCGAGGGCGAGCCGCTCCCGCCCGCGTGGACGGTGACCGCGGAGGGCAGTCACGTCGCCGACGCGGACGCGTTCGAGGACGGAGCCGGCGCGCTGCTCCCGCTCGGCGGTCGCTCGGCGGGCCACAAGGGGTTCGGGCTCTCCGTCGTCGCGGAGCTGCTCGCGGGCGTCGTGGGCGGCGGCGAGGTGTTCGGCGAGGGGGAACCGGGGTCGGTGAACAACGCGGCGGCGTTCGTCCTGATCGACCCGGCGCGGTTCACCTCCCGCGAGCGCGTCCGCGAGGCCGTGACGACGCTCGACGACTACTTCGCGGACGCGACGCTCTCGGCGGCGGTCGAGCGTCCGGACGCGATGGACGGGGACCGACCGCTGCTTCCCGGCGCACCGGAACACCGGACACGCGCGGAGCGCGAGCGGGAGGGGGTCCCGGTCGGCGACCGCACTCTCGAGGCGCTCGCGGCCCTCGCTGCGGACCTTGGCGTCGCCGACGAGTTCCGGCTCGGCTGAGGCCGCCTCACGCCCACCGGAAGCGTGACGCCTGCGCGCAACCGCACAGTTAAGACCGCTTCGGCCGACGTACGACCGTGTTCCAGCCAGCAGACGCCTTCGAGTTCGAGTACCTCGGGAGCGACGTGATATACGGCCGAGGCCGCGTCGCGGAGCTCGGCGACCGGCTCGCTGCCGCCGGGATCGACCGCGCGCTCGTGGTCTGTGGGTCAAACGTCGGCGCCAACGAGGCCGTGATGGGGCCGGTGCGCGAGGGGCTCGGCGACCGGCTCGCCGGGGTCTTCGACGAGACGAGTTCGGCCAAGTCCATCGAGACGGCCGCCGACGCCGTCGAGGCGCTCCACGCGGCCGACGCGGACGCCATCGTCGGCGTCGGCGGCGGCAGCAGCCTCAACGTCGCCAGGCAGATGAGCGCGCTCGCGGCGGACGGTCGGTCCGCCGAGGAGCTCCGCGCGTCGGCGGAGGCGGACGGCACCGTCTCGACGCCCGACCCCGACGGACCGCTCACGCCCGTCGCGGTCGTGCCCACGACGCTGACCGGCGCTGATCTGTCGGCCGGCGGGAGCCTCGTCGTCCTCCCGCGGGAGGCGTCGCCGACGGGCCAGCCGGTCGTCGCCAGCTGGACCGTCCCGCCGACGCTCGTCGTGGAGGACCCCGCGCTGTTCGAGACGACGCCGCACGGTCCGCTCGCGGGGTCGGCGATGAACGGCTTCAACAAGGGGCTCGAGACGGTCTACGCCGCGGGCGGCTCGCCCGTCACGGACGCGACCGCCACCCACGGCCTGCGCCACCTCGTCGCCGGCCTCCCGGGCCTCGACGGGGAGGACCCGACGGCGGTCGACCGCGCCGTCGTCGGCATGATCCTGGTGCAGTACGAGAGCCGGATCAACGTGATCCACGCGTTCGGGCAGGCCCTCTCGCGCCGCTATCCGGTCCAGCAGGGCGTCGCACACGCCGTGATGGCCCCCCACGTCCTCCGGTTCGTTCTCGACAACGTCGACGGGCGCCGGCGGCTCCTCGCCGAGGGGCTCGACGTGGAGACGGCCGGGCGGTCGGACGCGGAGATTGCGGACGCGGTCGTCGCTGCCGTCCGGGAGGTTCGGGACTCGCTCGGCGTGCCGACTCGCCTCCGCGACCTCGAGGGCGTCTCCCGCGACGACCTCCGACCGATCGCGGAGTACGTCGCCGACCACGGCGTGCTGGCGGCCGCGCCGCCCGGACTGACGGTAACGGTCGAGGACGCGGAGGCCGCTCTGGAGCGGGCGTGGTAGGGCGGCACCGTCGGAGCGAGGGCCTCCCACCCGTGAACATTAGTAATCCGGCGCCGAGGGTACCGCATGGCAGACATCGTCGTTCTGAACCACGGCGTCCACGGAATTCCGGCCGCAGAGTGCGTCGACGCGCTCCGCGAGCGGGTCGACGACAGGAGCGTCACGCTGGCGGAATCGGCCGCCGCGGAGCGCGAACTGGTGCCCGATGCCGAGGTCATTGTCGGGAGCGACCTCGACGCGGACCTGCTCGAGCTCGCGGACGACCTGCGGCTGTTCGCGTGCACCTCCGCCGGCACTGACCGGCTCGACATGGACGCGTTCCGCGAGCGCGGCGTCGCCGTGACCAGCGCCTCGGGCGTCCACGGCCCGAACATCGCCGAACACGTCATCGGCACCATCCTGATGATCACCCGGCGGCTCGACGAGGGGCTCCGCCGGCAGGAGCGCGCCGAGTGGCGCCACTTTCAGGCGTTCGGCGAGCTGCAGGGCTCCCGCATCTGCGTGGTCGGTCTTGGCGCCATCGGGACCGCCGTCGTGGAACGCTTGGAGGGGTTCGGCGTCGAGACGGTCGGCGTGCGGTACACGCCCGAGAAAGGGGGCCCGACGGACGAGGTGTACGGCTTCGACGAGCTACTGGAGGCGTTCGTCGGCGTCGACTACGTCGTCGTCGCCTGCCCGTTGACGGAGACGACGCAGGGACTGATCGGCGGCGACGAGCTCGCTGCGCTCCCGGTCGACGCCGTCCTCGTCAACATCGCTCGCGGGCCGGTCGTGGACACCGACGCGCTCGTGACGGCGCTCCGGAAGAACGACCTCCACGCCGCGGCGCTCGACGTGACCGACCCCGAGCCGCTGCCCGCGGACCACCCCCTCTGGTCGCTCGGGAACGCCTACGTCACCTCCCATGTCTCGGGGTACACGCCGCGCTACCTGGAGCGCGTCGCGGACATCCTCTCCCGGAACCTCGACCGCGTGGACGAGACGGGGTCGTACGCGGACCTGGAGAACCGGGTCGACTGACCGGCGTTCGGCCTCGCTCCGCCTCGCCTCATTTCGCGCCATCTCGATTCGCTCCCACCTCCGGAGGTGCATTTATGGGGTCACGCCGCGAGCGGTCATTCATGTACCGCGTACTGGTGGCTGTCGACTCGAACGAGGAGCGTGCGGAAGCCGTCGCGCGGGCGGTCGCGGACCTCCCCGGGGACCCGGGGTCGGTCGAGACCGTCCTGTTGAACGTGTTCGAGGACTTCCAGGGGACCGACGAGGGGCGACAAGTCAGCAGCGACGACATCTACGACCCCGAGGAATTCCCCGAGAGCGTCGACGCGGCGAGCGAGATCCTCGCCGGCGCCGGACGCGACCCCGAGCACCGGCGCGAGCACGGCGACCCCGCCGAGCGGATCACCGAGGCGGCCGACGAGGTCGACGCCGACCTGATCGCGATCTCCGGTCGCAAGCGATCTCCGGCGGGAAAGGTACTGTTCGGGAGCGTCACGCAGTCGGTGCTCCTGTCCGCCGATCGGCCGGTGCTGGTCGCGATGGAGTGACGGGCGGACGAGCGGCACCGGGAGTCGGGTACGGCCTCGCGGCCGCCTCGAAGCGCTACTCCGCGACGTAGTGCTCCAGCGTGCCGACGCCCTCGACCTCGATCTCGACGCGGTCACCGTCGGCGAGCGGGCCGACGCCCTCCGGCGTGCCCGTCGCGATCACGTCGCCTTCTTCGAGCGTGAGGTACTGGGTGATCTCCTCGATCAGCTCCGGGATCTCGAAGATCATGTGTTCGATGGTCGACTCCTGACGCGTCTCGCCGTTGACGCGCGCGCTGACGGTCGCGTCCGCGGGGAGTTCGTCGGGCGAGGCCAGCACCGGGCCGAGCGGGGCGGCGTTGTCGAACGCCTTACCGCGCACCCAGTTCTTCTCCTTGCGCTGGTCGTCGCGGTTCGACACGTCGTTCATGCAGGTGTAACCCGCGATCACGTCCTCGGCGTCCGCGGCGTCGACGTTCCGTGCCTGCTCGCCGATGACGACGCAGAGCTCGGCCTCGTGTTCGACCTTCTCCTTGCCCTCGGGCAGCGTGACCGTGTCGCCGTGTGCCGACAGCGCGTTCGGCGGCTTGAGGAACAGCAGGGGGCGGTCCGGCACGTCGTTGCCGAGCTCCTCCGCGTGCTTCGCGTAGTTGCGGCCGATGCAGACGATCTTCGTCGGCTCACACGGCGGGAGCACCTCGACGTCGTCGACCGCGTACGTTCGCCCCGCGGCGGTGATCGTGCCGTCGTCGTACTCGCCGGTGCGCGTCGTGCCCGCGTCGTCTCGGAAGCGTATCTGTTTCACGTTCGCGTATTGGCGGATCGGCACATATCGGTTGGGAATTCGGCGACCCGCCCCGTCGGCAAAAATCTGCGCCGCAGCGGTCGATCGGTCCGTGCGGTGGACGGTCAGCGGTCGCTACGCCAGTCGAAGGCGGCGTCGAGGTCGTGCGGCACGTGACTGCCGGCCCGACCGGCCTCCTCGAGGTATCCCCGCAAGTCGCCCGCGTAGTCGGGGTGCGCGCAGGCGTCAATGAGCGCGCTCGCGGTCTCCCGCGGGTCGTTCCCCCGCAGGTCGGCGACCCCGCGCTCGGTCACGACCACGTCGATGTCGTGCTCGGTGTGGTCGACGTGGGGAACCATCGGCACGATGCGGGAGACGTCGCCCCCTTTCGCGGTCGACGGGAGCGCGAGGACCGAAAGCACTGCGTTGCGATTGAAGTCCGCGCTCCCGCCCACGCCGTTCATGACGTCGGTGCCGCCGACGTGCGTGGAGTTGACGTGGCCGAACAGGTCCACTTCGAGCGCGCTGTTGACGCCGACGACGCCGAATCGGTCGATCAGGGCGGGGCTGTTCGAGAGGTCCCCCGGCCGCAACACCACGTTCTCGGCGTAGCGGTCCACCGCGTCGAACAGGCGGTCCTGTCCCTCGGCCGAGAGCGCGAGCGAGGTCGCGCTCGCCGACGCCAGTTTTCCGTCGTCCAGCAGGTCCAACAGGCCGTCCTGTATCACCTCTCCGAAGTAGATCAGGTCCCGGTCGCCCAGGTCCGCATCGCCCAGCGCCGCCATCAGCGCGTTGCCGAGGCTCCCGACGCCGAACTGGATCCGCAGGGAGTCGCCGAACAGCGGCGAGCGCTCGACTTCGCCCTCGAGGAACCCGCGGAGGTTGTCGGCAATCGCGCGGTCGTCCGCGGTGGGTTCGCGGAACTCGTAGGGGCGGTCGCGCTCGTTCGTCTCCACGACGGCGACCAGCTTCGCGGGGTCGAACCAGAGGCGATCGTCGCCGATGCGCTCGCCCGGCTCCGACAGCGGGATCGGCTCCCGGTTCGGGGGGCGCCCCCGCCGATAGATGTCGTGGAAGCGGGCGACCTCCGTCGGGACGGCCGCGTTCACCTCCACGATCAGTCGGTCCGCGGCGGAGACGAACGCGGGCGTCTGGCCGATGCTGGTGGTCGGGATCAGCCAGTCGCCGCCGACGGCGAGCGCCTCCACGATCGCCACGTCGGGATCCACGAGGCCACCGTACTGCACCTCGTCGCCCAGCGAACTGATGTTGCGATCGTGGAAGGCGACCTCGCCCGCGTTGATCGCCTCCCGGATCGTTCCGTTCGCCTGGTAGGGGAACCGGCGGTCGACCGCCCCCGCCGCGACGAGTTCGCGGTCGATCTCCGGGCCGACGCTGCCGCCGCTGACGACGGTTAGCCCCGGGTCGCGGTCGCCGGCGGCCGCCGCGGACGCGAGCGCGGACGGGACCGCCTTGGGGTAGCCCACGCTCCCGAAGCCGCTGACGAGGACCGCGTCGTCGTCCCCGATCTCGGCCGCGGCGTCGGCCGCCGACGCGATCGGAAGCCCGTCCTCGACCCGGCCGTCGCTCATTCGCAGTCCTCGGGCTGGGTGCCGACGCCCTCGGGCCAGCCGGGGGGCTGCGCCGCCGAGGGCTCGGCGTACGAGCGTTTGAGAACCATCGGCGTGCGCTCCAGCGAGAGCACGAGGTCGTCGTCCTGATTGTACGTCCTGAGCTCGGTCGTGACCATACCGACGTGGTCGCGGCTCTCGGACTCCCGCTTCGAGAGGACCTCCGATTCCGCGAACAGCGTGTCACCGTGGAAGACGGGCGCGTGGTGCCTGATGTCGTCGTAGCCGAGGTTCGCGGTCGCGTTCATCGACACGTCGACCACGCTCATCCCCACCGCGAGCGCGATGACGAACGTCCCGTCGACGAGGCGCTCGCCGAACTCCGTCTCGGCGGCGTACGCCTCGTTGAAGTGCATCGGGTTCACGTTCATGGTGACGTTCGTGAACCAGACGTTGTCCGTCTCCGTCACGGTGCGTCCGTAGGGGTGTTTGTACACGTCCCCCACCTCGAAGTCCTCGTAGTAGCGTCCCTGCCAGCCGGTCTTGAGTCGTTTGTCGGTCATCAGTAGGATCTCGGTAGCCCGAGCACGTTCTCGCCGATGTAGTTCAACGCGAGCTGCTGGGTGATCGGGACCAGCCGCGTGAGCCGTGCCTCCCGGAAGTAGCGCTCCACGTCGTACTCGCGGGCGACACCGAAGCCGCCGTGGGTCTGGACCGCGGCGTCCGCCGCGTCGAAGGCGGCCTCGGCCGCGAGGTACTTCGCCATGTTCGCGCGGGCGCCGACCGCCTTCGCGTCGGCGTCGTCGTCGGCGTCGCTCGCGGCGCCGTACACCATCCCCTTCGCGGCCTGCACGTGGGCGTGCGCCTCCGCGAGGGGGTGCTGGATCGCCTGGTTGGCGCCGATGGGGCCGCCGAACACCTCGCGGTCGTTCGCGTAGGAGACGCCCGCCTCGATGGCGGCCTCGCCGAGGCCGACGCACTCGGCCGCGATGGCGAGCCGCTCCTCGTTGAGGCCGTCGAGCATCTGGTAGAACCCGCGCCCCTCCTCGCCGATCAGGTTCTCCGCGGGAACACGGAGGTCCTCGAAGAACAGCTCGTAGGAGTGGACGAAGTTGCTCGCGGTCTTGTCGATCTTCTCGATCTCCAGGCCGCCCTGCTCGTAGGCGTCCTCCAGATCGACGAGCAGCATCGAGAGCCCGCGGGTCCGCTTTTCGACCTCCTCGCGCGGGGTCGTCCGCGCCATCAACACGAGGTAGTCGCTGGCGTCGACCCGGGAGATCCAGATCTTCTGGCCGTTCACGACGTACTCGTCGCCGTCCAGCTCCGCGCTCGTCTGGATCGACGTGGAGTCCGACCCCGCGTTCGGCTCCGTGAGGCCGAACGCCTGTATCGAGGTCTCGCCGCGCGCGACCTCCGGAAGGAGGTCGGCCTTCAGCTCCTCGCTCCCGTACTTCACCAGCGGGACCGAGTTATAGATCGCGCCGTGGACCGCCTGCGCCGCGCTGAAGCCGCCGCCGGAGGCGGCGATCTCCTCGAGCATCACGACGACCTCGTCGGTACCCATTCCGGCGCCTCCGTGCTCCTCCGGGAGGAGCGCGCCGAACCATCCTCCATCAGCGAGCGCGTCCACGAACTCCTGCGGGTACTCCCCCTGCGCGTCCTTCTCGCGCCAGTACGCGGCGTCGAAGTCCGCGCAGATGTCCCGGATCGCGTCGCGGACGAGCTGCTGCTGGTCGGTCAGATTGACCGTGTCTCGCTCTACCATTTGCCGACAAAGCGTTTCGCGGGCGCTCGCATAAAGGTGAGGGTGCGGGCGGTCGCAGGCGGCGCCACCTCGTCCCATGTCCTTCGACGCGTTCGACGACACGAAACACTATATGGATAAAGCGCATATTGGGTGTATGAACGGCGAGACGGACCACGGCGGGCTCGACACGGTCGGTTCGGTGGAGACGCTGTTCGATATCGTCGAATTCGTTCACGAGAACGAGGGCGTGACGCTCGCGGAGGCGGCCGCGGCGCTTCCGTACGCCAAGAGCACGGTGCACCGCCACCTCGCGACGCTCAAGGAGCGCGGCTACGTCGTCGAGGAGGACGGCTACTACACGGGGCTCCGGTTCCTGGAGCTTGGCGAGCGGGCCCGCAGCCGGCGCCGGGCGTACCGGTTGGCTCGCACCAAGGTCGAGGAGCTCGCCGCCGAGACCGGCGAACGAGCCCAGTTCATCGTCGAGGAGCACGGGCAGGCGGTGTACGTCCACCGGGCGCTGGGGGAACACGCCGTCAACACCGACGCGGAGATCGGTAAACGCATCCCGCTGCACGCGACCGCGTCCGGCAAGGCCATCCTCGCCGCCATGGACCCGGCCGAATCGTCCCGCATTATCGAACGCTCGTCGTTCGAGCGCGTCACGTCGGAGACGATCACCGACCCCGAATCGCTCGCGGACGAGCTCGACGCGATCGCCGACCGCGGCTACGCGTTCAACCGCGAGGAGAACCTCGACGGCCTCCACGCGGTCGGCGTCCCGATCAGCGGCCCCGACGGTGCCGTGATCGGCGCGCTGAGCGTCTCCGGCCCCTCCCACCGACTCACCGGCCACCGTTTCGAGGAGGAGCTCCCGACGCTGCTTCTGGGGACGGCCAACGAACTCGAGTTGAACATCGCCCACGCGTAGCGTTCCGCGTCGCGGGACGAACGGGCAACTGCGTTTTCCGTCGCGACTCTTCGACGCTTCGCCATTACGAGCTTAGTTCTGTAACGGAACGGGCTCCGATCGTCGTCGTTGGCGGCGTTACGCCCCCGATAGCTATATTCATTTATTCTGGCTATTCGGTAAAAATCTACGAAATTTGGTATATAAACACTGAGCCCGGATCACGAAGTAACCGGCTCTTGTATTCCTGGAAGATTCCATTTTCCTGGATAAAATGGAAGGTAATCCGGACAAAAAACATGTTTACGGATGATATTGGTGGATCCCGGTGGATGTTGATTCCAACATCAGGAACACCACAATACTCTATTCATGATAATGATATTCTATTCTGTCTGTTATCATTTCTTGATTACTGTGTAGTCTCCGGAGTGACTGTCCGTTCCGCTTTGGCTTCTGATCGCGACGGATCACTCGGACCCGCTCGTCACCGCGGAGCCGGGCGAGACGCGCGCCAGCCCGCGGCGCGCGCGATCGGTAGTGGGCTCGGTCGCGACCGCGATTCGCCACGCCGGGGATCGACCATCGGCGGGGTCGAGTCGGGTCGCGGCGGTCACGGAGACGTTCGCGGCCGCGTCCGCGTCGCCGACCCGGCTCAGGAGGGCCAGCGTGAACGGGAGCGTGACGAGCGCGTCCCCACCGTCGTCCGCGCTCGCGTAGCCGCGGAGCGTGACCGACCGCGACCGGCGGTTCGCGGTCGTCTCGGGGTCGACGGTCGGGTCCGACTCGGGGGCGTGTACCGCGAACGCTTCGAGGAACGCGACCGACCGGAGGTCGCACAGCGCGCCTTTCAGGGGGTCGGCAGCCGCGGTCGAGGGCGCGGGGAGCCGGGCCGCGGCGTCGCACAGCAGGGCCGCCTGCTCGGTCGGGTCGAGTCGGTCGTCGACCTCCCGAGCCACGTGCTCGAGGAGGTGGAGACAGAGCTCGTCCGGGTCGCTCACCGACTCGGCCGCCTCCAGATACGCGTCCATGATCGCCGTCTCGACGCCCCGGTGGGGGGAGTTCTCGATCGCCTCGAACGTCGCGCCGGCGGCTGTGTGACAGAAGTCGACCAGGGTCCGCCGTTCGGCGGTCGACGGCCGGCTTCCGGACTCGGGACGGGAGCGGTCGCGTTCGTCGTCCCCGGTCGCCTCCCGGCCCCGGTGGCCCTGAAGGCGACGCTGACAGGCGACCACGTCGTGGAAGGGCACCTGCGGGTCGTACCGGCGCAACGCGGCGCGGTACTGCTCGGTCGCCTTCGCCGCCGCGCGGGCGGTCGGCCGGGAGGGGAACCGGAGCCCGGTCGTCGGGACCGGCCGATCGCCGGTCCGCGCACACCGGAGCACGTACTCGCCGTCGGCGGTCGCGAGCGACTCGATGTGGCCCCGCACGTCGTCGAGCGTGGCCCCGATCATCGACGGTCACTCCCCCGGTTCGCGGCCGCACCCTCGGCACGCGACCGCGGCCGTGTGCGGGTCCGATCGTCCATGTATTTAGGCTAGCCTAAAGAATCATAATCCCATCGGTTCCGGGCGGTCTCGGCGGTCCCGTCGGGGGCGGGGGGACTCGACCACCGTTCGCCGCGGGAATCGGGGATTTATCTCCCCCCGGCCCGCAATCGGTCGGTATGGTCGAAATAACTGATTCTCTGAAGTGTCTCTATACAGCCACCGTGGACGACGACGGCGCGGGCGGGTACACCGTCACCGTCCCGGAAGCCGAGGTCGGACACGGAACGCTGTCCGAGGGCGAAACGTACCGCGTCGTGCTGCTGGACCACGACGGCGGTGCGTCGGCTGACGCGGCCGCGACCGCGGAGACGACCGCGAGCGAGCGCGACCGTGCGTCCGCGGCGGCGCCGAACGGCCCGCCGGTCTCCGAGGGCGAAGTGCGCGAGGTCACCATCGAGACGCTCGGTGACCAGGGCGACGGCATCGCCAAGATCGAGCGCGGCTACGTCGTCATCGTCCCGGACGCGGACCTGGGCGACGAGGTGACGGTGGAGATCACGGCGGTCCGAGAGAACGTCTCCTTCGCCGAGATCGTCGAGTAGAACGGGGGGGAACGGTCTCAATCTTTTGCGACCCCACCCCCCGGTGCGAAGGGCTATACTTCTCCGACCGGTATCCTCGCCAAATCATGTCGTCGAACGCCGGTGACGCGGACGGTGGCTGCCTCCGGGTCGACCTCGACGTCGAACCCGGCAGCGCGTGGGAGTGTCCCATCGTCGACGACCACGACGACGTCCGCGAGGTGACCGTCAACGCGGTCGGCGACGACTGCCGCGTGGACCTGACTCCCGCAGACGAGTCGGGCGTCGTCACCGCCACCGGCTCCGTCGACGAGGACTGCCTCTGTCACGTCTTCCAGCGGCACGACTGCGTTCCCCGCATTCGTGGGGTCGACGCCGGGACGATGCGCGTGACGACGTACGTCGACGACCGCTCCGTCGTCCGCGATCTCGTGAGCGCGCTCCGCGATGCCGTCGGACGCGTCGCACTCGCCCGCCTCGCGGTCGTGGAGGGCCCCGGCGCGACCGAGCGCGCGACGGTCGACCTCTCGGCACTCACCGACGCCCAACGCGAGGCGCTCGACCTGGCGATCCGCCGCGGCTACTTCGGCGACGGGGCCGACCACGCCGCGCTCGCGGCGGAACTCGACATCTCCGAGTCCGCGCTCTCCCAGCGCCTCAGGGCGGGACAGGCTCGCCTCGTCGCTGAAGTGTTCGACGCGACAGCCGACTGATCGGGGCCCGTTCCGACGGTGCTGGGGGCCTGCCCGCCGGGGGCACTTCAAGCCCTTCACTGTGAAGCAGTGGTGCGATGACCGTTCCGTACCTCCCCTCGCACATGGCGACACAGGCTCACTCCCCGGCCACGACGCGCGACCGCGAACAGAGCACGGTGATGGCTGCGGCGATGCTCGCGTGGCTCGTCATCTGGCTCGGTATCATCGCGTTCCTGTTCGGCTACGGGAACGCTGTCTCCTCGATAGTGGTCTGAGAACCCTCCGCGGATCGGGGCTTTCTGAACGAGAGCGATACTGAGTGATGCAGCCCGATTCAGACACATCGCTTTTCTGAAACTCGCGGCGGTGCGGTGCTGTGCGGTCGCGGAGCGGTGCGGTTGCGGTG
>NZ_LKIR01000090.1:952-1493 GCF_001462205.1 Haloparvum sedimenti
GTCACAGGGCGATTCGATGACGACCGTGTATACGTGCGATCCAGACGCCCACTGAACTCAGTACCGAGTTCGTGGACGTATTCAACTGGCTACTGTGCCAGCTGGTGAATGGCTCGGCTCGAGAGCCGACGACGGACGTGCCAAGCTGCGATAAGCTCGAGGGACCCGCATGGAGGGAAAGAACTCGAGATCTCCGAATAGGAATCCCATTACAATTGCTCCGCGCAATAGGGAACTCCCCGAATTGAAACATCTCAGTAGGGGAAGGAAGAGAACGCAATAGCGATGTCGTCAGTAACCGCGAGTGACCGCGACACAGTCCAAACCGAAGCCCTCACGGGCAATGTGGTGTGTGGGCTGACTTGCAGCGTCCGACACCGTATCTGAAGTCTCCTGGAACGGAGCGTGAGACAGGGTGATAACCCCGTAAGATATGGCGGTAGGACGTGCGTCAGTACCCGAGTAGCAGGGATCGGATATTCTCTGTGAACGACTCAGGCATCCCCTGAGAAGACTAAACACTCCTCGAGACCGATAGCGA
>NZ_LKIR01000091.1 GCF_001462205.1 Haloparvum sedimenti
GCCACCACCGGTCAAGTGAGCATCGACGTACTCATGAAGTACGTCGAGGAGCAGTAGCGTGTCTCCGACCGTCACGAAGACGTTGCAGGCGACGTTCGCGCCACCCACCGCGCACAAGCAGTCGAAACTCAACGACCTGCTCGAAACCTACCGTGACGGTCTGCAAGAGGCGTTCGACGCCGGGGCGAGTACCATGTCGGCGGTGAGTGACATCGTGACGCCCTACGACCTGCCGTATCAAGCCAAAGCCGCGCTCTGCAACTACGTCCCGAAACTCCGCAAGACGTACAACGCCAAGGAGTTGGACGACGGCCACCCAATACGGCTCACCAACCAAGCCGCGAGGTTTGACCACTCCGCCGAACGCGAGTACGAGTTCACGTGGTGGGTTCCGCGTCCCGGTCGGGGAACGAACTTCTGGATACCGCTCCGTATCAATCCCGAACAGGAAGACCTCTGGCACGACCTCGTATCGGAGGACGCGAAGGTGGGGGAGATACGGCTTCAACAGCACCGGCAGAACTGGGTACTGCACGTCACCGTCGAGTACCCGGTTGAAGAACCAGCGACGGACGGTGACGCCACGCATATCGGCTTAGACATCGGAGAAACCGCCCTCATCACGGGCTGTGCCCTCAAGGACGGTTCTCCGACTGACCCGTTCGTGTGTAGCGGAAGTAGAGCGAAGCATCTCCGCAAAGAGATGCACACGACCCTGAAACGCCTCCAAGAGCGTGACGCATCCGAGTGGCGGATTGAAGACCGCTTCTCGCACTACCAGAACGCGCTCACCGACATCGTGGAGAAAGCGTCTCGGCAGGCCGTCGAGTACGCCACACAGTTTGAGAATCCGGTGTTGGTGATGGAGGACTTGACGTATATCCGTGAGCGTCTCGACTACGGGAAGTACATGAATCGTCGGCTTCACTCGTGGGCATTCGCCCGACTGCAAGGGCGCATCGAGGACAAGGCGACGGAAGCAGGTATCCCGGTCGAGTACGTGAATCCGGCGTACACCTCGAAGACGTGCCACTCGTGCCACCGTCTCGGTCGGCGGGACTCTCAAGCCGAGTTCTGGTGTCCGAACGACGACTGCCACGTTTCGACGTTTCAGGCCGACATCAACGCTTCCGCGAATATCGCACGACGGATTGACCCGTGGGGAGAGAGCGTCCCGCTTGACAAGGCGGAACGCGATGACTCGCCACGGGATGGGAGCGGTTGTGACACCGCCACGACTCACCGTGAGAAGAGCGTACCAGCGCAGATGACGCTCACGGCCTACGAAGAGTCGAAACCCTCTGCCAGCGACGACTGACTGGTATTCCCCATGCGTGGGAAGCCTCGCCGTTTACGGCGAGGAGGATGTCACTACGGTAGCGATTACAACGACTGGCCATCTGACTACGATCAACACAAGAGACTCAAAGAGTGGGCAGACCAGTGGCCGACGTTTGCTGAACCCTCTCAACACGCCGCACAACAAACCATTAGTCAGATTCACAGCGACCTAGAGACGCTGCAAGAACGCCGAGACGAAGGCTACGATGTTGGGCGATTGCGTTGGCAAGGTGCAGGCGAATTTCGCTCGGTGTCGTACAATCAGTCTAGTCGCTTCAACGGGCTGTGTTGAATCGCTGTAAGGCGTAGAGATTCACTGTTTGACGAAGCGCTTGATGTTATAGACGACACACATCAGCGCGATTTCGCGGAATTCA
>NZ_LKIR01000092.1 GCF_001462205.1 Haloparvum sedimenti
CCCATGCCCGCTCGAAGACACGGTTCTCGTCGGCAGTCTCGGAGCGAGCGTTGATGATCCCCTCCTCGGGCTCGTCCGCCCAGAACGGAATCAGCCCCCAGTGGTAGGCGTCGATCTCGTCTGGAGCCTCGTTCGTGACGATGTGGAGGTCGTCGCCCGGCGCGATGTTGTACCGGGGTGTGTACCCGCCGTCTGTGGCGACCTCGGCGTCGAAACGAGCCTCGAGGTCGGCCTGTTCGATGAAGAGCGAGTTTCGGCCACACATACCTGAGAGTTCGGAGGGAGGCATCTTCAACGTGGCCGCACAGAGACTTCGCAGCACCGACACACTTAACCAACATACACCCCTGCCAGGCACTGAGTGTTGGTTAACGGAGGCAATACTAGACAAGCCTGATTCTGGATACTTCTCGGAAACGAGCACACAACCCCAAAAATTCGGCGACTGAATCACCAACACCGTAACTCAACAGTTCAGCCAGGCCTTCGAGTTATCCTGGGCAGTATACATCCAGAATCGATGGGCGACGACAGAGTATTTATACTCTTCTTCCGTTCTGGTGACTATGTCCAGACAGGTCTCTGATTATTTGTCTGAAATAAACGACCACATCTTTCTTCCCGGCCTCCAGCGGGAGTTTGTCTGGAACCCCAGGCAGATTGAGGAGCTGTTCGATTCACTAATTCGGGATTATCCAATCGGAGCGATAACTGAGTGGAGAGTTCGAGCGGCAAATATCAGCGACTACAACTCGTATAATTTTCTGCGGATGTACGTTGCCGATGACTATCGGCCACCGGATCCAGTTTTGGCGGAATACGACCTCTACAATGAGGAGGTTGAAGACAAAGAACCGGAGATTCTGATTATAGACGGCCAGCAGCGCTTGAACTCGCTCTATATCGGTGTCGAGGGTGGAATTACAGTATATAATGGCGGACGGGGGAAGCCCAGCGATCAGCTCCAGTACTGGGAAGGCCAGCGGCTGTGTGTTGACCTATTCGGTCACCCAGAGTACGATCGCGACGATACAACAGGCGACTACGAGTTTGAGTTCAAATCGACAGGGAAGTTTGGAGGAACGGACGAGACCGGCTATTCCATGACCGGCGACACGCGACACCTGTGGATGCCGGTCGGGGAGTTATGGAACGGAGGCGACGACGGGGGCTCCGGGAACTCCACAGTGCTTGAGGGAAGAGCACTTAGCGAAGTCGTTGATGAATACGTGGACACCGCCGAATTGAGGGCGGACAACGAAACCCGCTACCAGCTGCGCAGTATTTCGATGGCCGTCGCGAGAGACATTACGAGCAACGTTCTACAGGACGATCTCGAAACAGACAGCACGAACAAGGACCGGTCCGAAATTCCCGAGATATTCACGAGGCTAAACATGGAGGGCTCTGATCCGAAGCCCTACCAGCTCCTCCTCTCAAAGCTAATGAGTTATTGGCCGTACGCGGAACAGGAGGACGAGCGAATCAATCCAAGGGAGGTCATCCAAGATTGGATTGACGAATTTAAACAGAAATTCCCTGAGTATGAGCAAGAAATCGACCGGAAGCTGTTTCTCCGATATTCAGCATACTTAGTCGGAACAGACCTCCTCCGCAGCAATCTTAGCAGTATCGATGAAGATAGAATGGACGAGATGCGCGAGCGGTGGCTGTATAATGAGCCCGTCGTCGCCGGACGGCGATTCGAGTGGTTTCGGACATCGCTCGAGAAGGCTTTCCAGACAGTAATCGAGAGCGGGATTCGGAGTTCGGTAATGAACACGATGCCCATCTTCGCACTACTTGGCGTGTTCTATTACCAGAATCCAGATGCTGAGGTCTCCGACGCGAACCGCGAGAGTGTTTTCCAGTTCGTCGCAAGAGCCCTCTTACTGAACAAGTACTACCAGGTTCTGACCTACGGAAAGTGTCGTAACTGGATGCGATACCTTCGCGAATGGGAACCAGAACCCAACGAGCCCATCGTTTTCCCAGGAGAGGAGCTATTTGAATCGGAGAATATCAGCCCATCTGCTGAAGATATCCGTCGAGTCGTAGCCAACGCTCGTTACGAGAGCAGCCCAGGAGAGCCTGTGTTTACCGACACAGATGTCACGGCAGTGCTCGGCCTCATTGAGGAATCATATACGCAATCGACGTCCACCAGTATTGGCGACTACTCGGTTGACCACATCTACCCGAAAAGCAGGGCAGAATCCGTATCAGAATCTGTTGGAGAGACTGTTGATCTTAATCGAATCGGGAATCTACAGCTGTTGCCACACGAGATGAACGAAGAAATCAAGAGCGACCAGTGGCCCCACGACTGGTTGGACGAGCTTGGCAACGCCGAGGCTGAGCGTATCCAACGTGTAAATCAGTATCCCGATATCGAGCCCACCCCGGAGAACGCACAGGCGTTTGTCCAGGCTCGCGAAGAGCAAATTACCGACTACCTGATAGACAAATACGTGAAGTAAAGAGAGAATTGCACGTCGCAGTGA
>NZ_LKIR01000093.1:0-3095 GCF_001462205.1 Haloparvum sedimenti
CAGCTACGCAGCGAACTCTTCAGAAAACCCGGTCGAGAAGCACTCAAACACGCTGTTAAAGCGACTCTCTGAAATCAACAATCTGCTACACATGAGCGATAACGAATACACTCTGGTACTTCTCGACGAAATCCATTCTGTTGCGTCTGTGTCGGGAGCCATCCTAAGGATGTTGCTTATTGTAATGACACTAAAGAGATAGATTGGGAATACAATAGACAATTTTGTGACAACGTGAGACAGTCACTGGCCATTTCTGGTCCATATGTAGCGAGTGAATTAGTCTCAACTGCAGAAGATCCCACGAGCGCAAAACCGAGGGGGAGAGAAGGAGACACGTGGAGGCTCTCGTCGATGGCGACCGCGTCGAAATGGTGGTCGTTGATACAGTTGGAACGTCGTTCATGAGCTGGAATACAGTCATATCGAACGCGCGACGGAAGGGTATCTGTCTCGGTTTCGGATGCGTGTCTGATTGCGCAAATCGTCTGTTACAATCTTGCTCTGTCGGCGTCGCCGTAACGTCTCGTCCGAGAGTTCGGTGCGGCCATTCTAGCCGGACGATACAAAATAATAAGTGTACCCTCGTGAAGGGGCGCGCAAGAGTCGAAAGGCAAACATGATAGATCCAATTATCCTGCAACAGGGGAGCGACTGGCGCGCGCAGGCGGAGGTCTTCGACGAGATCTTCTTCGTCTTCCTCGCGCTCGGTACGCTCGTCGGCACAATCGTCGTCGCGTACACGCTGTGGAACGTGTTCAAATATCGCGACGACGGCAGTGAACCGAAGGAGGACTTTGACGCGCCGATCGTCGGTGAACTCCCGACCGGACAGGGCGGTCCGAAAGCGAAGAAGCTCTTCCTGTCGTTCGGATTGAGCGCGATCGTCGTCATCAGCCTTGTCGTGTACGCGTACGGACTCCTCCTCTACGTCGAAGAGGGTCCAGACACGAGCGACGCGGGGAATATCGAAATCACCGTCGAGGGGTACCAGTTCGGTTGGGAGTACATCTATCCGAACGGTTACTCCACGAGGGGCGAGATGATCGTTCCGGCCGATCAGCGGATCGACCTCAACGTGACTTCACGCGACGTGTGGCACAACTTCGGCTCGTCGGAGTTACGGATAAAATCCGACGCCATCCCCGGAGAGTACAGTAGTACCTGGTTCTCCGTGAGTTCCGAGGACGTTGAAGCACAGGGTGGCGAAGCAACTTACCGAGTCGAGTGCTTCGAACTCTGCGGCGCGGGCCACTCTGCGATGACTGGTCAAATCACGGTGCTCCCGCAAGACGAGTGGGAAGAATGGTATGCTGGAACCCAAGGTGAAAACACTTCTAGTGTCGACAGCGCTGGCGCCGGAAATGCCTCCAGCGTTGACAACGCAGTCATTCGAGGTGCCCCCGCATGAGCGAACTCCCGCCAACGACTTCCGTCAAACGATGGCTCGTCACGACCAACCACAAGGACATCGGCATCCTATACACGATTACTGCCCTGTTCTTCCTACTGTTCGGCGGTGTCCTTGCGCTGCTGATCCGTGTCCAGCTCTGGGACCCGATGAATCAGATCCTGTCTGGGCTCGCGTACAACGAGGCCGTCACGGCCCACGGACTGATAATGGTGTTCTGGTTCCTCTCCCCGTTTGCCTTCGGCTTTGCAAACTACTTCGTGCCGCTCCAGATCGGTGCCGACGACCTTGCGTTCCCACGGCTTAACGCGCTCTCCTATTGGATGTACCTGTTCTCCGGCGTACTGTTGTCAATCAGCTTCTTCCAGGGCGGCACGCTGAGCGCTGGCTGGACGATATACGCTCCGCTCAACATACCCGCGTACACACCGAGTATCGGCTCAACGGGAGCGATACTGGCACTCGCGATGTTCACCATCGGAGTCACCGCCTCGTCGGTGAATTTCCTCGTGTCTATTCATCACTCGCGTGCCGAAGGAATGGGGATCATGGATATGCCGATGTTTACCTGGACCATCCTCGCGACCGTGTGGATGATGCTGTTCGCGTTCGCTGCATTGCTCGCTGCGGGACTCATCCTCGCGTCCGACCGCGTGCTTGGGTCGGTGTACTTCTCCGCAACAGAGGGCGGGTCCCTGCTATGGGGCCACCTGTTCTGGTTCTTCGGCCATCCGGAGGTGTACATCGTCTTCTTCCCGGCTCTCGGTGCGATGTTGGAGCTGTTCCAGACGTTCTCAGGGCGCCGGCTCGTCGGACGGAAGTGGGTGATCATCGCCATCTGTCTTGTCTCCGTCCAGTCGTTCCTCGTATGGATGCATCACATGTTCCTGACGACGATCAACCTGGAGATCAAGACGCTGATGATGGCGACCACTATCGGGATCTCCTTACCCTTCGACCTGATCGTGTTCTCGCTGATCTACACGCTCATCAAGGGACGAATACAGTTCACGACACCGTTCCTCTTCGCGTTCGGGGCGCTACTATTGTTCATCCTCGGCGGCATCACCGGAGTGTTCCTCGGCGCCATCGTCCTCGACTACGAGTTCCGTGGCACCTACTGGGTGGTCGCGCACTTCCACTACGTGATGTTCGGGGGGGCGACAGCCCTGATCGGCGCTGCGTACTACTGGTTCCCGAAAATAACCGGGAAGATGTACGATGAACTCCTCGGGAAGATCCATTTCGTGCTGTTCTTCATCGGGTTTAACGCCGTCTACTTCTCGATGTTCCTCGGCTGGGAGACGCCGCGCCGTGTCTTCGAGTACAACCCCGAACTCCAGATCTATCACCAGTTCGGGACGATCGGTGCATTCGTACTCGGATTCTCCTTCTTCATCATGTTCTACAACTTCGCGAAGTCGTACGTTTCCGGCGAGCCCGCCGGCGACAACCCGTGGGACTACTCGCGGACTGCCGAGTGGGCCATCTCTTCACCGCCGCCGCTCCAGAACTGGCCAAACCGGCCGTCCTACGCGTCCGGCAAGCTCGAATTCGTGAAGGATTATGTGCCCGACAGAGGTCCGGCAGTGAAGACCGACGCCAACGGGAACGGGGCGACTGACGGTGGTGACACCCACTCCGAGCACATCAAGGAGTACCCGTACTGGGACAAGCACCCGAG
>NZ_LKIR01000093.1:3105-7785 GCF_001462205.1 Haloparvum sedimenti
GCTCGCATCGACGAGCGTGACGATCTCGAATCCGGTATACCCGATACTCATCGTTGTCGGATTGGTCGGACTCGTCTGGACCGGGGTGAAGTGGAGCCTCGAGGACTTCTATGCCCCACCGACCGAGTTCGCCGAACGGTGGCCGTTCGAAGGTGTCGAGAAAGTCAAGCTGGGGATGTGGTTCTTCATCGCGTCGGACGTGATCGTCTTTGGCGCGTTCCTCTCCGCGGCCATCTTCGTCCGGTACAACGCCGGCTGGATGACGTGGGAGCCACTGGCCGAACCACTACCGGGACTGATCAACACGTTCGTGCTGCTCACCTCATCGTTCACCGTGATCTTGGCGCTGGTCGCTGCTCGCCGGAAGAGCCGGCAGGGCCTGCTTGCGTCACTCGGCGCAACGATAGTGCTTGGGTTCACATTCCTGGGTATCAAGCTCTGGGAGTGGAACAAAGAGATCTTCGAGCGGGGCGTGACGATTTCGGCGAACGCCCACGGTGACCCAATCCAGGCGTCGATCTATTACGTGACGACGGGGCTCCACGGGATCCACGTAGTTATCGGCCTCGTGATCGCCATCTTCCTGTTCGTCAGGGCGTATCAGGGGCACTACTTAGAGGACGAGCGGCCGATCGAGTACTTCGGCCTCTACTGGCACTTCGTCGACATCGTCTGGGTGTTCATCTTCCCGCTGTTCTACCTCTTCTGAGGACAGCGGCGGAGTCACCGTATTTGACTGTGTTGAATCACCATACAGCAGCGGGGTAGGCCACTAAATCAAAGGAGTTGAAGCGGGAAGATCCGGTTGCCTGTGACACAAATCTCCCGCTTCATCGGGGAAGTTGTGCCGGTTGCTCAAAGAGTTACTGGCGATGGAGGCGAATCTGCCGCCCCGGAAGGCGGCGGCGGATTCGCCGACTATGCACTCGTTTCCCTTCACTGTCTGCGGATTTACCTCGATTCATCGTACCGCATTACGATCGACCTGCTCAAAGAAATGCCACAAATAACCGGAGAGATCGGCCTCAACGCGGCCGATCTCCCAGCGCCGTCCACGTTGTGTAAGGCGTTCGACCGGATCAGTATGAGCGTGTGTCGAGTGCTGCTGCGCCAGTCGGCGCAGCTGCACGATCTCTCTGAACACGCCGCGATCGACGCCACGTTCTACGAACGCTCAGCAGCGAGCCGCCACTACTGCCAGCGAATTAGCTACCGCGTTCAAAAGCTCAAAGTCACGAAATTAGTCGATACAGCGTCTTAAGCCGTCCTTGACGTTCACTGCTCAACGAACCGGGAAGGAAGCGACGCAGACCTTGCTGAGCAGATCGCCCGCCGGAACGCGGGCGATCTGCGGTCTCTTGCGGCCGATAAAGGCTATGACAAGCAATCGCTTCGTGAAGGATTACGCGACCTCGGGATCAGACCGCTGATCAAGCACCGTATCTTCGCTCCGTACGACCACGCACACAACGCCAGAATTGACGATAACAGCTACAATCAGCGCTCTATGACCGAAACCGTGAACTCGGCTGTGAAGCGCTCGCTCGGCTTCGCCGTGCGAGCGCAGACGTAGTTTCGTGAGTTCCGAGAAATCGCTCTGATGTGTGTCGTCTATAACATCAAGCGCTTCGTTAAACAGTGAATCACTACGCCTTACAGCGATTCAACACAGCCTGTCTAAGTTAACACGACCGTCATCTGCTGGGCGAACGTCACGTATCTGTCTGGCGCAGCCCCGCCAGCCGGCGTCCAACAGTGCGTCGAAGACTGCGTTCGTGAACACCCTGCCGTCGAAGGTGTCCACGACACTGCCGTCTACTATATGGGGGCTAATCTCGAAGTTGAACTCCACGTCGAGGTTCCCGGAGACTACACACTTCGCACTGCCCACGAAATCGAAACAGTGCTTATCGACAGGCTTCGAGATCTCCCCGCCGTCGGCGACGCACACGTCCATCTTGATCCGGCAGGAACGGACGAGTGGAAGGACGCCGACGAGGACGGCTCACCCGTCGAGTCTGACGGATCCGGAGACCAGCTCCACGACCAACGCACGAATACAGAGATACGCCACACTCCTGGTGTGTAATCAGTCGGCCGTCTGATTATCGTGGTCCGGCTGAAGGAACATTACGTTGACTCTCCCCACAGCGTCGAAATCGCGAAGCTGGTAGACGAGTTCGCGAATCCGTCCAGCTGACCCCTCACAGAAGATTGTTTCGAGACACCACTCGCCATGATGCATATGCTGAGTCGTCCCGATGATATCATCAAACTCGTGTTGGACAGTGTGGAGATCCCCGATGACGAGCGTGTGCTCGTAGTCGAAGGCGAGCGCAGCGACTGCGGTCCCGTCAAGCCCTTCGAGGGTGGTATGACGCTCTATATACTCTTGGATCGCCTCCCGAACAGCACGCGAGCGCGATTCGAGTCCTTCGTCTTGCCACGTTTCGTCGAACGACTCGAGAATTTCTCCGGGAATATTCAGGCTGGTTCGCATTAAGGGAATGTTAGCCGGGGACGCCTATGAAACTCATTATTACGGGATCCCCGAATCGGCCATAACAACCCCTATCAGTCCGTCAGTCTCGTATTCTTCTATATGGTGACTGGAGTACTTGGTCTTGCACTCGGGGCGAGTGTGCTCGGGCTCTCTCACGGGCTCGCCCCGGGCCACGGGTGGGCAATCGCGGCGAGCTATGCACTCGACAAACCGAACAAGTGGTTCTACGGCGCTGCATCGAGTCTCATCCTCGGGATCGGCCACCTCATCAGTAGTATAGCGATGGTGGTGGTCTACTTCTGGGCGCTTTCGTACTTCGGGCTCACACAACTCAGCTGGATGAATTACGTGGCGGGCGCGCTACTTATCGGGCTCGGAATCTGGCAGTATTTCAACGGGCATGACCACGGTACTGGATTTAATCACGACGGAGAAGAAGAGGAAGATAAGCACGCCCATGATCACGCGGACGACCACGAGCACACACATCGCACTGAAGAGACGTCCACGTGGGGGGCTCGCATTCGACGCGCCCTCCCATTCGTCGGTGAGTCCAGCCACGACCACTCGCACGGTCGCGTCGACGAAACGCCCGAGCGTGGCCTCTACGGGATGGTTGCACTCGCGTTTGCGCTTGGCTTCACACACAACGAAGAGTTTGACATTATTGCCATCTGTACCGGCTCGGCATACTGTCTCGAGTTGATGCTTCTCTACTCGCTCGCCGTCATCGTCTCCCTCGTCGGAGTGACTCTCCTGCTTGTGGCCGGCTATGAGCGGTACGAAGAGCGGCTCGAAGGATATGTCGAGTACCTCCCTACATTTACGGCAGCGATCCTCATCGTGATGGGGATCGGGTTCATCCTCGGGGTCTTTTGAAAGGACTGAATCTATACTTCCACGATGCGCCTATCGCAGGGTTATGTAGACGGTCGGTCGGACACTGTCCACCAAAGAATTGGCAGTGAAATTCCGGAAAGTGATACGAAGAGTGGATGTCCGAAAGACACTTGAGAAAGCACAGGAGAGCTCCGGGGTTGCCCCTGAGTGGATCCTCCTAATACTGCGCGTGGTGATCGTCGCGAACAGAGCTGTAGACGTGACAGTACTCCTTTCGACGTTCCTCGCACCGACGTTTCTCATCCAGCTGGTTAGCCCTGTCTTCCATGATGAACCTGCCGAGATTACGGGTTCCTCGAAATCGCACGCCTCGAGGAGATAGCGACTGCTTCGAGTTAGATTTTCTGGAGCGCGAGGCAATACCCAAACCTGCGATGAAGCTCGGTATGTGCCCTATTTAGCTTAAGTGAATATAGGAAATTGTTTTTATACAACATACGGTGAGGTCAACCGTTGTCCGTCAACCATCCACAACTGGGTACTGAAGACAGATCTCCAGTCGCTCGATGGGGTAAATCCGGATCACGTTGCGGTCGACGAGACTGTGATCCACTGAATGATAACCGAGAAGGGCTTCGTTGAAACCAAAGACGTGGGGCGAAGGACGGACGTAGATCTTACCGAGGAGGGGAAAAATACACTCTCCGCGTTTAGGCATCTCATCGAAAAGTGATTAGTATAGTTAGCGCTCAGTCGAATCGACCTCTTCCAGAGCTTCTGTAGCAACATCACCTAACTCCCCTGCCTCGATATGTGAATACCGTTCTCGAACCATCTCTTCGGAGTTATCGAGATACCGGGCCGCCACCGTGTACCCAAACGCGCGGACAAGTACCTCGCCCATTCCACGTCGACCACCGTGGGGCGCGAGATAATCGTGTTTCGGGTGGTCGATATCGACCTCTGCGGCCTCCGAGAGCCGTTGGAGAATCGTCCGTGCGCCGTCCGTCGTAATCGACGGCGGCCGAATGTCCTCATCGAGCGCCAGCAGTAGATCGCGAGCGTATTCTTCACGGCGCTCAGTAATTGCTTCCGGGAGTTCCCCTCGTTCGGCTAGCTCATCCTGGATGAGTCCTGCGAGCGTCCGTTGGTCGAACGTCGGGAACACCGGCCAGCGTTCCGTCGGTGGGTCCATCAGCCTTCGATAGCTCCGCAGTGGAGAGATTACTGGGTCGGGGAGACTGGCGGCGTCCCATTGCTGCTTCTTCCGGTAGACATCCATACTACCGTCGTCGAGCGAAATTTCCTCCCACCGGACGCCGCGCCGGCGTGGGTCG
>NZ_LKIR01000093.1:7795-14235 GCF_001462205.1 Haloparvum sedimenti
CCGACGCGGACAGCGGTGTACGCGAGAACGAACACCAGCGCCCGGTCACGAGCCGCCTTCAGCGCCGCGTAGCGCGCTCGCTGTCTGTCAAGAGGGTCAGTATCCCCCGGGAGTGTGGTGAACGTCTCGATGGCGTCACGGGCTCGCTCGTCGACGTACCGGGTCAGGGCGTGGCGCTGCTCGGACGTCCAGGCCTGCTGATCACCGGGCTTGCGACCGTCGTCCTCCGGCAGCGGCGCCATCGCACTCGCCCGCTGCGCGTAATGGGCTTCGAGATATCCCTCGTTGACGCACCACCCGCACCACGCGGAGATATAGCGATAATAGGTTTGTACGGTATTCTGTTTGAGCCCGCGATCGCCGGCGAGATGCCGGGCGTACTCCCGGAAGACGCGTTCATCGAGGTCTTCGAAGGTGGGCTCCTGGTCGACGTCGTCGGATACGATCCCGGTCCAGTCGTCGGCGCCGCGGTCGCCGGCGGCCCACTCGGCGAACCGCTCGAGCTCGCGTGCAGCGTTACGTCGGTAGTTCCCGCCGTCGCCACCGCGGCCTTTCCCCTTATCCTGGAGGTAGCGCTCGAAGAAATTCTTGAGTGACTGATCGGCGCGTTCTCGGGGTGTCATGGTTCCTCGTTCGCGTACTGGTAGGTCGGACGGACGTCCTCGAGGAGCTCTTCGACGATTTCCCAGAGAACCAGGGAAGGGGTCTCGTGTTCGAATGTAATCTCCCAGCGATCCTCCGTATCGGCGACTGAGTACTGGAAATGCGCCCGTCCGAGATCGGGATGGTCCTCGTCCTGGTGCCAGCCGGCGTGAAAGCCCGTGTTCGGGTCGGTGTAGTTGATACGGAACCAATCGTGAGGGTCCTGCCGATACCACTTGACGGTCAGCTCCGGCGAATCAGGGCCTGTCGGGGGATCCAGACGGGCCGGATCGAAAATCGCCCGCAGCTGCTTGGCCTCGATATCGTCAGGAACGTACTCGACGGCCGTGATCTGGGGAACACGGTCGAGGACGTCCCGCTTCAATTGGGTGTAGAGGTTCGCGTTCGGATCACCACCTGGATGCGGGACCGACATTCGTTAGCTGCTGGCCTCAGCGGGCTCTGTCGTCGGAGCGAGGAAGTCCCATTCGCGGATGGCGAAGCCAACGATCTGGATACGCCGCTGAAGGTGCTCCCACTCGCGGGCAATCTCACGGCGACGATCTTCCTCCTCAGCGTCAAGAGACTCGTCAGCGAGCGTCCCGCGAAGCTGGTTCGGTGACTCGACCTCGAATTCATTCTCCCAGTCGCGAATCTGCGTCTTCATATCGGCGAGACGGTCCGTGAGTTCCTCGACAGTGTGCCCGCTGTCTCGAAGCCGCATCGCCTCCTGCATTGCTTGGCGGCGGTAATCAGGGTAATACGTGGTGTGAGTCCCGCTTTCGTCACGGTGGAGGATGCCATCGTCGACGAGCCGATCGAGGACGCGTTTGGTCGGCTCGTGTGACCAGCCCGCTTCCGAGGCGATCCAGTTCGCCGTCTGAGGCTCCGAAAGCTGCCGGGCGGTCATCCTCACGCGGTCTTCACCCGTGGTCTGGCGTTCCATCAGGCCCTCGGAGTTCGATTCGTCTTCGGACATACAACACCGTTCGCGCTTTATCTTAATATAGGTTGAGGTCATTAGTTCTATATCGAATGCGTTTCTTCGCCATCGCCTCGACCTCGGCTGAGGAGAGTCAGAGAAATCTCAAACCCCGTTCTTGGCAGTTCTACCCCGGGGGAAGCGCCGTCGTGAGGCGGTTGCAGCATTCGTGCTTACCGGACGGCGTCGGGGTACTTCAAAGTGGTCGTGATTACCGGCGTAATCAGGACCACTTGTAGTATTCGAGCCATCGGGAGAATTCGGGGTATAGAGTCTCTTAGCGCCGGAAATCCGAATTACAGTAGAATGTATATCGTATGTCGCTATACATAATATCGGGCCTGGAAGTTGAGACTACACCGGGTTTAGCGGGCCTATGATGAGTGTTTTCAGCCGAATCAGTGAACAGAAGTTGCTTCAGATCACCCTTCGTTCGCTTCTTCCTGTCGTACTAACAACCAGATAGTCGTTTTCCTGAGATTCTCGATAGCGTTGCCACTCGGGAATCTGCGCTCACCCAGGAGTGAGGGCCCTGCTATCCGATCCCAGTTTCCTTCTTCAGCAGCGTCAATGTGTTATCAGCCGTCACGATCGGCGAATGCTCGTACTCACCTGTCAACTCGACCTGGACGAGCAAATCAACCGCTCGCCAAATCGAGTACAGGAGACACGCAAACGCGAAGTAGAAGAAGCGGAGTCCGAAATTTTTCGATGTCGTCGCGGCCATGAATCGCTTAATCGACCTGTACCCACTCTCGATTTCCCACCGGTAGCCGTACTCCGTGAGGTGCCCGCTCCCTCGGTTCGTCATGAACACCGAAAACTGACGGTGATCGTCGTGGTCTGAGTCCTCTTTTCGCCGATAGATCAGCGTCGTCTCGTGCCACTCATTCTTGCCGAGATGGAGTTTACGGTCCGTCTCGTACCGATCTTGATCGCGCTGGAGTAACCGCTTTGCCTGGGCCTTCTCGCTGGTCTGCATCCGCTTCGGAACGACGTACGTGAGCTCGCGTTGGCTGACCATCTCTAGGACGTGTTGGCTGTCGAACTCCCGGTCCATCAGCACATTGTCGACGTTGACGAGTTCTTCAGCCGAGTCGAGCAGGTCTTCGACAATCTCCAAGCGACTCTCGCCTCTACGTACAGGACGAGCGTCCAGGACAATCGGGACCGCATTGCCGACTAACTGCACCGTCGCCCACTGATAGGCGTACTCATCGCTCTGCTCTTTGGTCCCGAGAATCTCGTCTTCATGGCCTGTGCGGTCGCCTGTGAACGGCTCGGCTTCGGTGATGTCGATGGCGACGATACCAGCTCGAAAGAACTCCTCCGTCTCCGCCGCCTCGCCCAATAATCGGCCGATAGCCTGTCGGTACATTTCCCGAATCTGTTCGATGGAGAGGTCTCGAAGGTGTTCACGATGAGCGTGGCCCAGTGGTGTTCGCTCTCTAGTCGATTCGTAGGTGAAGCTGCGAGCGCCCTCGTTGGCGGCTAAGTTTTCTCGGAGGCCCAGATACGTTTGTAGGTCCCAATATGCGTTCTCGTGTATCTCACAGCCCTCGTCACGGTCTAAGGAGAAGGCGGGAAAGACGACGCGACTGACGTGGTCAGTGAGCTTCTCCGCCTGCTCAAGGACAGTCAGATCGTCGGGTTTCGGTTCGTCAGAATCGTCGAGGCGGTGTCGAAGCTTTCGCTCCGGTTCACGGGGAACGTCGACGCCCTCGTTCTGGGCTTTAATCAGGACCGTTCGAGCAGCGGCCTCGACCGTCTCGCGAAGGTCAGCTGTGAAGCGTTTGTTCCAGCTGCGCCACAGCGTTGACTGGTCTGGCACCGTGTCCAATCCAAGTTCCTCGCAGAGGTTGGAGTGGGAATCGAGATACTCGACCAAGGGTGTTTCGTGGTCCCACCCGTGGAGTTCCTTCAGGACGAACACCCGAAAGAGAGTGTCCATCTGAAAGCGTGTCGCCCCTCCATAGCAGTCGTGAGCGTCGAACCGGAAGTAGGCAAGCGGGAGTGACCAGACGAACTCCACGACCGAGTTATGGCTCTCGGAGCCGAACCACATCTCCGAGACCGTCCGGACATCAGATTCTAATCCGGCAAGCGAGGTTCGATCGTACAGCGATGTCGAATCATACACCGGCCACTCGACAAAAGAACGTTGGGCGAGCCGTCGAAAGACCGTTCGGCGAGATACAGGCGTCGAAACCACTACGAGACACAGACGTACTATATTGTGAGCCCGACTGTCTCACGAGTCAGAACGTTCGCGTATCCCGAGACGGACATCCGAAGGGACGGCACCCCAGTAAACGATAGTGACTGGAGTGCGAGCATCGGATTACCGCCTGCCGCCCCGAGTTCATTGACGGCGGCTTCGATCTCGCCGAACGCCTCCGCAGTTTCGGTCACCTCTCGATCTGCACACCGTGCCCCAATCGGAGTCGGGAACGTCGCTCGAACCGAGTCCTGACCGACGACCGCCCAACCACCGTTCATTTCGGCAACTTGGTTGACCGCAGTTTGCATCGCGTCGTCGCTTGCGCCGACAGCGACCAGTCCCGGTGTTTGCCATGTGTGAGTGGTTGCAACGGCACCTTCCTCAAGGCCCAGCCCGGTGATGAACCCAGTAAACCCTGTTTCATCGTGTTCTGGCTGCCTGTCTAGGAGCGAAATCTTGAGTACGTCTCGTTCGGGTGCAGCAACGAGCTTTCCGTTCTCGACTCGTGGTTCAACTGTTGTTTCGCTCGATATCGGTCCGTGCTCGTGTTTGATCGCTCTCACGGTACCTTCCGTCGCTGCGGTTTCGGGAACGTGAAGTACGTCGTTCAGTTCGACGTTCACCGAGTTACAGAACGATTCTGGATACTCATGTGGTCGGGGCTCGACGCGTGGTTCTCCGTCACGAACAACGACATCACCACCGCTGACCACGGTATCGACCTCGACTGTTTCGAGGTCATCGAGAAGGACGATATCGGCGATATGGCCAGGAGTGAGCGAGCCGCGTCCGTCGAGACCAAAGTGACGAGCAGGATTGAGCGTCGCCATTCGGATTGCGTCTGCTGGGTCGACGCCCTCCTCGATAGCGCGGCGAATCACTGCGTCCATGTAGCCATCATCGACGATATCCTCAGGCCAGATCCAGTCAGTTGAGAGCGACAGTTCATGCGAGCCGATTTGTTGATAGGCGTCTGCCAGTATCCCGATGTCATCCCGGAACGATCCGTATCGCCCAACGGCGTGTATCCCGTTTTCCAGCCGTTCGATCAGCTGTTCGGTCGAAATGGCCTCGTGGTCGTTCGTGACGACCGATGCGAACGCCGTCAGTTCGTCACCCGAACACCCTGTCCCGTGCCCTCCAATCCGTTTGTTCTCCTGTTGAGCGCGTTCGTATAACGCCTCGGACGGCGAGTCACGTCCGACTATCTGAACCCAAGCGGTTTCTCCGACGCCGACGACTCGCTCGACTGTGAGCAGGTCGACGAGTTCGTCCGTGGCTGTCTCGTCAGCTCGTTGGGGGTCGAAGAGATCGAACAACTGCTGTGGCGGCACGGTCGCGAAGACCGCAACGGGTAGCTCGGCCGTCGCGTCGAGGAGGTGGCGGACACCAGCCGCGCCAAAGCTACTCCCGAACTCACTAGTTTCGGTAACGACGGCCGTGGTCCCCCCCGCGAGTGCATAGTGGTACGTCTGTTCGAACGGCTGGAAGGAATCAACGTGTACGTGGGCGTTGATGAATCCTGGCGTGACGACCTGCCCTGTGGCGTCGAGAACCGTCGTGTTTTCCCCGATGATCGGCGTCGCATCGGTGGGAAGCGCTGCGACTCGCTCGTTTTTGATGGCGACGTCACGTGCAGACAACTCGCCCGTCTCAGGAATCAGTACGTCTCCACCTGAGATGACGAGGTCGGCATTCGACTCTCCGAGTGCAACGGCTTGAAGCGGATTCATCTGCCTGGCCCTCCCGAAATTCGGTTTCTCGAGAGTTCGCTCACTATGGGTTTCAGCGTTCCACAGCGGTCGATCGTCCTATTGTTGGTGGTAGCGTCGTGCATATCAGAGAGGTTGTTCGGTTGGTAGTTAACGTTATAATTGCGTATACGCAACGACACCCGCAGTTTCATCTGTAGGCGTGCGAAAGCTGTTTGATTGTTCGACTATGAGATTGCATATGCGCGAGTACGTCTTGTCCGCTGAGTACGACCGTGGAGCCGATCCAGTGATGGATATTTTCATCGACAATCCGGATCTCATCGGTCGTGCGCTACGCGTCTCAGTATCCAACACGGGATTGTGGCGCGTCGACCGCTTTGTGGGTTCAAGCGAGACGTTGAATCGATTGGAAGCGGTCGTGACAGACACCACGATATGCAACGAGTGTCTCGGGGAGCATCCAAACTGTAGCTACGAGACCGAGTACGAGGTGATCGAGGACGGTACCGAGAGTCTCCTTGTGTACGCGTACACCTCTGGCGGGCGGTACTGTCACTCCGTCCCGCACCTCGTCACCCGAACGATTGGCGAAGGACCACTGTTCGACGCACGACGGCGGAGAAACGTGTACGAGTGGCGCGTCCTTCTCCCCGGTGATGCTTCTGGTGGGGAGATTTTCGACCGTCTTCAAGATGGACTGCCGAGTGGCGTCAGCCTGTCGTTGAAACAAGCTGGAGCCCCTTCATTGTGGTCGACGGTTGATGTCTCGCAGACTGCTCTCTCCCCTGACCAGCGCCACGCGATTGAGACGGCTGTTGAGCTTGGATACTACGAAACGCCGCGGGGGGTATCACTCGGCGCGGTCGCAGACGAACTCGGC
>NZ_LKIR01000094.1 GCF_001462205.1 Haloparvum sedimenti
GCGGGAGATTTTCGTAGGCACAACTTCGACTCTCCCGCTTCAACTCCCTTACTCTGACGACCTGATCCGACGCTATCTAGCGATTAAACACGGCCTTCTGAGGGGATTGAGTCACTCAGTTTGGTCCCGACTCGGTATTTGAATGTCCGCACTCACTCATTCCGGATATTGATCGGAACGGCGACTCAAGGGGCGATCCTCGCGAGTCGTATGGCAGCCACCCCCACTTTTTGGAAGCGACGGCTCGCCGACTAGGATATACTGAAATTCAGTACTAAGACGTCTTATTCGACGGTTTATGGATAGGCAGTTCGACGACGAAGACTGAACCAGTTGGGTCGTTGTCCTCGACCCACACGTCACCACCGAATTGGTCCGTCAGGAGATGGACGAGATATAGACCAATCCCCGATCCTGGACTGTCCAATCCTTTCTCCCCTTTACCGAAGATTTGTTCTTTCTGTTGGTCAGGAATGCCAGGTCCATTATCTGCAATCCGGTACCGGACAGTCTCTGAGTTCTCTTCACAGGAGACGGTAATCTCAGGGGTCTCTTTGTCGTTGTGTCGGACCGCATTCTCGAGGATATTCCGGAAAACCGAAGAAAGCATCTCGTTTGCCTGTACCGACACGTCGCAGAGTTCACCCGATACGTGAAACTGTGCGTTCGGGAACGAATCACGTACTGCAGCGAGCTCAGCGTCAAGAAGTGGCTGAAGCTGGATTTCTTCTAATTCAGCTGTTCCTTCTTCCGAGAGTGATTCAACGAACTCACGTGCGACCTCTGTGAACTGAATTACGTGCTGGGACTTCTGTAACACTCGGTCCAGAGCGTCTTCCCCATCTTCGTCGATATGGTCTTTGAGGATCTCGGCCCATCCGAGAATCACGGTCATATCGTTCCGGATGTCGTGCCGAACCACGCGATTTAGGGCCTCGAGTTGTTCGGTTTTCTCTTCGAGTCGCTGTCGATATGACTCGCGTTCAGTTACGTCGGTAACCGTCACTAATTGGCCGGTCGTTACCTCACCTGCTAAGAAAGGTGTGCTCGACACATCGTAATACCGGGTATCACCATCCTGCGTTATTGCCAGGATATCTTGCTTGGTGAGATGATCCGCGAGTGCTGTATTCACAGCTTCAAGCGGTTCGCCAAACGAATCCTCAAGGGCTGGGAAGAGCTTGCGAGCCGCTTGATTATAATCCTGGATTCGGGTTTCTTGGTCGAGGAAGATTGCGGGTTTATCTGACTCTCCGGTTAATCGGATTGCCTCAAACCGCTGTCTGTAGAAGAAGAGCGTTCCAACGGCGAAGAGGGCGACGCCAGGTGGCTCATACATTAATGGGAGCAGCCAGTCGACCTGACCGCCGATAATCGTTGCAACAGCTGGGAGGCCTGAGAGTCCAACGAGCACGACGAGCGGACGGCTGTCACTGCCAGTATGATGGAACCGCTCCATCAGTACGAAGAATCCGACAGCGATGGCGGCATATGATAGTCTGCCTTGTTTTGCCGCTGATTGACGGTCGCTTCAGACGTTCTTACTGCGATATTCCGCCAGATTAACCGGGAAATGGACGCCGTCTGGCGATATGGCATCGCTCAGACGGCTTGCCTGGATGTGTCGAGACCTTGCCAAACAGCATGTTGAGGATCCGGACGTACCCGCCGCGCCGGACGGCGCGGACGGGTACGCCGAGTGGGTGCAGATCGCGTTGATTCTGTATCGCGTCGAACTGGAGAAAAGTCTCCGTGAGACCGAAGATTACCTCAACGAGATGCCCGGCGTCCTCGCCGTGTTTGATCTTACCGAAGCACCACACTACAGCTCGTTTTGTCGGTGGGAAAACGAGTACCGAATGCGTGAACTCCGCCGCCTGCTCCGCCGAAGTGCGGAGCAGGCGGGCTGGAGTGGTGAAGCTGCGATTGACGCGAGTGGCTTCCAGCGCGATCAAACTAGCTACCACTACCGCGACCGCGCAAATTACTCGTTCCACTCGATGAAGACGACGATCTTGATCGACGTGAATTCGCTGGCGATCAAGGACGTTCATTTCACGACGCAGAAAGCGTGGGACGGCCACATCGGGATGCAGGTCTTCCGCCGGAACGCGGAAGACCTGCGGGTGCTGTCTGCTGACGCGAACTATTCGTGGAGCGACCTCCGTGAGGAGTGTCGCTCCGAGTCAACGCGACCACTGATCAAGCACAGGGAACAGACACCGTTGCAGAAAGCCCACAACGCCCGAATGAACGATGACTACAATCAGCGCTGGATGAGTGAAACTGGCTTCTCGCAGTTGAAGGAAGACGACGGCGAGAAGTTGCGCTCCCGGAGCTGGCACGGCCAGTTCCGGGAGCTCACACGGAAGTGCATCATCCATAACCTGACGCAGGCGGCGAGTTAGGGCTCGCCGCCTGCTCCCCCTTCTCCGGACGTATTTGGGAGAGGCATCGCCGTCGTCACCTGATCAAGGGAGTAAGATACCATAGTTTTGACCCTTTGACGACCACCGCCAGCGGCAGCTACTGCATCTTCTGAGTGTAAGAACCAGTCTTTGACACCGTGAAACCGTGAGTTATCGGCCCTACCCCGACGCAGTCTTGCGTTCAACAAGGCAAGTTAGAATGAACCCGCCAGCGTATCCTCCGACAGTAAAATATCCAGCGGCAAGGAGACGGACAAACCACTGTTCGACAATCGTATGCGAGCGGTGATCTGGGTCGTTATCAGGTCGGGGCTCAACGATTTCCGGATCGGGCTTTTCCCGCTTGAGGTATCGCCATTCATCAAGATACATTCGGACAGGAAGGGCAGATTCGATTTGGTTGAGAATAGCATATCGGGTCTTGTTCAGCCGGCGATACGACTGTAAACTCTGATACCAAAAGTAACAGATCAGACTTCCAAATCCAGAGGCGAATAGAACGATTGCAGCACTCGTAGTCGTCAAATTTCCTCGGGCGAGAGCGAAGAGTCCGGCTAGTATCGACGTCAAAATCAAGCCGAAAAATCGGTTCATCTGAACCCGCTGATTCGCAGTCTCGATTGCCACCTCCCCATAGTGGATGTATTGATCCATCAAGCGATCCGTCTCTTCGTCGTTCAGATTCGTTAACGGCCCATTCTCTACGGCATTGGGCTCAGCCGATTCGGCCGGATCTCCCCCAGTAACCTCTTCGGGGTGTTCCGGCTCTGTTTCAGGCGTGTCTTTGTCCTCGGTATTTTCGCCAAGATTTGCATTATTCGGCTCGCTCTCGTCAGTTGATTCAGACATATTCCGCTAAGGTGTCGGCGAATGATGCTTTGCGCCATTCTAAGAATAGGGGACCGTCGAAACAGTTCAGATCCAAACGCTGTTCGGTCGCCATTACGCTTTCTGCGTAGTACCCGTACTGATTGATGAGCGCCTTATCACGCTCTGGCCGTCTGGGTGAAGATCGTATACAGCCATCCCCCTGCATTGGGCCATACTCGTTCGAGGGTAGATTATGCATGCTTCGCGATGGCGTTCACGATAGACTTCTGCCGCCAACCGACGATCTCATTGGCTTCCTCCTTTACCACTACTGGAAGCCGCTCGTTCCCGTTCGGTCGCACACCGATAATGGGTTTCTCGAAATGGTCAGCCATCTCAATCTCCTCCTCAATCCACTCGCTGTGCGAGACGTACATCCCAGCGACGACGACAACCACATTTGCCTGCCCAACCTGCTGATAGAGCTGCTGACGAAGATCATTCTTATCTTCAAACTCCATCGGATCGTCCTCTGGGACACTGAAGTTCTGCCAGTCCAGCCGATTTTCATCATCGAGGAACTCCTCAATACGTTCACGCTCTTCAGAGTACTTCCACGAGTGACTCACAAACACCCGATACGGCCGATCTTCCAGAGGGAGACGCGGCTGCGTCGACGTGCCGGTCTCATCTGTTGTTGAACCAGATGAAACTAGGCCACCAAGTCCTTGAGCGCCCTTGTATGTGAAATAGCCTGCCACAGCAGCAGCGATAATGAGTTCAGGGGCGTCGTGCCAAAGGTAACGAAGTGGATCGTCGTGTGGATCATGATCAACTTGTCCACCTTTCCAGTCGGCATATCCGGCGAGGAGGTCTTTTCCGAGATCGACGACATCGGTGTTTTGTTGGTTCGTGGTTGGAACGGATGTCGTATCGGAGCCTCCAGTAGTATCCTCGAACAGGCCAGCAAACGGATCGTCTTCCCCGTTTGATTTGATAAGGGCATTCACGTCAAGGCTTCCGGTGGGGCTTTGCACCTCGACGGTCGGCACGTTGGTGACAGGGTCGTTTTCGTTGGGTGTCACAGGCGATACATCGCAATTTGGATATTTAAACCCAAGGGGATATTTGCTATTCAGGCATCGAAGCCCGACAGCGCTCAACCCCGCCGTTCATCGAGGACGTCCAGCGGGACTGTCTCGACCGGCTCGAACGAGCAATCGACGAACTGCAGGCGGGCAACGTAGCAGTAGAGCGGCTCGTCGAGCGGAATCGTGTCTCCAAGCCCTTGGAAGGCTACTCACAGAATACACAGAACGTGGCCGCCTTGAAGCGAGCCTGCGAGCAGGAACTTGCAGTCCACCCGGGCCAGGATATCGAATACGTGGTCGTTGACGACGAGAAATCCTCGCGAGACCGGGTCGCCCCCGCCCACGAGGAAATCAAGACCTACGACGCCTCGTACTACGAGACGCAGCTGGTTCGAGCGATTGAGAGCGTGCTGTTGCCGCTGGGGTGGGATCGTACAGATATTCGACGGAGACTCGCGGAGACACGGGAGGTGGAGCTGACGGAGTTTACAGCAGCCCGGAACGGATGAGTAGTCTCAATTCTCTTCTGAGGTGAGCAAAATCACAAGTTGGCGACGAGGTCGATCCCATTCACACTCTGGGGGGGTCCTGCTCTCTGGAACACCCCCCGGAGTGTGAATAGACGTGAATCAATCACACCGAGGGTGGACAACCTATATGTGAATGGGGCGAATTGGTCCGCTTATGCCAAACAATGATTCCACGCAAACAACCGTCGACGAGATACTAAATGTCGACGAAGAGGATAGCGAAGACGAATCGGATATATTTGAGAAACCATGGTTGCTTGAGATGGCTGTGTTGAATCGCCATACAGCAGCGAGGTAGGCCGCTAAATCAAAGGAGTTGAAGCGAGAGAATGCGGTTGTCTATGACGCAAATCTCCCGCTTC
>NZ_LKIR01000095.1 GCF_001462205.1 Haloparvum sedimenti
CGGCATAGTGCTCCCTTCGTGGAGTGTAGAGATAAGGAACGACTCGTCTCCGTGGGTGGAGTCCGGTTTGGAGGAGGCAATCAGTCGATCAGCGTTATGTCGAAGGGAGATCCCAATCGATTGAATCACGGATGACGCGGGTGATCAACGGTAGCGAGGACACAGGAAGGGGGCTCGGGGATAATCAGCCGTTCGTCCGTCGCTCCTGCTCTTCCAACTCTTCTTCGTGGTCTTCGATGGCCTCTTGGTGGGCTGCCTCGTTCCCCGCGACGCGCTCTGAGAGCTCCATCAATCGATCTTCCTTTCCGTAGAGAATGACCGTGTCCCCGGGCTCGATCTCGGTGTCTGGACCGGGCGCTCCAATGTACGCCCCCTCCCGTAAGATGCCGAGCAGGAGGACACCTTCATCGTTGAGGTCACACGAATCAGGTGTTTCGTAGGCGAGCCAGTCGTCCTCCTCTACGTCGATTTCCGCAACCCGGTACTCTTGCTGGAGACCGAGCATTTCTGTATAATCTCGAAGTTCGAGATCCGTCGTCCGTTCGAGTGACCATTCGATGAGCGGAGTCAGCAATCGGTTCAACCACTCGCTACGCGCGGCGAGGACGAGTAGAATGACCCCGGTAAGGATGTAGACGAGGTTGAGAGCATTTCCCCCCTGAGCATCGGTGAACGAGAGGACAAGTGACGCGATGACGCTTACTAACCCCACGCTCCCGAGCCGGATGAGTGCCTTGATGATTTTCCGCCGTTCCGGTGTCGTCACTGTCTGTTCCGCCTCTTCTGTCGTATATCCCGCACCGGAGAACGCCGACGTCGATTGAAACGAGGCGACATCCGGAGAGAGCCCCGTCATCCGAAGTGCGATTGATCCGATCCGGACGATTAGCAGTGACAGTGCAAAGATGACCAGCAACGAGACAACCGATTCCGTGGCGACCATAACCTGTAGACGTTGGCCGCGATACTAGGTAAAACACCCCCCAGAAGGCGTCGTAGGTCGATTACATCGGAGCTCCTCCCATTTACGTTTGGTCGTGCTCACCGCCTATTCGTGGAATACAGAGAATAGCGCTGTCCGTCGCTGCTCCGACAACATTCCGTATGACGAACGCAGTGGCCCTCAGAGCCATCAGTATGAGCGCCAACTTCTGCATGATCGGCGCTGCAACCCCCGATACAATTCTTGGCCAACGGTGAGCAATTTCCGTGACTCAGATGGGGGAATACTGCTCTGGCGAACGACTGATCAAAACATCCCCTGAAGGATATTTTATAAATAGCTATTTACCCTCTATTTCAGATGCTATGGCTCCGTTGAATTCCTCAGAGAGTTCCAGGTTCGCCCGGTAGTCTGACCGGATGAAAGCCCTCCCAAAATCGCGGTTACTCCAGTTCGTTGAGCAGGCATTTCACTTGGCTCGTCGAGCTGTCGCTCGCTACGCTTCGAAGTTCTCAAAACGACGGTACACACATATGGCGCATTCATCCGCTCACGGCGCTGGTGGAAGCAGTTTCGTGAACTCGTTGTCGGCTGTCTCACTCACAACATCGAAAAAGCACTCTAAACGTTCAATAGAGAGCGTGTGTCTATGTTCGGTGCTCAGAACTGAGCGGCAGCTGTTAGAATCTCCCTGCTGAATACGGGACGCATATTTAGCACCACCCCACATAATGGGGAGTTGCAGGTTGTCTACAGTACAACGTCACCTAGTTGTGTCGGATTCCTCCTCGGTTCCACCACCGTTTTCCGGTAACTGGATGCCCGGTCTGGGCGTTTCGAACGGGCGACCGCCTTTCAAACTGAACAGCATCTCCCGGCTCGACAGAACCCGAATCTCCGGATACCGGCGTCTCACGGCTTGCGCGTAGCTCGCGAGCGCGACCAATACGACGCCACCAGTCGTGTTGCCAAGCAGGATCGGAAGCCAGAACTCATAAATCAGGGTGAGTACTCCCGGACTCGGCGTCTTGAGAAACACGACGAAGAGTGCTTCAGCGCCCGAACTCACGACGTGGTACAGGCCGAGGACGGGAATCGTGTAGAAGACGAGATAGGTGATTACGACACGCGAGATCGTGTCTCGCGCAGCCGTATGGAGCCACACCACGCCAGCAACGAGCCACCCCGCGAACAGGGCCTTGAAGAACAGGTCCCACCAGCCCAGTTCGAGGCCGTGCTGGAGGAATTCGGCTCCGACCTCCATCTCTGCCGGCGTAAGTACGTGCGTGTTTGCGAGGATGAACGCGCCGAACGCGGCACCGATGACATTCGCCAGCAGGACAACGCTCCACATGCGTAACAGCAAGGGGAGACTGGCCAACCGGGTCAGCACCAGCTTGACCGGTGGGAGAGTGGTCTCGGTGTACAGTTCGTACCGTCCGAGAATGATGTACATGAACCCGATCGGATACAGCACTGCGGCGAGGAATCTATTGTTTGGGAACGTCGCGGTCCCGACCGTGTAGCCGATGAACGTCAAGACGATCGCGAAGCCGGCGGTGAAACCGCTGAAAAACAGTTCCGAGAGCGTGCTGGCGATTTCCTCGTCGGCGGACGCGAGCAGCCGTTGATGGATTTCATTCCATGAGAAGCGATCGCCGAGTGCCCAGCCCGTTGCCGGGACGCCGGAAGCAGCCCGGTCCTGGGATCGGACGACTGGTGGCGAGTCCTCGGATTCGTCGCTCATGAATACCCTCTAGACAGCAACTGCTGTGGTTCGACTATATTCGGAGTCGGGTCCGCTCGTCGGATCTGAATAATCCGCGATCCCGGACTAAGATGAAATGGTGGTACCAGAATGTCTCTCCTCGAATATGGGTGACAATCTGTAGCATTATAAATTTATCAGCGGCAAGCGGGAGACGGCTACCGGCGTTCGGACGTATGGCGTTCCGTTATCCCGTGCATGTGAGTCAGGGCCAACTAACTGGTGACTATTCCTCTGAAGCTGCCATTCTGTTGACTACATCCTCTGTATCTATCACTCCGTTCCCGCGCCAAATGACGACCGACCAGTGACCGATACGCGCTGTGTATGCAGCACGGCCTGAACGAACTACTCTGTTCGTGTCACAAACACCGTGACCCACTCAGAGGCTGTATGCGACATGACTGAATCACTCCTTCCAATTCTCGCAAGCTGAATTTCCGGTCACTGAATCTGTAAACTAAGCTACGCCGACAACTTTGTTATCTCCCAACACAGACACGCATCTAATGTTTGAACAAAAAGAGTTCGAAGGTTATTGGTGGACTCCTAAATCTAAGGCTCTGTTGAAATCCCATGAGTTCTACATTATCGCCGCTGAAGCAACCGAGTGAACGGAATGCCTTTGCCTCGGTGGCGTCTTCAACGAGTATGCG
>NZ_LKIR01000096.1 GCF_001462205.1 Haloparvum sedimenti
GAGATCATAGTCGGAGGTGTGAGTCATCTATACTGATACTTTACGATGGGAAGTTCTTATACTCCAGAGTCCGAAGCTATGGAGTAGGTTGGAGGCCACGAAGCTATGGCAGATACTACTTCATCGGCGCCCACGTGTGATGTTGAGGGGACGTGCTACTGCCCGCTCACAGGAGTTATCGACACGTTGAGCCGAAAATACGCGATGCAACTCGTCAGCATCATCGGCGCACACGACTCACTGCGGTTCGCGGAAATCGAAGATCATCTTCCGACTGCGAGCACGTCGACGATCTCGAAACGCCTCACTGAGTTCGAGGAGGCAGGACTCGTCTCACGGACGCAGTACAACGAAATTCCGCCACGCGTCGAATACGCGCTAACTGACGAGGGGGATGAGATTTGTTCGAGATTAGAACCCCTTCTTGAGTGGGCGACGGCGAACTCCTGACGTACGGACTCCAGTGAATTTCATCCCACATCTGAGGCTCCTCCATTCAGGTGGGGGTGTTAGCCCCAAGACTATCCTTTCTTCGTGTGCTACTGTGACACATGATAAACCAGGGAGCGTCTGCACCGTCGTTTACTCTTCCAGGTCTCCGTGACGGAGAACAAACCGAGTACAGCTTGGATGAGACAACTGCCAATAATCGGGCTGCGTTGCTGGTATTTTACCCGTTTGATTTCAGTCCTGTTTGTACAAACGAACTGTGTGCGATTCGCGATGCAGAGTGGTTTCAGCTGACGCCGGCGCTTGATGTCTGGGCAATTTCTGGTGACAGCGTCTACGCCCACCGAGCATTCGCCGAGGAATACGGCCTCAATTTCCCGTTACTTAGTGATAGTTCCGGGCGGGTTGCCGAGTCGTATGATGTCTGTTATGACGGATGGGAGAACCACGAGCGCGTCCCGCAGCGTGCCGTGTTCCTCATCGATTCCGAGCAAACGATTCGATACGCCTGGGCGACAGAAGATGCGCTCGAGAAGCCGGATTTCTTCCCTGTTAAAGACGCTCTTGAGACGCTGGAAGCGGAACGCGATGAACTCGGTCCTGAGGATGTCGAATTAGTAGTCGAATATAATGAGGAACCGGAACCGCTCACATAATCTGTTATTTGAGGATCGTTTCAGTGAACGCCGCTCCGATTTTCAGCTCATTGCGTCCTGGAACCGCTCACGGAGCGCGTCCTCCCGCTCCTCGAACTGGTCGATCTTCTCCTGCAGATCATCGTTGACGCGCTCGATGCTCGCGAGCGCCCGCTCGCCGGCGAGTGACGCCTGGGACCCGTCATCGCCGTCTGTCTCCAGCTGCTCCTCGTAAGCGCGTTCGACGCGCTCGATGGTGCCCTCCGGGTTGAACAGGATGTCGTTGGCCGTACGAACGTAGCCGTCCAGCGACGCGCCCTCCTTGCCCTGGAAGAAGTGAGTGAGTGCGTACGTCGCGCCGGAATGGAGCGTCCACATATCGATCTCGATCGGTGAGGCCGCGTTGGCCTCCGCATCGCTCGCAGCGCGCTCGGCCAGGTAGTCCGGGAAGCCCAGCAGGCTGTAGAACTCGGTGACGGTGAACGGCAGGTCCGAAAAGTCGAGGTCGATGTCCTGCGCATCTCGGATGAACCCGAAGAGGTCGTCGGCGACGAGTTCGACCTGGGCGAGAAGCTCCTCCCACCAGGTCCGGAAGTTCCGGATGTCCCCGACGTGCTTGATGACTTCCTTATCGGTGAGCGAGCGCATCGAATTCGAGCAGTACCCGTCCTGAGCGAATCCCTCCACGTAGACGGCGTGCTCACCGAAGAAGTCGTAGCCGGAGGTCACGCCCATCGTGATCGGGTCCGAGCGGCCCGGGAGGCGTACCTCGAGGCCGTCGAACATCACGTCCATGTGGACCTCGCCACCGCCCCGGTAGCGTCGAATCTCGCCGAACATCACGTCCCCGAGCGACGTGTCTTCGATGGTCTCCTCGCGAAGGACGTCCTCGAGGGGCTGGTAGACATCGGCCGGATTGATGATCGAGTAACTGTCTGTCGGGACGTGAAAGAGGGGGTCAGTTTCAGGCTCGCTCTCCGTCGCTTGGTCGCGAGCCCGACCCGGCTCGACGAGGGCGTTGAAGCGCTCCGTCTCGACCCACTCGTCGGTGTAGGGGTTTTGATAGGCCACGGTCGTCTCGACGGCCTGCGGGAGGTCGCGAACCGCTTCGGCGAAGGACTCTGGATCGTTGACCCTCTTCTTCTGGCGGTACCACTCGGGTAGTTCTGTGTCGGTTCGTCCGTCGACGCCAGCGAACACGGTGCTGGATTCTGGATCTTTCATTTTGGGTCACCTCGAAATCGGACTCAACTATCGCGACGACGCTCTCATCACGCGCCCTGCGCCCCTCTCACGGG
>NZ_LKIR01000097.1 GCF_001462205.1 Haloparvum sedimenti
CCGCGCATCGTCCCATTCGGTGCGATGTAGAGTGGGGTTTCACCGGACTCGAGGTGTCCACGAGTAGAGGGCTGGACCGCGAAGATCGTCGCGTGAGCATCCTCGATGAAGACGCCGTCCTCGAGGTCTGCGTGCGGTGGATGTACGGACGTATCTGGGCCGCCGGCGTCGAGGTCCTCGAAGTCGTTCCGCGTCCACGTCGCCGCTGTCGCGGGCGGCCGTTTGAACGTAATGTCCGTCCCGTTCGCGACCTGATGGACAGCGGAGCGGTCCTCGCCGTAGCGCTGGCGGTACTCCTCTTGGCTGATGTAGTTGTCCGCATCACGTGACCACAGCGTTGCCGACTCGTTTTCCGTGAGCCCGTTCCCCTCCGTACCCGGTCGCGGCGGGTCAGCGGCGACAATACCCGTGACTAGGCTCGTCGCGAGCAAGCCGGCCATGAGCACGGAGAGCTCTCGATGGTTCATAGGGCTCGCAACGGGGACTGTGGGGTGGTTACCAGGGGACGAGGTCGACGCACTGCGCCAGCGGGAGGCCCATCATCGACCCGGCGACGGTGTACAGGGGGCCGAGCACGACGAGGACGACCGCGGACTTCATCGCTGACCGCTTGTGGCGCTTGAGGCCCTTCTTCTGCTCGGGATTGAGGGTGAACATCTCGATGAGGGAGTCAGCCTGCCAGACGATGGCGAGGCCGACGATCCCCAGCGCAGTGGTCAGCTGGAAGAATCCCTCAATCATACTCGGGAGGTTGTCTGCGCTACAGACCGCATTACTCTGGGCGGCGACCGGCTGGACAGCGAACAGGCTCAGGAGGACGACGGTGAGCGCTGCCTGCCGAGGAATCTTCCCGGTCAGCGGTGACTGGTTTTCGACGCTACGCTCAGGGTCGGAGGGAGTCTGGTCCTGTGACATAGCGGGTTAATCATCGGTGGCGTCTCCAGCCGTAGGCTGGTTCTGCTGCTCTTCGACGAGTGACTGGAGGTCGTCGAAGCGGTTGGTGTCCTCTGCGATCTCTTCGAGCGTGTAGCCCTGCTCGCGGGCCCGTTCGAGGAGGTCGCG
>NZ_LKIR01000098.1 GCF_001462205.1 Haloparvum sedimenti
CTGTTCAACAAACCGGAGTAACCGCGACTTTGGGAGAGCCTGCATTCGGTCAAACTACCGGGCGAACCTGTAACCCTCTGAGGATTTCAACAGAGCTAAGTCGCTCTATTTCCAGCGCGAACTCGTGGGCGTCGGGCGCGCCGTGTTGTACGCCGCGTTGCCCGCAATCGCGCTCACGGCGTACATGATGGTCCTGTTCGACCCGACCGCCGTGTCCGACTGGCTGTTCGGGGTCACCGATGTGGTCGGAATCCGTACGAGCTTTCTGTTCGTGGGCGTCGTGTTCGTACTCTCGCTGGTCCCGTTCGCGCTACTGCTTTCCTACCTGCTGCGGTTGCTCACCGTCGTGAACCGGACGCTGACGATTGGCCCGTTCTTCCTCGACGAATCACAACTCCCCGAGCGCGAGTAGCGCCCGCAGCGTTTTACGCGCCGAGTGCCTATACAGAACCGTGCCACAGGACGATTTCAGTTCTATCACCGGCCTGCCCGACGAACTCGACATAGAGGACGACCTCGCTCGGACTTCTCAGCGCGTCTCGATTCGGACGGACGAACGACGGTACGGCAAGGCCGTCACCATCGTTGAGGGTCTCGACCCGTCAGGGATCGACGTCTCGGAACTCGCCTCGGAACTCAAGAGCCAACTCGCCACCGGCGGCACGGTCGATGACGACCGCATCGAACTACAGGGCGACCACCGCGACCGCCTGCCCGAACTGTTAGAAGAGCGCGGATTCAGCGTCGAGGAATGAAAACTCAGGATGATTTTCAAGTATCCCTAGCGTACGCCGAATCGCTCAGTTCATGTAGTTTTCGCCCATCCGCTGGCCCTCGGCAACGAGCCGGCGGCCGGTATCGAGTCGGTTTTCTTCCCAGTTCCTGAGCGCGGTTTCGAGGTCGCGTTTCTCCAATGCGTCGGTGAGTTCGATACCATCGGCGGCGGCTTTTGCGGTTCCAGCGGCCGTGTGCGGTCGCGCGACGAACGCGCAGTCGCCGAGCAAGCATACGTGATCGAACACTATTTGCAGCACAGGTAG
>NZ_LKIR01000099.1:0-271 GCF_001462205.1 Haloparvum sedimenti
ACGTCGGGCCGCGACGCTGGGAGCGGCGACGGGGGAGCCGGTGCTGGCGTTCGCGGTGATCCCGAAGAACAACGAGGCGTACGCCCGCGACCGGATCCTGGAGCGGCTCCGGGGCGCGGTCACGTCGATCGCGCCGGACGCGGCGTTCGACCACGAGGTCGTGGGCAAACACGCCCGGAGCGGCCGGATCGCCACCGCGATCCGCGAACGCGCCGAGGGGGAGGGTGCCTCGGTCGTGTTCATCGGCAGCGAGAACGCCGGCCACATCGTC
>NZ_LKIR01000099.1:281-528 GCF_001462205.1 Haloparvum sedimenti
TTTTCTCGCGACCCACGCCCGGAGAGCGGCGCCCTTCCCGGTAGCCCCGCTCTCGCCGCGGCACAAGTCCTAATGCGGCCGCCGGGCGACGTGTTCCCCATGACGCACTTCGTGCCGTTTGACGGCGGAGATCTCTCCCGGATGGCGCTACGTCGGGCCGCGACGCTGGGAGCGGCGACGGGGGAGCCGGTGCTGGCGTTCGCGGTGATCCCGAAGAACAACGAGGCGTACGCCCGCGACCGGATCC
>NZ_LKIR01000099.1:538-7543 GCF_001462205.1 Haloparvum sedimenti
TCCTCGGTCGCGGACGTGGGCCCGACCGTCGCCGCGGACGACACCTACGACGTCTACATCGCGCGGTCGACCGCGGAGTAGGCCGACCCCGCGGCGCGAGCGTGAGTCGGTTCTCGCCGTGTCGAGGGCGGTCCGCGGAGCGACTCCGAATGCCCCCACTTTCAATACCTGTCCCGGCGTAGGTCTCAGTTGGACCATGAACATTGCCGATATCGCAGTGCCGGAGTACGTCGAGGTCGAGGCCGACGAACGGTTGGCCAAGGTCCGCTCCATCTTCGAGCGCGAGAACCCGAAGGGGATCATCGTGACCGAGGGCGGCGAGTACGCCGGCGTCGTCGGGGAAAAGCAGCTGATGCGGTCCCGGATGGAGGACGACACGAAGGTGTCGGCGGTGATGACCCCCGCGCCGGAGATCGACCGCCACGAGGACATCCGCGAGGCGGCACGGCTCCTGCTGGAGGGGAACGTCAAGGCCGCGCCCGTCTACGAGGGGGAGAAGCTGTTCGGCATCGTCACCGTGGACGGCATTCTGGCGGCCGTCATCGACAGCTTCGACGCCAACACCGTCGAGCAGGTGTACACCGACGACGTGGTGACCATCGGCGAGAAGGAACACGTCGGGCAGGCGATCAACCGCCTCCGCAAACACAGCGTCTCCCGGCTCCCGGTCGTCGACGAGGACGACCTGCTGGCCGGCGTCGTGACCACCAACGACATCGTCGACTTCGTCGTCCGCGACCAGGAGCGGCAGGGGAGCGGCGACCGCGCGGGCGACATCGACCGGATGCTCGACCTCCCCGTTTACGACGTGATGTCGAGCCCGGTCCTCACCGCCCAGCCCGGCGAGACGACGAAGGCGGCGCTGGAGCGCATGTTCGACAACGAGGTCTCGGGGCTCGTCGTCACGCCGACCGCCTCCGAGGAGGCCGTCTCGGGCGTCATCACCAAGACGGACATCCTCCGCTCGCTCACGTTCACGGAGGAGCAGTCGATGGACGTCCAGATCACGAACATCAACCTGCTCGACAACATCTCCCGCGAGCACGTCGTCGACGCCATCGAGCAGGTCGCCGACAAGTACGGCGCGATGCAGGTGTTCCACGCGCACGTCCGCCTCCACCAGCACAAGGAGAAGCTCCGCGGCACGCCCCTGATTCAGACCCAGATCCGCCTCCGCACCAGCGAGGGGCAGGTCGCCGGCACCGGCGAGGGGTACGGCGCCGAGCACGCCTTCCACGTCGCGCTCGACAAGCTGGAGCGCAACGTCCTCGAGCTGAAGGGGATCAACGCCGACGAGCAGTACCGCGGCCAGCTGCTCCGCAAGCTGGGCGAGCTGTAGCGACGGTTCGACTGCCCGGCGCGGCGCGCTCGGCACGCGCGATACGGCTTTTTTTGAACCGCGATTCCGGTCGGCTCGCTCGACCGCGCCTCAGGCCGAGAACTCGTCGGTCCCCTCGACGCCCGCGTCCGTGATCCGGAACGTGGCCTTGTCGCCGGCCGCCTTCGAGCGGTGTTTCTCCAGGGTGGCCCGGCGGTTGCCACCGCGGAACCGATCGACGCGGAGGATCGCGCCCGTCCAGTGTTCGAGCGTATTGCCCCCGAGCGGCCGCGTGCGGTCGGAGTCCGGGTCCGAGAACACCTGATTGGTGAGGACGACCGCGAGGTCGTGGCGGCGCGCCAGCGACAGCAGGTGGGTCACCTGTTTGGCCACCTGTCGGAGCGAGTCGCCGCCGTGCGCGTCGCCCGCGCGCTCGATGCGGTAGAAGCCGGTCGCGGAGTCGAGCACGATCAGGTCGACCTCCTCGGCGAACTCCGCGGCGTCGCGGACCGCCTCGGCCTGGTCCTCGAAGTCGTACGCCTCGGTGATGATCAGCCGCGAGGCGACCTCCTCGACCGGTTTCTCACACCGATGTTCGACCATCTGCCTGAAGCGGTCGATGGAGAGTCCCTCGGTGTCGATGTAGAGAACGCGCCCGCCGCCGGCCGCGACCTCGACCGCCGCCGCGAGCGCGAGGTTCGTCTTGCCGGCCGCCGGCGGGCCGTACAACTGGGTGACGACGCCGCGCTCGAAGCCGCCGCCGAGCAGGTCGTCGACGGGATCGCAGCCGGTGGTGACGGGGTCGGACACTGGCGACCGTTCGCGGCCGGCCGAGAAAAACGCGGTGGTCGCGGGGCGAGGTCGCGTCCGCGGTCGCCGAAACCGCCACGTCACGGCCTCGCACCCGGCCCGCGAACGGCAACCGTTTTGAGTCGGACACGCGGAGTGAGGATATGTTGCTGACAGTCTCCGGCCCGCCGGGGAGTGGGAAGAGCACGAACGCGAAGGGGCTCGCGGACGCGCTCGGCCTCGACCACGTGAGCGGCGGCGACATCTTCCGCGAGATGGCCGCCGAGCACGACATGACGCCGGTCGAGTTCAACGAGCACGCCGAGGACGACCCGGGGATCGACCGCGACCTCGACCGCCGGCTCTACGAGGTCGCGACGGAGCGGGACGACGTGGTGCTGGAGTCGCGGCTCGCCGGCTGGCTCGCGGGGGACCACGCTGACCTCCGGATCTGGTTCGACGCCCCGGTGCAGGTGCGTGCCGAGCGCATCGCGGAGCGCGAGGGCAAGACCGTCGAGCAGGCCCTCGAGGAAACACAGCGCCGCGAGGCCTCGGAGGCGAAGCGCTACCTGGAGTACTACAACATCCCCATCGAGGATCTCTCCATCTACGACTGCGTCTACAACACCGCGCGCTGGGGCCCCGAGAAGTTCCTCGACGCGCTCGTGGCGACCGTCGAGGCGTACGACCCAGCCCACGACGAGGGGAAGCACCCCGTCGAGGGCGTCGAGTACGACTTTTAACCCCCGCCGCCCCACTCCCCACAACCCACCGTGACGGACACAGACACCGACGACGTCGACGCCGCTTCCGCGGCCGGCGGCGCCGACGGCGATCCCCTCCGCGCCGCGCCCGAGGAGCGCTCGCCGGCCGCGCTGTTGCGCTTCGGCGTCGTCAACCTCGACAAGCCCGCCGGCCCCTCCTCCCACCAGGTCTCCGCGTGGGTCAAGCGCCTGATCAACGAGGCGCTCGCGGAGCTGGACCCCGAGGCCCCCCTGATCGACGGCGTCGCGCATTCGGGGACGCTCGACCCGAAGGTGACGGGCTGCCTGCCCACCCTCACGGGGACCGCGACCCGCGCCGCCCAGGTGTTTCTGGAGGGGACCAAGGAGTACGTCTCCGTGCTGGAACTGCACAAGCCCGCGCCCGCGGACCTGCGCACCGTCGCCGCGGAGTTCGAAGGCGAGATCTACCAGAAGCCGCCGCGCAAGAGCGCGGTGACCCGCCGGCTCCGCACCCGAACGATCCACGACCTCGACGTGCTCGAGGTCCGGGAGCGGCAGGCGCTGATCCGGATCCGGTGTGAGTCGGGCACTTACGTCCGCAAACTGTGCCACGACATCGGACTGGCGGCCGGGACCGGCGCGCACATGGGCCACCTCCGCCGGACGGCCACGGACCCCTTCGACGACCGCGACCTCCACACCCTCCAGGACCTGACGGACGCGCTGGCGTGGGCCCGCGAGGGCGACGCCGACTTCCTCCGCGAGGTCGTCCGTCCCGCCGAGGACGCGCTGACGCACCTCCCGCGCGTGGAGGTCGCCGCCTCCGCGGCCCGCGAGGTGGCACACGGCGCACCGGTGTACGCCCCCGGCGTGCTCGCCGCGCCCGCCGACCTCTCCGCGGACGCCGACGAGGCCCCCCTCGTCGCCTGCTTCGCCCCCAACGGGAGCGCGGTCTGTCTCGGCCGGCTGGTCGGGAACCCCGAGGCGGACTCGGGGACCGCCGTCGACCTCGAACGCGTCCTGTTGTAAGCCGGCCGTCTGCAGGCCCGCAGCCGCATCGCCGCGGGATCCTCTCGAATCGCGGAACCCCCCGCGCCGGACCGCGACGCGGAGCCTTTTGTCCCGGCCGCGACACGGCCACGCATGCACCTCGGAACGGCGGAGGCGGCCCCGGGCGAACTCGCCCGCGGCTGGCTCGACGTGACGGACCTCCCGACCGGCGGCGCCGAGCGCCTCCCGGTCCTGATCGCGAACGGCGTCGACGACGGCCCGACGCTGTGGCTCACCGGCGGCGTCCACGGCGACGAGGCGACCGGCGTCGCGGTCGCGCAGGACGCGATGCGCGAGGACCTGCCCGAGCGGCTCGCGGGCGCGGTCGTCTGCGTGCCGGTCGCCTCTCCGGCCGGCCTCCGGCGCAACGCCCGCCACACCTACTACGGCGACGACGACCCGAACAGACACTTCCCCGACGCGGAGCGGGACGCGAGCCGACCGCCGGAGGTTCAGGAGCGGATCGACCGCCGGCTCTACGAGGCGATCGTCGGCGAGCCCGCGCCGGGCGGGGACGACGGAGAGGCGGAGAACGACGACGAAGGAACGGAGGTCGGTGACGACCTCAGCGTGGACGCCAGCCCCGAAGTCGCCGCGGACGCGCTGATCGACCTCCACACCGCGGGCGTCGGATCGGTCCCGTTCACCATCCGCGACCGCGTCCTCTACGGCGAGCGCCGGACCGAGGCGGAGGCCGAGACGCTCGCCGCCGACCTCGACCGCCTCGCGGACGCCTTCGGCTTCCCGGTCCTGACGGAGTACCCCGCGGAGGAGTACCTCGACCAGCGCCTCCAGCGCTCGACCGCCGGCGCGGCGCTCAACACCGGCGGCGTGCCCGCGATCACCGTCGAGTTGGGCGCTCACAGCGTCGTCGAGGAGGACACCCGCGCCGCGGGCGTCGCGGGCGTGTACGCCGTCGCGGCCGAGTTCGGCCTGCTGGACGCCGCGGACGTGCCCGACGACCTCCCGGCGCCCGGCGAGGGCGTCCCCGACGCGCCCGTCGACTTCCCCGTCCGGCGCTTCCGCGGCCCGCGCACCGAGACCGCGGGCCTGATCCGTCACCGCGTCGCGGCCGGGGACGCGGTCGCGGCCGGCGATACGGTCGCCGACGTGGTCTCCCCCACCGGGGAGCCGCGCGCCGAGGTGACCGTCGACCGCGACGGCTACGTCCTCGGCCGCGCCGAGGGACTGGCCGCCTACGAGGGTGACGCGGTGGCGAGCCTCGCGGTCCGCGACGACGGCGACCTCGTCGTCCCCCGGGACGCGAACGAGGACTGAACCGGGCGACTACGGCCCGACACTGCCGGACGACACCGTGAGACACGGGGCGCGCGAAGCGAAGTTCTTAATTACGGGACTCTCGTTGCTTCGGGTGTAGTTCGGGACCGTGGGGTAGTGGTATCCTCTGCCGATGGGGTCGGTAGGACCTGAGTTCGACTCTCAGCGGTCCCATGCCCTTTATAAAGGAACTGATGTAAAGCCGGCCAGCGACGCCGTTAACCGGGGTGAGATGGCGTGACTCGCCGGTGTGGAGTTCACCCGTCCGTGACCCTCGTCACGGATCGGAGCTACGACGTTCCGCACCAGTACTGCCCGATCTGTGAGCACCGCGAGCGGACCGGCAAGGCCAACGCCTCGGGAGGTGCAGCCGATGCCTGAGGTGCTCGACTTCGAGGGCAGGCGCGACGTCGGAAGTGCAAGCTGGGAGCGTGCCGACCCGACCGCGGCGCTCATCGAGCGCGTCGCGTGGAACCGCTGGCACGTCCTTCTCCCCGACGGCGAGCACACGCACGAGGTGCGCCTCGAACGCGACCACGGCGGCCTCACGGGCGCCTGCATGGCGCTCATGGACGACGGGAAGGAGCGTTGCCCTGCCCGGAAGTACAACGATCCGGACGAGCCGTGCGCGCACCTCTGCACGGTCCGCAAGGCGGCCTTCGGTGCGATCGAAGGTGACGACGGCGAGCCCGTCCGCGTCTACGACGCTGGGGACGCGGCGGTCGCCCGCGCCGACGCTCACATCGAGGCGGCGATGGCGGACGGCGGCCGCGTCGTTGGAGGTGGTCGACGGTGAGCCGCGCGTACGCGGAAAGCGCGAGCGCGCACGAGAGCGGCTCAGCCCCCGCGGGGGGTCGTAATACTCCCACTGTATCGGCGGGGAAATCGCAACACGGCGTCGGTAATACGACCGAGAATATCGGATATTACGGAGGCCGTCGATGAGCACCGGAAACCAACTCGCGGGCGGCGACCGGCAGAAGACGGTGACGTTCAAGGCCGACGCTGACGCGGTCGAACGCTTCGACGCGGTGCTCGACGATCTCGGCTACAGCAACCGGAGCGAGGCCCTCCGGGAGTTCGTCGAGAACAACGCGCCGGAGACGGGCGACCGCCACTTCCTCCCGCAGCGTGACGACCTCCGGAAGCAGTACGAGGCGATGCTCGCAGTGGCGAACGAATCGCTGATCGTCCATCCACGTATCCGGGGGAGCGAACTCGCGCAGCGTCTCTCCGCGCCGCGCGACGAACTCCACGCGGTGCTCATCGACCTGCGCCGGAAGGGCTACGTCGCCCAGCAGAACGCACAACCGGGGACGGCGCGCGACGGTCGCGGAACCGTCTACCGAGTCAAGCCGCGCTGTGCCGACCCGGATATCTGGAAGTACCGCGAGACGTTTTGAGGAGAATCAACGGGCCGTGCCGGTCGCCCGGCCGTTCCCGTTAGTCCGTTTCGAGCTGCTTTCTCGCGACCGCGACCACCGGGTTGAAGGGTATCACAGGTAGCCTTTCTGCCGAAGGACAGCTCGGTGTTCGCCGACCATCTCGATGAGGCCGTCCCACGCGTCGATGGCCTCCTCGCCAAAGAGAGCGCGCTCGTGCCGTCTTACGACGCGATAGGTCGCGTAGGCCGCGGTTGCCGTACCGACGGCCGCGGTTGCCGTCACGGCCGCCGCGACCGCGATGACGTACTGAAGCAGCACGTCCATCAGGCGACCACTCCGTCGACGAGTCCGACGTAGGGACGGAAGGCCGTGTTTAATCGCTAGATAGCGTCGGATCAGGTCGTCAGAGTAAGGGAGTTGAAGCGGGAGAGTCGAAGTTGTGCCTACGAAAATCTCCCGC